>JAEUHH010000016.1 GCA_016795505.1 Verrucomicrobiales bacterium | reverse complement strand
TCCTGCATGATGGAAACCAGAAAGCCAACCAAAGGTCCGCTTCGCTCTGCGTGCGCGTCCTCTGAGGAGCCCGGTGCGGTAATTCCGCACGCCGGGATCTGTAAGGGGGGCACCGGGCAACCGGTGTCCCTACCTTGATCTGCTGAAAATGAACACCACCAGCAAATACTACATATCCCAATTTCTTGCGATACCACTGGTAGCATTGCCAACGCTGGTTGGTGGGTTTTTGCTGGGTGGGTTCTTGACTAATCTCTTCAAGATCGATGCAGGGATTCTCACCGGTGGAATCACATTTGCCTGCATGCTTGTCATTGGCTGGGCTACTGCACGTATCATCGGTAGCGTTCTTTGCAGTGTTGGACTTCTCCCACGCGGTGCACACAGAACTTACCCCCAAGCACGCTCTTGGAGGGAATATGAGAGGAAGAGTCTGCCATCGTGGCGGTAGCTGCGATGTTTTCGCCCCAATGATTGCCTGCTCGGAATCGAGCTCAGGAAGAAACCGAGTGCAGAACAAGCCGCGCCGTGAAAGCCACTACCAGCCGTTTATTTCGATGATTCCATCTGACTAAAACCTCAACCCTGCGATCGACGTGCGCCCCCGCTGATAGTGGTGCACGCGCTCATCGTTCGCCTCAAAAATGAAGCTAATTGAAAATTCAAGTGCCTATGTAGCAGCGGGATCCGCTCTGTTCGCGTTCAGCGTGCTTGAGATTGGCTCGTCGTTGGGGCGATTGGTCGTTTTGCCGAATAGCAACGACCTTGATCGAACGATCTTTTATGCTCTCTTGGGCCTCTTAATCTTCGCCGCCTTATCAAGTCTCGGCTTACTTTTGCGGATTCGCGCGGCGTATTTCGGCGCGGTTTTATCGAGCTTGAGCTTGCTCGGGCACGCAATTTTTCGCATGATTACCGTTGTGCCAGTTACCGCACAACCTGGATTTGGGGTGCTTCAGTCTACGGCAGCCCCGATGTTAACCAAAGCTGCGATTCTCCTAATTACAGCGGCGCTCCTCGGCTCGAAGTCAGTTCGAGGGATGTTCGTGGTGATTAAAGGCGAACACGGCGAGGGTGGCAAGGCTTCGCCTGCCACCTCTTGAACGTTCGCTACAAAATGAGACTACTACTCGGCATCGCTCTTCTCGCGGGTAGCATCTCGGGATGCTCAACTCCGACCAAAGGCATCGACCGGCTCCCGGTTGCCACCGAATTACGCTCTGCTTCTAATCCTGATCAGGTGATCGCTCATGCGGCGGAGGATCTCGAATTGCTCAGGGCCGGCATGAACCCCCAGAATTCAGAATTTGAGACTGGTCTCTACGACGGCGGAACTCGCTTCTTTAGAGGGACTGGCTACCGCATCACTGATCATTGAAAGATCGCCACAAGGAATGGTCGGCAGGGATTCATTCGAGGCCAGACGATCGTGTTTGAACGAGAGGTTACCGGTGGCGATAGGATTCAGTATTCGAATGCCACCTTCATTCCATCCAGCGAAAGAAAAGCGAACAATAACGCTCCATCCAACGGCGGGCAACGCTCTCGTTTGAATTCAGGCTTCCCTCCCCGCCGAGGATGAGCTAGACGTTGTGCGAGAAATGAAGAAGCTCATCGGACGAATCACTCTCGTTGGAACCCTTCTGATTCTTGCGGTAGGGCTTTTCGTCTGGCTACAATTCCGCGGGACAATACCAGCATTCGCCGATACCACGGATATGTCGTATGCAAAGTTGTGCGGCTTTAAACCCTCAAGCGGCAAGGTGTGGACAACATCCAGTGGATTTGGGAGCGGTGGTGCGTTCTATCGACTCAATTTGACGAGGGCGGCATACTTGCAGCCGCGTGCGACTGTTCTTACGGAGGCCAATCGCCCGTCTCTCCCCCACGCGCCGTGGTGGTGGGGCGCTGAACCGAACGGTAGGGTCACGGTTCTCTCCCAAGGGGGGCTTGGTTTCAACACGCAGAGCTACCAAGTATATGACCCGGACAAGGAGCTTCTTTATGTCTATTGTGAGTGGAACTGACAAGCTAAAGAACAAGAAACGCACAACAAGGCGTGGGTGGACAACCCGCTACCCCGCCGCGAGTCGGAGATTGAACCGTGATTAAAAACCCTTAACATGAATCGAACTGGCGCACCCGGTTGCGGGTGCCACCGCTTCGACGTTAGCCCAGCCAACCGAGTCCTGCGCCATGAGAGCATTGCTTTTCGCCACCATCATCGCTGGGAGCCTGCCGATTTTTGCAGAGAATGCCGCTCCTGCACAGAGGTTTGGAGATACATTAAGTGATCCTCGGCAGCCGATGAATCTCTACCAGATGTTTGATTCTGGTGAAGAGCCCAAAGTTATTCGTCACATCACCAACTCGATTTTGATCATCTGCTGGATGCCAGCTCCAGATGGAACATTTGGCAGGTTTCAGATTAGCGGTTTAGACGGCTACCACACCAAGGAGCAAGTCGAGAAGTTCTTGAATCGATTCTACGATGCGGATCACCAGAAGGAGACTCAGATGGACACGCCAAACATTGTTCTGGCTGGGAACAACTGGGGAGCGGGCCTTGAACTGAAAGAGACACTCAAGGCGCTGAGCGCAAAGAAGGCTATTGCAGTTTACTATGTAGGCGGCTGGGCCTTCTCCAAGGCTCTGTTGATTTCAGAGCCGGACTCTCGGAGGAAGCTGATCGCCCGAACTTATCAGGAGGCCAGCAAGTGAACACCCACTACAACCAACCGAAGGGGAACAATAAAGGGTGTTGCCAAGGCGAGGAACGAACCCGTGGACTGGACCCATAGTTGAACAAGCCCGGTCGAGGGGCCGGAAGGCGCTGATGCGCGTTGTGTTGAGCGGCTGAGCCAGGTGGTCAGTCGGCTGTCGTTCCCGGAGGGCGGAATGACTCGTGGTCCGGGCTCGGAGCGGCTCTCAGCGTGTCCAAAGGCGCGAAGCGCGCCCGCGTTTTCGTTCCATCGGCCCGTGTCCCCTCGAGGCGGGCGCCAGACGGTGGCCCGATGCCCTCGGCCACGCTCTGGCGAGCGCAGCTACCGATGAAAAGCAGTCGCCAATCGATTGCAACCCGTAGCCGCCGTCGCCAGACGGTGGTACGCCATACCGGCAGCAACGCCGGACCGACTTCCACGCTCTGGCGACCGCGGCTCCGAATCCATTGAATGACCTCAGGAAGCGCGGGCCTCTCAACGCAGAGCCGCAAAAGGGCCGAGGGCCGCAGAGAATGTAGAAATCACCCAAACCGACAAAAGCCGATGGCAGTTGAGCCAAATCTCAGCGGCCCTCCGCTCCTGCGCGCCTCCGCGTTGAACTCACCCGTCCGGTCGCCTGACGGGCGCGCCTGATCGCGTGGCACTCCGAACAGACCCGGCTGGATCGGAGATGAGACCCGGTTGGATCGGCGAGGCAAGAGGGTGTGATCGCGAAAGAGGCGCCCGGATCGCGACCCGCGGAGGTCACCGGCGGCAGTCCCCGCCCGGCTGAGTGAGCGCCGCAAGTGGTTGAAAAGTCGATATCCAGAACGATCTGGTTCGCTTGATGCTGTGGAAAACCAAGATTCCCGATCGTACAAAACACCAGCCCGTTCCGGGCGCAAAAGTGATTGACAGAGAGAGGGGTGGGAATGCCGGTGATATCGATATCGCTGCCGCCGGACGAGAAACGGGGCGATCGCGAAATCGGATAATAATCTGATAGGCCAGGGATTTCCGATCCATCGCCCCGGTCTTCCGCCCCCATCCTCCGCCTTCCCGGCCCGATGTTCGACCGGACCCAGCATCACCGAAGCACCGGCCGCCCTTCCGCCACCGATGCTCCGCACACGCCCGGATCGACGCGGCACCGGACCTTCGCCAGACCGACGCTCACGGGCCAGCGCTGCCCGGGCTCCGTCCACCCGGACCGGCGCGGGACCACCGGCGGCCTATCAAGCCGGCGCGCTCAACCCGATCCCCGCCAGCAGTTGATTGACTTCCGTGGTCCGATTCCCTATTCTGCAACCGTGGCTGCGCTCCCGGGATCGGGCGAGCGGCCTCTACGTTAGGGCAAGAAATGAACATATTCTTCCATGTGCTCACTGGCGCTGCTGCTGCTGGAATGGCTACGCGCATACTTGCCCCGACAAGATCTCCGTCGAAGCAATACTTGGTCGCATGTGGCGCATTGGTCGCGGCGGGGGTGCTGATTCACGGGCTATTGGATATCGCCCCACATCACTACCCATTTCGTGCGGCGCCTGACATCGCCATCTCAACAGGGCTCATTGTTGTGATCTTGGCCTCGGTTCGCCCGGAGTCGACAGTTCTTGTCGGCGCATCAATTTTTGGCAGCGTTCTTCCCGACCTAATTGATCTCGGGCCGACTATGCTCGCCGAGATTTCAGGAATTGACCTTAGATTTACGGACAGGAAGATATTCTTTTGGCACACGCCCGAGTTCTCAGGGTCGATCTATGATGGATCAAGAGCTTTTGAATCTCATATTTACCACGCACTTGTTGTGCTGACTGTGGGGTGCTCCATGTTTGCTACGTGGAACGACCTCGCACGCAAATCCCTAACAAAACGTCACTCCTAACGCCTGACCCACCTCCGGCTCCAACCGCCATGACCAATACAACCTCAACCCCGTGGTCCACCCTCGCCCCCGGTCAGGCGTAGGAGGACTCGACGTTCGGTCTAAAAATGGAACCCGTAATCATCAAATCGACTAGAGGCGGGCGCACATTGACGTTCAGTAATCGGAACGGAGACTACTTCGATGTCGAGTTGGCTGGCGATTCAATCTCTGCGAAGAAGGGAATATGGGGATACACAGACACTGCGTTCCTGATCGACCTCTTTGATTCCTTAGCTCGCGATTGGAAGGGATGGGAGGGAGAGCGCCACTGGGCAGCTATCGAAGGAGATCTCGACCTTGCCGCGACTAGCGACAGATTGGGTCACATCAGACTCGATGTTGTCATCCTTAACAACAACCTAGAAGACGACTGGAACGTGTATGCGCCTGTTTATCTGGACGCTGGCAGCCTTGACACTCTTGCCTCCAAAGTGCGGACGTTTTTCACCCAAACAAAGCAATGACCGAACAAGCCGTCACTCCTAACGCCTGACCCGCCTCCAGTTCCACCCGTCATGACCGCTACAACCTCAATCCGCAGTCGAAGCCTCGCCCCCGGTCAGGCGTAGGAGGACTCGACGTTCCGTCTAGAAAATGAAGAAGAGGCGAAAAGCCGCAAAGATTTTCGGAGTCCTTCTTCTAGTCGGATTTTTAGGGGGCATTTCAGTCTCCATTTATCTCTACCATTGGTCTGCCCCCTTCCGAGATTCAGCAAAAACGATTGATCTCAGCCGGATTGTTCCCCCATCAAACGATGCTCTTACAGCGGCGGAGAAAGCTCTGATTTTGGAACGGGTAGATCCTCGATTCTATGAACACAATGGGATCGATTTTTTCGCTATCACGAAAGCGATCTGTTCGAACCTATTTCGTGACGGACCGCCTGTCCACGTTCCCGGGACACAGACCCTGACTCTTTCGGTCGCATTGAGTCTATTGCCGGAACCCCAATCTGGAATGGAAATATACAGTCGTCATACCACTTCCTATTTTCTTGCGCCGAGACTGGAGGAACACTTTACGAAAGAGGAGATTCTCCAACTCTACATTTCGATGGAAGACACTCGGCGACTTGAGAAGCTGAAGGCACACTCAACAGGACCAAACAAGCCGACGCTGGCAAGCCCGACCCCGCCGCGAGTTGATTGACTTCCTTGATTCAAACCCTTAACCTCCTATCGAGGCCACGCTCCCGGATCGGGCTGCCATGCCTCAAACGTTGTGGCATGAACATCCCGACTTCACTGGCCTTTTTCGCAATCGCTCTTTCGGGCTGCTCAAAAACCGAAGATCGTTTTTGGGGATACGAAGTCGATCTTCCGCCGGAATTCATGCCATCTGGAACGGACGTTGCTGACCTGTGGCAGTGGAAGACGAAGGACGGGAATCTCGAAGTGGGCCATTTGCGATATTCGAGTGAGAGATCAGCCTTCTCTTCGCTCGAAGAAGTTGCTGAATGGATCGGTGCCGGAGGTGAGCAGCCTCGACCCACCTTTCGGCGAGCCCCGAACGGCCTGGACGTAGCCGTCGATATGTCTGAGACCTGGACTCAAATAGCGATCGCGATCCCCGAAAACACAAAGTATTGGGAGATCTTTCTTTACGGCATCAGTCCAGGAGATCCGTCGGACCGGGAGTCACGGTTACTTCGTGAGAGGGCGATTGCTGCAATCTTGAGCGGGCGCCCTACCCGAAAATAACGCTGCCACAACAATAAAGGGTGTAGCCAAGGCGAGGAACGAGCCCTTGGACTGCACCCATAGTTGAACCAGCCCGGTCGAGGGGCCGGAAGGCGCTGATGCGCGTTGTGTTGAGCGGCTGAGCCAGATGGTCAGTCGGCTGTCGTTCCCGGAGGGCGGAATGACTCGTGGTCCGGGCTCGGAGAGGCTCTCCGCGCGTCCAAAGGCGCGAGGCGCGCCCGCGTCTTTGTTCCATCCGGCCCTGTCCCCTGGAGGCGGGCGCCAGACGGTGGCCCGACGCCCTCGGCCACGCTCTGGCGAGCGCAGCTACCGATGAAAAGCAGTCGCCTTTCGATTGCATCCCGTAGCCGCCGTCGCCAGACGGTGGTACGCCGTACCGGCAGCAACGCCGGACCGACTTCCACGCTCTGGCGACCGCGGCTCCGGATCCATTGAATGAGTTCTGGAAACGCGGGCCTCTCAACGCAGAGGCGCAAGAGGGCTGAGGACCGCAGAGAAGGTAGAAATCACCCAAACCGACAAAAGCCGATGGCAGTTGGGCCAAATCTCTGCGGCCCTCCGCTCCTGCGCGCCTCCGCTCCTGCGCGCCTCCGTGTTGAACTCACCCGTCCGGTCGCCTGACGGGCGCGCCTGATCGCGCGGCATGCCGATCAGACCCGGTTGGATCGGAGACGAGACCCGGTCGGATCGGCAAGGCAAGAGGGTGTGATCGCGAAAGAGGCGCCCTGATCGCGACCCGCGGAGGTCACCGGCGGCAGTCCCCGCCCGGCTGAGCGAGCGCCGCAAGTGGTTGAAAAGTCGATATCCAGAACGATCTGGTTCGCTTGATGCTTTGGAAAACCAAGATTCCCGATCGTACAAAACACCAGCCCGTTCCGGGCGCAAAAGCGATTGACAGAGAGAGGGATGGGAATTTCGGTGATATCGATATCACTGCCGCCGGTAGAGAAGCGGGGCGATAGTGAAATCGGATAACAAACTGTTGTGCCAAAGAAATGATCGAGCAGATCAAAGCGCTTCGAGAACAAGTTCCAGTATCCCTCGCGACCGCGAAAGAGGTGATCGGAGCTGCGCCAGATCTTCCAACAGCGATTGAGAAGGCCCGCCAGATTTACGCCGAGCCCCTGACTTCGGAGACGGGTGTTTCCGTAGACGAAGCGTGCGCCGCGTTGGAGAGGACGAAAGGAGATGTTTCTGCGGCTATCGAACTGATCGGCTGGAAGACCAATTTTGCTGCCAAGGAGCGCGCCGCACGGCCGACGAAGACGGAAACTCGCAAGATCATTCGCGGCACGTATGACATCTACGAATTGATGGACGCAGCCGGAACCGACGATGACTTGGTGACCTGTCCTGATGACGCGCCAGAGCCGATCGTGAATCTATTCGCGATCAACACCTTTCACGGTCTCTACCACACCGATCATCAACTTCTCTTCTCCGAATATCGGTCAGCACTCCCACGGATTATCAATGCACTTCGATCCGCAGGGGTTGACCGGCAGGCTGATCATCTTGAAGGTGAGATCGAAGCCGGCGGACAATCAGATCAGGCCTACCAGGATTACGTTGAGAGTGAGCGAGAGATTTTCCGAGCAGTAAGAGCCTACTGCGAAGCCAATCTCGGAACGATCCACGACTGGGTTTACCGCGACAACGAACCAGCACAACAAGGCGGTGGTGGACAAGCGGCTACTCGCTCCGAGTCGAGATGACCCTCTTTACTACAACACTTAACCCTGTTTCGAGGTGGCGCTCCCAGTAGCCGCTGCCACACCTCGGACGTTCGCCCCAATATCAAAGCGCATGAAGTGGATGGGCCTGGCATTAATCGGCTTCGGAGCATTGCTGGCTTTGGATCACCGAAACTGGTTCGTGCCAGTCGCCTTTGGTGTCTTCATCCTTGGATACTGGTATTTCGTGGAGCGAGAGCCAGACGGAATCCCGCCTGACGAGTCCGACGCTCTTCACAGAGATGAGCAGGCGACGAAGTTACAGGAGAGTTCCACCAGTTTTGATCTGTCTGACCTTGCGCCTTTTCTTCAACGTCTTTCGCCTCAGATTACGGGCGGATACACTGCGAAGGTCATTTCGCACATTGCCGATCTCGCGGCCCGGATGACGCACGAGGAGGAGCGCAGCCTTGAATATCAGGTGGTCTTTCAGGGGCAGCACGTCCCCCTCAACATAGTCCTCTTCAAGGACGACATCGAAGAGATCACCATTTACTTTCACACAGCGAAGACGCTTGCTGACCTCATCGACAGCGAGATGGCTTCTTTCTTTGCCGAGCGTGGCATGTAGACTTCATGAATCCCGAACTCACAGAACACTCAGACGACAACCGGGCGAACAAAACGGATGCAGGCAACGGCTCGTATGGCATCTGTCATGTCAGCAACATCTTGCGCTCGCCGTCGCCTGATCCGAAGCGTTCGGTGAAAAGATGAAGCCAACTCCAAAGATGCGCTTGATCATTGCCGGCTTGGTCGTTGCCTTTGCCGGTTTGCTCTTCGGGGCAACGATCCCACATGTTCTTGTCCGCATCGACCTGGCAACGCATTCCCGGGTTGCCGCGGAGACTGGGCTAACTCTGCCAGAGGGAACAAGAATTGTTGCTACGGCAGCACGCACCTTTTCGCTTGCTGATGGCGACAATTATGAATGGCTAATTGAAAGCGACACACCTTTAACTAAATGGATCGCGTCCTCATCGATGCACAGAGAAGACAGCGACGGAATCTCGTGGGCCAATGTGAGATATTTCGGAGAGATTGCTGAGATTGCAAGAGCCGAGGATCGTGATCTTGCTCTCGACAGTGTTTGGAGGAGCGTGCATGGCGGCGAAACCACCTACCTATACGTAGCGGCCGGTCGAAATGTGGCCTTGCTAGCTACGTTCCGACCATGAAAACTCTAACAACGAACAAGTCGTCCAGGTGGTCAGTCGGCTGTCGTTCCCGGAGGGCGGAATGACTCGTGGTTCGGGCTCGGAGAGGCTCTCAGCGCGTCCAAAGGCGCGAGGCGCGCCCGCGTCTTTGTTCCATCCGGCCCTGTCCCCTGGAGGCGGGCGCCAGGCGGCGGAACCGGCGGCAGGGGCGGTCGGTGGCCTTTCTCGGGGTGGGACGGGATCGGTTTCAGGGTTTCAGGGTGAGCGCGATCCGGCCGGGTGGTCCGCGCAGGGGCGCGGCCTTGAAATGCGCCAGCGGCGGCATGGGCTGGCGACAGCAGGGTAGCCAGTGTCTCACAACGACTTCCCTCCCTTTTCCCACGCGACGAAGTGTCCCGCGGCAAAGCGTCGGTTGCAATTCGGACGGTGAGACGGGAAACTGGGAGGCGTTTGACGGTTCTTTTTTTGAAGACTGGAACAGTCGACTGTCTCACCTCTAGCCCGATCCGAATATGAAGACCTCCCACCACCGCCGTGATTTCCTGAAATCCTCGACCGCCCTGATGGGGGGCGGGTTGTTCCTCAATGCCTGCGGGCAGCCGGCGAAGGAGCCGGGGGGCGAGGGGGCGGAGCCAAAGGCGGCTTCCAAGCGCTTCCAAGTGTCGCTGGCGGAGTGGTCGCTGCACAAGGCGCTGCAGGCGGGGGAACTGGACAATCTGGACTTTCCCAAGATCGCGAAGGAGACCTTCGGCATCGACGCGGTGGAATGGGTGAACCAATTCTGCTTTGTGGAACACGAGAAGCTGGGCTACCAGCCGAAGGACAAGGCCTATCTGGCGGAAATGAAGAAGCGCGCCGACGACCTGGGGGTCCGCAGTGTGCTGATCATGTGCGACCGGGTGGGCAATCTGGGCGATCCGCAGGAGGACAAGCGCTCGGCCAGCGTGGAGGGACACTTCGCCTGGGTGGAGGCGGCGAAATACCTCGGCTGTCACTCGATCCGGGTGAATGCCCGCTCAAGCGACCAGCTTTCGCCGGAGCAGCAGCGCGACCTGTGTGTGGACGGGCTGTCGCGGCTGGCGGAGTTCGCGGCGGAACACGCCATCAATGTGATCGTGGAAAACCACGGCGACCTGTCGTCGAATGGCGCCTGGCTGGCATCGGTGATGAAGGGGGTGGGCCGGGACAACTGCGGCACGCTGCCGGACTTCGGCAATTTCTACGTGGCCAAGAACCGGGGCAATGCCGACCAGTATGCGAAGGAAAAGGCGCTCTATGAGGGTGATCCGATCTACCGCGAAAATCCCGGCGGGCTGGAATACGACCGCTATCAGGGGGTCGAGGATCTGATGCCCTTTGCCAAGGGTGTCAGTGCGAAATCCCACGATTTCAATGACCAGGGCGAGGAAATCCACACGGACTACCTGCGGATGATGAAGATCGTGGCGGCCTCGGCCTACACCGGCTACATCGGGATCGAATACGAGGGCGCGAAGGACCCGGAGATCGAAGGCATCCGGAAGACCAAGGCGCTGCTGGACAAGACGATCGCGGCAGTGGGGTGAGGGGTGGATTTGGGATCTTGGGTTTTGGATCTTGGATTTTGGATTTTGGGGTGGGAGGCGCCGCGGTTGCTGGCGTTTGAGGGTGGGGTGTGGACTCGTGATCTGACGGGGAGGAGGTGGAGCGGGCGCAGATTTTGGCTGACCGGTGGCTTTGGCCGAGCATTGCCCGACCACTGGTCGGGACAGGTGGCTCCAGCAGGGTCTCCCAATCGGATCATCCCTGTCTGGCGAGGGCAGAGAGTTTGCGATGAGACCCTGTTGGATCGGCGATGAGACCCTCTTTGATCGGATTTCCGCCGCTGCCGTTGCAGTCTCTGAGCGTTCGGTGCTTGTCTTTCCGGCCTGATCTGGGTTAACTCTCCGTTCATGAAGCACCGTCTCTCTTCCCGACTCGCCTCCGGCCTCTTCGTTTTGAGTTCACTTTCTGCCGTGATGGCGATCGAGCCGCCGGTGTTGAAGCTCCATGCGCCGGTCCCGGCGACGCCGGCGGATCTGGATTTTGGTCTGGCGGTGGCGGCCAATGACTCCTACCTGGTGGTCTCCGATCCCGGCGACAGTCTGCTCGGGGCGGATGCGGGGGCGGTCCATGTGTATGCGTCGGCGAATGGGCGCCGTCTGCGCACGCTGCGGCCCCTCTCGACGGATGCGGCGGCGGGGGATCGCTTTGGCACGGCGGTGGCGGTGAATGGGTCGCTGGCGCTGATCGGGGCGCCGGGGGATGAGGGTTCTGCCGGCTCGGTGTATCTGTTCGATCTGGTCCGGGGGCGGCAGTTGATCAAATTTGCCTCTCCCGACCCGACTGCGGGATCTCAGTTCGGCGCTGCGGTGGCGCTGGAAGGCTCGGTGGCGCTGGTGGGGGCGCCTCTCGATGATGCGGTGGGCGTCGATGCCGGGGCCACCTATCTCTTCGACCTGAACACGGTGCTCCTGACGGCCACGCACCGGTTCAGGCGCTTCGGCAGCGACACGGTGGCGGGGGATCGCTTTGGCTTTGCGGTCGCGCTGCAGGGCAATCTGGCTTTTGCGACTGCACCCGGCAATCTGGGCAATCGGGGAGCCGCGTATATCCGGACGATTCCTCCCGGCGGGGCTTTGAATGATTTGGAGATAGAGAAATGGATTGCTCCCACCACGCCGGAAGCCGGCGATCTCTTTGGCTCGTCGATCGCGGTCTCGGGGGACCATGTCGTCATAGGCGCCGCGGGTGACAAAGTGGGGGGGCAGGCCCGGGGATCGGCCTTCGTCTTTTCGCTGGATGACAACAATGCCCTCCATCGGCTGGTGGCACCGCTGGCTCAGGCCGGGGATCAGGGGGGCATTTCTGTCGCGGTGCGGGGCAATCTGGCGTTGGTCGGCTCTGCGAGAGGCAATTCCACGGTGCTCGCGGACACGGGACGGGTCGATCTCTACGATGTGCAGACCGGTGACCACTTGCGGGCCTTTCTCCCCAACGACCTGCTCGGGCTCGACTCCTTCGGCTCGGCGGTGACGTTCGCCGGCAATGCGGTGGTCGTCGGCGCCGTCGATGGCGATCTGGGGGCCACTGTCGACCAAGGGGCGGCCTACTACTACCCCAGTGTATCCGGACCGCTGCCGGGGATCGTCGAGGCGCGGACAGGGGACTTCGCCAATGGTCTGGCGGATGGGGTGCTGGGCGGGTTTTACCAATATCATTTGGATGAGGATGCGAAGCCGCTCCACTACTCACGGCTGCGGGGTGCCAGCGCCCCATCGGGTCGGAATCTCGGCATTTACCACGGGATCCCGGGGCCGCTGGTGCTCGCCCAGCAGTTGGGCGATGTCGTCGGTCCACTCACGGTGCGGTCCTTCAGCTACCCGGTGACCGGTCTGTCGGGGCAGACGCTCTATCTGGTCGGCGGAGCCGGAGTCGGCGTCACGCGAGCCAACGATGTCGGCCTAGTCTCGCACAATGGCACGCTGCCCAGCTATCTGCTGCGCGAGGGCGATGAACTCGCCGCGGGGGGATTCACCGGACAGAAGATCGGCACGCTGGGGGGATTCACGGTTGCGGAAGATCGTCAGGTGACGGGCGTCTACGCCACCCTCGTTTCGGGGACGGCTGTGGTCGATGCGACCAAGGACACGGCTATCATCCACCAGAACAGCCTCGGGCCGACCGTGAACAATTCCGGCATCGAGGGGGATGTCACTGCGTTGGTGGATGTCAATCTCGGGCAGGTGACGAATCGTCCGTCGGTGATGGATGATCAGGTATTTTTTCCGACCGCCCTCACGGGACCGGCTACTTCGACATTGGACAATCATGCGCTGGCGATGATCGACGACGATGCCATGAATGCGCCGGCCATCTTCGCCCGACGGGGGAGCGACCAGCCTTCGCCAGTCGGGGGCATAGCCGGGCAGCTCAGCACCCTGCTGGGCGAATCGGTCAACCGGGACAATGGCTGTCTTTATCGTGCCACGCTGACGGGTGCGGTCTCCTCCCAGAACGAGGGATTGTGGACGATCGGAAGCAGCATCACGCCGATCGCCCTGGAGGGCATCGCCGCGCCCGGTCTGCCGGCGGGAGTAGGTTTCCGCCGCTTTTACCGCTATTGGATGCTGTCGAACAACGAGGTCATGGTGCTGGCGACTCTGCTGGGTACCGGGGTGAACTCGGCGAATGACTTTGCCCTGGTCCATTTTGTCCCCGGTCGGGATCCGCATATCCTGATGCGCGAGGGCGATCTGGCTCCGGGCACCGGGGGTGCCCGGGTCGGTCGCATCCTCCAGGCCGAGGCCACCGATCGCGGCCGTCAGTATGCCATCCTGATCTCCCTGACGGGCAGCAGCGCGGCCGGAAATGTCGCTCTCTACACGGGCACGGCGCTGTCCCGGTCTGTCGGTGAGGAGGCGCTCAACAGTCCCACGCTGCGTCTGAGAAAGGGCTCCCTCCAGTCGGTGGCGGGCACCACGCAGGCCATCACCAGCCTGTCATTGACGCTGCCCATCGATGCGTCCGGCTCCGGGGCCCGGGGGCTGGGCTCGCCTCTGGGAAGTTTGCGACATGTGGCACTGCTGGTGGCCTTTACGGACCGGACCGTGGCCGCCGTCCACCTCATGCCTTCCGAGAAGAGCAATTTCGGGGTTATCCTTGCGAATGCGCCGCTCCCTGGTTTCCGGTTGGCTCCGATCGGCAGCTTCTGGCGGCTGGAGGGATGACGCCGCCACCGACTGGTGGATTTGGCAGTCGGGGCGGGAAAATCAGTCAGCCGCCACTCAAATCGTCAGTCACTGGGCCAGCGTCCCCCAATGGTCGGGTGACCAGTAGTCTGGGCAGCCTGCCCGGACGCGACCATCGAGCCGGAAGTGGAGGCGTCCGGGCTCGATGAGTTGCTCGGGCTGGTACTCGTCTGCGCCATCGGCGACGGCTACGGGCTTGGGTTGCTGACCGGGTTTGAGCCGCAGGGTGGACTCGAGGATCCACTGCCGGCCGCCGGCCCGGGCGACGCACCAGGCGTGCTGGCCGATGTGGATATTCCATCCCACGGCGACGCGGGCCTCGATGCCGGCGCTGTTCAGGGCGTCGGCGAGGAGGAGCGAGGAGTCTTCGCAATCGCCCCGACCGTCGCTCCAGGTCCGCGATGGCAATTTCCACGCTTCACCTTTGTCCGAGCCTTTGTGGTCATACTCGTAGTCGCAGTGGGTGAGCACTGCCGCCCAGATGGCGATCATGCGGTCGACGGGCAACTGGCTGGGGGGCGAGACCGGCACCGGCAGCTCGAATCCCTCGAAATAGTCGGTGGCGCGGCGGAACACTCCGTCGGGATCGGCTGCGAGCACGTCGTAGGGCTTTTTGCAATCGGGGCAGGCGAGGATCACGGTCTGCGCGGCCCGGTCGAGCTGGATGGCGTGGGCTTTCTGACAGTGGGGACAGGTCTGGAAGTAGCGCCCGCCATCGCGGTTCGCGGCTTCCAGGTCGAATGGGGGGAGGCGGCGGGACAATACTGCGATGCATCCCTGTCGCAGACCGTCGCGGAAAGCGAGGGTGCTGAGTGATTCGTACTGGGGATTGCCGGCATCGTCCCATTCCGCCAGGCTGGATTGCAAACCGGTATCGCTGGGATCGAGCAAGACCGTGGCGGAGAGATACTGGGCGCCGGGGAACTGCCTTTGCAGGGTGGCGAAAAGGGGCTCCAGCTCCGCGCTGGCGAGTTGATTCTGGGTGGCGCCGAAACGGCTGAGCGCCTCGTGGATCTGGGGATCGGCTTTTAGTGCCGCGAGATTCTGCTCCGAGCGCCGGGCATTCACTTCGCGGAGAGCAGCTTGCTGAAAGTGATCCTGATCGATCTCCGTATTCCCGGCGACCAGGTTGCGGAAAATCGACGCGACCGTCATCGCCCGGGTGTCATCGACGAACCAGTAGCCGACAATGCCGAAAATGCCGCAGAGACAGAGGGCGGAAAGGCGATTCATGGGTGAACGGACCGGAAAACGGGCGGGGAGACGAGTTTGTTATGGAAATTATAAGTCGAATTGGAGGATTGGCGACTGGAAAATCGTAGGGTGGTTGAGGATGGTGGACCGAATTGGCAGCGGGCCTCACTTTCTTTGTCCAAAAACGCCCCGACGGCGACTTCCACTCTGGAATGACTCCACCCGAGCCCGAAAGCCAGCCGGCGGATGATGACCGCACGGAATCCTTTTTGCGCCTGCTCAACGACAATGAGCGGGCCGTGTCGGCCTATGTCCACAGCCTGATCCGGGAGCCCAGCGATGCCGAGGACATCCTGCAGGAGGCGCGACTGGTGATGTGGAGGCATTTCGATGCCTTTCAACCGGGCACGAATTTCCGGGCCTGGGCGCGGAAGATCGCCTTCCACCAGGTGCTCGCTCACCGGCGCAAGGCCCGCCGGTTCACCGAACTCAGCGAGGAGTGTCTCGAGCTTCTGGCCACCGAACTGGACCGCGGCGAGGCTCGGCACCAGCGCCAGGCCGAGGCGCTGCGGCAGTGTGTGAAAAAGCTGTCGCGTCCCCATCGGCAGATCTTCCTGATGCGCTACTCCCGCGAGATGAGCATCGAGGAAATCGCCCGCGCCGTGAACCGCACCGAGGGCGCCGTCTATCGGCTGCTCAGCCGACTGCGGATGGGGCTGCAGGCGTGTGTGGGGAAGGGAGGTAGTTAAAAGTTCAAAGTTAAAAGTTCAAAGTTCAAAGTTAAAAGTTCAAAATTTCCTGGGAGCGGTATTCAATTTTTAGTTTTGTTGAGGCGATGGAGGGAGATTTCAGGTTTGAAGGGAAGAGGAGGGCTGGTGGACGATTGGTTGAGAAAGTGGGGGCGGAATTGACGAAGATGACGGTGGTGGAATTTTTTCCCAAACAACGATGAAACGAGCAGATGATTCACTCTGGGAACGCTTTGCCCGCTACCGTGCCGGGCGAATGGCGGACGACGAGGTGCGCGCCTTTGACGAGGCTTTGCGTGGCGATGCCTCGCTCCGGGAGGCGTTTGCCGACTGGCTGGCCGTCGAGGGATGGCTTCAGGCCGATGCGGAAGCCCTGTTTGCCGAATCGGAGCGCGCGGGATCGACCCAAATAGTTGCTTTTCCTGCTCCCGTGTGGCGCTGGGCGGCGGCGCTGGCTTTGTTGGCGGGCGGCTCGGCCCTGGGCTGGTGGCTCCGGCCGATGCCCGGCTCGCCGGGGGGGGCGTCGCCATCGGCGGTCGTGGAAACGGCCCCGGTGCCCGCTCCCGTGGCCACTCTGGCCGACACCCGCGCGAGCAAGTGGGGGGCGGGATCGCTGCCCACCGAGGAAGGCTCACGCCTGCAGCCGGGCCGGCTCGATCTGGTGGAGGGGCTCGCCACGGTGCGCTTTGACTCCGGGGTGACCGTCACCCTGGAGGCTCCCGCCACTCTGGAGGTCGAGACCGCCATGCGCTGCCGCTTGGTGAAGGGAGCCGCCGTAGCCTGGGTGCCCGATGGGGCGGAGGGCTTTCAGATTCAAACCGACGACGCTCTGCTGACGGACTATGGCACGCGATTCGGCGTCACCGCCAACGAGGGCGGACCTTCCCAAGTGCTGGTTTTGGAAGGCGAAGTGGGGGTGACCCACCAGCGCGATCCAGAGACGGAGAAGCGGCTCAAGACCGGCGAGATGGTCCGCTACGATGCCGAGAAATTGCTGGAAGGTGCCGAGGCCGATGGAGAAACGGCGCGATCCGGCGCCTCCGGCCCGGCTTTGGCGCCCGGCTGGGTGGCGCTGACGACAGCGGATGGCCGCGGAGCCGACACCTGCGTGCGCCAGGGCGACGCGGGTGGCCCCTACGGTGGATCGCCCCTGTTGATGGTGAAACACTCCACCGACTACGCGGGAAATCGCCGCAAGGCCTGGCTGGCATTCGATCTCGGCGGCGTGGAACGCGGACGGATCGCGGATGCCGAATTGGTCCTCGCGATCGAGCCCAGCGGTCTCGGTTATGCCTCCGTCGTGCCCGATGCCACGTTTCAGATATTCGGACTGATCGATGAATCGGCCGATACCACCTGGGAAGAGGCTTCGCTGCTGTGGCAGGACGCGCCCGCCAACCGGGTGGACGATGGTTTCTCCGTCGATCCGGCCCGGACCGTGCTGCTGGGCGAATTTGTGGTCGAACAGGGCGTGAGCAGTGGGCTGCGCACGGTCAGCGGTCCGGCTTTGGCTGATTTCCTCAAGGCCGACACCAATGGCATCGCGACCGTGATTCTGGTGCGCACCACCGACGAGACCGACCGCCATGGCTTGGTCCACGCCTTCGCCAGTCGCGAGCACCCGGCCGCGATGCCGCCGACGCTGCGGCTGCGAATGGCCGATTGAGAGTCGCTGGTGGCGAATGTGGGCTTTGACGGATGGCGCCCCCGTGGCTATACGATCCGCATGCCATACGATCCCGTTGATGACCCGACTCCCGACCCTGACTCTTCCCTGAGGGAGCGGCTCTGGCGCATCATCTTTCTCTCCGACACCCGGGCTGGTCGGGCCTTTGACATCGTCCTGCTCATCCTCATCGCGGCGAGCGTCGTGGTGGTGATGCTGGAGAGCGTGTCCGAATTTCGTGAGCAGCATGGCAGGCTGCTTTTCGTGCTGGAGTGGAGTTTCACCATCGTCTTCACGGCCGAGTATCTCGTCCGGCTCTGGGTGGTCAGGCGGCGCCTGCGCTACGCGACGAGCTTCTTCGGCATCGTGGATCTGCTGTCGATCCTGCCCACCTACCTGGAACTCTTTCTCACCGGATCCGGCTACATCATGATCATCCGGGTCCTGAGACTGCTGCGGATGTTCCGCGTGTTGAAGATGGCTCATCACCTGGGGCAGGCGAATGTTCTGCTCAATGCCCTGCTGGCCAGCAGGGGCAAAATTTCGGTCTTTCTGTTCAGCCTGCTGTCCATCGTCTGCATCGAGGGCACCCTGATGTATCTGATCGAGGGTGGGCAGCCCGACTCCGGCTTCACCAGCATTCCGCAGGCCGTTTACTGGGGCATCGTGACCATCACCACGGTTGGCTACGGCGATGTGACGCCTGTCACCGTGGCAGGCAAAATGCTGGCTTCGGTGATGATGCTGACGGGCTTTGCCATTCTGGCCGTGCCCACCGGCATCGTGACGGCCGAACTGCATCGGGAGCTGGAAGCCACGCGTCTGGACCGGCGTCGCTGCCGCGAGTGCGGGCATGTCGGCCATGAGCCGGCGGCGCGCTACTGCAAGATGTGCGGGGTGGATTTGCCGGAGTGATCCGCACGCCATCATCCGTAGATGCCCTCGACAAACCACTCGGCCGGCCCCGTGGCGTTGGTCTGCCGGTCGCGATGACAACTCAGTCGGTAGAGAGAATCATCATCGAGGGCGATGTCCCATTCCTCCCGCAGCCAACTCCGTCCCGGCTCCCACCAGTCACCGGAGGCGCGCCAAGGGCCGCGACAGTCGTGAATGCGGCCCCGAATCTCACCGGAAACGATCTCGCCGGGACAATCGAGCCCGGTGGAGGGGTGACGACGGGTCGACACCCTGACCGGCAGCGGAGGCCGAAATCGCCGCAACGGCAGGCCCTGGGTGACCGGGAGTAATGACGGGGCCGTGGCTTCCGTCGCAGTGTCCAGCGCGTCGGCCACGCCCGACGCGGGACGGGGCACCGGTTCCGAATCGGTGAGGGCATGGGGATTGAAGGGCCTCATCACAAAGGCATCCGGGCGGTGGGTGTCGAGCACTTCGGGTGAGCCGACCTGGTCAGATCCGAGGAGAGCCTCCAGTTGGGACAGCGTCTCGGAGAAGCGGTTCGGATCGCGCAGGGAAGCCTCGAAAAGATGGCCCGCCTGCGCCGTCGGCCGGGTGGGAGCCAGTTCGATGGTCAGACCCTCGACCGGGCGGTTGAACCGCACCTTTTCCAGCCGGGTCTCCACCAACTGACAGAGCCAGCGGGCATCGCGGCTGGGATCGGTGAGGCGGATGACCTGTTCGCCGGCGCTGCCGTCATTCCACCGGAGCTCCAGTCGAATGGCTGAGGCGGCGAGGTAGGCCGAGGAAAGCCGGGCCGTCAGGGTCGTCAGGCTCCGCTCGACGAGAAACATGAGTGGTTCGAGTGACGCGATCTCATGATCCAGATCGACCGAGTGGGAGAAATCCGCCGGTGGGCGCACCAGGGTCAGCAGGCGGTGGGACCGGCCCCGGGCCTGATCCCACAGGTCCGCACCGTCCGGTCCCAGTCTTTCCGCGACCTCATCGCGGGGCAGGGCGGCCAGATCGCCCAGCGTGTCGATGCCCAGCAGTGTGAGAATGCCGTGATGGTCGGCGGCCGGTTCCAGGCAGGACAGGGGCAGGGGAGCCAGCTCCGCGCGAATCGTCTCCGCCGAGCCGGCAAAAAGGCGGACCGGTTCACCCAGCCGGGCCGCGAGCGCCGCCAGATCGGGATTGGGCGCCCAGCCGACGCGGGCGTCGAGTTCCGCATCGGCCAGGGACGCCACCCACTCGTTGGCCAGGCGGCGCAGTTCATCAGGATGGGAAACCACCGGCGACGCGCCCAGGTCGATGGTGACGAGACCGGGTGCGGTCGATTCAAAATCAGCCGATTGCCGTGCGGCGAGGGCGAGCAGGCGCTCCTGAGCTGCCTCTTCGGCCTCTGCGTCAAACGGGAGCAGTCGGACCCCGGCGCAGCGGGCGCGGGCCTGTGCGGCGGTCATGCCCGGCTCGATCCGGGCCTCGCGGGCGGGCCGGTTCAGTGCGATCACGCGTGGCTGCGCCCGTCGATCAGTCCCATTGCCGGTCTGGCCGGAAAGCACCGCCACCGGCTCCCAGCGCCAGCCGGGCTCGCGGCAGAGCCAGGCTTGCAGCGGGAACTCGGGCAGATGGATCGCGGCGAACATGGGCGGCGGCAAGAGGAGAACGAAACGGAACAGTCGGACCATTGCCCGCTGTCGGCAAGCCGTGGCGTTTGACGAGTCGGAGGCAGTGAGGTTACGTTGGCAGCATGCCTGATCGAGTCCTTTTCCGTTCCGCCGCGTTTCCCAAATACCCTGATGAAGATGCCGAGACGGTGAACGAGCACTGCTGGGGAAAGCGTCTCGCCGAATGGCTGCGCGACGGGCTGCCGGCCCATGGTGTGAAGACCGGCGAGATCCTGTGCGAGGACTGGGGCTGGCTGGTGCCGGTCGAGCACGGCGGAGATTTCCCCGTCTGGGTGGGCTGCGGCGTGGTGGAAGACGAGGACGACGAGGCGCCCGCCACCGGCGAGTCGGAGTTCACCGCCTTCGTGGCCGCGGAGCCGGGCTTTTTCAAACGCCTGTTCAAGAAAGTGGACACCACTTCGGGCACCGAGCCGGTGTTGACGGCGCTTCGGGCGATGGTCGATTCGTCTCCCGACATTCGCGAGGTGCGGTGGGAGGATTGACCGATCAGCGGGTGGTTGCCGCTCGATGGCGTCGGGACCGGATCACGCCGAGTCCCGTGACCAGTGCGGCGATCGCACCCAGCGTCACGGAAAACGCATCGCCCACCCGCGAGTAGAACGTGATGGGGGGCGCCTTCGGCAGGGCGATGGTGGCCGGTAGGGTGCCGGTGGTGAAGGTGTTGCCCGTCAGCGGGTCCTGCACCACCCGGAGCCGCTCATGGCCCGTGGTGCCGGGCGCGGCGTCGGGAAATTCGAGGCTCCCGATCTCGTCGATGATGGCGCTGACGCCGGTGTTGGCCGCGCGGGCCATGGGACGACGCAGCTCGACGCAGCGGAACTTGGCATTCACGAGATGCTGGATGGCGGCCTGGCTTTCGTAGAACCAGCCATCGTTGGTGACATTCACGATCAGCTGCGGTCCAGGTCTGACGAATCGCCTCGCCAGGCGTCCCACGGTGTCTTCGAAGCAGATCAGCGGGATGATGCCGGCCTCGGGCCGGTGGAGTTTCAGCGGCTCGTAACTGCTCCCGGCGGTGAAATCCATCGGCACGATGCCGCCGGCGATCCAGTGAAAGACGGGGAAGGACTCGCGCAGGGGGATGTACTCGCCAAAAGGCACCCGGTGAAGCTTTCGATGCAACTGGGACTCACGGGTGGAGCCCCGGGTGAGGGCGAGGCAGTTGTAGAGGACATTGCCGTCGAGTTCCTCGTCCTCGATGCCGAGAATGAGCGAGAAATCGGCCGCCTTGAGGATGTGGTCATTCAGGTAGGTCTGCACCCCGGGAAAGGTCCAGCGGCCCGGCAGCGCCGTCTCGGGCCAGATCACCAGGTCGTAGGCCGATGACTCGACATAGCCGAGCGTGAGGTCGCGGTATTGCTCGATGATTCGCTGGGCGTGCGCCTCGTCCCATTTCTCATCGATCGGGGTATTAAGTTGCACCAGCAGGGCTCGCAGGTTCACCGAATTTTCCGGAGTGGGCGCCGGACGGGTCAGTATCTTCGTCACGCCGTAGAGGAAAACCACGATGATCAGGGCCACCGCCACGGCGAAGTCCAGATGCGGCCGCACCCGCTGGCGCACCGCCATCTCCCGACCGATGCGGATCAGGGTGGCGGTCCAGACCGCGTTGCAGAAGACGACCACAAAGGCGAGCCCGGTAGCGCCGATAGTGTCTGCGATCTGGATGAGGTAGAGATTCTCGTGCAGGGCGACGCCGAGCCCGTTCCAGCCAAAGCCGGTGAAGGCGATGCCGCGCAGCCACTCCAGCCCGCACCAGGCGGCCCCGCCGAGTGCGGCGGCCCTGATCACGGCGACGGAGGGACCGAACAGATCGCTGCCGGGGAGCGACGTCTTTTTCCTGGGCTCCGCCTCGGCGGGGAGCCAGCGGCCGACGGTGGCGGCAAAGGCGCCCCAGAGGCCGAAATAGACCGCCACGTAAGCGGCGAGCGCGAACCAGCCGCCCAGCCCGGCCCACACGGTGCCGGCCACGTGGCGCAGCTCGAACAGCCAGCTCAGATTGATCAGGAAAAACGTCAGGCCGCTCAGATAGCCAAGCGCCATCCCGCGGCGCCAGCGCGGCCCGGATGTCTCGCCGAACCACAGGGCGGCAAACAGCGGGATCTGCCAGATCCAGATCAGCTCCCCGACATCCCAGCGCGGATAGCAGAGGCCGAGCAACAGGCCGCTCAGGACCGCCGCCAGCCAGGGCCAGAGTTTGCGGAGGCGGGGATTCATCCGATTTCCGATCGAACAGGGTCTTGTCTCCGATCAAACAGGGTCTGATCGGAAATCGTCAGCCCAGCCGGGCGAGGCGATCGCGCATGTCGGCGATGACGGCGCGGCTCAGGGCCTCGTAGGCGGCATCGCCGCGGGACTTGGCATCAGCGAGCGCCTCCGGGGCCAGGGTGGGGTCAGTGTCGGGTGCGGGGCGGAGGTAGAAGTAGAATTTGATCTTCGGCTCGGTGCCGGATGGGCGCACCGCGAAGGCGCGGCCGTCGGCGAGGTCGACAAAGAGCATTTTTTCCTTCGGGATCAGGTCGCCCTCCTCGTCATGGATGTCCTGGCGGGAAAAGTCGCGGACGCGGGTGACGGCGACACCATCGACTTCGGTGGGCGGATGGGTGCCGTAATCGGCGGCCAGGGCTTGGATCTGGCGCGCGCCGTCGGCGCCTTTCAGCGTCTCGGAGTGCTGGCCCTCGCGGTGGTAGCCGTACTCGAGATAGAGCCGGTCGAGCAAGCCGGGCAGGGTGGTGCCTTCCGCCTTGGCATAAGCCGCGAGCTCGGCGAACATGGCGACGGCACCGTTGCCGTCCTTGTCGCGCAGGAAGTCGGCGCCGAGGTAGCCGTAGCTTTCCTCACCGCCGAAGATGAAGAAGCGGGAGTGCTGCAGCCGCAGGGCCCGGGTCTCGGCATCGGACAGGCGGCGGTAGTCGGCTCGGAGATCGGCGGGGATGGCCAGCTCGTATTTGCCGAGCTTTTCGCCGATGTATTTGAAGCCGGTCAGGGTATTCACGCACGGGATGCCGTGGCGGGCGGCGATGGCGCCCTGCAGCTCGGTGGTGACGAAGGTCTTGACCAACACGGCATGGTCGCGGTTGGCCTCGGTGACGATGCCCTGGGCGATGTAGGTGCGGATGCGGTACCAGGCGAGCAAGGAGCCGATCTGGTTGCCGGTGAGCAGCACGAGGTTGCCGGCGTCGTCGCGCACCGCCACGCCCATGCGGTCGCAGTCGGGATCGGTCGCGATGACGATGTCGGCTCCGTCGCGTCCGGCCTGGGCAATGCCCATGGCGAGGGCTTCGGCATTTTCAGGATTGGGCGAATTGACGGTGGGAAACCAGCCGTCCTGGACATCCTGCTCGGGCACCGTGTCGCAGTGGAAGCCGAGCCGGCGGAGCAGGCGGGGCGAGATGGTGCCGCCGGTGCCGTGGAGATTGGTGAAGACGATCTTCAGCGAGTCGCGCTGGGATTTCACCAATTCCGGATCGAGCAGCAGGGTCTCCAAACGCGCCAGGTAAGCCTCGTCGATCTCGTCACCCAGATCCGTGACGATGCCGCGCTCGGACTCGGGCACGGGATCGTAGCTCTCGCCAGCGATGGCATTGACCTGGGAGATGATGCCCGAGGCATGGGGCTCGACGACCTGGGCGCCGTCATTCCAGTAGACCTTGTAGCCGTTGTCCGGCGGCGGATTGTGGCTGGCGGTGAGGACGATGCCGGCGCCGGCGCCGAGGTGGCGGACGGAGAAGGACAGCTCGGGCGTGCTGCGCGGCTCGACGAAGCGAAAGACATCGCAGCCGGTCTCGGTGGCGACGCGGGCGACGAGATCGGCGAATTCGCGTCCGAAATGGCGGGTATCGCGGGCGACGGCGAGGGAGGGCCGACCGGGGCGGCCTTCGGCGGCATGGGCGGCTTTGAGGTAGCGGCACAGGCCCAGCGTGGCGCGGGTGATGTTGTAGTGATTGAGCGCGTTGGTCCCGACGCAGGGATGATCGGGGCGCTGCCCTTCGGCCGCGGAGCCGCGCTCGGCCGTGGTGACGCGGGTGGAGATGGTGCGGCCGCGGAGCCCGCCGGTGCCGAAGGCGAGGCGGGTGAAAAAGCGGTCGTTGAGTTCGGACCAGGCGCCATCGGCGGCCAGTTCCGCCACGGAGGCCTCGTAGAGGGGATTGGCGGCCCCATCGAGCAGGGCGCGGATGTTCTCGTGGCTGGAGGCGAGGAGGTCGCCGCGGTCTTTGGCGGCGTCGAGCAAGTCGGCGAGTGCTGGCGTCATGAGTGAGACAATGTCGATTTCGGATACCGGCTTTGCAATCCAATAGATGGGGCGATGCGGTCACTTTGGCGGGAAAAATGGCTTCGGGATCGGCGAGCCGGGCGCCGAGTGCGGGAAAAAGGGGCAGCCGGGGCATGGCCGGGGTTGCAGCGGCAGAGGCGGCAACGGACAGTGACAGTCAACTGATGAAAAACTGGCGCGAACAGCTCAATCCGGCACCCGATGCCCATACGAATGCGTGGCGAATCTTCTCGGGCGAGGGATTTCGCTGGGGTGGCATCTGGATCGATCACTTCGACGGGCGCTGGCTGGTGCAGACGGATCGGGATCATTTTCCGGAGGCTTTCCGGGAGGCGGTGCCGGAGCTGGCGACTTCGCTTTACTGGAAGAAGCGCGACAAGGCGGTGAAGGGCACGCCGCAGTGGATCGCGGGTGAGGTGCAGGCGGGGCCGTTCGAGATCGTGGAAAATTCGGTGCGTTACCGGATCGACTTCAGCTCCGGCTATTCGCAGGGCATCTTTCTCGACCAGCGGGAAAATCGCCGCCGCCTGCTGGAGCGGGTGCGGCCTGGTGAGCGGGTGCTGAATTGTTTTGCCTACACCTGCGCCTTTTCCGTGGCGATGGCAAAGGCCGGCGGCATCGTGACGAGCCTCGACCTGTCGGCGCCCTATCTGGACTGGGGCAAGGAAAACCTGAGAGCCAACGGGATCGATCCCGCGGGGCATTTTTTCTGCAAGGGCGATGCCTTCGAATGGCTGGAGACGTTTCACCGGCAGGAGCGGCGGTTCAATGGTGTCGTGATCGATCCGCCCACGTTCTCGCGGAACCAGAAAGGCCGGGTCTTCCGTGCCGAAAAGGACTACGCCGGCCTGGTGGCGCTGGCCTGCGGGGTGCTGGAGGAGGATGGCTGGCTGCTGTGCACGGGTAACACGCATCATCAGCCGGCGCGCGACTTCGAGGCGGCGGTCCGGGAGGGGGTGCGGCGCGGCAGGCGCATTCTCAACCATTTGGAAAGCCACCCGATGCCTCCGGAATATGGCCGGGAGAGCTATCTGAAGACAGTCTGGGTGCGGGTGGTGTGAACGCCTTTCCGGCGGTGGCACAAAAAACGCCCGGCCGGAGGACTCCAGCCGGGCGTTCTTCTTGCGCTCTCGAGTGTCGGTGGACACCGCGAGTGGTCGTGGGGCAAAGCCGGGACCGCGACGCGGGGTGGGGGGGCGTCAGCTGTTGAGCATCTTGTCCCGCTCCAGTTTCAGGCCCATTTTGCGGTAAAGGGTCGCGATGCTGACGCCGAGTTGGCTGGCGGTCTTTTCGCGGGAGCCGCCGTTGAACTTCAGCGTTTCGCGGATGAAGAGCTTCTCCTGCTTCTTGATGAATTCGGCCAGCTTCGTGCCGATGGGGAGTTGGTGGGTGACCTGCTCATCGTCGTCGGTGATTTCGACCTTTTGGGCGACCTTGGGCGGCAGATCGACCGGGCGGACGACGCTTTTCTCGGCGAAGGCGCAGGCGCGCTCGACGGCATTCTGCAATTCGCCGACGTTGCCGGGCCATCCGTACTGCTCAAGCAGCCGCATGGCGTATTTGTCGACTTCGAAGCGCGGCTTGCCGGTGCGATCGGAGTGGCGTCCGAGGAAATAATCGACCAGCAGCGGGATGTCTTCCTTCCGGGCACGCAGGGCGGGCACCTGGATCGGAATCACCGAGATCTTGTAGTAAAGGTCCTCGCGGAAGGTGCCGTTGGCGACGCACTCCTCCAGCGATTTGGCCGAGGAGGCGATGAAGCGAACATCCATGTAGCCGGGCAGGGTGCCGGTGAGGCGGCGGGCGTCGATCTCTTCGAGGTAGCTTTCCAGCAGCGATTGCAGGCGCAGCGGGAGCATGTGGATTTCCTCCAGCAGCACTGTGCCGCCCATGGCGCGGGTGAAAATGGTCTCAGAGCGGCTGCTGGGCAGGCCGAAAAGTTCCATCTCGAGCAGGTCTTCCGGCAGTGCGGAGCACTGGAGCACCTTGAAGGGAGACTGGTTGCGCTTGCTCTTGTTGTGGATGCTGCGGGCGACCATCTGCTTGCCGGAGCCGAACTCGCCCTCAAGCAGGATGGGGCTGGTGTTGTCGGCGATCTTCTCGATGATGCCGAGGATCTCGGAGATTTTCGGGCTTTTGCCGATGAGGCGGGCCGGCTCCATCGTGATGTCGAACTCGGGCGTGCCTTTCGCATCGGCTGCCTTCGGCTTGCCGCGCTGCTGAAGGGCCAGTTCGACGGTGCGCTGCAGGTCGGCCAACTCGAAGGGCTTGGTCAGGTAATCGAAAGCCCCCAGGCGCATCGCTTCCACCGCGGTCTCGATGCTGCCGTGGCCGGTCACCATGATGACCTGAGTGTCCGGATGGTTTTGCTGGCTGTATTCGATGATCTCGATGCCGTTCATGTCGCCGAGCACGAGGTCGACGATCATGAGATCGGGCTTCACACGGTCCAGCGCCTGAATGCCCTCGCGTCCGGAAAGGATCGAGGTAGTGTCATGACCCTGTGACCGGCACAGTTTGGTCATGAGGTTCAGGATGCCGGCTTCATCGTCAATGATGAGAATATTGGCCATGGCGTATAGGTGGGGTGCTGATGGTTGAGGTCGTGGAGTGGTCGCGGAATCGCTTAGATTTCTCAGATATTACAGAGGCCTTAAGTTTTGCAAAGAGAAAAAAACTCAAATTTGCAAAAAATTAGAATCCCCCGAATGGCCGCTTTTTCGGTTCTGAAATCTCAAATCCGAAAAATCTGGTCTTTCCAGAATGGCCAGAATCCACTCTGAGTGGTGACTCCTTCTTTCAGCGAAGGCCACCCATCGGCGGCAGCGGAGGCGGGCCGGAGGAGGCGGCTGGCCTCGCCGGTGGCGTGGGAGGGCGACGGCGGTTCACGATCAGAGCCGTGGCGACCGCGCCGACCGCGATTCCGATCACCCCCGCCACCAGAGCAGCGAGTATGCCGACCACGGCGAGCCGGCCAATGTCTTCATCTGACAGCGATTCCTCATCCGGCGAGTCGGCTGGTGCGCTGGCGGCGGCCGAGCCGGGAGCCACTTCCCACAACTCCGTGGAGGTGAGGTCGTAGATGCGGTTCATCGCCGTCTCGTAGTCGGGCAGGTCCTCGGGCATCACGGCGTCGGCATCGCTGCGGTAGTTGGCGGTGATGGTGGCGGAGACTTTGCCGGCGTCGTAGGTGGTCTCTTGCTCGTAAAAGCCGGCCGCAAAAGGCAGGCGATGCCGGGTCTCGTCGAAAAAGCCGGCCCAGTCGCCGTCCGTGCCCGGCAGGTCGAGATGGATCGTCTGGCGATAGTGGACGGGATGGGAGAGCCGCAGCGGCATCTCGCGGCGCGTGTGGTCGACCTGCTGCAACTGGTCGCGGATGGCCTGGAGATAGATAGTGAAGGTATGCCAGCCCTCTTCGCTCTGGTCTGCGTCCGGCTTCCATGGATTGGGCAGGCGGTAACGCTCGCGGATCACGAGCCGGTTCCCTTCGCGGTCGTCCATCAGCTCGAGGGGGCCGCGCGATTCGATGGCGACGTGGTTTTCGCGGTAGTAATCGAGGTAGCGGCGCTGCACGATGCCCGGCTCCTCCGTTTCCACCTGATAGCGGATGTCGTCGGCTTCGGATCCGAGGTAGACGGTCTCGATATCGATCTCTGTCGCCTTGCCGACGCCGCCGATCCGGTAAGTCTCGACCACGTCGATGCGGTGGTCATCGGGATCGGGCGCCGGCAGATCCGTGAGGGCGGTCGTATCCTCGCGTAGCACGAGCCCTTTGCCGTAATCGGGAAAATGCATCGTCGCCAGGTCGCCTCCCTGATGGCTCATCGTCGCGTCGCACCAGAAAGTCCGTCCGTCGGGCAGCCGGAGACGGGCGATCACGTGGTCGAAAGCCATGGGCGACGGCAGGCGGTCTCCGACCGTCCCGCGATCGCTGTGGGACACGCAGACCGCGTCGCTTTCCAGGCCCAGAGACCGCAGCATCAGGGCGAGCAGCACGGTCTTGTCCTTGCAGTCGCCAAAGCGTCGCTGGTAGCAGAGGCTCGGCTGGGCCGGGCGGAAGGCATTGGCGCCATCCTCGATGCCGAGGTAGCGGATCGAGTCCTGCACGAACCGGATCGCCGCCAAAGCCTGTGATTCCACATCGGGATGACGGCGGCGGATGGCATTGATCTCGGCTTCGAGCCCGGGATCGAGCGGTTCCTGGGAAAAGTCGTAGTGCTTGGCGCCCCAGGCGGCGACTTCCTGCCAGGTGCCGAGTTCGCTCAGCTCGACATGGTGGAAAGGCTGATACCATTTGGGCAGTTTAGACTCGAGGTATTTTGCCGGGATGTCATCGCGTCGCCAGACCCATTCCTCCAGCCCGTCAGGCAGTTGCCGGCGGTCGGGTTTGATCTCCGGACCGTGGGTCTTCGTGTGCAGGGGCCGGTCAGAGCGCTTCACGAGGCGGTAGCGCATCGATTGCACCGTCGTTTCCCATTCCAATGGGATGGTGTCGAAAAAGCGGCCGTCGAAGACCGGGTTCCATCCGGCCAGGGTGTAGCGATACTCCACCACGTCGCCCGGCTGCACATCGCGCAGATTCACCAGCACGGTGACGTGGCCGTCGAGCAGGCCGATCTCCCGCTCCGCCTCCGGCACCGTCAGGCGGATCGAAGACTGGTCCAGAATGTCGCGCCACTCGCCTCCGCGCCGCAGGCGGACGCCGTGCAGCACCAGACGCTGATAGGCCGGATCGAATTCGACTTCGAAGGAGGACTCATCGTGCACACCGGCGAGGGTGATGTATTCGCAGGTGAAGTGGAAAAACTCCTCCGCCTTCTCAGCGTGCACCTGATAGTCGACCTGCCGGAAATAGATGCCCGGCCGGATCGGGGTGTCGAAAGGATGGGCGCGAGACAGGTCCGCGTCGGGAGGCGTCACCCAGTCTGGAGCCGGGGCCACGGAATAGTAATGCGCGGCCGCCAACTGCGACGTGGGGGCATCCTGGGCGCTCGACTCGGAGACATTTCCCGTCAGGGCGGCCAGCGCCATGGCAAGGAAAGCCGGACTGCGGAGGAGCGAAAAGTGGCCGGCGAGAAGACGGCAGGAGGGCGGAAGACGAAAGAGCATGCCGGGATGCAGTCTGCCCATCCCGCCGCCAGTGCGCAACGACGGAGTTTTGACGAATACCGACCGATCAGATCGCCGCGATTCCGTCGCCGCATCGGGGCTGGTGCCGGGACGCGATTGCGTGTAAGTTGCCTTTCCGTTACCCGAAATCAGGCCCGGTGGACCGAACCGATGAAAAAATGTCCAATGTCCCGCTAAGAAACCGCCGGCCACTTCGTTCCAGACGATGAAAGACACCAGGACGCCTCCAGCCGCCGCAGCCACGGACCCGATGCCGGAAGACACCCCGGAATCCATGGTCGAGACGGCCCACCGCGACTTCGAAGGACCGCTGATCGGCTACGCCGCCGGCCTCCTCGGGGGAGATTGGGAGCGCGCCCGCGATGTCGTTCAGGACACCTTTTTGAAACTGTATCAGCAGGACCCCGCCACCGTGCAGGGCCGGCTGAAAAGTTGGCTTTATACCGTCACCCGTAACCGCGCGATCGACATCCTCCGCAAAGACAAACCGATGACTCTCTCCAGCTCAGAGGCCTTCGAAGCCATCGACGACTGGCGCCTCGATCCCGCGGCAGAAGCCGAGCGGTCCGAGTCCCACGCCGAGGTCCTCCGGCTCGTCGAGCGACTGCCCGAGAATCAGCGCGAAGTCATTCGTCTCAAATTTCAGGCCGATCTCAGCTACAAGGAAATCGCCGAAATCACCGACCTCAGCGTCAGCAACGTCGGATTCCTCCTCCACACCGGCATCAAGCGGCTGCGGGTGCTGATGGGGCTCGATCCCTCACTTTGATCCGGTGTTTCTCCCCGTCACGACTCTCTCTCCTCATCCACCAGACTCCCCACCTCCTCACAGCCAGATGAATTCCGTCACTCCCATCGACTCCGGTGATCCCCGTCTCACCGCCTACGTGCTCGGCGAATTGTCCGTCGCCGAATCCCATGCCGTCGAAGCCTGGCTGCTCAAGTCGCCCGAAGCCCGCGCCGAGGTCCAGGGCATCCGGGAAATGGTCAGCCTGATCCGGGGCGGTTTCGCGGAGCAACTCACGGGCGCCCTGAGCGCTCCCGCTCCCGCGCCCCAGCCGGTCCCGACTTTCACCGTGGTCCGTCCCGCGGCCGGATCGGGCAAAGCTCGAATTCGTCCCGTCGTCTGGGGCACCGGCTTGGCCGCCGCCGCTGCGGTGGCCCTCGCCCTGACCTCCCCGCGCTGGCTGGGACAGCCGGCCGGTGGATCGGCCCAGCCCGTCGCGGCTGCCGAAACAACGTCAGCTCCCGCCTATTCCGGCGCCATTCCCGGACTCAGCCCCGTCGGTGAAGCCGGCGAGGGTGTCTATCTCGCCTCGGCAGGCGGCGTCGCGCCCGATTTCCGTCCCCGCCATCTGGCCGGCGATCCCGTCATCACCGAAGTCCGCTTTCTGCCCGATGATCCCACCCAACTGCGGAATTTTCCCCTGACTCCGGAGATGGTGAGCTACCTGCCCGCCCAGCGGGTGCTGTCCGCGGCTCCAGCCACGGCAGATGGTCACGATCTCTATCTCGATACCGAGCGCTTTCCCCAGCCGGAGATCGTCGAAAATCCGGTCGGTGACTGGCAGCAGGATGATCTCTATCTCGGCGGCATCGTCTCCCCGGTCATGGAAATGGACAGCCGCACCACCGAGGCCGTGGCCAAGGCCACCGGGCTGAAAGATGCCGGTCGCCAGTTGTTCCTCGCCAAGGAGTACGAGGCTGCCGCCGTGCTTTTCCAGCAGGCTCTCGACGAATTGCCGAAAGTCGGCACCGACGGTGCCCTCCGCACCCAGATCGAGGCCCTGCTCGCCGGCGCGCGGAAGATGGCCGACTCCCGCCAGTGACTTTCGGCGCCCGCCGGGGCGATGGGACAGGGTTGGCTTTCCGATCAAACAGGGTTCGATCGGCGATCATACCCTGTTTGATCAGAAACGGTTTGGTCGACCTTTCCGGCCCGGCATCGCGGGCTCGACAGGGGATGCGGGTTTGGGGTAGGGTTCGGGTATGAAACGATCCGCTTTTTCCCTGACCCTCCTTTCCCTGTGGCTCCTGCCCGCCTTGGCGGCCGAGCCGGTCGCGCTTTTCGACGGCAAGACCTTTGCCGGCTGGGAGGGCGATATCGACAGTGTCTGGCGGATTGAGGACGGCGCGCTGACCGCGGGATCGCTGGAGAAAAAGCAGGAGAAGAACAATTTCCTCGCCACGACGCGCGAATACGGGGATTTCGAGCTGACGCTGAAGTGGCGGCTCGTCGGCACCGAGGGTTTTGTGAATGGCGGCGTGCAGTTTCGGTCGAAGCGCATTCCCGATCATCACGAGGTCATCGGCTACCAGGCCGATCTCGGCGCCGGCTACGATGGAGCCCTCTACGACGAGAGCCGGAGGAAGAAAATGCTTGCCCAACCTTCGAAGGAAGTGCTCGCCAAGGCGCAGAAGCCTCTCGGAGAGTGGAACGAGTATCGCATCCGCGCCGAGGGGCCGCGCATTCAGCTCTGGCTCAATGGCGTGCAGACTGTCGACTACACCGAGCCGGACGCCGGTATCGACGCCAAGGGTATGATCGCGGTCCAGATCCATGGGAATGCGACCAGCGTGGTGCAATACAAGGATCTCAAGATCGTGGAGTTGTGATGGCGGTCGCGAAGTCGGTTTGACCCGGTCCCATCGAGGCTGAACTCGCTGAGAGGCTCGCTCCCACTCTGCTTCCGGTAACGACACCGATCAGGGCTGCCCGTCCTTTCCCACTTTCCTTTTCTACCATTTCCTCTTCCTTCCCCCATCGTGAAATCCCTCTCTGTCTGCCGACTCATTGCTGTGGTGACTTTGCTGGTTCATCCCGGCCCATCTTCGGCCGCAGAACCACTGATCCGGTCCGACGATGTCGTCGCCCTCGCGGGAGGGGCGAATGTCGAGCGCACCCGTTTTCATCCTTATCTCCAGACGCAGCTCTACGCCGCCTTTCCGGGGGGCTCGCTGCGGGTCCGCAATTTTGGATGGGAGGGGGACACGGTCTTCGAACAGTGGCGGGACGGCGGGGATGTCGAAAAGCTCGATGACCGCCGTCGCGAGGCCGAGAAACGCATGCAGGAGCAGACCGGCTCGACGAGTTGGCGTCAGCAGCGCGACTGGCGTCAGCAACTGGAGGAGGCGGGCGCGACCGTGGTGCTCGCCCAGTTCGGGCAGATGGAGAGTCTCGCCGGACCGCAGGGGCTGCCCGCTTTTCTGGCCGCCTACGAAAGCCTGATCGGCGAGTTCGCGGGAAGTGGCGCGGGTGGAGTGGCCCGGCGGGTGATTCTGGTCGAGCCGGTTCCGTTCGAGGCTTCGCCTCTCTCCCACGGCCCCGATTTGGCGGCCCGGAATGCCGATCTGGGCGCCTACGTGGCCGGCATCCGCGATCTGGCGGCGAAGCTGAAGCTCCCGTTCGTGCCGCTCACTCGCGAGGGCGAGAGTCGACCGGGTCTCACGGAAAATGGCTACCATCTGAGCGGCGAGGGGCATCGCTTCGTGGCGGAGCGGATTCTCGAAGGGCTGGGGATGAGCCCGAAGCCGGACGAGTCCTTGGCATCCGCCCGCGGCGAGGCGATGGAGTTGGAGCGCCTCTGGTTTGACTACTGGCGTCCGATGAACTGGTCCTTTCTCGCCGGCGACCGCACCCATGTGCCCTATTCCCGCGATTGGAAGGACCAGGACCGGAGGCTGTTTCCCGAGGAGATGCGGGACTTTCTGCCGCTGCTCGACCAGGCCGAGGCAAATGTCAGGGCCGCCCTGTCCGGCAGCGCCACCAGCCCGATCATCGTCCGTTCGTCCGTCCCGGTGGAGCCGCCGACGGCCAAGCCGCAGTCGCCGGAGGAGCAACTCGCCAGTTTTACGATTCTCGATGGCTTCGCGGTCAAACTCTTCGCCTCCGAGGCGGACGGCGTGGTGAAGCCCATCCAGATGCGCTGGGATGAGCGCGGCCGCCTCTGGGTGGCTTGCGCGGTGAGCTATCCCCAGATCAAGCCGGGCGAAAAGGCCAACGACTACGTGCTGGTCTGCGAGGACACCGATGGCGACGGGCGCGCGGACCGTTTCCACAAATTTGTGGAGGGCCTGTTCATGCCGAGCGGCATCGAGCTGGGCGATGGCGGGCTCTATGTCGCGCAGGGCACCGAGTTGCTTCATTTTCGCGATACCGACGGTGATGGGAAAGCCGACTCCCGGCGCATCGTCCTCGGCGGCTTTGGCACGGCGGATTCGCACCAGATGATCAACTGCCTGAACTGGGGTTTCGGCGGCGAACTGTGGTTCACCCAGGGCCACCACATCTACTCGCGCGTCGAGACGCCTCATGGGGTGGAACGGCTGAACCGCGCCGGCGTCTGGCGCTACCGGCCGCGCACGGGGCATCTCGATCCGTTTTTCCACTGGTCCTCAGCCGGTGCGAACTGCTGGGGCGTCGTCACGACGCGGCATGGCCAGCCCTTCCACAAAAGTGGGGCCAACATCGGCGCCTACTACAGCACCCCGGGCCTGGTGCGCTCGGATCTCGCGGTCAATGCCCAGGCGCTGAATCTCTGTCTCGCGCCGATCAAGCAGGTCGGCATGGAGTTCCTCGAGAGCAGCCATTTTCCCGACGACATGCAGGGCCGCGTCATCATTGGAGGCTACTACGGAAACACCCTGGAGCAGCACGCCCTGCGCTACGACGAAAAGACCGGGTTGTTCTCGACGGAGCTGCTGCCCAACCTGATTGAGACGAAAAACAACGTCTTCCGCCCCATCGAGGTCCGCCTCGGACCGGACGGGGCGCTGTATGTGGCGGACTGGTACAATCCCATCATCGGCCACTACCAGGCCTCCTACCGGCATCCCGACCGGGACAAGGAGCACGGCCGCGTCTGGCGCGTCACGGCGAAGGGGCGTCCCACGATCAAACCCTCTTCCCTCGCCGATGCGACCCTGTCTGATCTCCTCGGTCAGCTCGACAGCCGGGAGCGCTGGGCGGCGTATCAGGCGAAGCGCCTCCTTTTCGAGCGTCCCGCCAGCGAGGTCGTCGCGGCGCTCGATGCCTGGGTCGCCACGCTGAAGACCGGTGACGAAGTGGACGAATACCGCCGGCTCCAGGCGCTGTCGCTCTACGAGGCCCACGAGGCGCCCCGCCCGGAACTGCTGAAGGCGCTGCTGCGATCCACCGATCCGCGAGTCCGGGCCTACGCGACGCGTACCCTGTCAACCTGGGAACGCGATGGCGCGATGCCCGGCACGCTTGCCTTGCTCGAGGGGCAGATCGCCGATCCGGATCCGTTGGTCCGTCTCGAGGCCATCGTGGCGGCCAGCTATTTCCGCGATCCGGCCGCGGCTGCCATCGCTGCCCGGGCCCTGGATCGGGAGTTCAACGCCTATCACCGCCACGCACTGACGAAGACGCTGCACGCCATGCATCATCTCTGGGCGCCGGGGCTGCTGGAGGGTGGCTTTGCCTTCGATGCGGATGAGCACCTCCTGTTCGCTCTCCAAAACAGTTGGGTCGAAAACAATCCCGATGATCTCAAGAACCTGAGCGGTGCCGCGATCAACTATCGTCCCCACGCCGCCTCGGAAGATATCCGGACGGTGATCCGTCGGCAGATCGAGCGGTTCCAGGGAGAGCCCGCGCGCGAACTGGTCTGGCTCAAAGCCCTCGCGTCTTCGGCCACGGCGGAGGATCTGCCCCGGCTGCTGGAGCGGGGGACGGAGCATCCGGAGTTGCTCGCCGCCATCCAGGTGACGCCCGTCCCCGATCCGGCCGCGCTGCTGGAGCCGCTCTGGTCCCATGCCGCACCCGCGGTGAAGCGGGAGGCGGTGCGCTTGTCCGGGCTCTGGAAGGCAAAAGCCTACACCGACCGCGTCCGCGAACTGGCCTTCGATGCCGGTTCCCAACTGCGCGGTCAGGCCTTCGAGGCGCTGCTGGTGCTCGACCCCGATGCCGCCGTCTCCCATCAGCTCGCCAGTCTCCGCGCCGTTGGCGATCCGAAGGCCGCGGCACCGCTGCTGTCGGCTCTCCTCGCCAAGGCCGAGGGCCGTGCCGGCCTCGTTCGCGCCCTGGAAAAGCCCGATGTGCTGCCCGCGGCGGCGGCAAAACACGCGCTCCAGGCGCTGAACCAGATCGGACGAGCCGAGCCGACGTTGAGCGGCCCGCTCATGAAGCTGGCGGGCCTGAATCCGGCGTTGCCCGTTTACACTCGGGAGTATGTCGCCAATCTGGTCAAGGCGGCGCGGACCTTCGGCGACCCGGCTGAGGGCAAAAAGATCTACGAGGCGGCCGGCTGCATCGCCTGCCATCTGCCGGGCGCCGCCCAGAGCAAGATCGGTCCCGATCTCAGCGCCATCGCCCGCGGCCTGCCGCCCGAGCTGATCGTCACCGAGGTGGTCTGGCCCGCCCTGAATGTGAAGGAGGGCTACGAGGCGGCCAGCGTGACGCTGCGGGACGGCACGGTGGTGAACGGCTTCAAGCAGACGGAAACGGCCGAAGCCATCGCGATTCGCGATCTGGCGACGGGGCAGGTGAAGACGATCCCGCGCGGCGATGCCGCAACCGTCCAGACCGGCGGCACGGTGATGCCGGACGGCCTCACCGCCGGCCTGGATGAACGGCAGGTGGCGCATCTGGTGCGTTACCTGATGAGCTTGGGTGCCGAGTGAGGTGGGTCGGGAAGGCGGGGGAGTCGCGCGGCTATCGGAGTAGCCGGGTGATTTGTTCGACGAGTGGTTTGGCGAGGACGTCGTAACCGCGGGCTGTCAGGTGGGTGCCGTCGAGCGTCAGGCCGGGAAGCCATCGACCGTCGGGCTGGATGAAGTGGTCGTGAAGGTCGAGCCACCGGAAATCGGCATCCGGGGCACTCGCCGCCTTCTGGAGCCGCTCATTGGCGACTCGGATGCTCCGCCGCAGGGCGGAATCGGGATCAGGTCCGCTGGGAATGATCGAAAGGACGAGCAACCGGGCAGCCGGCCATTTGCGGCGCAGCGTGCGGGTCAAAGAGATGACGCCATCTGCCACGGCGATGGGATCATCGGGCGGATCCTTGCCGAGGTTGTTGGTGCCACACCAGATCACCACCAGGTCGGGCGGGTTTTCACCAATATTCATCTGCCCGGCGCGGAAGTGGACGTTTTCCACCCGGTCTCCCGGAATGCCCGCATTCAGAGGCTGGAGGGGCACGATATCAAGTTGCCACGTGCCGATGCCATGCTTCGGCCAGAACGCCGTGAGTGAATCGCCGAGGAACACGACGCGCGCGTCGCCCGCCGTTGCAGCATGACGCAACCGAGTCGCTTCGCGGAACCAGTCAGGATGGGAAGCCGGTGCGGGAACCGATGGGGTCTGGGCAACCAAGCCGGGCGGAAGCGCAAAAAACAGCCCTTTCACGAGCAATTGCGCCGTCAGTCGGGGAATTGGGGTGCGGAGGCTCGGCTTCACGGCTCGATTGTAGATCACAACCGGGCGCGAAGGGAAGCATTCCGTCATCCGATGCCAAGCCAGCTTGGATCCACCCTTTCCCGGAAGGGAAGGGTAGTCTGTTTGGCGTGAGTCTCGAGGCCTGAGCGTTTTGCCAGGCAGAGGACAAGCCGGTTGGCGACGCCCGACTGTATGAGGCGGCCTTTCCGAAGCCCTTTGCCTGAAATTCCATGCCGCGACGACAGATCGCCGGGCGGGCTCTCAGTAATCAAAAATCTCGTCGGCGCCGAAGAAGCGCTTCACCTCGATCTCGCCGTTTTCGGGGGAGTCGGAGGCGTGGCAGACGTTGACCATCATGTCGCCACCGAAGTCGCCGCGGATGGTGCCGGGGGCGGCTTCCTTGGAATTCGTCGGCCCGAGCATGTCGCGGATCTTGCCGACGACGCCCTCGCCCTCGAGCACGAGACCGACGACGGGGCTGCTCTGCATGAACGCGACGATCTCGGGGAAAAACGGCCGGTCGGCGATGTGCGAATAGTGCTCCGCCAGCAGGGCATCGGTGAGGCGCAACATCTTGATCCCCCGGATGGTGAAGCCGGCGTTTTCGAAGCGTTTGATCACTTCGCCGCACAGTTTTTTCTGCACGCAGTCGGGCTTCAGGAGGATGAGGGAGCGTTCGGTGGCCATGGATTGTCTGGTGTTTCGGTTTGGGGGGATTGCCGTGAATGAGGGGGGTAATGGATAGCCCGGATCGACGGTTTGAAAAGGAGAAAATCCCTGTCGACGAAGGGACGGGATGCCGCCAAGATTGCGGGCGCCAGCTCATCCGTCATGAATCGATTCGCCGAAATGTTCACCCGTTGGTTCGCCCTCTGGACCGTGGTTGGCTGCGTCTGGGCCTGGTGGGTGCCGGCGCATTTCGTCTGGTTCGTGAATCCGGAGAACAAGCTGTTCGGCGTGTCACTGATCAGCCTGGGATTGGGGCTGATCATGTTCGGCATGGGCGTGACTCTCGGAGTGGACGACTTCACGGCGGTGCTGCGGACGCCGCGCGCGGTCGCTCTGGGGGTGCTGGCGCAGTTCCTCATCATGCCGCTGCTGGGCGTGGGGTTGGCGCGGGCCTTTGCGCTGCCGCCGGGACTGGCGGTGGGCCTGATCCTCGTCGCCTGCTGTCCGGGCGGCACCGCGTCGAATGTGGTGACTTATCTGGCACGGGGAAATCTGGCGCTCAGCGTGCTGCTGACCATGGTCTCGACGATCGTGGCGATCGGTCTGACGCCGCTGCTGACGGGTTGGCTGGCGGGGGCTTTTGTCGAGATTGACCGGTGGAATCTCTTTCTCAACATGCTGGGCGTCGTGCTGGTGCCGGTGGTCGCCGGCGTGGCCCTGAACCGCTGGCTTCCCGGTCTGGTGCGGGGCATTGCCCCCTGGTCGCCGGTGTTGTCCGTGGTCATCGTCGTGCTGATCGTGGCGGGCATCATCGCCGCGAAGAAGGATCTGATCCGGGAAAATGCCGGCTTGCTGATGCTGGCGGTGGCGGGACTCCACGCGGGCGGCTTTTTGATGGGGTATTGGTTTGCCCGGTGGACGGGGCAGCCGGTCCGCGATGCGCGGACGGTCAGCATCGAGGTGGGGATGCAAAACTCCGGACTCGGCAGCGCGCTGGCATCGACGCCGAAGTTTCAGGCGCAGTTTCCCGATCTCGCCCAGGCGGCTCTGGCACCGGTCCCCAGTGCGATCAGCGCCCTGTGCCACTGCCTGTTTGCCAGCTTCCTGGCCGTGATCTGGCGGAGCCGGCCGGCCGGGGGCGATGGCCGCATCGCGGACTCGCCGGAGGAGGCCTGAGCGGGTTACAACTGCCGCATGACGACTTCGCGCACCCTTCATCGCACCGCCTGGCTGGCACTGACCCTCGCCCTCATTCTCACACCGGCCCGCGCCGAGGAGAAGACGATCCGTGTGGGCATGATCGGTCTGGATACCTCGCACGCCGCGGCTTTCACCGGCATCCTGCACAATCCCGAGAACAAATACCCGGTGCGCGTCGTCGCCGCCGTGCCCCAGGCCAGCCCGGACATCGAGTCGAGCGTATCGCGGCTCGATGGCTATGTGAAGACGCTCTCCGAGCAGCACGGCGTGAAGATGCTGGACAGCATCGAGGCCATGCTGCCGCTGGTCGACGTCGTGATGGTGGAGAGCGTCGACGGACGGCCCCACCTGGAGCAGGCCCGGCCGGGAATCGTGGCGGGCAAGCCGACGTTCATCGACAAGCCGGCAGCCGCCTCGCTGAAGGACGTGGTCGCGATCTTCGAACTGGCGAAAAAGCACGGCACGCCGGTGTGGAGCACGTCGAACCTGCGCTATCACTCCGGCGTGGTGAAGGCGGCCACCGCCGATGTGGGCGAGATCGCCGCCGTGCTGAGCTATGGCCCGGCCAGCCTGGAGGAGCATCATCTCGACCTTGCCTGGTATGGCATCCATCCCACCGAGGCCCTCTTCACCGTCATGGGCACCGGTTGCGAGAGCGTCTCGCGCACTTACACGCCCGGCACCGATGTCGTGACCGGCCTGTGGAAAGGCGGCAAAGTGGGCACCCTGATGGGTCTGCGGGCTTCGAAAGGCGCCTACGGGGTGAAGGTCTTCGGCAGCAAAGCCGTGATCGAGGAGACCGCCGGCGGCGCCTACCCGGAGCTGATGGCTGAGATGGTGAAATTTTTCCAGACCGGCAAGCCGCCCGTTTCGGCCGAGACCACGATCGAGATCTTCGCCTTCATGGAGGCCGCCGACGAGAGCAAGCGCCGCGGCGGAGCCCCGGTGACCTTGGCCGAAGTGCTGGAAAAAGCCCGCGCCGAGGCCGCCAAGCCCTGAGGCGACTTACTTGCCCACCGGAGCCTGTTCCCCGCCCATCGGCGTCGTGGGAGCAGCCGGAGTCTTGGTTGCCCCGCCCAGGCGCACGCCCCGGCGGCGGGGCGGCAGACCGTCCGGCCGGGCCTTGCTGATGAGCACGGAGATCCAGCGCAGATCCGGGCTGTTGTCGAGCATCACCTTGACCATCATCGTCAGTGGCACGGCGAGGAACATCCCGACCGGCCCCCACACAAAGCCCCAGAAGACCACCGACAGGATCACGACCACGGTGGCGATGCCAAAGCGCTCACCCATCAGGACCGGCTCGACGAAGTTGCCCAGCGCCATATTGATGGCGAGGTAGCAGATCATGACGGCCACCGCCGGCCAGAAGCCCTGCAGGATCAGCGCGAGGATGACCGGGGGAAAAGCCGCGACGATGGAGCCGATCGCCGGCACAAAGTTGAAAAGGAATGCCACCAGACCCCACAGGATCGGGAAATCGACGCCGATCACCGTGCATGACAGCCACGCCAGCAGACCCGTCACTGCGCTGATGGCCGTCTTGATGCCCAGATATTTCTGGATGTCCCGGGAGGAGTTCTGAAAGCGACGCAGGTCCGGACCGCGCACCCGGATCACCTCGCGGAGCTTTTGGGAAAAGCGGTGCGACTCCGAGAGCAGGAAAATCATGATGATCAGCGCAAAGACCGCCTTCGAGGCCAGCGACGTGACCCGGCCGACCAGTTCCGTCTGGCCGATCCATTCGATGATGATGCCCGAGTCCCAGTTTTCATTGAACCACTGGCTGAGCGTCGGGACCTTGTTGCCCGGCACGGTGTCTTCCGGTTCGCCGTTGGGATCGACTCCGAATTTGTCCACAAAACCGCTGAATTTCTCCAGTTGGGCGTCGATCGTTGCCGTCGCGTTCGCCGCCCGCTCCTGCAGCGCCTTGGCGTAGTCCGCCCTGCGGGCCTGAAATTCCGGAATCACCGAGGTGGCGAGGAATACCAAGCCGGACAGAAAGGCCAGGTCGAAACCCACGGTGAAAAAGATGGCCAGAGGCCGCGGCAGTCGCAGCCGGATCAGCCAGTTCAGCATCGGCAGCGAGAGAATGGCGAGAAACAGACCCAGCACCACCGGCACGAACAGCTCCGCTCCCAGCCGCAGCCCGGCGATGACGATGACGATGCAGGCCAGTGTGAGCAACACTTTCAGCCCGCCATTTTCCCGGTGATGATGCCTGAGACCCAGTCCGTTTGCCATACAGGAAGAAACCATCCGGGCAAAGCCGTCGGTGGACAACAGGAAAAAGCGCCGATGCGCCGCGCCATCACGGAGACGGCCGGATCCACTCGGGCTTTAGCACGCCGACGACCGGGAGATTGCGGTATTCCCCGTCGTAGTCGAGTCCATAGCCCACCACGAACTCATCGCCGATGTCGAACCCGCGATAGTCGGCCTCGATCGGGACCGCGCGGGTGAGCTGTTTGGACAACAGCACGCAGGTCTTGAGTGACAGAGGCTCGGTCTCCTCCCGCAGCCGGCGCAGGATGGCGTCGAGGGTGCGGCCCGAGTCGAGGATGTCGTCGAGGATCAGGGCATGCCGTCCGGCGAGGTCGGGCATCCGGCTTTGGTGGAAAGTCACGGTGCCGCAGCTCTCCACGCCGCCGTGGTAGCTGGCCACGCTGATGGACTCGAGCTTCAACGGCAACCGGATCTCGCGGATCAGGTCGGCCATGAAAACCGCGCCGCCCTGCAGGATGGTCACTACCGTCAGCGGCAGGCCCGCGAAATCACGGGTGATCTGTGCCCCCATCTCGCGGATGCGTCGGCGCAGCGAGTCCTCATCCACCAGCACGTGGTCGAGATGATCGTAGAGCGAGGGATCGGGCGGGAGGGAGGACATGGCAGGCCGGACTTTGATTCACCCGAGCCGGCCCTCTGTCCACTGAAAGCCGAGGGTATTTGGGAGGGCGGGCTGGCGCGATTGCGAACCGAAACCGGGTGGTTTCTCCCGGCCGATTCTGGCACAGTGGCTGCGTGAGTTTACGATGCAACAGGGCACGATCGGCGATCCAACAGGGTCTGATCGGAAACGCTCTGGCCTTGGCGGTCTGGATCGTGTCCGGCGGGCCGGCCGGGGCGGCGGTCGACTATCTGCGGGACATCAAGCCGGTGCTGCAGGAGCGGTGCCAGGCCTGTCACGGTGCCCTGAAACAGAATGCCGGGCTGCGGGTCGACACGGCGGCCCAGATGCTCGCCGGTGGCAAGGCTGGGCCGGTGGTGATCTCGGGCCAGCCGGACAAAAGCCCGCTGATGGCCCGTCTGACGTCCACGGACCCGCACGAGCGGATGCCGCTGGAAGCCGCCCCGTTGAAGCCGGAGCAGATCGCCGCGATCCGCGAGTGGATCGCCAGTGGGGCCCCGGTACCGGCGGGGGAGAAAGGGGAGGCGGATCCGCGCGACCACTGGTCTTTCCAACCGGTGCGCCGCCCCGCGGTGCCGGAAGGGGGCGGGGCAGTGAATCCGATCGATGCCTTTCTCGGCGCGAAGCACGCTGCGCACGGCCTGAAAGCCCAACCCGAGGCGGAGCGGGGGCTGTTGTTGCGGCGCCTGTATCTCGACCTGCTGGGATTTCCGCCCTCGGCCGGGCAATTGAGCGATCCGCGGCCCTACGAGGAAATTGTCGATGAGTTGCTCCAGAGTCCCCACCATGGCGAGCGCTGGGCGCGGCATTGGATGGATGTCTGGCGCTACGCGGACTGGTATGGCCTCGGCACGCAGCTCCGCCACAGCCAGAAGCACCTGTGGCACTGGCGCGACTGGATCGTGGAGTCGCTGAATGCCGACAAGGGCTACGACCGGATGATCCAGGAGATGCTGGCCGGCGATGAACTGGCACCCGGCGACGCCTCGGTGGTGCGCGCGACGGGCTATCTGGCGCGGAGCTATTACCTGTTCAATCGGACCACCTGGCTCGATGACACCATTGAGCACACCGGCAAGGCATTCCTCGGCCTCACGCTGAACTGCGCCAAGTGCCACGATCACAAGTACGACCCCATCGACATGGCGGACTACTACAATTTCCGCGCCCTCTTCGAGCCCCACCAGGTCAGGCTCGACCCGGTGCCCGGGGTGACGGATTTCGAGAAGGGCGGCATTCCCAGGGTGTTTGACAATCATCCCGAGGCGCCGACCCAACTCCACCTGCGCGGCGACCCGGCCAAGCCGGACCCGGCGGTGAAGATCGTCCCGGCGGTCCCGGCCCTGTTTGCCGGCTTTGCGCCGCCGATCGAGCCGGTCGCGCTTCCGGCGTCGGAATGGGCGCCAGCTTCGCGCGAGTACGTGCAGCGCGATCACCTCGCCGCGGCACGGGCCAAGGTCGAGTCGGCCCGGCGGGAACGCGATACGGCGGTGGCGGCGCTGGCAACGGCGGGCAAGCCTGACGAAAAAGCCAAGCCGGCTGCAGCGGGCGCTGGGAGCGTGTGGCTGAGGGATGAGTTTGACCGGGCGGACCCGGAAAAGTGGGAACTGGTCGGCGAGGGCTGGTCCTACGAGGGCGGCAAGCTCATCCAGAGCCGGGCGAGCCGCGACCGGGCGATGTTGCGGAGTCGCCAGCCGCATCCGCACGATTTTGACCTGACCTGCCGATACACGACCACGGGTGGTACCACCTACAAGTCCGTGACTTTCCGGTTCGATCTCAGCGAGGATGGGAAGCAGGCGCATTTCGTCTATACCAGCGCCTATGAGCCCGGGCCCAAGGTGCAGGTGGCCCATACGGTCGACGGCAAGGACGATTATCCCGGCGGCGCGGCGGCGGCGCGGCCGATCCGGGTGGGGGAGACCCACGAGCTGCGGTTCGCGGTGAGGGACCGGCTGGTGAATGTCTGGCTGGACGGCGAGCTGGTCATCGTCCATGCCCTGCCGCGCCGGATCGACGGGGGGCGCATCGCTCTTTCCGGCTTTGATGCCACGGTGGCGTTTGACTCGATCGAGATCCGGGAACTGGCGCCGGATGTGAGCCTGACGGAGGCCAAACCGGCTGCCCCATCCGCTCAGCCAGCCGCTCCCGCCGATCCTGCGAAGGCCGCGCGTCTGGCCGAGGCCCGGCTGGCGGTGGCGGAGGCCGAGCAGTCTCATCTGGAGGCGGTGATCGCCGCCGATACCGCTGCCTTGAAGGGCCGCGACGAGTCGCTCGACCGCGTAGCCTCCCAGCGCGAGGGGGCGATGCTGAAGGCCCGAGCGCTCCTCGACGTGGCGACGCACGAGGCATCGGGCGATGCCGAGAAACTCAAGGCCGCGCGCGAGGCCGTTGCCGTGGCGGAAAAGAAGCTGGCCGCCAAGGACACCTCCTATACGGCGCTGCGCGGGGCCAGGAAGGCGCTTGAAACGCCCGAACACAACGACAATACCTACCCGGCGACCTATCCCGCGACCAGCACGGGGCGCCGGCTCATGCTGGCCCGGTGGATCACGGCGCGGGACAATCCGCTGACCGCCCGGGTGGCGGTGAACCAGGTGTGGATGCGGCATTTCGGCGAACCGCTGGTGGAGACGGTGTTCGATTTCGGCCGGCAGGCACCGCGGCCGGAGCATCACGAGTTGCTGGACTGGCTGGCGGCGGAGTTCATGGAGGCGGGTTGGAGTTTCCGACACCTGCACCGGCTCATCGTGACCTCCGCGGCCTACCGTCGGAGTTCGACCAATGCCGGAGCCGATCCGGCCACGCTGGCGGCCGATCCGATCAACCGGCATTACTGGCGCGCTTTTCCGCGGCGGATGGAGTCGCAGGCGGTGCGGGACAGTCTGCTCAGCCTCGCGGGGGCGCTGGACCCGGCGGTGGGAGGCCCGGCGATCGATCCGCGGGCGCCATCGGTGCGCCGGGGGCTGTATTTTGTGCATTCGCGCGACGACGAGGACAAGTTTCTTTCGATGTTCGACAATGCGGACATCCTCCAGTGTTACCGCCGCAGTGAAAGCATCGTCCCGCAGCACGCGCTGGCGATGGCCAACAGCGCGATCTCGATGGAGATGGCCGGCCGCATCGCGTCGCGGCTCCATGCCGCCCATCCGAGCCCGGATCGCGGCGCCTTCATCGACGCGGTTTTCTCCGAATTGCTGGGTCGGGCGCCCGATGACGCCGAACGGGCCGCCTGCGAGGACTACTGGACCGAGATGGGCGCGCTCGACTCGATCCGGAGCGCCGCCGACCCGGATGGCACCGTCCGCGCCCGGCTGGTGCACGCGCTGCTGAATCACAATGATTTCGTCACCATTCGCTGACCGATGAAAGCCCCGATCGACCCCGAGATCGCCATTTCCCTGGCCCGCCGCCAGTTTCTCCATCGTGCCGGACTCGGCTTCGGCAGTCTGGCGCTGAATGCGATGCTGGCCCGCGATGGCTTTGGCGCGGCCGGTACCAGCGAATGGCTGCCGCCGAGCGGCCGGCCGGAGTTTGCTCCGAAGGCGAAGAGCGTGATCTGGCTGTTCATGCGCGGCGGGGTGAGCCACATGGAGAGCTTCGACCCGAAGCCGGAACTCAATCGCTACGCCGACAAATCCATCACCGAGACGCCCTATGCCTCGGTGCTCGATCCGGAGAAGCGCAAGAAGGTGCGGGTCGTGGTGGTGAACGACGCCAATGGCCAGCAGCGGACGAAAATCTATCCGCTCCAGACCGGCTACAAGAAATACGGTCGCAGCGGCATCGAGGTGAGCGACTGGTTTCCGCACATCGGCTCATGCATCGACGACATCGCGGTGATCCGGTCGATGTGGACCTCGGACGACAATCACGGGGCGCAGGTGCAGTTCCACTCCGGCCGCCACATGCTCGACCCGCGGGTGCCGACGATCGGCGCGTGGGTGAACTACGGGCTGGGCACGCTGAATGAGAATCTGCCGCAGTTCATCAACATCGGCCCCCGCTTCTTCGATCCCCGTGACGGTCACTATCTCGGACCGGCCTATGACGCGGTGAAACTGAAGATCGACCCGAAGAATCCGCTCGACTATGCCAAGCCGGAGCGCGACATCGCGGCCGAGGAGCAACGGCTCGGCTTCGGGCTGGTGAACCGGCTCAACCGGCTGAATCAGGCGCACTATCCCGGTGACGCCGCCCTGGAGGCCCGGATCAAAAGCTACGAGCTGGCCTACCGCATGCAGTCAGCCGTGCCGGGCGTCATCGATTTCAGCGCGGAGTCGGAGGCGACGAAGACGCTCTATGGATTCGACCAGGCGGAGACGCGGCCCTTTGCCGAGCAGTTGCTGGCGGCGCGCCGGTTTGTCGAGCAGGGCGTGCGATTCATCCAGATCATGCACGGCGACGGGGCGGCGGGAGCCTGGGACCAGCATTCCAAGCTCCGGGAGAACCACTCCAAGCTGGCCATGCAGGTGGATCGACCGATCGCCGGCCTGCTGAAGGATTTGAAGCAGCGGGGACTGCTGGAGGAGACACTGGTGGTCTTCGGCACGGAGTTCGGCCGCACGCCGGGATCGCAGGGCGCGGATGGCCGTGACCATCATCCCTACGGCTTCAGTGTCTGGATGGCTGGCGGTGGCATCCGAGGCGGCGTGGTCCACGGGGCGACCGACGAACTCGGCTTTCACGCGGTGGAACATCCGCACTACGTCACGGACATCCACGCCACTTTGCTCCACCAGATGGGCCTGCATGCCCACCACCTCGAGGTGCCGGGGCACAAGCGGCTGGAGCAGGATTTCGGCTCGGTGATCCGCGAGATCGTGGCCTGAAGCCCCTCAACGCGCGTCGACGGCGGTCACTTCGCCGGTGGAACTGCGGCAGTAGATCCGGCCATTGGCCAGGACCGGGACAGTCCAGCATTTTGGGCCGACCGCCTGGATGCGGGTGGTGGGTTTGAAACCCTCCGGCGATGCGGCACCTATCTGAAGTTCGCCCGATTCGGTGAGCACGATCAGTTTGCCCTCCGCAGCGGTGATGGCCCCGTGACCCACGGCGGTTTCGGTCCAGCGCGTCTCGCCGTTGGCGAAACTGAGGCACTTCAGGCCGGTGCCGTCCTTGCCCTCGTCACCATCGATGCCATAGAGGTTCCCATCGATCAGCAGGCTGGGATTCATCTGGTTGCGCATGTCGCGGTGGCGCCACAGTTCGGTTGGTTCGGCATTGCCGGCGGGCCAGTGGAGCATGGCACAGCCCTTGTCGTAGCCGGTGGCGATGAACAGCCTTTCGCCGTCGATGACCGGCTCGGTGGCATTCACGCCGTAGCGGGTTTTGTGCTTGTAGAACCAAACCGTCGCGCCCGTGGCGGCCTCGACGCAGGTGTAGCCGTCCTTGTTGGAGAAAATCGCGAGATCTTTCCCATCCCGTTGGAAAACGGCCGGGGTCGAGTAGCCGGCGGTGGCGTTCGGGCTTTTCCACGCCACCGAGCCGTCCGCTTTCTTCAGGGCCAGACCGGACTCGCCGGCATTGATCAGCAGCAGATCGCCGTGGATCCGCGGACCGCCAGTGAATCCCCAGTCCGGCATGTCGTAGCCGAGGTCGTCGGTCAGGTGCTTCTGCCACTTCACCTTGCCGGTGGCCGCGTCGAGGCTGAAAAACTGCCCGCGGCGGGCCATCGAGTAGACCGTGTCGCCATCCACCACCGGAGTGCCGCAGCTGCCGCCGGGGAAGTAGAGATCGTCGAGCGGGTGCGGGTAGGTGTGCTTCCAGATCACTTCGCCGGTGTCGGCGTTGAGGCACCACAGGGTGTCGGCTTTGGCCCCGTCATGACCCAGGGTGTAGGCGCGGCCGTTGGCGACGACAACGCCGGAGTGGCCGAGCCCCACCTGGGCTTTCCAAGCGATCTTCAATTCGCCAGTGGACTTCCAGCCGGTCTCGGCCGACTGGCCGTTGTGACCGGGGCCGCGGAGGTTGGGCCAATCGGCGGCAGTGAGGGAGACCGGCAGGGCCATCGCGGCAGCCAGAAGGAATCGGGCGGGAGCAGGAAATTTCATGCCCTGAGTGTCCCCGATCTGGCGCGCCTTGCAACCCGCGTCCGTTGGGGGGCGGTGGCGCCGATCGGTTCTGGCCAAGCGGCGGGCGTTCTGTCATCTTGGCGGCATCATGAAAAGCCGCCTGCTTGCCTCTCTGTCGCTCAGTGTCTGCCTCGCCACCGCATCTACCGCGGCGGATCGGCCGAACATTCTGTGGTTCGTCGTCGATGACATGTCGGCGAATTTTTCCTGTTATGGTGAGACACTGATCGAGACGCCCGCGGTCGACCGTCTGGCGCGGGAAGGCACCCGATTCACCAATGCCTACGTGACGGCGCCGGTGTGCTCGCCCTGCCGCTCGGCGCTCATCACGGGGATGTACCAGACCAGCATCGGCGCGCACCAGCACCGCAGCGGGCGGGGAACGGAAAAAATCGTTCTGCCCGAAGGCGTCGTGCCCATCCCCGCACTGATGAAACAGGCCGGCTACTACAACTGCATCGGCAGCGGTCTGCCGGGGGGCGAAGTTGGCGGAAAGAAAGGCAAGCGGGCCGGGGGCGGCCTGGGCAAGACGGACTACAACTTCGAGTGGGACGCGGCCCTCTACGATGGTCCCGACTGGTCAAAGCGGGCCGACGGCCAGCCCTTTTTCATGCAGGTGCAACTGGCCGGAGGCAAACTGCGCGGCGGCACCGACGAGGCGGCGACAAAGCTTTCCGAGCGGGCCGCTGCCGAACTGGGCTCGGCTGTATCGCCGGATGCGGTCACGCTGCCGCCCTACTATCCGCGCGATCCGGTGCTGTTGCGCGACTGGGCGGCTTACCTCGATTCGGTTCGGTTCACCGACCGCCTCGTCGGCCAGGTGATCGCCCGGCTCGAGCAGGAGGGCATTCTCGACGAGACGCTGGTCGTTTTTATGACCGACCACGGCATCAGCCACGCGCGGGGCAAGCAGTTCCTCTACCAGGAAGGCACCCACGTGCCCTTCGTGGTGCGGGGGCCCGGTGTGGCGAAGGGAGCGGTGCGGGATGATCTCATCGAGCACATCGACCTCGCTGCGGTCACGCTCGCCGCGGCCGGTCTGCCGATTCCGCAGACAATGCAGGGCCGCAACGTGCTGGCGCCCGATTACCGGCCCCGCGATGCGGTTTTCGCCGCCCGAGACCGCTGCGATGAGACGGTGGAGCGCATCCGCAGCGTGCGAACCGGGGAGTTTCTCTACATCCGGAACTTTTATCCGCGCCGGCCGCATCTCCAGCCGAATGCCTACAAAGATGGGAAATCGATCGTCCAGACCCTGCGCGCGCTGCACGAAGCCGGCCGGCTCGATCCGCTGAGCGAGAGTCTGCTTTTCGCTCCCGAGCGACCGGCGGAGGAACTCTATGAGTGGCAGAGAGACCGCTGGCAGGTCCGGAATCTGGCCGGCGATCCCGCCCACCGCGAGACGCTGGAGACCCTGCGCGGCCGGCTCGACCAGTGGATCGCCGAGACGAAGGATCGAGGCCCCGAGACGGATGCCATGTATGACAGCGACATGAAAGTCTATGTCGGCAAGGGCAACCCCGAGGTGGAGAAAAACATCGCCCTGATGAAACAGTGGGCCGCTGAGGGGCGGTGAACGGCGGTCACTTCAGACTCCGGAGGTAAGCCACCAGGTCGCGCAGTTCCCGCTTCGTCAGCAGCAGGCCCATCGGCGGCATGGCCGAGATGGGCGGCTGGCGGGTGGCAATGTCGGCCAGGGGAATGGTGCGCTCGATCAGTTCGGACGGCTTTTCCGGATTAGGCAGCTTCAGGACGATGGCCTTGGCATCCTCCTTCATCAGCGTGCCGCCGATGCTCTCCCCGTTCTTCAGGGTCACCAGCGTCACGCCGTAGCCGGGCACCAGCTTGGCGCTGGGATTGACGAGGGACTCGAGGATGTAGTCCGGTTCGCCCCGGGTGGCAATGCCCTTCAGGTCCGGGCCGGCCTCGGCGCCGGTGCCGCCGACCTTGTGGCATTTCGAGCACTGGCCGACGGCGTGCGTCTGGAACAGCGTCTCGCCGTGTTTCACCGAGCCACCTTCCAGCGCGACGCGGAAGGGCGCCAGCGGGTCGGCGGGGTCGAGTGAGGACTTCCACTGGCTGAGCTTTTCCGTCAGGGGAGCCTCCTGGCGGCTTTCGACCGCCTCAATGAGGTCGAGCAGGGCGCCGGCGGGCTCGGTTTTCGATGAGACCCTGTCCAGTCTCCGATCAAACAGGGTTGTCACGGAGGCATCTTTCACCGGGGCGAGCAGGCGGTAGGCATTCTGGAGGTCGCCGAGGTCGGCGGACTCGGCGAGGGCGAGCCCGGCCTCGATGCCGCGGCCGGGATCGACGGCGAGCAGCGTCTCGACGGCGGCGGCACGGAGGGCGCCGGCTTTGTCCTGCAACAGTGAGGGCCAGAGCGGCTCCAGGGCGGGATCCTTGCGCTTGCCGAGCGCGCGGAGCGATTCGATGCGGACATCGAGATCGGCATCGGCCTGGGTGAGTTGTTTCGTCAAAAGCTCGGTGGGCAAGTCGGTGCCGTATTGAAGGCCGATTTCGATGGCGCGGGCAAGGAGGTGTCCCTCGGCCGAGGCGACGACGGCGGGCAGGCCGGCTTTGACCGCCGCGGCGATGTCGGCCCGACTGGCCGGGGAGAGGGGCCGGTGAATCCCGACGGTGGCATCGACAGCGGTCGGCGCGGACCACTCGCCGATGGCGAGCAGGGCCTGGTCGCGGACGAGTTCGGGGAGCCGGGCATTGGCCGCGTAGGCAAGGAGCCGGGTGGCGTTTTCCGGCTGGCCGAGGCGGAAATTGGCATTGATCAGGCGGAGCTGGATGATCTGGTCGCGGTGGTCACGCGGCAGGTCGTCGCCATCGGTCACCCCGACGTATTTGTCCAACTCGGCAGCCAGATCGTCCTGCACGGTGGGCAGGTCGAGGTCGTTGATGGCGCGGATGGCCTCGTGGCGGATGCGTTTCTCCGGATCGCCGAGGAAATAGGCGACGCGGGGATCTTCCAACTGGCGCAGCGCGAGCAGGACGCCGAGCCGGACGGCGGCGGAGGGATCGTCGACCTTCTTGAGGATCTTTTCGCGTTCGTTGAGCCACCAGAGGCCCTGCACGCAGCCGTGGCGGAGGAACACGTCGCGGTTGTCGTTTTCGGCGAGGGTTTCCAACAACTTGTCCAGCCCGGTGACGACGCGGCACTTGCCCACGCCGATGGCGGCGAAGGTCTGGACGCGGGGCGAGGCGTCGTCCAGCGCGGCGACGAGCGCCTGGCCGGCTTTGGCGTTCCGGGAATCGGCGAGGGTCCGGGCGGCCTGGGCGCGGACTTCGGCATCGGCGTCGGTGAGCAGGCCGATGAGGGTGTCGAGGTGGGTCTCATCCTTTTTCGCCAGCATGCCGAGTCCCCAGATGCCGTGGAGGCGCTTCAGTTGGTGATCGGCGGTTTGCGCCGCAGCGGTGAGGCGGTCAGCGGCGCCGACTTTGACCAGGGCGAACTGGGCGCGCTGCCGGACGCGCAGGTCCGCGTGGGCGAGCAGGGCGTCGAGTTCGGCGGCGGGCTTCGCCTCCAGATCTCCGGTGAGCAGGGCGTGGGTGGCGCGCACGGCCTCGCTGGCGGCGGCTTCGGGATGGAAGAGCGCGTAGACGTTGCCCGTGTCTTCCTTGTACCAGCCGGAGTTGTTGAAGCAGCTCAGATACATCCGGCCGTCAGGGCCGAATTCGACGTCGGTATTGCCCAGGCCGACCATGAAGACGTGGTGGTTTTTCACGGTAAAGCCGGCGCCGGACGGTTCGACGGCGAAGGTCTCCAGATCGCCCTTGCCGCCGCCGAAATTGCACACCCAGAAGTGGCCGGCGTAGCGGTCCGGCAGGGCGGTGGAGCCGTAGTTGTAAACCAGTCCGCTGGGACCCCAGGAGATTTTGTCGATCGGCGGCAGGGCCCAGTCGGGCCGGCCTTCGTGCTGGGGTTCCCACAGGCCCTCGGTCATCCACGGGTTCATCGGGATGCGTCCCTGACCAGGATGCTGGTAGTCGGGAGTGCGCAGGCCGAGTTGGTCGCGGAAAATGAGGAGCGCCTGGTGCCCGTGGTTCCAGCCGCTGTTGCCGCCCTCGATGACATAGACGAGGCGACCGGTGTCCCAGGAGTCGGCGTCGTTGTCACAGGTGAAGAGGTTGCCGAACGCGTCGAAAGCCAGTTCCTGCGGATTGCGGAGGCCGCGGTGGAATTCCTCGAGGTTCGAGCCGTCCGGGTCGCAGCGGAAGACGGCACCTTCCATGGGGCGGTGGTAGTGGCGGCCTTCGCGCGTGGTGATGGAGTAGCCGCGGTCGCCGATGGACCAGTAGATCTTGCCGTCAGGTCCCTGGATCAGGCCGTGCATGTCGTGGCCGGACAGGCTCATGCGCGGACCGAAGCCATCCTGGATCACCTCGCGCTGCTCGGCTTTGCCGTCGCCATCGGCATCGGTGAGCTTCCATAGTTTGGGAATGTTGGTGTACCAGATCGAGCCGTCGACCTCCATCAGGCCGATGCCGGGTCCGTCGAGGATGTCGCGAAAGCCGTCGGCGAACACGGAGGCCTTGTCCGCGCGACCGTCGCCATCGGTATCCTCGGTGCGGACGATGCGGTCCTCGTAGGCGGTGAAAAAGGCGAGCGGCCGGTTGATCGCGTCCTTTTCATACATGGCGAGCCGGTCGGCATTGGTCTGGACGGCGAGATCTTCGTGGAGGAGCCGCTGCTCGTTGCGGATGTCCTGCACACCTTCCCGCCAGCGGTGAATCTCGGCGATGTAGAGCCGGCCCTGGCGATCGAAGCAGATCGCGCTGGGATTCTGGGTCTGCGAGCCGTCCACATGCAGGGTGGCGCGGATGTCCTCGGGCAGGGTGAAATTCGAGATGCGGAGCTTGGCTTCGGCGTCGTATTCGGCGGGGGTCTTCTTTTCCGCCACGACGGCCGATTTGGCCGGAGGAGGGGTCACGTCCGCCGCCCGGAGACCGGAGGCGAGAGCGAGGGGGAAAAACAGGGCGGGGAAGAGGCGGGCAGGTCGCGTCATGGCGGGGAAAATCCGGGAAATCGGAGGCGGGTCAAACGCTACTTTGTCTACGCCGCCGGGGTGTGGCCGGGGTGAACGGCACGGCAAACGCGTGGATCACGACGATCCGGACGGCACGGGATCGGGTCGAAGCGCAAGACTTTTCACAAGTGCTCGCGGCTTTCATGCGTCAGCCACGGGGGGCGTGGACTGGCTCGTCTGGCTTTGTTTCGAAAGGCGGGTCGGGTCGGGAGGCGTCCCGGCGAAAGGAATTCGTAAAATCGTGTGCTTCGGTGGAGAGAGTGATGAGAGACCCGCTGTCATGTCGCCCGAGGAAACCCTGAATCACCGCCGCTTTCTGCGGTTGTTTACCGCCCACGAGGCGGCGATTCGGGCATTTGTGCGGCGGTTGGTGCCGGCCCGGACCGATGCGGATGATGTGATGCAGGAGGTGTCGGTGGTGTTGTGGGAGAAGTTCGACCAGTTCCGGGTGGACGGGGATTTCCGGGCCTGGGCTTTTGGGGTGGCGCGGTTTGAGGCGCTGGCCTGGTTGCGCGACCGGGCCCGGGACCGGCTGGTGCTGGACGAGCGCGTGGTGGCGCTGCTGGCGGAGGAAGGCGCGGAGAGCGAGCCGGCGCTGGATCGCCAGAGGGCTGCTCTGGAACAGTGCATGGGCAAGGTGGCGGCGGATCAGCGCGATCTGCTGCTGCGGGCCTACCGGCCGGACGCCCGCATCCAGGAGGTGGCGGGTTCGAGCGGCCGGACGGTGCAGGGTTTCTATCAATGGCTGCATCGGATGCGGCGGATGCTGCTGGATTGCATCGTGCGGGTCCTGAACCGGGAGGAGGTATCATGAAATCGGACTGGGAAACGCTCATCCATGCCTATCTGGATGGAACGATCGACGCGGAGCAACTCCGGGATCTCAATGAGAGGCTCCTGGCTGATGCCGGGGCGCGCCGGGTATTCTCTGAACTGCTGAACGTCGATTCGGCGCTGGGAGATCTGGCGGCAGGCTGCCCGGTGGAGATGCCGGCGGCGGGAGGGTCGAAATCGGGGCGGATGCGGTCGATGCCCCTGCGCTGGGTGGGCGCGGCGGCGGCCGGCATTGTGTTCGCGGTGGGCGCCGGCTGGTGGCCGGGAGGCGACCGGAGCTATGCAACGGTGGAAAGGGCGGCGGGAACGAACGGGCTGTCGGATGGCGCGGTGCTGCGCGGTGGGAGGTACGAGATTGAGGCCGGATCGGTGGCCTTGGTCACGACGCGGGGGGCGCGGATCGTGATCGAGGCTCCGGCGGAGTTTTCCTTCGTCTCCGCGCAACGCCTGCGGCTAACCCGGGGGCGTCTGGCGGCCGAGGTGCCTCCGTCAGCCAAGGGATTCACGGTCGTGACGCCATCGGGAGACGCGGTGGATCTCGGCACGCGGTTCGGTGTGGATGTGATGGGCGGTGGGGCGACGGAGGTGCATGTTTTTGAGGGTGAGGTGGTCGCCAAAGCATCGGGGAGCCCCACCAGGCAGAGTGTGCGTGACGGGCAGGCGGTGACGCTGGAGCGGGGTGTGAATGTCTCGCGCGACTTGCGTTCAGCGGCGTTTATCCAGTTGGACGAAATCGGGGGCTTGCAGGCGGGCTTGGTCGCGGGGCAGCGATCGAAGGCGGAGGCGGCGATGGAGCAGTTGCGCCGGGATCCGGACCTGATCGCGTTGCACGATTTCGAGTCGGACGAGCAACTGCCCGGCACGTTTCGGCTGGTGCAGGGGCGCTGGCCTGGATCACGGGCGCCTGAATTCGTGAATGAGGGCGATCATTTGAAACTGGATGCGGGGGGGGATCGCGAATGGCCTCAGTTGACGCTGGCAGCCTGGGTGCGGCTGGATCGTCTGGGCGCGCCGTTTCAGTCGCTGCTTCACACGGACGGCTGGAGCGAGGACCGGAAGGGACAGGTCCATTGGATGGTCACGCGGTTGAACACGATGCGCCTGGCTCTGCGGGGGAACACGTTGGCTCCGGGAGCGGTGGAGGCGGATGGGTTTCCGGACTCCCGGACTTCGGTCCTGCCGGAGCAGGGTCGCTGGGTCCACCTGGTGACGGTCTATGACGCGCCGGCGGGGATGGTGCGGTTTTATCTCAACGGTCGGCTCGACAGCGAGACGCGACAGGCCCTCGCGCATCCGGCGCGACTCGGGGCGGCACGAATCGGAAATTGGGACCGGCAGGACCGCCGGCTCAGTGGGCGGGTGGATGAACTGATGCTCCTCGGTCGCGCCATGGACGACCGGGAAATCCGGGCGCTTTTTGAAGCCGGCAATCCTTATCGATGAAGCCTTCCTTTTTCCTCAATCTGGTCCTGCTTGGTGGGATCGCTCCGGCGACGGGTGCGGAGACGCGCGCGACGGCTGCGGTGGACTTTGTCCGCGAGGTGAGGCCGATCTTCGAGAAGCACTGCTACGAGTGCCACGGGGAGGCGAAGCAGAAGTCGGGGCTGAGGCTCGATGTGAAGGCGGCGGCGCTGCGGGGCGGGGATAATCACGGGCCGGACATCGTGCCGGGGCGGGCGGCGGAGAGTCCGCTGATCCGCTTTCTTACCACGGACGATGAGGATGAGCGGATGCCTCCGGAGGGTCGTCTGTCGGCGGAGGAAATCGCCACGCTGACCCGCTGGGTCAATGAGGGGGCGGTGTGGCCGGACGGCGTGGATTTGGCGCAACTCGAGGACCGCACGGATCACTGGAGTTTCCGGCCGCTATCCCGGTCGCCGGTGCCATCGGAAGAGGGTGGGTCGGCGATCGATGCCTACATTGATGCCCGACTCGCCCAGGCCGGATTGAGGCGTTCGCCCGAGGCGGAACCGGCGGACTGGCTGCGGCGGGTGACGTTTGACCTGACTGGTCTGCCGCCGACGCCGGAGGAGGTGGCGGACTTTTTGTCCGAGCGTGATCCGGCCGCCGTGGTGGACCGCCTGCTGGCCTCGCCGCGCCATGGCGAGCGTTGGGCGCAGCATTGGCTGGATGTGGTGCGCTACGCGGACACGCATGGCTTCGAGGTGAACACGGAGCGGCCCAACGCCTGGCCTTACCGGGATTATGTGATCCGGGCTTTCAATGAGGACACGCCCTACGATCGTTTCATCCGCGAGCAGATCGTGGGCGATGCTCTGGGCGAGGACGCGGCGACCGGCTTTCTGGTCACGGCGTCGGTGCTGCTGCCCGGTCAGATCGGCAAGGACGCGCCATCGATGCGGCTGGCGCGTCAGGATTCGATTGACGAGATCGTGATGAACATCGGGCAGACTTTTCTGGGCCTGAGCGTTGGCTGCGCGCGGTGTCACGATCACAAGTTCGACCCGATCACGTCGCGGGATTATTATGCGATGCAGGCCTTTGTGGCTGGAGTGGAATACGCCGATCGGCCGATGAACACGCCTGAGGCGGTGGCAAAGCGACGGGAAATCGCGCCGTTGAAAGAGAAAATCGCCGCCATCGAGCAACAACTGGGTCGCCTGGTGCCGCTGGCCCGGCCCGGCGGGGGAGTAGCGGAGGGCCGTCCGCCGCGGCCGACGGTGCACTGGCAATTGACGACCGATCGCTTTGCCCCGGTGCGAGCCCGGAAACTGCGTTTCACTGTGCTGGCCACCAACGGGCTGGAGCCGTGCATCGATGAGTTGGAGGTTTTCAACCGGGCCGGCCGAAACGTGGCGCGAGCCACTCCGGGCGTGAGCGTGGTGACCTCGGGGGACAAGCGGGTGCCCAATCGTCATGATCCTTCCTTCATCAACGACGGACGCCACGGGAACAGCAGCAGTTGGATGTCCAACGAGATGGGACGGGGCTGGGTCGAGGTGACTTTTGCCGCCGAGGAGGAAATCGAGCGGGTGCTGTGGAGCCGGGATCGCGAGGGCCGGTTTGATGACCGCCTCGCGACCGAATACCGGATCGAGGTGGACTCCGGTGATGGCTGGCTACTGGTGGCCGACTCGACCGACCGGCGGCCCTATGTCGCTGGCGCGCCGATCGATCCCGTGTTTTCCGACGCCGGTCTGCCGGCCGATGAAGCGGCTCAAGCCAGGGCCTTGCTGGCCGAAAAGGGCACGCTGGAGCGGCGGCTGCGCGAGGCGGAGACGGGACAACTGGCCTTTGCCGGCAAATTTCGCGAGCCCGACGACATCCGTCTGCTCAATCGCGGCGATCCCGAGCAGCCCGGCGATGCGGTGGCTCCGGCGGTGCTGAGCGCGCTGGGAAACCTGAGCCTCCCGCCCGAGACGGCGGAGCAGGAGCGCCGCCGCGTGCTGGCGGACTGGATTGCGAGTCCGGAGAATCCGCTGACCGCCCGCGTGATGGTGAACCGGATCTGGCAGGGGCACTTCGGCGAGGGGCTGGTGGAGACGCCCAGCGACTTCGGGCGGGGCGGGATGGCGCCGTCGCATCCGGAGTTGTTCGACTGGCTGGCGGCGGAGTTCATCCGATCGGGCTGGAGCGTGAAGCACCTGCACCGTCTCATCGTGCTCAGCGGCACCTACCGGCAATCCTCTGCCATCACGGCGGAAAACCAGCACGCCCTCGGAATCGATGCCGAAGCGAGGCTGCTGTGGCGCTATCCCGGACGCCGCCTCGAGGCGGAGGCGATCCGCGATGCTATGCTCGCCGTGAGTGGACGGCTCAATCTGGCAATGTATGGCCGTGGCTTCGATCTGTTCGACAAACGGGGCGGCCTGAGCGGCTTCAAGCCGGTCGAGACCCATTCGCCGGTCAATGAAAGGCGCCTGATCTATGCCCACAAGGTCCGCCGTGAGAGCGAGGCCGTCTTTGGGGCCTTTGACTGTCCCGATGCCGGCCAGAGCACGGCCATCCGGCGCGCGTCAACCACGCCGATCCAGGCGCTGAACCTGTTCAACAGCCGCTTTACCCTCGACCAGGCGGCAGCCTTTGCTGAGCGGGTGCGCCGCGAGGCGGGCGATGGGGTGGAGGCGCAGGTTCGCGGCGCCTACCGACTGGCGCTGGGGCGCGATCCGGTGACGGAAGAGCTGGGCGACGCCGCATCGGCCGTGAGCGAGCACGGATTGGTGCCGCTGTGCCGGGCGCTGTTCAATGCGAACGAGTTTCTCTTTGTCCCGTGACGGGGAGGAGACTCAGAGGGGGATGAACCGCACCTGGAGTCGCTCAAAGCCCAGCGCGCGGTCGAAGACCGCCTCGTGCTCGACCCGCTCGACGGCTTCGAGGATCTCGATGCGGGCCACCCGCTCGCAGCAGAGCCGGAGCAGGGTGCGCAGGATGAGCCGCGCATGCGGTGCCCCGAGGCAGAGGTGGGTGCCGAAGCCGAAGGACAGGTGGGGATTCGGTTTGCGGTCGAGGCGCACCTCCTCGGGGCGGTCGAAGGCGGCTTCGTCGAAATTGGCAGAAGCCCAGCAGAGACCGATCCGGTCGCCGGCTTTGACCGTGACGCCGTGGACCTCGGTATCGGCGGGACAGACCCGGCCAATCTGGGTTAGCGGCATGAACACGCGGAAGAACTCCTCGCTCGCCAGCGTGATGCGTTTCGGGTCCTCGCGGAGGAACTCCAACGCCTCGGGATGCTCGGCGAGATACGCCAGCGCGCAGACGATGGTAAAGATGATGGTGTCCCGGCCGCCGGCAAAGGCGAGATTGGCGAAGCCCATGGCCTCCTCTCGGGTCAGGGGGCGGCCGCGATAGGTGGCCTGGGTGAGGGCGCTGAATAGGTCTTCGCCGGGATGGGCCTCGGCGCGGTCGAATTGAGCGGACAGGTATTCCTCCAGCACGGTGCCCTTTTTGAACGCTCCGCCGGTGACTTTGAACACATGAATGCCCCAGCCGATCCAGGTGTCGGCCTCGGTCTCGGGCACGTTCAGCAGATAGGTGAGCGCCCGTGATTGGGCCGGCAGGGCGAAGTCATTGACCAGTTCCACCGATTCCCGGGCCAGCGACGCGTCGAGCAGGCCGCCGAGCAGGGTCTCGACCCGGGCGATCATGTCGGGATCCTTGGCCCGTTGGAAAATGGGCTCGACGATGGCGCGGTAGTCGGTGTGCTCGGGTGGATCAGTCTCGATGGGCAGTTGTCGCATCGAGCGCACGTCTTCCTCCGAGGGAATCGGCACGCGGAACGGGGCGTCTGAGCTGTAGGTCTGCCAGTCCTTGGCCGCGGAACGCACGTCCTCATGGCGCAGCAGCATGGTGATGGTCTCGCCATGGAAGGGGCACTGAAGCACGCCGGCATCGCGGCGTGCCTCGCGGAAGGGATCAGATGGGTCGCTCGCGGGGGGCATGGTCCCGATTCTAGGCGGGCCGGAGGCGATTGCAAACGACCGCAGACGGACTTTGCCTGATCGCGGCGTGGTTGGTTGGGGCGTTTTTGCGTAAAATCCCGGATCAAACGGGAGATAGGAGGAAAGGCCCTTCGCATGAACGAATCCGAACACATCAGCCACTCAGGCCGGGCTCTGCTCGATCGTCGGGTGTTTCTCAGCCGCAGTTCCACCGCGCTCAGCTCGGTCGCATTGACCAGCCTGCTGGGACAGGAGGGGATGCTCGCCTCGGCGGAGCGCCCGATGATCGATCCGGCCCGTCCCTACGCGCCGCGGCGGCCGCATCTGCCACCGCGGGCGAAGAATGTGGTGGTGATCTTCTGCGCCGGCGCGGTGAGCCAATTGGAGACCTGGGACTACAAGCCGGAGTTGATCCAGTGGGACGACAAGCCGCTTCCCGGCGGGCCGGCGGTGACTTTCCAGGGACCGGCAGGAAATCTGGCCCGGCCGCAGTATGCCTTTCAGCAGCGCGGGCAGACGGGAAAATGGGTCAGCGATCTCATTCCCCACCTCGCCGGCCTGACCGATGACATCGCGTTTGTCCATTCCCTGACCAGCAAGTCGAACACCCATGGACCGGCGGAGAATTTTCTCTCCACCGGCTTCGTGCTCGACGGCTTTCCCAGTCTCGGATCGTGGGTGACCTATGCGCTGGGCAGCGAAAGCCGCGACCTGCCCGCCTACGTGGCCATTCCCGATCCGCGTGGGGTGCCGCAGAATGGCTCGAACAACTGGGGGCCCGGCTTCCTGCCCGCCGCTTTTCAGGGCACCACGATGAGTTCGAAGGATCCGGTGCGCCATCTCGCGGCGACCGGTGTGGCTCCAGCCTCCGATGCGGCCGCCCGTGGGCTCCTCCAGCGGATGAATGCCCGTCACTTGGAGCGGAATCCCGCCGACACCAAGCTCGCCGCCCGCATCGCCAGCTACGAACTGGCCGCGCGCATGCAGCTCAGTGTGCCCGGTATCGCCGATCTCGCCTCCGAACCGGCCCACATCCTCCGGATGTATGGTGCCGACGATGCTCAGAACCCAGACAAGGCGGCCTTTGCGAAAAATTGCATCCTCGCCCGGCGACTCATCGAGCGGGGAGTGCGCTTTGTGCAGCTTTTCAATGGTGCTTATGCCAGTGGAGGGAAGTTGAATTGGGATGGCCATAACGCGCTGAAAGAGCAATACGACGTCCATGCCGCCATCCTCGATCAGCCGGCCGCAGCGCTGATCCGGGATCTCCGGCAGCGCGGGTTGCTCGACGACACCCTGGTGGTGTGGTGTACGGAGTTCGGACGGATGCCCTTTTTCCAGAAGGGAGCGAAAGGCCGCGACCACAATCCGGACGGCTTCACCTGCTGGATGACCGGAGCTGGTGTCAGAGCCGGCGTGAGCCACGGCGAGACGGATCCGCTGGGCCAGCGGGCCGTGAAGGACATCCATCCGCTTTACGATTTCAATGCCACCATTCTCCATCTGCTCGGGCTCGATCACGAGCGGCTGACCTACGAGCACAACGGCATTTCACGCCGTCTGACCAACGTGGAGGGACACGTGATCCGCGAGATTCTCGCCTGAGCCATCGGCTGGCCGGCTTTACCGGCCGACGAACACGAGATAGCGCCACAGGTCGCCGTAGCCGTGGTGCACCCGGCAAACGACGGGCTCAAAATGGGAGCGCAGCTCACGCAGGATTTGCCCGTCCATGCGGACATGATTCACACCCATCCAGCGGCGGAACCAGCGCCAGCGCGATTCATGAAAATCGACCACGGCGATGGAACCGTCGCGGCTGAGATCCTCCCGGCAGGCCGCCAGAACCGTCTCGAAACCGGGATTGATCATCGACAGCGAGTAGCTGCACACGATCAGGTCGAAGCCCGGGTCGTCGCCGCGGATTGGCCCCAGGTAGGCCTGGTGCCTCAGGCTGATGCGGCACCCGAATGGGGCGGTCTTCACCCGCGCCCGATCGAGCATGTCGCGGGACAGGTCGATGCCGACGATCTCCGCTCGGGGAAAGGCCCTGGCCAGCGAGACAAGGTTGCTGCCCGTGCCGCAGCCGATCTCCAGCACTTTTCGGGGGGCCGGGAGGCGTTCAGAGACCACCCGGATCAGATCGCGGCGGCCGAAGAGAAAGGCCCACCGCGTCAGGTCGTAGATTCCGGCGTGCCAGCGGTAGTAAGCCGCCAGTGGAGCGTCCGCTTCGATGGAGTCGCTCATGCCGTGATCCGTGCCAGGTAGGTGCAGCCGTAGGTGCCGACGCGGTCGAGCCGATGAAGCCTGTCGGCCAGCTCTGTTTCCGGCTCCAGTCGTTCTCGGGCGATTCCGGGCAGGAAGTCGATCGAAGGGCTCGCCGAACGCATAAGAATGCGGGTGCCGGGACGGCTGTTCTCCAGGATCAGCCGCCACTCCTCCTCCAGCGCCTGCGGCTGGTGGGCGGCCATCCAGTCCTGATGATCCAGCAGCACATAGTGCGAATACGCGCCCGGATGTTCCCGCAGGAAGTTGGCGATCGTCGTGCTGTGGGTGCTGAGGCGGTCCACCCGGGCGTGGAGAGTGGCCTGGTGCTCCTGACGCAGGTAGTTGGGACAGCAATCGGGAGTGTAATGGCCGCGGAGATAGACCTGCCAAAAATAGTTGTCCCAAAAGGGCACCTCGGTCAGGACCTGCTCCAGTTTGGCGCGGAGAAAGCCGGGAATGCCGCCGTCGAAGCGCGATTCGATCAGGCGGACCTGTGCCCGGGGCACACCGAGCATGGCCATGGCGACCGGTTGGCGGAGCAGCCAGGTCACCAGTTTGGTCCACAGCAACGGGCGGATCTCATCATAGAGGGCATGCTGCTCGTCCAGACTCCGTGCCTCCAGCAGCGCGGCCGCGTAGTCCCGGACCCTTCCCCGGCCACCGATGAACGTCTTGAGGGCGAGCCACGCCATCTGGCCGGCCGTTCCCCGGTAGTAGAAGGAGGGATTCAGCCGGGTGCTCTTGAAATAGTAATCTTTCGCCCGCCAGTAATCCCGCGCGTAGGGATGCAGATCGGGCGCCAACTCATCCACCAGGTCCCGGAGTCCAGGAAAGGAGCCGTTTCCAAACAATCGAAAAAGATCCGCATGGCGTCCGCGTCGAATCAGGGCGATTTTGAGCTGGAGCAGCGCGTTCTGGCGGGGATTCATGTCCACCGCCCGGATTTCGGCCGGATTGTCCAGCAGATAGTCGAGTGCGTTGCAACCGGCACTGGTGATCATGACGACCCGGCTGTCCGCGTCGAGTCGCAGCATTTCGCGGTCGAGCCGGGGATCTTCCCAGCAGGTGTTGTAAACCAGGTTGCCCCCGTGAACTCGTCGGAAGGTGGCATCCTGGGCACGGTGGTGGAGCTTGGGAGACGTGTTGGCCATGGCGATCGGTAAAGGACTCTTAAACAACTCGCCGCCCTTCCGCAGGCACCGTCATGCAACGAATCCGTCAGATATCCGGCAGTGAAGTGCCCCAAGCCGCAATTGCGGGAGTGATGCTGCGGCGCTGTCAGGATACAAGGTAGGGAGCGAACGCGCGGCTTCAGCCGTGTCTCCGTCATTGCTATGAGACTCTCCATCATCCTGATCGGCGCCCTCCTCCTGGCCACGGGACAGGCCGAGATCCCCAAGCCGGACGACGCGCCGAAGCCAATGTCGCCGACAGACAGTGCGTTGGCCATGCGGGTGCCGGAGGGCATGGCGGTCAGGCTGCTCGCCAGCGAGCCGCTCATCCGGGAGCCGTCGGGCCTCTGTTGGGACGAGCGTGGGCGGCTCTTTGTCTGTGAACTGCATGGCTACAATGTCGAGGGCCATCACGACATCGAAGCGTTGAACCGCACCGGCCGGCTCGATCTCGAAGTCCGGCGCATTCAGGCCAGCGATGAGGCCAAACGAAAAGCCGAAGCCGAGACCCATGGCACGGTGAAGTTGTTGCGTGACACCGACGGGGACGGCACGATGGACGACGCGATCATCTGGGACGAGGGCCTGCCGCCCGCCTACGGCATCGCTCCGGGAAATGGGGGCATCATCGTGGCCTGTGCGCCGGACATTGTGTTTCTCAAAGACACCGATGGCGACGACCGGCCCGATGTGTGCGAGACGCTCTTCACTGGCTTTGGCACCGGCGCGTTGGAGCGGGGGATCAACGCCCCGACCTGGGGCGACGACGGGTGGATATATTTCGGACGCGGCTGGCAGGGAGGCACCATCACCGGTCCGCGGTTAAAGACACCAGTCAGCCTGCCCGCCACCGATTTCCGCATCCGCGCCGATGGGTCGGCCATCGAGCCGGTCAGCGGCAGTACGAAGACCTTTGGCATGGCGTTCACCGAGGGCGGCGACCGCTTCGTCACCACCACCACCCATCCCGGTCTTTTCGTCACGCCCATCGCCTGGCGTTATCTCGCGCGCAATCCCGATGCACCGGCTCCGGTGCTCGATGGCATCGCGGGAGACGACACCCGCGTCCATCCCATCGCCCCGACCCATCCGTGGCGGATCAAGCGGGAGCAGCATGCCGAGTATTTCGCCTTTTACCGGAAGATCAGCCTGTCTGATGCCGCCGCATCAGGCTACTTCACGTCTGCCTGCGGCCCTCTCGTCTACCGCGACCGGGTCCTGCCGGGGTTGCACGGGCACTACCTCGTCTGCGAGCCGGCACAGAACCTGATTCACCGCGCCGAGATCGTTCGCGAGGGCACCCGGCTCCGCCTGAAACGGCCGAAAGGGGAGGAAGCGCGTGAGTTTCTCCCTTCCCGCGACGCGTGGTTCCATCCCATGAACCTCACCCACACGCCCTGGGGAGGCATCGCGATTGTCGACTTCTACCGCGAGATCATCGAGGACTATTCGGCAATCCCGCGCCACCTCCAGCAGCAGTATGGTGTGATCAACGGCCGGGACCGCGGCCGGATCTGGCTGTTGGAGCCGGCCGGGGCGTCCCCCGAATCCGCGCCGGATCTGGCATCCCTGGGTGGGGATGCCCTGACGCGTGAGCTGGACAGCGAACTCCTCTGGCGACGCCAGACCGCGCGCCGCTTACTCGCGGAACGCGGCGCCTTGCCGGAGGGATTCGCCACGCGGGGCTGGCGGTCTCCCGATCCCTCCCTTCGAGCTGCGGCGCTGCGAGCGGCCGACGAAGCCGGCTTCGCTTCGGCCCCTGAGGTGGAGAGCGATCTGTTGGAGCCCGGCTTCGTCGATGCCGTGGAGCCCCCGCTGGCCTTGCAGGCTGCCCTCAGTCTGGGTGAGAGCCGCGATCCGCGGGCGACGATGGTGCTGGAGGCCCTCGCCCGGCGTCATGGCAGTCTGGACTGGATGGATGCCGCCGTGGCGAGTTCGGCTTATCAACGGGAGTCGGCTCTGCTGCTGGCTCTGGCTGCCGATCCCGGCAACAGCGGACGGGTCATGGCACATCTCGCCGGAATCATCGCCGGCCGCGGCGATGTCGGGGAGATCGAGCGGACACTGGCCGGTCTGGTCGGAAAGCAGGCCGGGGATAACGTCGCCAACCTCTTGAGACTCGGCTTGGAGGAATCGCGCCCCGTCGCAGACCCTCTGAAAATGCCCGTGCCGGCGGTCCCCGACGCGGCGCGGTTGGCGGCGGTGGAAAAACGGCTGCCCGATTTTCTCGCCGCCCTGAAGCAGCCGGCCGATCCCGCGGCGGGTAAAGGGCTGTTCACCGGGCTTTGTGCCGCCTGCCATCGGGCACAGGGGATCGGAGCCGGCGTCGGGCCCGATCTCGACGCCGAATTTCAGCGCGCGCCCGAGGTGATCCTCCGCGACATCCTGTTTCCCCACGAGGCGATGCGGCCCGGCTACGAGACGACCGTGGTCAAAACGGCACGGGGCGAGACGCTCGTTGGCGTGGCGGTTTCCGATTCCCCGACCAGCGTGACCCTGCGGCTGCCCGGGGGTGTTGAACGCACCCTGCTGCGGAAGCGGGCCACCATTTCAACCCAGCGGAACGCCTCGCTGATGCCGGACGTGTTCGCCGATTCGGTCACGCCCGCCCAAATCGCCGAACTGATCGCCTTTTTGCGGCAAAGGCCGTGATTTACCCAGGGTGGACGGCCGCTGATTCCGATCAGACCCTGTTCGATCGGAGATGATACCCTGTTCGATCAGGGGCGGGCAATGAACCGGATACAGACGGGGGTGCCGACTTCGATCTTTTGGCCGGTGAATTCGAGGGCGCCGGTCGCGGGATCGATGCGGAAAACGGAGACGCTGTTGGATCCCTGCCCGGCGGCAAGGAGCCAGCGACCGCTGGGGTCGATATTGAAATTCCGCGGAGTTTTCCCCTGAATGGGCTCGATTTCGACCAGACTGAGTTGTCCGGTGGCGGGATCGACCCGGAAAACGGCAATGGTGTCATGGCCGCGGTTCGATCCGTAGACGAACTGGCCGCTGGGATGGACGCGGACTTCGGCGGTGGAGAGGCCCTCGCGGTTGCGGTCGGCATCCGGGATGGTGCCGATGGTCTGGATCTCGGTCAGGGTGCCGGCTTCATTATTCCAGGCGAAGCCGGTCAGAGTGAGGGTGAGTTCGTTGATGACCCAGGCCCATTTGCCGCTGGGATGGAGGGCAAAATGCCGCGGCCCGGAACCGGGGGCGATTTTGGCGCTGCCATGCGGGGCGAGGGTGCCGGCGGCGGGATCGAGGCGGTAGATGAGGACCTGATCGATGCCGAGGTCGGCGACAAACGCGTGGCGGCTGTCGGCGCTGATGTTGGCGGAGTGTGCGTGGGGCTCTTTTTGCCTACGAGGATTCACACTGGAGCCGGTGTGCTGGATGTGACTGCCGGCGGGCAGCAGGGAGCCGTCGGCGGCGAGGGGAAAGCTGGTGGTGCTGCCGCCGCCGTAGTTGGCGACGACGACGCAGCGGCCAGAAGGATCGACCGAAATATGGCAGGGGCCGCCGCCCTGGCTGGAGCGGGCGTTGAGGGCCTGCAACCGGCCGCTGGCGGGATCGACGCGGAAGGCGGTGACGGCTCCGCCGGGCTGGCCCTCGTGCTCGGGCACTTCCGAGACGGCGTAGAGGTGGGTGCCGGAGGGGTGGATATCGAGGAAAGAGGGATTGGTGGTGGCGGCGGCCAGTTCCGGGGCGCTCAGACGACCCGTTTCGGGGTCGAGGCGGGAGACGTAGATGCCTTCGCTGCCACCATCGCCGCGGGTGTAGGTACCGATGTAGACGAGCGTCTCGGCGGCGGGGAGGCTGGGCAGAGACAGGAGCAGGCTGAGGGCGGCGAGGAGGGCGGGGCGTTTCATAGACGACAGGCTACCGGATGGCGGGACGGCGTCAATACACGACCTGACGGTGCGACCGGGATTGCCAGCGGGCGCGATCGGGGGCAGGATGGGCGACCTTTTCCCGATCCCATGAAAGAATTGACCCTGATCCGCCATGCGAAATCCGACTGGGCCGACGCCGGTCTGGACGATCACGACCGCCCGCTGAATGACCGCGGCCGACGGGACGCTCCCCGGATGGCGGCGGCGCTGGCGGCCCGGGGGCTCCGCCCGGACCTGATGGTGACGAGCACGGCGCTGCGGGCCGAGACGACGGCGCGGCTGGTGGCGGATGGCCTGGAGTTTCCCGCTGGGGCGATTCGGAGAGAAGCGGGGCTGTATCTGGCGCGACCCGACGAAATTCTGCGGGTGGTGCAGGGGCTGGAGGAGACGGCGGGCAGCGCGGTCCTCTTCGGCCACAATCCGGGCATCCACGAGGCGGCCTATTTGCTGCTGAAGCCGGCGGACGCGGTGGTTTTGACCGATTTTCCCACCTGCGCCGTCGCAAGAATCCGGCTCCCGGACGCTTTTTGGGGCGCGGTCGGCTACGGACAGGGGGAATTGGTGGATTTTTTATTCCCGAAAGGGCTGGAGGCCTGAGCGGGCTTTTCCGGAGGCCCAAGGGAAAGGGCGCGGGCTGGGAGGCCGGAAAATGGGCGAAAAAAAGTGTCCGGGGGCTGTCACGGGGGGCTCCGGGGTGACAAGAATTGCAGAAGAGCAACTCACCGGGCGAAATTTTATGGTTTACAAAGGTTTCGCTTCTTGCCAAAAGTGGTCGGTTTTACCGGGTTACCCGCGGTCAGGTCGAGTTGAGACTTGGTTGAGACCCCTCCTTTTACCTTAGAAAGACAGAAACGATGAAGGCGATGACGAAGATGCTTCGGCGAGCGCACCGGCTCCAGGCCCTGATTTTGGTGGCCTTGACGCCCGGACTCATCCTGCTGCCCCAGGCGGCCCGGTCAAATCCCACGGGGGCGACGGTGGTGCATGGCGGCATCGTGATCGACGACCTGACGCCGGGGCATCTGAAGATCCAGCAGAGCTCGAACAAGGCGATCATCAACTGGCAGGATTTCTCGATCGGGGCGGGCGAACTGACGCAGTTCATCCAGCCGGGCAAGGACGCGGTGGCGCTGAACCGGGTGGTGAGTGGGAATCCGTCGACGATTTTGGGCACCCTGCAGGCCAATGGCGGGGTGATCCTGGTGAACCAGAACGGCATTCTGGTCGGCAGCGGCGGGATGGTGGACATCGGCGGTCTGGCCGTGCTGTCGACGCTGGATATCTCCGACGGGGACTTCCTCGACGGAGGATCAATGACTTTCAAGGGCAGCTCGACGGCGGCGGTGACGAACCTGGGCACCATCACCTCGCGTGGCGGTGACGTGGTTCTGCTGGCGAACATGGTCGACAACTCGGGCACAGTCGGCGCGCCGGATGGCACGGTGGCCTTTGGCGCGGGCGGCGAATTTGTGGTCGATACGATCGGTGACTCACGGATTTCCGTCGTCGGTCCCGGTTCGGGCGGCCAGACCGGCATCAAGAACACGGGCACGGTGACGGGAGCGTCGGTGGAATTCAAGGCGCATGGTAACGTCTACGCCCTGGCGATCCAGAACACGGGCCTCGTGCGGGCGAATGGCGCCAGCCGTCGCAATGGCCGGGTGATCCTGAGCGCGGCGGGCAATGGCACGACCGGCGGAACGATTGAAAACACCGGTACGATCGAGGCGAACAACCGCGATGGCTCCGGCGGCGAGATCCTGATCGACGGCGGTGTCGGCGGCACGGTGAATCTGGTCGATGGCCGCGTGGCGGCCGACGGTCGCGGCAACCGCAATGGCGGGACGGTGACGGTGCTCGGCGATGTGGTCAATGTGATGGGCGGGACCGTTTCCGCCAACGGGGCCAGCGGCGGCTTTGTGCAACTCGGCTCGCCGGAGAGCACCACGGCCATCACGGTCGGCCCGAACGCAAAGGTTTCGGCGAATGGCAGCGTCGGCAACGGCGGCACGGTCCAACTGATGGGCAATGGCTCCAGTGTGGTGAATGTGCAGGGCCAGGTGACCGCGAACGGCGCCCAGGCGGGTGGCACGGTCCTGATGCAGGGCGGCACGGTGACGACGGCGGCGGGTTCGACGGTGTCGGCCAACGGCGGCAACGCGGGCGGCCGGGTGAATTTCATCGGCAACGCGGTGAATGTGAACGGCGCGGTCAGCGCGACCGGTGCCAATGCCACGGGCGGCTCGGTGCTGATCAATGGCAACGAGGTGAGCGTCGGCGCCACGGGTGGCATCGATGTGAGCAGCCAGGGAGTCGGCGGGATGAACCAGATCAATGCCGACCGGGTAAACATCGACGGCGCCATTGATGCGCGCGGTGCGAATGGTGCCGGCGGGCGTGTGATCATCCAAGGCAACGGCGGTGGCGTGAATGTGGGCGAAGACGCCGGGGTCAACGCCAGCGGGGCGAGCGGTGGAACGATTTTGCTGGATTCGGCCGGAACCACCACGATGTCGGGCGATCTGTCGGCGACGGGTCTGAACGGCCTCGGCGGACGGATCACGACGACGGGTGATCAGGTCATCATCGGCAGCGCGGCCGACATCAATGCCTCGGGCCGGAACGGCGGTGGCGAGGTGAATATCGGCGGCAGCTACCAGGGGCGTAACCGCTCGATCCGGAATTCCTCCAGCACCGTGGTGCAGGATGGTGCCCGCGTGAAGGTGGACGCCATGGAAGGCGGCAACGGCGGCAATGCCGTGGTGTGGTCGAACGGCAGCACCTTCTACCGCGGCGACATCTCCGCCCAGGCCTTCGGCGCGACGGGCAACGGTGGTTTTGTGGAAGTGTCCGGGAAGGAAGATCTCGAAGTGGGTGGCATGGTTAGCACGCTGGCTGCCAACGGGCAGAACGGGGTGTTTTTGATCGACCCGGTGGATGTGACGGTGGGCGCGGGTTCAGGCACCATTAGCGACGCGGTTTTGGTCAGCTTTTTGGCTTTGAACAACATCATCGTCCATACGGGCGGCGGTGTCGGCGGCGTGGGCGATATCACGATCGGTGCGGGAGCCAACGTCCTTTATGACAGCCCGAACTCGCTGACATTCCTTGCCCACAACAATATTTTCGTGAATGGCGACATCAAGAATCACGGGATGACTGATGCGGGTCGCACAGGCAACATCACATTGGTGGCCGGTTGGGACGGTACGTTGCCGGCCGGTTTGCCGAATCCGGGCAATCCGCAGGCGCTGAGCAGCTACGTGAGCGCTGCTGACTTCATCGCTCCGGATGGAACGCCGATCGTGGGGCAATTTGGGAACTGGGGTGCGGCGGGCAGCCGGATCATGTTCAACGATGCGAATCTCGAGCCTGTGGAAGTGGGCAGCGCCCGGGGACAGACGAACCTGTTCGCGGATTCTGTGCTCATCAAGGGTGGTGACTCTGGTGGTGAGTTTTCCCAAGTGGGGTATCGCCGGACGACCGACCTGCGCGACACGAGTTTCTTCGGAGCGCTGGCGATTCCCAATGGCACGGTCGTCAATGCGGCTGACCCGGCGGTGATTGCAGCTCGCGCCCATGCGGCATCCCAAATCGTGGACGGGGACATCAATGTCAGCGGCAAGACGGTGGTGGCGGTGTATGTGGATCCCCAGAGCAATACGACCGACGGTGTGAAGACAGTGAACCGGGTTTACACCATGATTGGTCACGGTGGGATGCGGGAAGATGACGATGACATGGACAATCGCGGCGGCACCGATTTCGGCAGCGATAGTGGCCAGGTGCTGGCTGGTGATGGAGCCAATAGTGGCAACATCACGGTTTACGGCGGCAGTGCGGTGATCGTCCAAGCAGGGCGGCAGGAGACTTTTGCCCAGATCGGGCATGGAGGTTATGCGGACGATGCGCCCAACGCCAGTGCGAGTCAGCAATATTTCGTGAACACGCCCGCCACCCGCGGCGATGGAGCCGTGCTGGGTTTGAATAACATCATCGGCGATATGTCGGGCAACATCACGATTACCGCCGGCGCTCTTGAGGTAGAAGCGGGTCTCTATGACCAAGCGTTCGCCCAAATAGGACATGGCGGCATTCGGATTCGCGGCGAGCACAGTGGTGACATCAATATCACAACGACTTTGGGCGATGTGAAAGCCACGGCTGCTCCTGATTTGGTGGGAGCCGGCAGCAAGACGAACTTCGCGGATGGCGCATGGGACAACGAGCGTGGTTTCTCCTATGTCCAAGTCGGGCATGGTGGGGTCGACTCGGATCATTTGATGGCCTTGCCTGCGCGGGCGGGACTCCAGATTCTGCAGCCGGACGGCACTTTCGTGGCTTCCACCACTGCCACAGCGACCAGCAACCCCGGGGATGGAATCGCGATCAATCCCGCCACGGGGCGCGCATACGGTCACAATGGCAATATCAATGTGATCGGGGCCGGCAAGGTCGCTTTCACGGCGTCTGGTGACAACGGCTACGCGATGCTGGGTCATGGTGGCAATTTGACTTCCGGCGATCATTATGGAGACATCAATGTGGAAGCCCGTGCAGGCGGTGTCATTTTCGACCGCATCGCCGCGCAGGTGGATCAGCGCGGTGCTGATCGCCGGCAGGTGGGGGATCGCGCCTTTGTCCAGCTCGGCCACGGCGGGTATGCTTCGAATGGTGGCATGACCGGGGATATTTCAGTCTCCGCGACCGGCAATGTCGAATTCTACGGCGGCCGGAACCAGAGCTTTGCCATGATCGGTCACGGCGGTCTGGCTGATACGGGTACATCAACCGTGGGTGGCCAAGGCACCCTGAAGGGCCCCAATCAGGCCCAGGGAACCCACACTGGTGATATCACTGTCAACGCGGGCGGTGACATCAAGTTCCGCAGCGGCTTCGGTTTCGGCAACTTGGCTTTCTCCATGATTGGTCACGGCGGATACCGTCAGATAGCCGACATTCTCGACCCAACCGTGGTGGGCGGCGGCGCTTCAGCGGCAGATCAGCAAGGCCACAATGGCGACATCAACATCACGGCTGGCGGCGACATCGATTTTGCCGCAGGGCAGGTGGATGGTGAGATTCTGCCAGGTCAGGAAGCCTTTGGCATCGAGAAGAATATTCAAACCAGCTTCACCATGGTCGGTCACGGGGGCTACGAGTCATTTGGCGACCACTGGGGTGAGATCAACGTCACCGCCGGTGGCGACTTGAAGGCGGCTGCCAGGGGAGGCTGGGATGGCGTATCGATCGAAGGCAACAACATTGGCCCGGCGAACCCGTTGGGTGTCAACGCCGACCAGCGAGGCACTCCCCGCTTGGGCGTTAATGAAGACGACGCGTTGAACGGCTTCTTCAACTTTGCCCAGATTGGTCACGGCGGCTTCAATACGGCGCATCGGCCGACTTCGGTGGTGCAGACTCAGGGTGGGGCCTTGCTGGAAGTCTCGGGAAATCAGGCGACCGACACTTACTTCACCGTCAATCCTCATGGTTTCGCGGTGGGACAGCAGGTGGCGTTTTACAATATCGCCGGGGGCACCGGCATGGCGAACAACACGCTCTATTTTGTCGTGGCGACTCCCACCGCGAACAGTTTCCAGGTTTCCACTACCGCAGGCGGTGCTCCCTTGAACTTCACGGCTAACCTGCAGCGGCAGACTTCCAACTCATCGGGTAAGCTTGGTGAGGGATTGGGAACCTTCGGGCCGTCTGACATTACGATTGATGTTGGTGGCGATGTCCGCATAGAAGCAGCGCAGAAGAGCACCATCGGACCGACGGTTCGGGATGTGGTGACCCGCGATCCGATTGCCGCCAACTCGACGACGCCGGTTGTTTACCGCGATGTGCTGGGTAACATCGTGCCGCTTTCAGCGGTCGTTTCCCAGTTCAGCGGCATTCCCACCATCATTGATCGCGCCGGTACCTCGGGTAGTGAGGCTACGGATACCTTCCAGATCTGGCAGGGGACGAATGTCTGGGATCGTGCTACTCAGGCTCCGCCGGCCGACGGGTCGGTCGTTCGCTTCACCAGCTTGAATGGTGGCACTGGTTTGGCGGTGAATACCGATTACTTCGTCATCAATTCCAACGCGGGTGCCAATACTTTCCAGTTGTCTACAACGGCTGGTGGTGCGGCAATCAACTTCACCACCAATCTGCTGGGCGGAAATATGACCGTCAATGGAATCCCGGTCGGCGGGGAACGCTGGCACATGCCGGCTGCGGTGATGTCGGCACAGGACAGCTACGCCATGATCGGTCATGGCGGACGGAGTTCGGATTACACCAATGGCGGGGTGACTTCGAGTCTGGCCCTCAAGGGGGACACCATGGGGCATCGTGGCAATATTTCGATTACTGCCGGCGGCGGGGTCGAGGTGATCGCCACTGACATCGACTTGGAAGTGGGTTTGAGTCAAGCACTCAACATCGACGTCGATGACGGCCGCGATGGCACGATCGATCGTGTGATCCGTGTGGGTAACGCAACGCCTTTCGAAGAACGTCTCGGCACCGTTGGTGGTCTCAGTGGGACCGACACCAGAAGCCAGCTCAACTTTTCCTTCAACAGCCGCAACTTCGCCATGATCGGCAACGGTGGGTGGACCTCACGGGGAGATCATCAGGGTAATATCACCATTAATGGTGGCAAGACCGCCGGAGGAGTAGGCCTCAATCTGCTCGCAGGTGAGGACGCCCAGAGCTTTGCCCAAATCGGGATGGGTGGCTATGATTCGGATGGCTTCAACTCGACCGGCAATTTGAACAGCGATAACTTCCGGCTCAATGATACAGGAAGTTCCGGCACCCTCTATGTCAATGTCGATGGTGACGTGACGCTTCACGGCGGAGGCATGAATAATCATGTGGCGGGCAAGCCTGGCACCGTCACTGCCAACATGGGTGACGGAGATCAGGTCGTGATCCTCAATGATGGGTCTTCCTTCAGCTACGCGATGCTGGGTAACGGTGGCTATGCCAATGGCGGCACGCAGAGCGGTGACATCACACTCGTCTCCAACGAAGGCGGAGTGACGGTCAAGGGCGGCAAGAGCGCCCGATTCTCGTTCGCCCAGATCGGGAACGGCGGCGCCAACACGCGTGGAGCGGAGCACAATGGCAATGTCTCCGTGGTGGCCCACGGTGATGTCATCGTCGAAGGCGGATCCCCAATCCGTGATTCCGAGTCGAGTCAGGGCGAATTGGACAATCCAGAGTTGGCGAATGCCAGTCACATCTCCCATGGGGTGGCGAATTACGCCCAGATTGGGCACGGTGGTTGGGATTCAGACCCTCAAGGCGGCAATTTGAATCTGCAGCCCGGAACCGGCGGCTTCTTTGGTGACATTGAGGTTGTTTCGATCACGGGAGACGTAAAGGTCCTGGGCGGGGGCACGGCGGATGCGACTTCGCTCTCCACCAATGACGATCAGGTCAACCGTGGGAACAGTGCTCAGATTGGTAACGGTGGCAACTTCACCGATGGTGATCATCGCGGGGACATTCGTGTGGCGGCGGGGCGTGATGTCATCGTGATGGGCGCAGCGGGCAGCCGGGACGGTTTCACCCAGATCGGTCATGGCGGACTCAATGGTGGCACTGCTGCAACAGAGAGCGGTAATTTCTCGGGTGATATCGAGGTGGTGGCCGGTCGTGATCTGTTCATGAACCGTGGCACTGACACCGACACGGGGACGGGTGGCCAGGGATTGTGGGCCATCCGCCAGCACACTGCGGGTACTACCACGTTCGCCTTGTGGCGCTATTCAAACACGCTGGAGAACACGGCGGCGTTCAGTATTTTCCCAACGGTTCCGACCGGGGTCGGCCAACCGGCTATTCCCGTCGGCACTCAGGTGACGGCGGCTTTCCCCACGGGCTTCCAGGTAGGCGACAAGGTTCGCTTCACGGCACTGACTGGCGGAACGGGGCTGGCGGCAAACACGACTTATTTTGTCGTATCAGTCAGTGGCAACTCCTTTGAGTTGTCCACTACGGCGGGCGGCGCGCCGATCCCCTTTACGAGCGCTATCACGGCGGCGTCCATGCAAAAGCTGCTCGATATCACGGCTAGTGGCGCGACCGATAGAATTACTGCGGCGGGACATACGTTCGTGACGGGTGACCGGATCCGGGTGACTCAGGATGTTGGCGGTCTGGTGACGACCACTTCATATTTCGTGCGGGATGTGGTGGGGGACACCTTCCGGATTTCCACCGCTCAGGGCGGGGCTCCCCTCGACATCGCAGCTGACATAGCCTCAGGGACCATTGCCCGGTCGAGCGCGGAAGTGGTTCAGGTGTTCCGCTCAACCCGTGACGGCAATGAGGTCTTCAATAACTACACCAAGATCGGCCACGGAGACCACCTTTACCGCCAGCGCGGAAGCGGAAGCGGCTCCGCGGTCCGCAATGGCGATATCGACATCAGCGTTGGTCGCGATGTCGCCCTTTCCGATCCGGCCAACCGACCCTATGTCGATGAAGCTTACACCCGAACCAATCGCGATATGATCTTGATTGGCCATATCGATCCGGTCAACTCCGGGAGCAGTGCTTTCCGTTCCACAGTGGGCCACACCTACATCGCTGCGAGCCGGACCGATCCCTATGACACGGGAACCGGGAAGATGAGCATCCACCCCGATGCGGTTCTGACCAGCGCCGGCGCCGGTTTCTTTGGCGAACTGCGTCTCTACATGCCGACTCCGGCCCAGAACGACATTCGCGACGGGGCCTTCTTCAACAATGCGGACTACACCCGCACCCCGACTCCGGATGGAACCCGTGCGGACGAGGTGGAAGCCACGGATCATGAACTCACGGTAGGTGCCTTCGGCGAACCGGATGGCCAATTCGTGCCCGAAGGGGCCTACTCCCCAAGTGGTTTCGGTCTCTACACGATCTACTACGGCACCACCGAGCCTGTTGTGCCGCCTGGCCCCGGTCCTGGTCCGGGCGGTGGAGGTGGCGGTGGATTCCTGCCTCCGACGGTTCCTCCAGTCGAGCCGCCCGTGATCCCGCCGTTTGACTACTTCCCCTTCATCTTCACGGACAAGTACGACTCCTTCGACCGCGATGAGGAGATGCTCGGGGGTGATCTGCTGGCCGGTCTCTTCAGCATCTTTGGTCTTGACTCGAATGAGGCCTACGAAGGGGACGAAGGGATCCGGGTCGAGGGCGATGAGATCCTCGAAGAATCCCCCGGCATGTTCGGCCTTGGGCCGGCACAGACTGAGTCCGAGGAAGAGGAAGAGGAGGACAAATCGGGCCGCTATCTCAAGTTCACCCGCTCCATGTATGGTCAATTCTGGACCTACAACATCGGCACCAACGAGTATTCCTCCTATCGGGTCTTCGGTGTTCCGGCCGTGAGCCGCCGCCGCTGATGGTCACGCGGCCCCGTCTGACGACAATAAATTACAGCTGAAACGATCCTCGAATCTGAGCTCCCTTTTTTCGCCACTCCCATGAAAATGCTACTGAAACGACTGCGCCTCGCGTCCGCCCTCCAGGCGGGGGTGATTTCGATCCTGGCGCCGGGCCTGTTGCTGACTCCGGTCACCGGCTGGGCCAATCCCACCGGCGGTGTGGTGACCCACGGCGCTGCCCAGATCGACATGACGAATCTGGCGCACCTGAAGGTGCTTCAGGAAAGCAACCGGGCCGTCATCAATTGGGAGTCGTTTTCCATCGGGGCAGGTGAGATCACCGAGTTTATTCAGCCCAGTGCCAGTGCCATCGCCCTGAGCAAGGTGGTCGGGGGCAATCCTTCCGCCATTTACGGCACCCTCAAAGCCAATGGCGGACATATTCTGGTAAACCAGAATGGCATCCTCGTCGGTCCTGGCGGGATGGTGGACATCGGTGGCATGAATGTCCTGTCGACGCTCGACATCGATTCCAATGCCTTCATGGCCGGCGGCGATATGCGCTTCGTCGGCAGTACGGCGGCGGGTGTGACCAACTTTGGCACCATTTCCTCGGCGGGCGGGGATGTGATCTTGATGGGTAATTTCGTTGAGAACAATGGTTCCATCGGTGCCGTCAATGGCACGGTGGCCTTGGGTGCGGGCGGCGAGATTCTGCTTCACTCCAGCGGTGACGCGAAAATCTCCATTCTTCGTGGTGGAGTCGGTGGCAACACCGGCGTGAACAATACCGGAACCATCACCGGAGCGGCGGTCGAGTTGAAGGCCCATGGCAATGTTTATGCGCTGGCGGTGAACAACAGCGGCACTATCCGGGCTACCGGTGCCAGCCGAGTCAATGGCCGCGTGGTGCTGAGCGCCACCGGGGCGGATGGCTCGGCCAGTGGCAAGATCGTCAATACGGGTACGATTCAGGCCAACAATCGCGACGGTTCGGGCGGAACAATCATGATTGATGCCGGACTCGCTGATGAGGCCGAGATCGGTGGCACGGTGAAAGCCGATGGCGTGGGTAATCGTCCCGGTGGTACCATCACCGTGCTGGGTGACATCGTGAACGTCACGGAAGGCGCTCTCGTCAGCGCCAACGGTAGCCGCGGCGGGTCGATCACGATCGGTTCCCCGACCAGTTCTTCGGTCAATGTGGCTACGGGCGCGACGGTTCAGGCGGCTGGTTCGAGCGGCGTGGCGGGCACGATTTTGGTGGCCGGTCAGCAGGTCGGGCTGGAAGGCACTCTGGACGCGACGAGCGCCGCCGCGGATGGCGGCAGGATCGACGTCCGGGGAGCCGATATCTCCACGGCGGCGACTTCCGTGATCAATTCCAGTGGTTTCAACAACGGAGGCATGATCAATGTCCGAGGCACCGAGGAACTGTCCGTGAAGGGGGCGGTGATCTCTGATGGCATCAATGGCGCCGGTGGCCGGGTCATTCTGACCGCTCCGAACACCATCATTCGTGACGGTGCCGATGTCGGTGCTGACGGCCGCACTCGGGGGGGGGCCGTGAATGTTGGCGGTGGCTTTCAAGGTAAGGACGCCTCCATCCCCAATGCGCAGAATACCACTGTGGAAGACGGGGCCACGATTTCCGCGGATGCCACAGCTGGACACGGCGGTACCGCGATCGTGTGGGCCGACAAGGACACCACCTTTTACGGCGATATTCGGGCAAGGGCGCTTGGTTCGGTGGGGAATGGTGGTTTGATTGAGGTTTCCGGCAAGGAAACGCTGACAGTCAATGGTACGGTGGAGGCCAGTTCAGTCGGGGGTCGGGCCGGTATGGTGTTGTTCGACCCCGGCAACGTGCTGGTGGCCAATACGGAGGCCAACGGAGTTGCGGGATCCGCCAACAACCTTCCCGCGGCACCTGGCATCATCTCCAACAAGACCATCAACGACACCCTTCAGAGCGGCACCTCGGTGATCATCGCGACCGAGAGCGGCAATATCACTTTCGCCAACACGGGCATCGAAAACGAGCGGCACGATTTCATCCAATGGACCAATTCGAATGCCGATTTTGGCGTGTTCGCCAGCGGCAGCATCGTGATTCAGAATACGATCCGCACTTCCGGAGGCGGATCAATCAACCTGCTGGCGGGGTGGACGGGATCGGAGGCTGATTTGTTGCCGGGCGGTTTGTTCAGCCCCGGTTATGTCAATCCGCTTACGGGGCAATTCAACGCCAATGCGGGCGCCTTGAACCCCGAGCAGGTTTGGGAACATTATGTGGAGAATGGCCAGTTCGGGAATGGGATCGGGTCGATCCTGATTGGCGATGGCGCCCTCAATCGCCACTTCGAAGTGGGATCCCGCTATGGCAACACCAATGTGGCTGGAAACACCCTCATCATGACCACGACCCAGATCGCTGCGGATACCGGCGAGACCGATTTTGTGCACTTGGGCTTCCGGGACAGCGGTGCGGTTCTGTCGCGGGCGGGTGGCTCGGCGACCGATGTATTCACAGGGGTGCACACGAACACGGCATTCGACTTGAACGACCGCACGGCCATGGCCGACAACGATCCCGCAGTCGCCTATTTCGATTACGACGAATACACCGCCTATATGGAAGCGCGGGCGCTGGCCATTCAGAACGGCACTCCATTGCCGACGATGCCGGCATACATGCGGGACATGAACGGTGATACGGTTCCGGACGGGGTCTATGCGGTCAACAGTTCCGGTATTTTGGATGCATCGAACACTTCAACTGGTGGAAATCCGACCTTCATGTCCTTCTCCAACCAGTATACGTCCAATGTGTTCGGCAATTGGTGGTATCAACAGATCGACGCTGCCAGTGCCGATCCCCTGGGTTTGGGCGGACGGCTTCCAGAAAATGGAGCCGGGCAGAGCATCACGAACCGGGCCGATATCAATGTGGCTTTGACTGGCGGCTTGCTGATGAAGAGTGGTGGACGGCATCAAAATTACGCCCAGATCGGGCATGGCGGAAATTCGAGCCAGTGGGGGGTTGATCGGAGTCTTCGGGATACTGGGGCCGGTGGAATTCTGGACTCCCAGGCATTTCGCTTCTTTACGACCAATGGGGCAAACGCCGACCGCACTTCCACATCCATCGCCCGCTTGGCACCAATTTATGGCAACATCAACATCTTGACCGGAGTGGATCGAAATACGGTCAACTACGATCCCCTCAACCAGAAAGTGAATCTGACCGGTACCACCAACAGCACGGCTGGTCTCATCCGGATGGAGGCATGGCAAAACACCGCTTCCACCAACAACTTGGCTAATCCCGAGACCGGAAATAACTCCGAGTCGCCGGTTCAGATTGGCCACCTGGGCGTCGGACAGTTTGGCAACGTGGTTGGCGACATCAACGTGAAGGCCGGTGGCGATATCGAGTTGCTCGCGGGGGCTCACACCCGGAACTACGCGGCCATCGGTCACCAGATGGGCGGATACGTTTACTGGAATCCGCATTCGGACCGGTCCATGCAGATCCGATTCTTTGCCAATGCGACCGATTTTGACAACCCGAACCTCCGTCGGGGCGAATTGTTTGTCCACGCGAATGGGGTCGACGATGCCCGAGGGGCCTACACCGCCGATTTCCGAGCGGATCGTTGGGATGGGGACTTTTGGGATGTGGATTCTGTGACGGCCGGCAATCAGGCCGGTGTGGCGGTGACTGGACGCGACGGCTTCCACCCGGCCGGCCCCATGCATATCCCCGGCTTCTCAGGTGCCGTGGACAAGACGTTGGTGGGTGATATCAATGTTGAGAGTTACGGAAACACCGGCATCAAGATTGTCGCTTTCTCCACGCCCGACACCACGACAGGTACCTACAACACATCCAACGATGTCGATGGTCTGGCCTACGACGGGCTGCGTTTCGTGCGAGACAGCCGCTACGCCATGATTGGCCATGGTGGGCGTGGATTCTCCATTGGTGCTGAGAATGGCGATGATCGCGTGCGGCTCCGCATCCAAAACGGCAGTGCTGATGGCAACGATGGTAACGACGGAGACAATGAACTCAGCGCCAGTCTCGACACGAAGTTGCTGCTCACGGGAACGGAAGGTGGTAGCGAGATCAACCGCAGCCCCACCTTTACCAACATGATTGGTGATATTTCTGTCAAGGCGGTCAATGGCGGGGTTGAGGTTACCGCCGGGAACGACGCTTACGACTTCGCAGCAATCGGTCATGGAGGAGCCGAGTTGACAGATATGGAAACCGGTAATGTGGCCATTGGGGACATCACGGTGACTGGGGCGAAAAGTCTCGTCATGCGTGGTGCTTCAGCGAAGAATGTTCCGGGTTATGCTGATCTTCCGGACTTCACTGGTGATCTCAGTGGAGCCCGCGTTCAGCGCGCCCAAGCTCAGATCGGGCATCATGGTTATGAGGCTCGGACAAATTATTATACGGGAGATATCACGGTTGATTTTGATGGGGATGTCATGCTGGTGGGTGGTCGTTATCGGGACAGTGGCGCCAAGATCGGACATCAGACAGCCCAGGGTTACGGCCAATCTGGTGGTGACTTTTTTAGGGATGAACAGTTCCTGTTTGGTCCGCATTTCATTGTGACACCGACTTCGGCAGATTTTGCGCCAATCAACGCTGACGCCACGGTGGTGGGTAACACCGCAACAATTACGGTCGGCAGTCAGGTGAATACCTACGACATCAGCGGAAATACGGCAAACATCTCCGTCTCGGCCGGTGGCGATCTGATTATGAGGCATTCCCCGGTAGGATTGGCGATTAATCAAAATCAAGCCAAGCGCAATTTCGATCTTGCCCAGAATAATTTGAATGATCTCCGCTTCGTCGAAGTTCTCATTGGTCACGGTGCCCGGCGAACAGGGCTTTTGAGAAACAACTCGCTCAACGCCCAGTACAACTCAAAGGACAAGATGGGTGATATCACCGTGAACGCCGGCAACATCAATATGACCAGTGGCAGTGGGCTGAATTGGTTCACCAGCATTGGTCACATGTTTGGTACAGGCGATAGTTTCGATGCGGCGAACCTCAGTTTGGATCGCGCAGGGGTGCTTTTCGGTAACATTTCTATAACCGCCCTAAATGACATTGTTCTGGATGCATCGGTTGCTGATCCCAGTGATACCACGAATTTGAGTTTGGCGGGTTTTGGTGCGCCGGTCCGTTCCAATTACGTTCGCATCGGACATGGTGGAGTGTATGATAACAACGACGTGGTTGTGCTGAGCGATGGCAGCGTTCGAAAGGGATTGGTAGCTCTCTCGGATATTTCCGTCGAAGTGGGTAATGATATGGTGGTGCGTGGTGGTCGTGGTGAATTGGGTAGTTACGCTCAGGTGGGTCACGGATACACTGACGATGTGGGCAATTCGCGTCATCGGCCCTCTGGCTTTGCGGGTAATATTGATGTGGTTGTTGGTAATGATCTGACTCTTGAGGCTGGTTCACAGGCATGGATTGATACTCCCGGTGGTGTCGATGTGGTTCAGGTGGTGGCGGCTGCTGCTGTCATCGGGCATGGTGGGGACCAGATTGAGGACGATATGAAAGGCGATATCACGGTTTCCGTCGGTAATGATCTGAATATTACGGCCGCTCAACGCACCCAGGGTGCTGCTCGCGATTCTGTCGGTAATCCTGCGGCATCCCTGTATGGTCTGGCCAAGATTGGACACTGGTCCACATCCTACCAGAATATTGCTACCTTCCAGCAGGTCGTTTCCAACCAGTCTGGCAACATCCTGGTTGAGGTGGGGAACGATCTGAACATGACGGGTGGCAACAGCGCCGATCAGAATGTTGCTATTGTAGGCAATCCCCAGAATATTCTTCCCGGTCTTCTCCGTAGTCCCACAATTTTGGGCTTCACCCAGATCGGCCATAGTGGCCCTGGTGTGGTTGGCCTGAAAGCGGGCGACATCGATGTCCGTGTTGGCAATGATCTGACTACGACGCGTGGTTGGAAGGACCCGGACCCGGCCCCTGGAGTGCTGGGCACGCCGAACCTCAACAACTACGTGATGATCGGCAATGGCGACTGGCTTCCCGACGGGTTGCAGGTGGTCCAGCCCGCGACCGGTGGGACCGGCTCACGCAGTGGCGACATCTCGGTGGCTGTGGGTGAGAATGCGTTCTTCGACCGCACTCTGGTTGGGCACTACGACCCGCGCCTCTTGCCCTCGATTCTGACGGCCATTTCCGGCACCACTACTATCGGGGTCAGCCGTAACATTCCGTTCTTTGGCGGCACCGGCACACTGGATGCAGTGGACTCGGTCTTCACCAGCGCTCTGAATGGTTCGGAAGAACTCCGCTTCTACCTGCCGGCGCGCACCAACAACCTGATGACGCTCGCCGACAACAATCGGTTTAACTCCGCCACGACGGTTTATCGAGGTGTTGGTGGGACGGCCGGGGCGAATTTCACCGACGGCACCCATGCCACGCTGGGACGCACCTGGGATCCGACCCGCAATGGCGGCGTCGATGCCGGCGATCTTGACGAAATCTATCTGCAACCCGATCTGTGGTGGAATCGCACGGCGGTCACGACCTCGGTCGGCACGGCGGCCGATTTCTCTGCCGGTTCCGTCGCCACGGTTTCCGCTCCGGGTGGCTTGCCGAACCTCGTCGCCTTGGCGGCGGGAGATTTGGGTGATGGCACGGCCGAATACCGCGGCACGGGCGCCAACCTCTACACGATGTATTATGATGCCATCGCGCCCGTGGGCCTGTTCCCGCCGACTCCGTCCGGTGGCGGCGGCGGAACCGGTGTTCCCGTTCCGGTCATCCCCGAGCCGCCAGTTGTTCCTCTGCCGTTTGACTTCCTGCCTTACATCTGGTCCGACAAGTATGACAGCTTTGATCGCGACGATCAGTGGCTGTTGGGAGGTAGCGACTACTTCATTGAGGGAATCGGCCTGATCTCGCGTCTCTTGGGCGATGTCGATGGCGAGCCCGGCGTCGGCGCGCAATACGACTCCGAGGCGGTGGAGTCTCTGGCCGAGATCTTTGGATTCCCGGTCGATGAAACCGATGAGGAGGAAGAAGCCGATCTGCGCGAGCAAAATGCCGCTGCCTACCGCCAATTGGGCCGTCTCTACGGCATTTATTGGCAGTTTCAGGCCTTCGGCGGCTCGGGCCACTACAGCAGCAACAATCTGTTCGGGACGCCTGGCCTGTGATCGGTTAACTTGCTCATATTCAACGTGCTAATCCAGTTTCTGACACCCGTTTGGGTTCCGTGAGTAACCGCCCCGCCCGGCGCACCCGGTCGGGGCGGCATTCTTTGCAGAAAAATTCCTCCGATTCTTCTTGAAGAAATTGCCAGACTCTCTCAAGATGCGCGTTTTAGAAGGAAGAATTCTCGCAGGAAGCAGAATCGCTCCGACAGCTTGGCGAAACCCGGAATCCGGGCGGCGGTGAGACGAGGCGGTTGGGTTTCCGGACATTCCCCATGAATACAACGGCGATTTTCAAAAAATGGTCTGACGTGGCGAAGGGACGCCGCGTCTCCGGCGCGTTCGCGATTCTCTCGATGGCCATCTTCGGAGCCACGGTTTCGGAGGCGCAGAACAAGCGGGACCTCGAACTGGGCAGTCTGCCGCCTCCCCCGGACTTGAGGCAGGATTCGGAGAAGACCTTCAAAGAGCGGATGCGCCAGCGTCGCGCCGCCATCCAGCAGCAAGAGGCCGAGAAGCGGATGCAACCTCGTCAGAAAGGCCCTGAGCCAGAAGACGAGGACAAGGCGATGGCTCGTCGTCTCACGGATCTGGAAAAGCAGAAGCGACCGATTCCCGCCGATCCCGACGCCCCGCAGCCGGACTTCATGACGCCGAGCGGATATCGGCTGAAGTCTTATGACAATCCCGGCGTCTGGCAGGACCAGAATGCCCCCGTGGTGGAGGAGCCCCTCGCTGCGTTGCCCTCCATGCCCGACTTGCGGACCGACTCTGACAAGACCTGGATGGAGCGCTATCGCGAGAAACAGGCCAAGATCAAGCAGGTCAAAGAAGCCCAAGCGCAGATAATCGCCGAGCGGGCCGAGCAGCAGCGCCTCGGAGCCGAAGTGGCTCGCCAGAAGGCGTTGGAGGCCGCCAACCGACCCCAGATGGAGGAGCCGGTCTACTACGCCTACAACGGCCCGGCCGTTCAGCCGGAAACCCCCACCGGCAAGTCGCTCAAGGCGTTCAATTCCAAGGCCCGGTTCGTGAAAGATCAGCAGATCGTCTTCCAAGGGCAGGAGCCGGAGTCCGAGGGCCTGAAATGGATCAAACGTGGGGTGAATCCCGACTTCAGCCAGGTCGATGACAAAAAGGCGCCGTGGGCATGGCGCAATCCGTTCATCCCGGAGACGGCGGCGAGCGATCCGACTTTTGAAGTGACGCCGGTGTCCAAGCCGCAGGGCATCCTTCAGGGAGACCTCGCCAACAGCGATTCCGTCGACGAGACCCAGCCGCTCGTGTCCAGCCTTGGTGGCATTCGTCTCATTCCCCGCACCCAGGATGTTTCCCCGTCCGGAGCCAGCGGTGTGCAGGGTATCGTCAATGATGGCATCATGCTCCCGCCGCGTGTCGCGACGGTGTTCGAGAGCTACCTCGGCAAGCCGATGTCTCTGGCGTCTCTGAATCAAATGGTGCGCGACGCGATCGTTGCCTATCGCAAGAGCGACATCCCGGTGGTGGACGTTCTTGTGCCCGAGCAGGAGATCACCAGTGGGACCCTGCAACTGGTCGTGATCGAAGGCCGTCTCGGCGATGTCATCGTCGAAAACAATCTCTACACCTCGACCAGCTACCTTCAGGATCAAATCAGCCTGCAACGGGGCGATGTGATTCGCGAGAGCACGCTGATGGAGGACCTCACGTGGCTGAACCGTAATCCGTTCCGCCGGGTGGACCTCGTTTACAGCCCCGGTCAGGAGTATGGCACCACCGACATCATCCTTCGCACCGAGGATGTGAATCCTTTGAATCTCTACATTGGCTATGAGGACTCTGGCACCGATCTGCTCGGCCAGGATCGCCTGGTCACCGGGGTGAACTGGGGTGGCCCGTTCTTCTTCGGTCCCGAGGATATCCTGAGCTACCAGTACTCGACCGGCTTCGATACCGATGCCGAGTTGCAGGGGCACACCGGCGTGTGGACATCATACCTGCCGTGGCGTCACTACATCACGTTGGTCGGCGCGACGGTCAGTTCGGACGCCCGTGTCATCGTGGATGGTGAGGAAATCGATATCGGCGGCATCAATCGCCAGATCGGTGCCCGCTACGCCGTGCCGCTGCCGGCGGTCAGCTCGTTCACCCACGAACTGGAACTGGGCTTTGATGTGAAATCGAGTAACAGCGACCTGTTCTTCAATCGCTTGGAAGTGTTCGACACGACCACCGAGATCATTCAGTTCAGCCTCGGTTACAACGTCATCCAGCGCGACCGCAACGGGATGACCCGCCTCGACAACGAGATCGTCTGGGCGCCGGGCAACATGACCAGCGGCAACGACGACGAAACCTTCGAGACCCAGCGGGCCGAATCCAGCGCCGAATACGTGTATGCCCGGTCCCGACTGGAGCGCACGTTGGATTTGCCGGGCAGTTGGACCCTGCTGGGACGGGTCGAAGGCCAGCTTTCCAATGCGAACCTCCTCGCCAGCGAGACTCTCGGGGCCGGTGGCTATGACACCGTGCGCGGCTTCGAGCAGCGCGTGATGCGCGGCGACAACGGCGTGGTGGCCAGCTTGGAACTCCGCACGCCTCCGGTGTCCTTCGGGCAGTGGGCCGGTTTCTACAATGTTCGCGACTCCATGGTTGGCTTGGTCTTCCTCGACTACGCCTACCTGAAGAGCGCCGATCTGCTGCCGAACGAGCCCAGCCACATCTCACTGGGCAGCGTGGGTCTCGGCATTCGCTATCAGGCTGGGGAAAATCTCACGGTCCGCCTCGATTATGGCTGGCAGATCGACGAGTCCGGCTTCGATGACGGCGAGGATGGCCGCGTCCACATCGGCGCGCGGGCCTCGTTCTAATGCTTGGGGATTTCGGGATCGATCCGCAGTTGATTTGAAAGGAAATCCGCCCCGGTAAGGATCCGGGCCGGAATGTTTTGCAGAGCGTTTGTTTGTGCGCTTAAGACAGGCTGGTATCTGACCGGTCCGAAGTCGAAATCACTCGGTGGTGGGGGATGGAATGGCGCAACGGCAGATGATCGCGGCCAACCAGCTCGCGAGGGCACAGACCAACTCCCATGAACTGGCGATACAAGCTGCAACCTGCCCCAGGCGGATCGACCGGCTCCCTTCAACTGGTGTACGAGCCATGCCCGGAGCCGGTTCCGGGTCCCGGTGACATCGTGGTCGGAGTGTCGGCCCGCTCCCTGAACTATCGGGACCTCCTGATGCTGCGTGGTCAATCGGCCAGCAGCGCCGGGGGCGGAGTGGTGCCCCTGTCCGATGGAGCGGGCACGGTCGTCGCGGTGGGCGATGGGGTCACGGAATTCGCGGTCGGAGACCGGGTGACCGGCTGTTTTTTCCGCGATTGGCAGGACGGTCCGTTCGACCTCGCCTACCACAGCGCGGCGAGAGGGGGATCGTGCGATGGCATGCTGGCCGGGAGCGTGGTCGGGCCGGTGGGCGCTTTTGTGCCGACACCGGCCCATCTGAGTGACGAGGAGGCCGCCTGCCTGCCCTGTGCGGCGCTGACGGCCTGGCATGCCCTTTTTGAAAGAGGGGATCTGCAGCCGGGACAGAGCGTGCTGGCTCTGGGCACTGGCGGCGTTTCGATGTGGGCGCTGCAACTTGCGACCGCAGCCGGAGCCCGCGTGATCGTGACTTCGCGGTCGGCGGAGAAATTGGAGCGCGCTCGCGCGTGGGGCGCCTGGGAGACGGTCGACACCGCGGAGTGGCCTGACTGGGCGGCGCGGGTGTGGGATTTGACCGGCAAGCGGGGCGTGGACCACGTCATTGAAGTCGGCGGCCCGGGCACGTTGGGGCAGTCGATGCGGGCGGTGGCGGCGGGCGGCCATATCGCGCTGATCGGTGTGCTGTCCGGCTTTGGCGCGCCGGATGCCTCGCTTTTTCCTCTGGTGGCGCGCAATGTGGACCTCCACGGCATCTACGTGGGCAGCCGGGCGATGTTCACCCGGATGAACGCCTTTCTGGCAGCCCACCAACTCCGGCCGGTGATGGATCGGTCGTTTTCCGTCGGCGAAATCGAGGAGGCGTATGCCTGGCTGGAGTCAGGCCGCCACCTCGGCAAGATCACGGTGACCGGCTGAACTGGCTGGCTCCTGTGGCTGGGGCCCGTTTCCGATGAGACCCTGTTGGATCGGAGATGAGACCCTGTTTGATCGAAATCTCCCGACCGCGGGGGAAGGGGGATTTGTCTGGGTTTGCGCTGTTGACAGGCACTTGCCGGAGAGGCCACCATCGACGGCAACATGAGTGCCCAACCCACCGCTGTCCGCCACTGGATCCTCACCGCCACCACGGCGGCGGCCTTTTTGATGTATCTCGACCGAATCTGCATGGCGGCGATCATGAATTCGGACTCGTTCAAAGCGGACATCCCGCTGACGCCGGCGATGGATGGGTGGATCAAGGGGGCCTTCTTCGCGGCTTATGCGCTCGGGCAATTGCCTGCCGGCTATCTGGCGGTCCGTTTCGGGGCGCGGGGACTGATGTCGCTCTACATCCTGCTGTGGTCGGCGTTCACGGTGATGACCGGCTTCGCGGTGGGGGCGGTGACCCTGTTGCTGGCGCGGATCGGCTGCGGCCTGGCGGAGGCCGGCGCCTACCCGATCAGCAGTGGTCTGCTGGCCCGGTGGTCGGAGTGGAAAAAGCGGGGCTTCACCAGCAGCGTCGTGTCTCTGGGAGGCCGCGTGGGCGGCGCGGTGGCGCCGGCGCTGACGGTAACGGTGATCGCGTCACTCGGCGACTGGCGTTGGGCGGGCTGGCTCTATGGCTTTGCCGGCATCCTGTTTGCCTGGTTTTTCTGGTCGGTCTTTCGCGAGCGGCCGCAGGATCATCCTCGGGTCAATGAGGCGGAGCGGGCGCTGCTGGCTGCTGATCGGCCGCCGGAGTCGGCGACGGCAGCGGGCGCCCGGTATGTGTTTCCCTGGCGGCTGGCGTTCTCCCACGGGAGTCTGTGGATGAATTCGGCGGCGCAGTTTTTCACCAATCTCGGCTGGGCCTTCGTGGCGGTGTCGATGTCGAAGTTCCTCATCGAGGCCAAGGGCATCGGGAAGACCGAGGCCGAGACGCTGAACACGGTGGCGCTGAGCATCGGCATCGCCGGTCTGTTCGCTGGCGGCTATGTCACCGATCTCTGCGTGAAGCGGCTCGGTGTGCGGCGTGGGCGCATCCTGCCGCTGGCAGTATCGCGGTTCGTGGCGGCGGGGGCCTTTGCGGCGAGCCTGTGGTTCGACAATCCCTATCTGCTCACGGCGGCCTTTGGGCTGGCGGCATTTTCCACCGACTTCGGCCTGCCGGCGTTGTGGGCGGGGTTGCAGGAAATGTGCGGCAAACACACGCCGCCGTTGTTTGGCTGGGCCAACATGTGGGGCAACCTCGGGGCCGCGATCGGCATCTGGGTGCTGCCGCTGCTGAACCAGCGGCTCGATACGGACGGCAACTGGATGGAGGCGCTGATCTTCTGCGCGGTGGCCTTTGTGCTTTCCGGCCTGTTCTGTCTGGGCTTCGATGCCGAGAAGCGGCTGCCCCAGGAGGATTGAGAGGTCCGTCGGATCAGTCCTCGTGATGGGCCTGGGTGGCTTTGCCGATCGGGAGATAGGCGCAGGCCAGGGTGATGGCGGCATTGATGGGAAACAGCCAGGGGAAGGCAATTTTCGGCTGATGGGCGAGGAGCCAGGCCGGGTCGATGGCGAGCGCCTCCAACAGGCGGGGCAGCTCGGGTCGCATGCAGGCGACGAGCAGGATGGACAGGACGGTGCCGAGGATGATGCCGGCAAGGCATTTCCGCCCGGGCAACACGGCGGCCAGCAGGATGCCGAGCAGCGGGCCGTAGGTGTAGGCGACCATGCCGAACGCGAGATCGATGAGGTTTTTGTTCTCTGATTGCTCATGGCCGTGAGCCATCCAGATGGCGAAGGCGGAGAGCAGCACTGCCCAGATACCCACGGCGAGGCGGGAGAGGCGCACCATGCGGCCACTGTGTTCCGCGGCTTCCACCTGCTTGCGTCCCAGGATGGCGGATAGGCTGGTCTGTGAGAGGGCGGCCAGCACTGAGTCGAGGCTGGAGATCGCGGCGGCAAAGGCTCCGGCGAGGATGAGTCCGGTCAGGCCCGGTGGCACCACGGTGGTGATCCAGGTCGGGAAGACGAAGTTGGAGTCCTTGGCGAAAAGCGCCGCCTCGGCCGGGTTCAGGCCTTTGATCTGATACCAGGCGAAGAGCCCCGAGCCGACCGCGAGCATGATCACGGTGACGATCAGGGAGATGCTGCTCCACAGCATCGCCTTGCGGGCCTCATGAGGCGTGCCGCAGCAAAAGATGCGCTGGGCCATGAGCTGGTCGGTGCCGAAGGCGGCTAGGTTCTGGAAAGGCATCGCCAGTATGGCGACCCAGAAGGTGTAGTTCAGCATCGCATCGTCCCAGGGCAGGGTGAAATCGAAGATACGCATTTTGTCGACCGCCACGCCTTCGCCGGTGATGAAGGAGCGGTTCACCTCGACGATCTCGCTCCAGCCCAGATGACCGACCAGCCAGCCGAGGGCGAGCAGGCCGCCGAAGATGAAGATGCCAAACTGGATCACATCGGTCCAGATCACTGTACGCATGCCACCCATCAGCGTCCACAGCAGGGCGAAGGCTCCGATGGCCAGGATGGCCCAGGTCATGCTCCAGCCGGTGACGGTCTGGAGGATCAGGGCGGTCACGAGCACGCGGACGCTCTGTCCGAGGATGGCGCCGAGGGAAAACAGGCCCGTGACGAGGCGCCGCACGCCCTCGCCGAGTTGGTGTCCCATGAAGTCGTAGGGGCTGTAGATTTCCCGGCGATAGTACAAGGGCACAAGCCAGTAGCCGACCAGAAAGCGGGCGATGATCGAGCCGAGTCCCCACTGGAGGTAGGTCCAGTCACCCTTGGCCGCATAGACGCCGCCGGGCACGCCGATGAAAGTGAGCGCACTGATCTCGGTGGCGATCATCGATCCGCTCACTGCCCACCACGGCATGGTCCGACCACCGAGGAAGAAATCTTTCACGGTGGCCGCCTTGCCGCTGAGCCGGTGACCGATCCAAGTGGTCACCAGCATGTAGGCGGCGACGACGAACCAGTCGAGCAGGGTGAAATGGCTGGAAATCTCCGGAGCGGTCATGGTGCAGGGTAGTAGACCGGGCCGGTGGCTTTGTCCATGGCGGAATGGGACTTTGAGATTGACCCAATCAATCCGGTGAGGATGATGGGCGTGTGTCCGAGGATGAGATTCACCAGCCCCACGACATGCTTTTTGCCTCCACATTCGGGGTGCCGGCAAATGCCGCCGCATTTCTCAAGGCCAAATTGTCGCCAGCGGTCTCAGGGGCGGTCGATTGGGGAACTTTGCAACTGTTGCCAGGGTCTTTCGTCGATTCCCAGTATCGGCGTTCCCATACGGATTTGCTGTTTTCGGTGACGATTACCGGGCAAGAGGCCTTGGTTTATGTGCTGTTTGAACATCAGACGACGCCAGATCGGCTCATCGCCCTGCGTCTGCTGCGCTACCTGGTCCGGATTTGGGAAGATGCGGCCCGCAGCTTGAGGGGAGGCGAGCGGCTGCCTTTCATCTTGCCCGTCGTCTTGTCGCAGAATGGAGAGTGGTGGGATGTCCCGACCCATTTCGCAGATCTTATCGACCTGCCCCGGGGAATCGAAGCCGAGGCGATGGCTCATGTTCCCGGTTTTGCCTTCCACCACGTGCAACTGGCTGGAATGCCCTACGAGGACATTCCCGGCACCCCGTCGGGCATCTTGGTCCTGAGGGCGATGAAAGCTGAGCGCCTGGGTGATCTGCTGGGTGAACCCCTGTGGGACGAGTCGTTGATTCTTTCCGTGCCTCGGGAGGTTTTTCAAGCGGTGCTGCGCTACATGCTCGGGGCGGACATTGACAAGGAAGCCTTCGAAACTAAGGTAAATTTGATTCGTGACCCCATTGCACGCACTGATGCCATGACTCTCGCACAACGATATCGCCAGGAAGGTCGGCAGGAAGGTCGGCAGGAAGGTCGGCAGGAAGGTCGGCAGGAAGGCCAGAGTCAGGGCCGTGGGGAAGGAAGAATCATCGGCCGTCAGGAAGATGTGATCGAAGCCCTGGCGATCCGGTTTGGCACTCTTCCGGCGGGGCTGCGGGAGAAGATTCTGGTGGTGACCGATGAGACCCGCCTCCGCGAGTTGCTGCGAAATGCCATCCTCTGCGAGTCGGTCGAGGCGTTTGCTGCATCAATCTGACGCGAACCTGGTTTTTCGCGCGGGATGTAGACCGGCGGCCCCGGGAAATTCGTCTTTTCACGGCGGGCTTCCCATGCTCTACATAGTCGCGATTCACCTATGCAGACCCTCGCCATCGCTCTGGGAGCCAGCGTGCTCTATCTGATCGCCTATCACACCTATGGCCGCTGGCTGGCCCGGAAGATCTTTCGGCTCGACCCGGATCGGGTGACGCCCAGCGTCGAAGTCAATGACGACGAGGACTACGTACCGACGTCGAAAAGCATTGTTTTCGGCCACCATTTCACCTCCATCGCCGGTACCGGACCAATCGTAGGGCCGGCTTTGGCCATCATGTGGGGGTGGGTGCCGGCGCTTTTGTGGGTGTTGTTCGGCTCCATCCTCATCGGCGCCGTGCATGACTTTGGCACCCTGGTGGTGAGCCTGCGGAACCGCGGAATGACGGTAGGTGAGATCGCCGGTCGGGTCATCAATCCCCGGGCGCGACTGCTCTTCCTCTTCATCCTGCTCTTTGCGCTCTGGGTGGTGCTGGCCATCTTCGGCTGGGTCATCGCGCGGGTCTTTACCCAGTTTCCCGAGTCCATCCTTCCCGTCTTTCTCCAGATCCCCATCGCGATCTGGATCGGTGTGGCCGTTCACCGCAAGGGCAAAGCCCTGCTGGTGCCCTCGATCATAGCGCTCGGGCTGATGTATCTGACCGTCTGGTTCGGAGCGGCTTGTCCGGGGATGGAGTGGACCGGCGGCGCGCTCGGTGCCGCCATTCAGAAGCTCAATGCGACGCTCGCCGCCTGGCCGGTCTGGGTCTGGGTCGCCGTGCTGCTCGCCTACTGCTACGCGGCAAGCGTGATGCCCGTGTGGATCCTGCTTCAACCCCGCGACTATATTAACAGCCTTCAGTTGATCAGTTCTCTGGCGCTGATCGTCGTCGGGCTGGGGACGGCAGCCTTCATCGGCGGGATCTCGCCGGCAGAGGGCGGCGGACGCATGCCCCTGGAGATGGTGGCTCCGGCGTTCAATGCCAGCCCGCTCCACGCCCCGCCCATTTTTCCCTTTCTCTTCGTCACGATCGCCTGCGGGGCCATCAGCGGCTTCCACTGTCTGGTGAGCAGCGGCACCAGCAGCAAACAGCTCAAGTCCGAGAGTGATGCCCAATTTGTTGGGTATGGATCGATGTTGCTGGAGGGGTTCCTCGCCACGCTGGTGATTCTGGCCGTGGCGGCCGGCATCGGCTTCGGCTGGCCTTCAAAGTTCGGCGATGCGTCGGGCACCGTGATTTGGGGCCAGCTCTATGCGGATTGGAACACCGCCACCGGCACTGCCATCGGCGCCTTCGTGGTCGGTTCGGCGAATTTCCTCGAGGCCATCGGCATCAACCACGTCATGGCCACCGCGCTGATGGGTGTGCTGGTCGCCTCCTTCGCGGGGACGACGCTGGACACCGCCACCCGCCTTCAGCGATACGTGGTGCAGGAACTCGCCGCCACTTTCGCGCCCAAAGTGTCGCCGACCGCCATGGCGGCGGAGGGATACGACACGGAGTTCGAGCATGGGCAGGTCGGGAAGAGCCTTTCGATGAATCCACTCACCTGGCTGACGAACAAACATGGAGCTACTCTGTTCGCCGTGACCACGGCCTTCTGCCTCGCGCTGTTCCCCAAGCCCGGTGACCCGTGGACTTGGGAAACCATCGGCACCGGCGGTCTCATCCTCTGGCCTTTGTTCGGCGCGACCAATCAGTTGCTCGGCGGGCTGGCTTTCCTCGTGGTCTCCTTCTGGCTGTGGCGGCGCGGCATTCCCATCGTGTTCACCATCATCCCGATGGTGTTCATGTTGTTCCTGCCGGGCTGGGCCATGCTTACCGATGTGGTAAAATGGTGGGGCAAGGGCCAGTTCCTGCTCGTCGGGGTCGCGGGCCTCATTTTCGCCCTCGAAGTCTGGCTGATCGTCGAAGCCATGCTGCTGTGGCCGCGGGCGAAAGGCGTCTTGGAACCCGCGTTGCCTCCGCTGAAGCCGCGCACCGGAAAAAGGGGGGATCCCGCCACCGACGGTGGACGGTCCTGCTGATCCCAGATCGCCAGATTGCCGCATCGGCGGCTCCGGCGGGTTGGGTCACTCCAGCCCGACCAGCGCCAGGCTGTCGCGGTGGATCAGCGCCTCGATTTGGTCCACATCCAGCCGCGGCAGGGCGGTGCCGGCGACCATGTCGTTGAGTTTCCTCAGGCCGTCGATGGAGGCATTCACCGTGGTGAATGGATAGTCCGAGCCGAAGAGCAATTTGTGCCAGACGCCGTATTCCTGAGCCAGCATCAGGCTGTTGTAGAGCTGCCAGGGCCGGTAATGCAGGGCGCTGATGTCGGCGAAGACATTCGGGTGCTTGCGGATGGTCACGAGGCATTCGGCCTCCCACGGGTGGCTCAGGTGGGCGAGGATGAATTTCACCCCGGGATACTTCAGGGCCACCGGTTCGATGAGGTGGGGCAGGGTGCACTCCAGCGGGGCCTGTTTTACGAAAGTCGTGCCCGTGTGCATCAGCACCGGCAGCCCGTGCTTTTCCGCGTAGCGCCACAGCGGGTCCAGCGATGGATCGCAGGCCTTGAATCCCGCGTACATCGGCAGCAATTTCACCCCGCGCAGCCCCAATGTCTCGTGACCGTGGCGCAGTTCATCCTGCCAGCCCGGTTGAGTCGGGTCGACCGAGAGAAAGCCGATCAATCGCTCCGGGTGCTGCGCCACATAGTCCGCGATGTAGGCATCGTCCACCCACACGCCTGAGAGCTTCGCCTTGCCGCCAAAGACCACCGTGCGCGTGCCTTCAGGAACCGCCGCGGCGTAGTCCTCGTATCGCACCGTCAGGTCGACGGTCGTGCCTGGCTTCGCGCTGGAAGCCTGACGGATGAAGTCCTCGCTGAATGACTCCGGAAACGGCCAGGCGTGGCTGTGAATATCGATGGTCATGGGGGGATCTCTTCGTTGAAGCTCAAATCAATCTCAAGGGCGGAAAATGCGTCATAGAAGGGTCCGGGATGGCTTTCTTCCTATGCTTCCTAAGCGCAGGCATCCATCAGCCGGTCAAAGACCCGGTCCACCTCGCGCCGCGTCTCCTCGTCCAGCACGAAGCCACGTGGACCGCGCACGATTTCGTTGCGGAAGATGCCCTGCCGCACCAGCAGATGCTTCTCTACCGCGAGAAAGCCGTCGAGGCTGTTCTGCATCGAGATCAACACGCTGAGCGGCTCGTGGATGCGGGCGGCGCGGGCCAGATCGCCGGCTTGCAGCGCCTGCCATAGCGGCACCAGAGCCGCGATCAGATCTGCGCCCGGCATCGTCCCGACGACACCGCGCTGATACGAATCGATCAAGGCAATCCCGCCCGTGCCCTCGAAAATCCGGGCCCTTCCGCCCGTCGCATCCCGCAGCGCCGAGAGTCGCGGTCCGATCGGCGATGCCTCCGGCTTGAACAGGACCCGGTCCGGCCCGAACTCATCCAGCAGTCTTGCCTGAAACGCGATCGACATCGGCCGGCCCACATAGCCGCTCGCATCCTGGACCACGATCGGGATGGACACTGTCTCCAGCAGCCGGCGATAGTATTGCCCGAGTTCCGTCTCATCCACCCCGATCGACACCGGCGGGATGGCCATCAAGGCCGTCGCCCCGCAGGCTTCGGCATGGCGGGCGTGCCGCTCGGCCACATGGCTGCTTTCCGCGCCCACGCTGATCACACAGGTTCCGCGGCCGGCCGCCAAGTGGCAGGCCTGCTTGGCCAGATGATCCCGCTCGTCGCTGGAAAGCCGCAGCACCTCCGAGACCATCGCCATCACGATCCCGTCCGAGCCTTTGTCGAAAAGCCAGTCGATCTCCCGGGCCAGCACCTCGAAGTCGATCGATTCATCCGCTCGATAGGGAGTCTGGAACACCGGCAGGACACCGGCGAGGGCAGGGGAGGCGGTCGTGGCAGCAGTCATGGAAATCAGATCGATTTAGCGGATCGGAGACCTGCCGGCAAGCCCGGAGCCTTCCGGAATCACGGAGCGTGGTGGGCAGACGGGGACGGGCGACGGCTTTACAAGGGCGGGTCGATCTGGCACCTTGTCCGCAGAATGAACTCGACGATTCTCGATGCGATGCTGGATTCTCCGATGCTGCCGGAGTTGATCCAGGAGGCCCAGCGCGCCCTCGGACGGGAACAACGCCTGCGTGAAAAGTTCTATCGCGACATCACTCCTGAACACAAGTGGGAGTTCATTCGGGGCGAGGTCATCATGCACTCCCCGGCATCGAACCGGCATCTGATGGCCAGTCAAAGGATATTCAAGCTGTTGGATACATTTGTCAGCATTCACCGGCTTGGTCAGGTTCGAATTGAAAAGGCCATGACCACCTTCCCGCGAAACGACTATGAGCCGGATGTGATCTTCTTCGGCCCGGCCAAGTCGGCGATGATCGAGCCCGATACGTTGCGCTTTCCCATCCCGGACTTCATCGTCGAAGTGCTGTCGCCGTCCACCGAGCAGCGGGACCGGGGCATCAAATTTCAGGACTATGCCTTCCATGGCGTGGCCGAGTATTGGATCATCGATCCCGATGCCGAGACCGTCGAACCCTACCGGCTCTTGGGAGATGCGTATCCGCCAGTGGAGCGGCTGGGTGACGGGACCGTGATCAGTGACATCGTTCCCGGCTTTGAGGTTCCCGTGCGCGCCATTTTTGACGAAGAGGCCAATCTCGCCGCGCTCCGTGAGATTCTGGCACGCAGTTGAGCGGCGGCGCATTTCCTCCGTTGCCAAAGCCGGAGAAACAGGGTTGGATCGCCGATGAAACCCTGTCTGTCCTCCGATCATACCCTGTTGGATCGGAAACCTCTCATCCTATGAAACTCCTCGTCATCGGCACCGGCTCCATCGGCGAGCGGCATTTGCGGTGCTTCCAACACCTCGGCCGCTGTGAATCGATCGCCTTCTGCGAGACGCGCGACGACCAGCGCGCTGCGATCGCAGATCGCTATGGCATTCCCGATGCGCTGGCTTTTTCCTCCCTCGATGCCGCGCTGGCAGGCGGGAGCTACGACATTGCTGTCGTCGCCACGCCTGCGCCGACGCACATCCCGTTTGGGATCCGGTTGGCGGAGTTGGGCATTCATCAGATGATGGAAAAGCCCCTGAGCCTGTCGCTCGACGGGGTGGGGGATTATGCGCGGATCGTGGCGGAGCAGAATCTCATCGTCGCGGTTGGCTACGTGCACCGGGCGCATCCGGCGGTGGGCGCGATCCGGGAGGAAATCGCGTCCGGGAAGTACGGAAGCCCGCTGGAACTCAGCATATCCAGCGGCCAGTCGTTCGCCCAGCTCCGGCCGGCCTACCGTGAGGTCTATTTTGCCCGTCCCGAGATGGGCGGCGGGGCGATCAATGACATGATCACCCACATGTACAATGTCGGCGACTGGCTCGCGGGGCCGATCGCGCGGATCGTCACCGATGCGGCCCATCAGGCACTCGACGGAGTGACGGTGGAGGATACCGTGCACAGTCTCGCCCGCCATGCCGGCGGTGCGATGGGGACCTATTCGCTGAATCTCTATCAGCATCCCAATGAAGTGGTCATGACGGTGGTCTGTGAGAAGGGCACCCTGCGGGTCGAGTATGCCCACAGCCGCTGGTCGTGGATGACCGAGCCCAACGGCACCTGGAATCACGTGCCCGTCGATGTCCCCGAGCGTGACACGATCTACCGGCGGCAAAACGCGGCTTTCCTCGACGCCATCGAGGGCCGCGGCGAGGTGTTGTGTTCGCTGGAGGACGCCATCCGCACCCTGAAAGTCAATCTTGCCTCGCATCGCAGCGTGGCCGAATCGAACTGGCAATCCACCATCCCATGAGCGACGAACCGACCGTATCCCGCCTCTTTGACCTGACCGGAAAGACCGCCCTGATCAGCGGTGCCAGCGGCTGGCTGGGTGGCGCCATGTCCCGCGCGCTGGCCGAGTCCGGTGCCCGGGTGATCGTCACCAGCCGCGATGCGGAGAAGGCTGCCGCGGCGGCCGCAGGACTGCCTAATCCGGGTGGTGCGACGCATTTCGGCGTGGCGATGGATCAGATGGACGGCGGTTCGGTCGAGCGTGGCTTTGCCGAGGCGGTGGAACGCGCAGGGGCGATCGACATCCTCATCAACAACGGGCATGAAGCCAATGCCTCGGACCTGACTTCGGTGACTCGCGAGGAGTTCGACCGCACGCTGTCGAATGCCACGGCCTATTTTGATCTGGCGCGCCGCTTTCGCGATCAGGTCGTGGCGAGGGGCGGCAGCGGCAGCGTGGTGATGATCGGCTCCATGTATGGCGTGGTCGGATCCTACCCGGACGCCTATGCCGGCGTGGTGCCGGCCAGTCCGGTGGCTTATCATGCGCTGAAGGGCGGGATCGTCCACTTGACCCGGCATCTCGCCATTTATTGGGCGAGGGACGGCGTGCGGGTGAATTGCCTCTCGCCCGGACCCTTCCCCGGGCCCAAGGCCCATCCGGAAATGGTCGAGCGGCTCAAGACCAAGTCACCGATGGGCCGGATGGGGAGGCCGGACGAATTGAAAGGCGCGGTGGTGTTCCTCGCCAGCGATGCCAGCAGCTATGTGACGGGGCAGAATCTGCTCGTCGATGGCGGCTGGACGGCGTGGTGAGGATCGGCAGGTCGTTTTCCGTTTTCGAATCTTGGAAAGTTATGATTGAGAAGCCACAATTGACTGAGGAAGGGTGCCGGGCACGGCAGCGGCGGCTGCGGGAGCGGATGGCCGAAGCAGGCGTTGAGCGCGCCGTGGTGGTGACGCGCGAGCATGTGCAATGGCTGACCGGCTTCCGCCCGCATTGGTTGATGTCGGCGGCGGCGGTGCTCGATCTTAATGGCGATTGCACGCTCATCGCGCCGAATCATGAGCCCGCCTTTCATGCCGCCGACCGGGTGGCGACGTTTGCGATGCAGTGGCAGGCCACTCTGCGGATGGAGGCGGTGCAGGCGATTGCGGAAGCGCTGGGGCAGGTGGTGGGACGCAGCGGAGCGAGGATCGGCGCGGAGTTTTCCGCGTTTCCAACCCATGTGGCGCGGGCGGTCGGCGAGGCATCGATAGATCTCGACCCGGTGCTGTGGGATTTGCGCCGGATCAAGGAAAGCGACGAGGTGGCGATGATCCGCAAGGCCATCGCCTGCAGTGATGCCATGTATCGGCGCGCGCGTGAGATCATCCGACCGGGTGTCTCGGAACTGGAAGTTTTCAGCGAACTCCATGCCGCCGCCGTGGCCGAGGCGGGGGAGTCGCTCTCGCATCAGTTGGGCAATGATTACCAGTGCAACTCGCCCGGTGGCCCGGCCCGGGAGGGCGTGGTGGCGCGGGATGGGGAGCTCTACATTCTGGATCTCGGACCGGCCTACCGGGGCTATTTTGCGGACAATTGCCGGGCTTTTGCCGTGAACCGGCAGCCTACCGATGCCCAGATGAGGGCCTGGGAGACGATCGTGGCCGTTTTTGACATCGTGAAGGAGATGGTGCGTCCGGGAGCCTCTTGCCGGGCACTCTATGACCGGTGCAAGGCCCACCTCGACGCCGTGGACCCGACGGGGTCGTTCTGGCATCATCTGGGCCACGGCATCGGGCTGTATCCCCACGAGGCGCCGCACCTGAATCCGCACTGGGACGAGGCCTTCCAGGCGGGTGAAGTGTTCACGGTCGAGCCGGGGCTTTACTATGACAGCCTGCAGGCCGGCATTCGGATCGAGGAAAACTATCTCGTTACCGAAGATGGCATCGAGCAACTCACTGTGACCCCGGTCACGCTCTGAGCGGCCGGCCGGTCACTCGAGAAAGCGGAATTCGGTGGAGCCGGTCAACACCTTGGCCAGAATCGCTAGGGCGGTGTGGGAGTCGAGCGACTCCTCGGCTTCGAGTTCGGCGAGAAAGGCCCGCGCGTGAGATGACTCGTAGTCGGTAGGAGTGCGTCCCAGTAATTTGCGGTAGATGTCGGCGATTGCCGCCGTGGTATTGCCCGGCGGGGAGGCATCAAGGGTGCGCCCGGCGATGGCGGCCGCGATCTCGCGGACGAAGGGGGCGTTCATCATCAGCAGCGACTGGCCGGGCACGGTCGTGAAGGCCCGCTCGCCGGTGGCGACATCGGGATTGGCCATGTCGAAGGCTTCGAGGAAATCCGGCATGTCGCCCCGGACCATGGGCAGGTAGAGGCTGCGGCGGCGGTGACTGGTCGTTTGGGCGCTGCCGCCCTGGCTGGAACTGTTGGCGATGGCCTGCTCGCCGAGATGGGACACTGGCGAACCGCCGGAGCCCGATTCCCAGTTTTCCGAAGCCACCAGCAGGGCGTCGCGGATCGACTCCGCCGGCAGGCGGCGGCGATGCTGATGGGTGAGGAGCCGACCGTCTGGATCACTTGCCGGGCGGGGGTGGTCGGCCGTGGGTGAGGCGAGACGGTAGGCGCGGCTCAGGGCGATGCGCCGGAGGGTGTGTTTCGTCGACCAGCCGTGCTCCATGAAGTCGACGGCGAGCCAGTCGAGCAATTCGGGATGACTGGGCGCCTCTCCCTGAGGGCCAAAATTATCGAGAGTCGAGACCAGGCCGGTGCCGAAGAGCTGGCTCCACAACCGGTTGACGTAGACCCGGGCCGTCAGCGGGTGGCGACGGTCGGTCAACCACTCCGCCAATTCGCGGCGGCCGCTTTCGCCGGGCGCGATGTCGGGGCGGGCCGTGCCGGGCAGGCTGGCGACTTGGAGAAAGCCGCGTGGCTCGATCGGGCCGGTCAATCCGGGTTCGCCACGCACCCGGATGGCCAGGTCAGCGATCTCGGCGGCGGGCCGGTCCTGAGCGGCCATGGCTTTCTGCCCCGGCGGGCCGGGAAGGTCGCGCTCGATCCAGCCGGACACGTTCACGTTGTTCATCCTCACGCCCTCGGCGGTGCGGGTGCTGCGGAAAATCCCGGCGAGAGCGTAGTAATCGGCCGTCGGCACCGGGTCGAACTTGTGGTCGTGGCAACGCGCGCAGCCCAGAGTGAGCCCGAGGATGGCCCGGCCGACGGTGTCGATCTGATCATCGGCGACATCGAGGTGCATCTTTTCCTTGTCGCGCTCGGACAGCATTTTGGGGCCCACGATGAGAAATCCCGTCGCGATGAGCGATTCGACGTGTCGGGGATGCTCCGGGGCGGCGGCGATGAGGTCCCCGGCGATCTGCTCGCGGAGGAATTGGTCGTAGGGCAAGTCGCGGTTGTAGGCATCGACGACGTAGTCCCGGTAGCGCCACGCATTTGGGTAGGTGAGGTTGATGTCTCCGCCGTTGGAGTCGGCATAGCGGGCGAGATCCAGCCAGTGGCGCGCCCATTTTTCACCGAAAGCCGGCGAGGCGAGCAGGCGGTCGACCAGCAGAGCAAGGGCGGCATCGGGATCGCGTTCCCAGTCGAGGAGGAAGGCCATGGTTTCGGCCGGCGCGGGAGGCAGACCGGTGAGGTCGAAGGTCAGCCGACGGACCAGCACCTCCGGCGTGGCATCGGGTCCCGGCGAGAGCCCGGCAGCTTCCTGGCGGGCGAGCAAATGGCGATCGATTTCGCCGCGTGGCCAGTCTGCATCGCGGACGGATGGCGGGTCGGTCTGAATCGGCGGGAGGAATGCCCAGTGGCGGCGACCGGCTTCGAGATCGATGACCACGCGCGCGGCGTCGCTGGCTCCGGCCGGCTCTTCGGTGCGGGGATCGGCGGCTCCGGAGGCGATCCAGGCACGGAAATCGGCGATGGTCTCCGGCGGCAGTTTCTCCCGCGGTGGCATTTCCGGTTGGTCACCCAGATGGGCGATCGCGGCAAACAGGGGCGATTCCTCCGGCTTTCCGGGGAGGATGGCCGGGCCGCTGTCGCCTCCGGTCATCCAGCCAGCCCGGCTGTCGAGTCGCAGACCGCCCTTGATCTTCTTCGCTTCCGCGCTGTGGCACTCGTAGCAGTGGGTGATGAGAGCGGGGCGGATGCGGCTTTCGAAAAACGCCACACCTGTCTCATTGGCGCTCGTCAGACTCGCAAAAAGAAGCCAGAGCGTGCCGGCGAGGCAGGCGGCGACGAAGGGAAAGGGTGGCTGGTAGGCAAGCCGGAACATGCGGGCATTTTCCGCCGGCACGCGACCGGTCGATTGTCCCGGCAGGGTAAGGGAAAGCCGTGGCCCGGGTCAACCCGATACGATGCGGCGCGATCAGGGGAACAGCACTTCGCTGAAGGTCCCGTAGACCTTCACATCGGCGCCGGCATACTCGAGCACGTGGAATTCATTGAAAGTGGCGAAGCCGGCGTCCGTCGTTTCACCGAACTCCAGGGTGAAGTCATAGTAGCGGTCATCGATCTGGAGCCGCTCGGTGGCGAGAGTCCGGTTGACGCGAACAAAGTCGGCATCGGCCCAGGGATCGTTGGGGTCCTCAATGTTGACCACGTTGACCAACTCGAAATCAAAGTTGAACCGCGTGTTCAGGTCCACGCCATCGGCCCGGAGGTTCACATCCATGCCGAAGGAGACACCGGTCACGGCCAGGCTGATAGTGCCCGTGGCGGCGTCGAATGCATACGATGTGCCATTGTAGTAGTTCAGGGTCCCGACCTGGAAGCGCTGGCCTTCCTGAATCGCCCCGATCGCCAACCCGTTGAAATCGAGCGAACTCTGGGTCATCACACGGGTTTCGCCTTCGCGGACGGCGACATCGCCCCACTGAAAGAGCGAAGACTCTGCCACCCCGGTGCCGGTCAGATTGGTGACGATCTGATCGGATCCGATAGGAGTGGAAAAAGCCCCGCTCGTGCTGGACGACAGATCCAGTGGCGCCACTGTCAGCACCCGGTCTGACACCGTACTCGCCAGCCAGTAGGGGCTGCTGGAGGGCACCGCCTCGGCCTCGATGCGCACACCGCTGGGGTAATCTGCACGACTCAGGTTGAAGGGGCCGGAATAGTCCTGCCAGGGACCGTCACCCAGCCGATAGCGCAGGGTCGACGACCCCGGGGGATTGGGGTTGGTCAGAGAGACGGCGATGGTTCGGCCAAAGAGATAACCGAAGGTGTTCCGGGATGTCCCGATGACAGGCGGTGTGAGCAGATCTGGCTCAGCTTGATAGCTTTCGTCGATCTTGCGGCTGTCGGACCAGTCGGAAGTCAGAGCGATCGCCTGGACGCTAAGCACAGAGCCGGGCGGCACATTGACGGGAGCGGAGTAGTCCACCCAGGCACCGTAGTCGATCGCATAGACCAGCTTCGACGAGCCGGGCGGGTTGGGATTCACGGCCGCGACATACAGGTCGTAGATGCGGATCGAGTAGGAGCCGCCAGGCACGGTGACATAGGGCTGGGCGAGGGGGCCGGAGACGGTGGGGCTCGGCGTCGAGGGCGGCGGCGATGCCGGTGGGCTGGTTGGCGAAGCCGTCGTGTCAGGCGCGCCGGCCGTCACTTCGATCGCCGTCGGTCCGGGCGGCAGAGTGATGGGGGAGCGATCCGAGTAGTCCCAGATCCAGCCCGACTCCTTGGCGTAAAGCATGGCACCTTCCCGATCGATGGTGGCCGGCTCTTCGTCCGTTCCGGTGGATTCTTCGTTAATGTAGAATTCCGCCACCTCGCCGCCGGAGTCGCCGACGACGAAACTCAGGGTGGTCGGGTCCCAGGTGACCGATTTGTCTGAGGCTTCTTCCGCGCCGGCGGCCACAGAGCCGGGCTCCTGCTTCACCGGATCTCCGGCGACCTGATCGGTCTGTTGGATCTGTTGAAGTTGATTCGGATTTCTCGATTCAACGGTGCCGATCTGGGTGGCTTTCGACTTTTTCGCCTTTCGCACCGTCAGGCGCGGATCGATCAGGCTGCCGCTCAGACCCGGCAGGCGGTAAGAAGAATCGGAGGAAGCGGCCGATTTCAGGCGGAACAGCACTTCCTCGACCGTGTCAGCGCCGTCCAGAGAGCCGCCGCTCGCGAGATAGACTTTCACCGCGCGATTCAGATTGTCCGCGTCGGATTGCAGTTTCTGGTTCTTGGCGCCCTGATTCAGATCGCCCAAAGCCAGATAGGCAACCGTGGCGACGATGCCGACCACCGTCACCGTCACCATCACCTCCACGAAGGTAAATCCAGAGGAAAACTCTCGAGCCCTTTTCATAGCACTGGCTAAAATTGAAATAAAAACCATAAAAATCAATAAAAATAATAAAAAAGAGTTCTCGAATTTGGAAATTTACTCCAACACGCAGAAATTGAGATCATTGCCTCCCGCCGCTGTCCGATTCCCGCCAGTCGGACTTGGGAGAGGGGGTTGGAAGCCGTTTTTCTTCGACTTTTACGGTTTTTCTGGGAAAATGACGCTTCATTTCCCCCCGAAACGGGGAAGAAGCCATGAGCAACCCGGAAAAACCCACTCCGACCCCGGAAACCGCCCAAAAGCCGGCCGCTGCCAGCGGCTCGGAGGCGAATCCCGTGCTCACGGAGGCCCTCGACAAGCAGCGGCCGCGCTATTTCCGCGTCTCCGGTGGTGCGGCGCGAGGACGCAGCGGGCGGGCCGACACGGAGCGCTTTGCCGATGAACTGATGACCCTGCAGGAGTGCGCCCAGATCGTGGGTGAGCGGCTGGAGATGAACGCCATCGCCTTCGGCGTCATCTATGACGGTGATGAGACCATCGCCTTCCGCTACGATCCGAATTCCGATCCGCGCAAGCCCGACTTGGTCGGCGGCTTGGTGAACCGCCGCATGGCAATGCGGGAACTGCTCGCCGGCCTGAATCACTACATGAACGAATGAGCGCCGCCCCGGCACGACGATGAGCAAGGAAAGCATCCAGGGACCCCTGTCCGCCCTCCGCAATGCCGGCACCGTCTGCGGCGTGTGCCTGACCCGCGGCTCCGAAGTGCTGGTGAACCTGTTCGCCTTCTCCGAGGCGCGGGTGAACGACATGGTCACGGCCATTGATGACATTCAGGCTTACTTTAAAAAGAAGAAGCGGCGCGTCGACCAGATGAGCTTCGGCTATGACGGCGGCTGCGTGACGCTGGTGGAGGACGGCGAGTTCCGCCTCATCGTCATGCACATGCTGGCCGAGGAGGTCGATTTCATCGCCAAGGCGGCGCGAGCCTTCCTGGCGGATTTTCAGCTCAATCTCTTCGCCGAGCAGATCGCGGCGGGGAATACCCGGCTCATCGGAGTCGTGCCGGATACGCCGGTGCCAGCCGCACTGATGGAGCCGCCCAAGGCGAAGGCGCCGGCCCCGGCCAAAGAGTCCGCCAAGCCGAAGCCACCGGTCAAAATCGACCGGCCCATGCCGCTGCCGAAGCAGTCGTCGGTCGGTCCGGCCCAGCCAGTGAAGCCGGAAGAGCCGATCTCCGCCGAGTCAGAATCCACCGGGGAGGTCGAATGGGTGCCCGAATTGAAGGAATTGCCCGGTCCGCCCACGACCGCTGCCCGCCTGGCTGATAATCAACCGGGCTCGACCCTGCCGCCCCCGCGTCGCCCGAAGCCGCGGGTCTGATGAGACCCTGTTCGATCGCCGATCAGACCCTGTCTCATCGGCGCCGCCGAATGTGCCAGACCGCGGCACCGGCGAGGAGTGCGGCGATGAAAGGGACCGGAAGCGAAACCCAGAGCCGCCCGCCCTCCGCCTGCCAGCCGAACCAGGGATGGGGAAACTCATGGGGCAGCACCGGCTCGAAATAGGCGGACCGTCGGGAGAAACGGGATGACCAGGAGAGGTAGGATACGATCTTGCCCATCCCGCTGACGACGGCAAAGCCAGCCTCGCCCGCGCCCTTGCCGTGGGGCACGGTGGCGACAAATCCGGCGGAGTAGTGATGGCTCAGTGGCCACCAAGCCAGCGCGCCGCAGACGGCGAGGAGCCAGACGACGAGCGACAGGCGCCGGGTGGTCATGCCCGGGTGGCGATCAGGGCTGGGAAGCGGCTGCTGCGGGCTTCCGGAAGATCATGAAGTGCTGGCTGGGCAGGAAATCGCGGGTCTCGACGTGTTCCAGCCCGACGGCGCGCATTTCCGCGATGGCCTGGCGCTGGGTCATTTTGTGGAGGGGCTTGATGGCCACGGTGGGGTCCTCGCCCCGGTATTCGATCAGGATGACGCGGCCGCCCGGCTTCAGACCGCGCACGATGGAGGTCATCATCTCCCAGGGGTGGGAAAACTCGTGGTAGGCGTCGACCATGATGACGGCATCGACCTGGCCGGCGGGCAATTTGGTATCGTCGATCTGGCCGAGCAAGGTCTCGACATTGGTGAGCCCGGCTTCCTTCTGGCGCTCGGTGACGACATCGAGCATGGCCTGCTGAATGTCGACGGCGATGACTTTTCCCTGCGGAACCGCGGGGGCGATGCGGAAGGTGAAATAGCCGGAGCCGGCTCCGATGTCGGCGACGACGTCGGTGGGGCGCAGGTCCATGTTTTTCACGACTTCCAGCGGCAACTCCTCGCGCTCGCGTTCGGGACGCTCCAGCCACCGCACGGCGCCATGACCGACGACCTGTGCCGTCTCCCGGCCCATGTATACTTTGCCGGTGCCGTCGCGGGAGGGCTCCTTGGTGGTGTAGCGTGGGGCGGCTTCGGCTGCGGCTGGCTTGGTCTCCTGAGCCACGGCGGCGGCGAGGCAGAGACCGGCGCTGGCGAGAGCCAGCAGGGTGGGTAGGGAACGGGGATTCATGGCGGAACGGGGGGGACGGGGCAAAGGCTGGGGGGATTCACTCGGCTGGCTCCGGCTTGACGCCGCGGAGCTTGGCGTGGACCTGGGCGACTTTGCCCATGTAGTGGTCCATTCGGTATTTTCCAGCGGCGAGGGCGATATGGCGGGCGCTGCCCTCGGCATCGCCGGAGGCCTCGAGATAGAGGGCGATGTAAAGATGGGCGTAACAGAGGCGATTGCGGAGTTCCTCCTCGCCCGGAGTGCCGGCGGTGGCGGCTTTGAGCACGTCGTCGACGGTGCCTTTGCCGGCGTAGAGCGCCCAGATCTCTTTCATGGGCACGCGGGGGTCGGATTCGATGGTGATGAAGCCGGCGCGGGCTTTCTCCACCGAGCCACCAGGCTCGCGGGCGGCGCAGATGAAGTGAAAGACGGCATTTTCGACATCCTGGGGATTCACCGTCTGGTGCCGCTCGAATTGGGCGCGGCCTTTTTCAAAAGCGCCTGCGTAATAATAGGAGATGCCACGTTGCCAATGATAGGGGTCCTCCTGGGGGTTGATCGCGAGGTAGTCGTCGAAATCGGCAATCGACTCGGTGATCTTGCCCGCAAAAAAATGGGCCGCCCCGCGGCGTTGCAAAGCCGAGGCCCGGATGCGCTCCTGAGGTGAATTTTTGGCGGCGTCCTCGGTGAGGGAGATGACTTTGTCTATGTCATCGGCTTCGAGGGCGGCGATGAGGGGCGGGGAAAGCTCCTGAGCGGGCGCCAGAGCTGGACCGAGGAGCAGGCTCAGCACGGGCAGGGTGATGAGGAAAAGCGTGCGGCAGGATGTCATGAGGGGCAGGGGAGGGAAAAACGGAGTGGCGGGATGGTCGCACAGGATGTCTCTCCGGAAAAGGAAAAGCCCGGCCCGCACTCGCGGACCGGGCTTTCCTTTGACCACTCAACGATGTCTCAACAACTTCGGGAGACGAAGCACGAGACAAATTGGCAGCGGCGCAACGGGGGTCAGCCGTTGTTGGCGAGCTTGTTGTGATGCGCCTCGTATTTTTTAGTCGGGACGACCACGTCCTGGCCGGGGCGCAGGGTGGTGCTGGTGCCCATCTTGTTCAGGCGCTGGAGCTCGGCCGGGGTGGTGAAAAAGTCGCGGGCCAGAGAGTAGAGCGTATCGCCCTTCTCGATGGTGTAGTAGCCGTAGGTCTCGTCGGGGCGCAGCAGATTGGCCAGCTCGGTCTTTCCACCGGTGTTGGTCGAGGGCTTGGACGGAGTGGGGGTGTCCGTGGCGATGCTCGGGCTGGAGCCGGCGCCCTTGGCCGGGATCTGGAGCGTCTGGCCGACCGAGAGATTATCACTGCTCAGGCGGTTGGCGGCCTTGATGGCGGTGATGGTGGTGCCGTGGCTGCGGGCGATCTTGGTGAGGGTGTCACCGGCCTTGACCTTGTAGGCAGTGGTGGCGCCGGTGGACGGCTGCGTCGGGTTGTTCACACGATCCGGCGTCGGTCCGGTGAGCGGGGCCTTCGGGGTGGCCGGCTTGTTCTGGGGGATCACAAGCTGGTCACCGATGTAGATCTGCTGACCTTCCTTGAGATCGTTGGCCTCCAGCAGTTCCGGACGGGGCACGCCGTACTTGGCCGCGATGATGCTGACCGTCTCGCCCGCGGCGATGGTGTGGACTTTGGCCTCGGGGGCGGCCGGCTTGTTCGCGGAGATCTGGTCGATGGCAGGCGGTGCCGGGGGCGGAGTGATGGTCCCGCCCGTGACGGTCGGCGAGGGCTCGGCAGAGTTCTTCGTCAGTTCCCGGAGGGCGGCTTCGAGGGTTTTGACCCGGTTTTCGAGGCGGGTGACCTGATCCTGAAGTGATGCCGGCTCGGCACCGGTCGCCGGCAGCGAGAAGGCGGCCGCGAGAGCAAGGGTAGCGACGGGTAGGGTGATTCGATTCATGAGAGAAATTTAAAATTTTTTAAGGATCAAGACAAGTAGAAATTTTAGAATTTTGAAGTGTTGGGATTTTGAACAGAAAGCAGCGATCCGATGAGGTTTGGTCCCAGTTGGGGGTGGTTGGCAGCGGGCATGGGCGAGATTTGATTGTGTAAATCGTTGATTGATAAAGGGCGGAAGAATCCGGTGGCCCGAAAGCGGGCGGTGGGGATTCGAGTCATTGGGGGATTCGTCCGCAGCGGGCCGGTCGGCGGCTTTGGTCCAAAGAATGTAGGGGCGTGTGCCTGGAAATTGCGGTTTTCGCGGTCTCGGAGCGTCTGGCGGGCAGGTGTCGATACGTGGTTGGCAGCCAAGGCGACGGAAGGTTGCGCCTCCGCAGTAGGCCCAACCACACCATTCGATCGACAAGGCGAGGGCGGTTTTTGACCAGAAAGGTGCATTCCCAAGGGGCTGGACACGATCTGGTGAGCGCGTTTCCCTCACCAGAATTGTTCTGGCCGATGGCGAGGGGGGCGCCTCCGATTTATTGGCCCCGGCTTCTCTGCATGAGGTGGCTATGACAGGGCTGGCAGATTTCGATTCAACCCTCTTTCATCGGAGATCAGACCCTGTCTCATTGGAATCGGGCTCACCTCAACTGCGCGGCCTCAATAGAGAAAATTGGCAGCGCCAATCTTCTTCATAGTCCCCGTGTCGGCATCCTGGTATAGCCGATTCACGATTCGCTGTTTGATCGCTTTTCCCCCCGGAAAGCGCTCCCGGGTCCCGCACGATTCGCAGAGATGTTCCGCCGATTTCGGGGGCGGGCAAAATATGTCAGCAGATAGCGCGCTCCATGGCCCCTTTCGCGTTCTTGCACGGGGTATAGGGTTTGCGTTTGGCTGACGTATGGCTGGAATTTCCTGGGTTGATCGTTTATAGAGCGAATTCGTCGCTGTTTCCGGAACACGGAATGGCAGTTCGGTGCCACCATTCCGGCCCCGGACCTCCATCAGAAAACACCCCACCCAAAAACCCAACCCCATCCCCATGAAACACGAGACCCTCTGCCTCCACGGTGGTCAGCGCCCCGACCCGACCACGAACTCCCGCGCCGTGCCGGTGTACCGCACTGCGTCCTATGTGTTCAACTCCGCCGAGCACGCCGCGAACCTGTTCGCCCTGCGCGAACTGGGCAACATCTACACGCGGCTGATGAACCCCACCACCGACGTGCTGGAAAAACGCGTCGCGCTGCTGGAGGGCGCCCATGAGATGGCTGGTCTGGCGCTGGCCTCGGGGACTTCGGCGGTGTTTTACTCCATCATCAATCTCGCCCAGGCGGGGGACAACATCGTCTCGGCCCGCAATCTCTATGGCGGCACCTACACCCAGTTCAACGACATCCTGCCGACGCTGGGCATCACGGTGAAGTTCGTCGATTCCCAGGACCCGCAGCAGTTCGCCGATGCCATCGACGACCGGACGCGGGCCCTTTTCTGCGAGAGCGTGTCGAATCCTGCGCTCGAAGTGACCGATCTCGAGGCGGTAGCGGCCGTGGCGAAGGCCCATGGCATCCCGCTCATCGTCGATTCCACTTTTTCCACGCCATACCTGACCCAGCCGCTCGCCCATGGCGCGGACGTCGTGGTCCACTCGCTGACGAAGTGGTTCGGCGGGCATGGCGCCGGCATCGGCGGGGTGGTGGTGGACTCCGGCCGCTTCCCGTGGGGCGCGGGGAAACATCCGCTGTTCGACACGCCCGACACGTCCTACCACGGTCTGCGCTGGGGGCACGACCTGCCCGAGATGCTGGCCCCGCTGGCTTACATCCTGAGGATGCGCACCGTGCCGTTGCGCAATCTGGGCGCCTGCATCGCGCCGGATAATTCGTGGTTCCTGCTCCAGGGCATCGAGACGCTGCCGCTGCGGATGGAGCGGCACTGCCAGAACGCCCTCGCGGTGGCGCGCTACCTGAAGGCGCATCCCGATGTGGAGTGGGTGCGTTTCCCCGGTCTGGAGGATGACCCGGAGTATGCGAAGAACGTGAAATACCTGCGTGGCAAGGGCGGCTCGATGGTCGTCTTCGGCATCAAGGGTGGTTCCGCGGCCGGGAAGAAGTTCATCGAGGGCCTGAGCCTGTTCTCGCACCTCGCGAATGTCGGCGATGCCAAGTCGCTGGCCATCCATCCCGCGACCACGACGCACTCCCAGCTCAACGAAGCCCAGCAGCGGGCCGGCGGCATTACTCCCGAGCTGATCCGCCTGTCTGTCGGCATCGAGCACATCGACGACATCCTCGCCGACATCGATCGCGGCATCGCCGCGTCGAAGGGATGACCCGCGGCGGCTGGAATCGGGCTCTGAACGGCCTGATTTTTCCGCCAAGCTTCCGGTTGATTTCAGCGGGAGGGGCGCGTAATATCCGCTCCTTCCGCGACCGAGCGCGCGATTAGCTCAGTGGTAGAGCACCTGCTTCACACGCAGGGGGTCGCTGGTTCGAACCCAGCATCGCGCACCATCTCTCTGATCATCACCACCCGCCGCGCCAGCCTGTCCGCTGGCGCTTTTTTGTGCCCCGAGCCTCCTCTGGGAAAGCCAACCCTGGGAGCGCCGGCATCCCTGCCGGCAACGTATTTCGGGGCCGCGCAGTCGATCGCCCAATCAAGCCAGCATCGCGTCGATCACTGCATTCCACGTGGCGCTGGGGCGCATGGCGGTGTCGGTGAGGGCTTTGTCTGGGTGGTAATAGCCGCCGATGTCCACGGGACGGCCCTGCACGGCGATCAGCTCCTGCGAGATGGTCGACTCGTGGGCGGTGAGCGTCTCGGCGATGGGGGTGAACTCGGCCTTGAGCGCGGCGTCGACATCCTGCGCGGCCAGGGCCTGCGCCCAGTAGAGGCAGAGGTAGAAATGGCTGCCGCGGTTGTCGATGCCACCGACGGCGCGGGCGGGGGATTTGTCGTGGATGAGGAACTGGCCCGTGGCCGCGTCGAGCGTGTCGGCGAGGACTTTGGCCTTGGCGTTGCCGAAGGTGTCGGCGAGGTGTTCCAGCGAAACGGCGAGGGCGAGGAACTCACCGAGGGAATCCCAACGCAGGTAATTCTCCTCGAGGAACTGCTGCACGTGCTTCGGCGCCGATCCGCCGGCGCCGGTCTCGAACAGGCCGCCGCCATTCATCAGCGGCACGATGGACAGCATCTTGGCGCTGGTGCCCAGCTCCAGGATGGGGAAGAGGTCGGTCAGGTAGTCGCGCAGCACGTTGCCGGTGACGGAAATGGTGTCCTGCCCGGCCTTGAGGCGGGCGAGGGTGAACTCCGTGGCGGCCACCGGGGCGAGGATGTGGATCTCCAAGCCGGTGGTATCGTGGTCGCCCAGGTACTGGCGCACCTTTTTGATGATCTCGGCATCGTGGGCGCGGGTCTCGTCGAGCCAGAAGACGGCGGGCGTCTGGGTGGCGCGGGCGCGGTTCACGGCGAGTTTCACCCAGTCGCGCACCGGGGCGTCCTTCACCTGACAGGCGCGCCAGATGTCGCCGGGCGCCACGGCGTGCTGGAACAACACCGCGCCCGAGCCATCGACGACGCGCACGGTGCCGGCGGCGGCGATTTCGAAGGTCTTGTCGTGCGAGCCGTATTCCTCGGCCTGCTGGGCCATCAGGCCCACGTTCGGCACGGTCCCCATGGTGCGGGGATCGAAGGCGCCGTGCGTCTTGCAGAAATCGATGGTCGCCTGGTAGATGCCGGCGTAGCTGCTGTCGGGCAGCACGGCCAGGGTGTCCTGCAGTTTGCCGGCGGCGTCCCACATCTTGCCGGAGGAGCGGATCATGGCCGGCATGGAGGCGTCCACGATGACATCGCTCGGCACATGCAGATTGGTGATGCCCTTGTCGGAATTCACCATCGCCAGGGCCGGCCCCTGGGCGTAGGCGGACTGGATATCGGCCTCGATGGCGGCCTTTTCGTCGGCCGGCAGGCTCTCGATCTTGGCGACCAGATCGCCGAAGCCGTTGTTGAAATCGACGCCGAGACGGTCGAGCACCGCGGCGTGTTTCTCAATCAAGTCGGCAAAAAAGACGCGGACGGCGTGCCCGAAAATGATGGGATCGCTGACCTTCATCATGGTGGCCTTGAGATGCAGCGAGAACAGCACGCCCTCGGCCTGCGCGGCGGCCACTTGCTCGCGGAGGAAGTCGACCAGCGCCGCGCGGCGCATCACGGTGCCATCGAGGATCTCGCCGGCCTGGAGCGGCGCGTCGGCGCGCAGCACCGTCACGGAGCCGTCGGCGGCGACGTGCTCGATGCGGAAAGTGGTCGCGGCCGGCAGGGTGACGGACTGCTCGTTGGAGCGGAAATCGTCGCGGCCCATGGTGGCGACGCGGGTTTTCGAATCCGGCGACCACGCGCCCATGGAGTGGGGGTTGTTGCGGGCGTATTCCTTGACCGCCTTCGGCGCGCGGCGGTCGGAGTTGCCCTCGCGCAGCACGGGATTCACCGCGCTGCCCTTGATCTTGTCGTAGCGGCTCTTGATCTTCTTGTCGTCGTCGGACTTCGGCTCGTCAGGGTAGTCCGGCAGGGCGTAGCCCTGGCTTTGCAGCTCGGCGATGGCGGCCTTGAGCTGGGGGATGGATGCCGAGACGTTGGGCAACTTGATGATATTGGCCTCGGGACGGGTGGCGAGGGCGCCCAGTTCGGTGAGGTCGTCGGGGATGCGCTGCTCGTCCTTTAGGAACTCGGGGAAATTCGCCAGGATGCGGCCCGCCAGGGAGATGTCGCGCGTCTCGACCGCGATGCCCGACGACCGGGTGAAGGCCTGCACGACCGGGAGCAGCGAGTGAGTCGCCAGGGCGGGCGCTTCGTCGGTGAGCGTGTAGATGATCGTGGGCTTGTCGGACATGGTGGCGCGGGGATGGGTGGCTTGCGGGATTGGAAAAGGGAGCGAAAGCGGTATCCGAAAAATGGCGAAATTCAATCGATTACGGCCTGTGGGCGCGTCTCCCGGGGCGAAAGCGGGGCGGTTTCGGTCAGAGAGGGTGTGATCGGCGATGCAAGAGGGTTGGCTCGCGAAAAAACAAAGCGCCAACGGCGCGCAGCATACCAGCCCAGAGCAACGCTCCGGGAAATCGCGTTTTCATGGAGGAACGCCCTGCAGGGGCGTCGCATCCGGGGCAGAATGCGGCGCCCCTACAGGGCTTTTCGGTTTTCCTGTGGCCGAAACCCAGAGCGTTGCTCTGGGCTGGTATGCGGACGGGCCTTCAGCCCGCTTTTACGTGCGGCATGGCCCAAACATTATCCGAAGCCCGTGGTATTTCGGGACGGACGGTACCGATCTATCGACCGGCAGTTTGAGCCGTCTGCCTGCCCGGGTTGAGAATCTGGAGGTCTATGGGTATGAGACCCGCGTCTGTCATCACCAGATTTCCCGAGTGGGCATCGGCGATCACGGCGCCTGTCTCCGGATGCCGCCATTTGTTGTAGCCGTCCGCGACGTAGCCTTGGGACTCGAACCATTCCGAAATTTCGTCGACGGTGGGTTCCCGACCCTCGATGAAAGGCTGGCTCGTCACGATGGCGGGGCCGGCTTCTGTTTCGATGATGCCCTCCAGGCGGATGTCGTCGCCGAACATCTCGTTTGCCCAGATCGCGTTTCGCACATACTCGAGCACTTCGCCGCGCGCGCCAAAGTTGGGCGGCATAGTGATCTTGATGACCCGCTGCCCATCTGCGGACAAAAAGACATCGTGTTCCGTGGCGCCACCTATGCGCTCGTGCCCTGCGATCAGTCGGGCGCTGTCGTCCGGGCCGAGAAGCCGACCAGCTTCCGTTGCCCAGTCAAGTAGGGATTCAGCCTCCGCTCGGAGCCATGTGCCCACATCTGCTCCATCTTCTCTTCGCGGGTGAGCCTCTTGGCGCGCTCGGAGTTCTTCAAGCGGATGGCACGCAGGACTGCCGGGTCGATCATCTGACCGGTCCGTGCCGCAGCGGGCAGCGCTGTTGTCTTTTGGTTCAATGGACGAATCGTAAGTCGTGGCCGTGGATCCGTCAACCGCCCCCGACCGGCGCGCTTTCGGGCTGGACGGCGGCGGGGGATTGGGGCAAAAGACAGGGCGTGACCGACCTACCGACCGACAGCCAGAGCCAAAGCCAGACCGCCGCGCCGATCCTCGAGGGGCGCGGTATCGTGAAGCAATTCCCTGGCGTGAAGGCGCTGCGCGGGGTGGGGCTGCGGGTGCAGCGGGGCGAGGTGCTGGCCCTGCTCGGCGAGAACGGCGCCGGCAAAAGCACGCTGATGAAGATCCTCGCCGGCGTGCAGACGCCCGATGCGGGGGAGATCCTCCTCGACGGCAGGGCGGTGGTGATTGACAGCGTGCCGACGGCGATGCGCCACGGCATCGCGCTGATCCACCAGGAGCTGAACCTGGCGACGAATCTCAGCATCGGAGCCAACATTTTCCTCGGACGCGAGCCCCGGCGCCACGGGTTCATCGATGAAAAGACCATCGTCGCCGAGTCGCGGCGCTTTCTGGACCTGGTGGGGCTCCAGATCGATCCGCGCGAGGTGGTGGGCAACCTGACCATCGGGCGGCAGCAAATGGTCGAGATCGCCAAGGCCCTGTCCATCGACGCGCGCATCCTGATCATGGATGAGCCGACCTCCAGCCTCTCGCAGAAAGAGACGGAGAGCCTTTTTGCCGTGATTCGCGACCTCCGCTCCCGCGGGGTGAGCATCATCTACATTTCCCACCGGCTCGGCGAGGTGAAGGCCCTGGCCGACCGCGTCACCGTGCTCCGCGATGGTGAAAATGCCGGCGATCTGGCCCGCGACGAGATTTCCCACGACCGCATGGTGAGCCTCATGGTCGGGCGCGACCTGTCGCAGTTCTACCCGCACCAGCCCCACACACCCGGCGACGTCGTGCTGGAAGTGCGGGGGCTGCGCACGCCGGTGCATCCGGGGCATGAGTTGAGTTTTTCCCTGCGGGCGGGCGAGATCGTCGGCGTGGCTGGCCTGGTCGGGGCGGGCCGTACCGAGATGATTGAGACCCTGTTCGGCGCGATGCCAGCGGTTGCCGGCGACATCCGCATCGCCGGCGAGTCGGTGGCGATCCGCTCGCCCCGCGATGCGATCCGGGCCGGTCTGGCGCTGGCGCCCGAGGACCGCAAACGGCAGGGATTGGTGTTGGAAATGGCGGTGCGGGAGAATCTGAGCCTCGCCAGCCTGTCGCGCGACCGGCGGCCGGGGGGCTTCCTGAACCGCCGCCGTGAATCCGAGATCTCTGCCGAAATGATCGGCAAAATGCGGATCAAGACGCCCAACGACCGGCAGGTGGTGCGCTACCTGTCCGGCGGCAACCAGCAAAAAGTCGTGCTGGGCAAGTGGCTGGCGATGAAGCCCCGCGTGCTGCTGCTCGACGAGCCCACCCGCGGCATCGATGTCGGCGCCAAGCAGGAGATCTACGCGCTGATGGAGGATCTGGCCCGCGCCGGCGTCGCGATCCTGTTCGTTTCCAGCGAGATGGAGGAAGTGCTCGGCATGTCGGACCGCGCCCTGGTGATGCACGAGGGCCGCCTGACCGGCGAACTGGCGCGTGATCGCCTGAGCGAGGAGGCCGTGATGCGTCTGGCCACCGGCGGCGACAGCCCGGCCGCGGCAGCGTGAGCGTCCGCGGAGGCGGATGGGGGCTTCCGCAGATTCCGGGAAGCCGATGATCGGTGACGGGGGAGCGGAGGGGTGTTTTTTGGTGTTCGTCGGAACCGACGAGGGGTAGAAAAGTCTTTTTTGGTGTTCGTCGGAACCGACGAGGGGTGGAAAACGGAGTTTTGCCTGTGGGATGCCGACGATTGCCTTCACGTGGGCAGGCTCAACGGACGGGGGGGCTGGCATCCCTCCGGGATGCCTGTTTTGTGGGTATGGAGATCCGGCGGTGTCGTCGCTGCGCTCCTCAACCGCCGGCTAATGGCTGTGATGCCTGCGGCATCTCACGGGTCTCGGAATGACCCGGTTTCGCGCATGAACTGGTTTCGCGCGTGACTTGGCTTCGTGCGTGAACTGGCTTCGTGCGTGAACTGGCTTCGTGCGTGAACTGGCTTCGTGCGTGAACTGGCGTCGTGCGTGAACTGGCTTCGCGCGTGAGCTGGCTTCGTGCGTGAACTGGCTTCGTGCGTGAACTGGCGTCGTGCGTGAACTGGCGTCGTGCGTGAACTGGCGTCGTGCGTGAACTGGCGTCGTGCGTGAACTGGCGTCGTGCGTGAACTGGCGTCGTGCGTGAACTGGCGTCGTGCGTGAACTGGCTTCGTGCGTGAACTGGCTTCGTGCGTGAACTGGTTTCGTGCGTGAACTGGTTTCGCGCATGAACTGGTTTCGCGCGTGACTTGGCTTTGCTCCACGAGGCCCTGGCCCGTCCATGCACCAATCGGAACCGCGGAGCGGTTCTCCATGAGTAGCCAGGGGTCGCAGACCCCTGGTACACGCCCAGCGCTTCGGCAACCCCGGATGGGGTTGTCCTTTGCGGTTGTCCCGCCGCCGGAGCATTCACCCCATGGGACAACCCCATCCGGGGTTGGGGGCTATGCTGGCGGCCAACCTGGAGTTTCACTCCGGGCTACTCAGGGAGCATCCCTCCGGGATGCGGATGTCGGCGGCAGCTCACGGATCGCGAAATGCCAATGCCAGATGGGATGGAAGGCGGCGCGTCGGCTCAGCCAAGAAGCTTGGCAACCCAATTGCCTCGCTGATCAGACCCGGTCACATCGCCGATCAAACCCGGTCACATCGCCGATCGAACAGGGTCTGATCGGAATGGCACGGGATTAAGGGCGTCGGGTCGATTGCCCTGCCGATTGGATGCCGGAGGCATCACAGCCATTAGCCGGTGGTTGAGCGCAGCGATAACACCGGTCCATCCACCCGCATCTCGAGCATCCCGGAGGGATGCCAGCTGCTTGCCATTTCGCCTGCCGCCTCGCCCGCTGGCATCCCTCCGGGATGCTCGGTTTCCTTTCCATTTGATCCGGTGGTGTCGTCGCTACGCTCCTCAACCACCGGCTAATAGCTGTGATGCCTGCGGCATCTATTTCGCTCGAAACACCCATTTGGACCGAAGAGCCGTCCTAATCCCGTGGCATTC
>JAEUHH010000117.1 GCA_016795505.1 Verrucomicrobiales bacterium | reverse complement strand
CGCCTGCCGCCTCGCCCGCTGGCATCCCTCCGGGATGCTCGGTTTCCTTTCCATTTGATCCGGTGGTGTCGTCGCTACGCTCCTCAACCACCGGCTAATAGCTGTGATGCCTGCGGCATCTATTTCGCTCGAAACACCCGTTTGGACCGAAGAGCCGTCTTAATCCCGTGGCATTCCGCTCAGACCCTCTTTCCTCTCCGATCAGACCCTCTTGGATCGGAGAGGCAACCGGGTCTCATCGGACCGCCTGCCTCCACTGGCTCCGGGACTTGGCTACAGGGGCGATTTCGGCATAAATGCCTCACAATCAAACCCCTAAAGGCTGAACCCAGCCTGAAAGAGGGACTCCGGAAATGATTTCCGGGGCTACGGAAGCTCCTTCCGGGGCTACGGAAACTCTTTCCGGGGCTACGGAAACTCCTTCCGGGGCTACGGAAGCTCTTTCCGGGGCTACGGAAACTCTTTCCGGGGCTACGGAAACTCTTTCCGGGGCTACGGAAGCTCCTTCCGGGGCTACGGAAACTCTTTCCGGGGCCACGGAAACGCCTTCCGTAGCCACGGAAACGCCTTCCGGAGTCACAAAATGGGCGACATCTCGCGGCGGGACGGATCTTGCCGGGCACCCTCCCGAAAGGGCTGGCACGCTTCTCTGTGGGGTGCCGCGACTCGTCCAGCCCGTTCGGCAGCGGGTCTGCACCCGACAAAGAAAAAAAATCCCAGTCCGCGAAAAAAAAGATTGCCAGCCCGGTGGCTAATTTCATAAAACGGTCGCCAGAACAGCCAGGTGTGAGTCGCCGCGTCGTTTTACCTGAATCGAAAGCCCGGCGGCCTTCCCGCCCGCGGCTATTCCTGTGCAAGCGAAACCAAAAAACAAACCGGGACGTCTCCCGCCCTCTCCGGCCCCGTGCCTCAGCCCCGCCACCGCCATGCCCGCTCCCGATCCACCTCTGAACTGGGATAGCGGCGTGACGTGGGACTCCGGTCAGACCTGGGATGGACAGGCCACCGCCCCACAACCGAAAAAGACACCTATGGCACTGATCAAACTGAGTCTCGAATCCCTGAGCCGCCTGGAAAAGGTCGTACAGGGGGAAACCATCGCCCCGAAGATGACGGGCAACTCCGCCTTCCCCGATGCCGGCCCGCTGGTCGCCATTCTGGTGACCAAGACGGCGGCTCTGAAAGCCAAACTCCTGGCCCAGGAGGCCGCCAAGCAAGCCGCCAAGGAGGCCACGGAACAGGCTACCGTGGCGGAGGAGGAATACCACTCCGCCCTCAACGCTCTGGCCGACCACGCCCAGTCGGTGAGTGGAGGCGACGCCACCAAGCTGCTCAGCGGCGGATTTGATCTGCGCAGCGAGGGCGCCCCGACGACCATGGGTCAGGTGACCAACCTCGGCGCCACGGAAGGCGACGATGCGAGCGAGATCGATCTGTCGTGGGACGCCGTTCGCGGCGCGAAAAGCTACGAGGTCCAGAGCAGCCCCGACCCGGTCACGCCGACGAGCTGGTCGCACCTCGGCATCGCGACGAAGAGCAAGATCACCTTTGCCGGCCTGCCCAGCGGGGCGGTCTGCTTTTTCCGCGTCCGCGCCGTCGGTCCGAATGGCAATGGGCCGTGGAGCGATCCGGCCATGAAACGCATCCCCTGAGACGGGATCCTTACCACCAAACGCCTTCCCCCCTGGAAGCGGGGCCGGCGGTCCAACGGGCAGAACGGTTCCTCCTGCTCCGGGCCGCCGGCCAACCGCTCCGGGTAGCCCCATCCGAACTGATATGGCCTACGATCCCTCTCTCCCTGCCGACGGCTCGCCCCTGGTCGCGGCGGAAATGCGCACCCAGCTCCAGGGGCTGAAATCGCTGATCGACGCCCTCGCCGGGGGCGAGGTGACCAGCGCGGTGGTGGACAGTGTGCAGACCGTGCCGCCGGGCGATCCGGCGCAGGTGTCGGTCTCGCTGTCGGCCGGCGTGCTCCATTTTTCCTTTCAGATCCCCCACGGGGCCGATGGTCTCGACGGGACGCCCGGCACGCCCGGCGAGGTGTCGATGGCGCAACTCCAGTCGGAGATCGGCGCGACGGCGCGGCACCCGTCGTCGGTGGCGGACTTGGCCCTGAGTGTCAATGACCCGCCCACGGCTTTCGAGGTGCAGTCGATCGCCAACAAGATCGACGAGCTGCTGGCGGCGCTGCGGCGGTAGGGTTTTCAGGCCGACGGCGCTGCGGCCTCGGCCCGGTGCCAACGGTCAGAGCGGCGGCCCGGCTGCGGAACGCTGGCACCGGGTGATCCGGCGCGGGATTTCGGCATACGGCCCCCAACGAGGGGGAAAAGGCGCCTGGCAGCGGGCAGGAGTGCCCGCGCTCCGTATCTGACGGCGGGCGCGAACTCGGGCGGTCATGCTCGTTTGGTTCTGATTCGTTCGATTGCGGGCAGGAGTGCCCGCGCTCCGTATCAGGCTCGGTCGCATCGGAATGACGCGCCCCGGTCCTCCGGTCTCTGCGGCATCTCATTCGCCGCCCAACACGGCTGCGAAGCGGTCGGCATCGACATTGCCGCCGCTGTGGATGAGGGCGATGCGGCGGGGGGCGTCGGACGACGAGGGGCGCTCGCGCTCCCCGGCCTGGAGGGCGGCGGCGAGGGGCAGGGCGGCGGCGCCTTCGGCGACCTGGTGAGTATCGGTGAAGTAATGCCGCATGGCGGCGCGGATCTCGGGCTCGGTGACGCGGACGATGCGGCTGACGCCGGCCCGGATGCGGGCGAAGGCGTCGGGATCGGGCACGCGACAGGCGACGCCGTCGGCGAGGGTGTCGGGTATGGCCTCGGTGGATACGGGATGCCCGGCGGCGAGGGACAGGGCGTAGGCGGGCGCCTCGGCGGCGACGACGCCGACGATCTCTGTCTCCAGACCCAGGGCATCGCGGGCGGCGAGGGTGCCGCAGATGCCGGAGCCGAGCCCGATGGGGACATAGACGCGGTCGAGATGGGGCACGGCGCGGAACAGCTCCAGGGCATAGGTGGCGACGCCGAGCACGAGCCGGTCATCGAAGGAGGGCACGAAGTGCAGGCCCTGCTCTGCGGCGAGGGTGCGGGCGTGGGCGAGGGCTTCGGCGAAGTCGCGCCCGTGCTCGACCAGGGTGGCTCCGTAGGCACGCATGGCGCGGTTTTTCTCGGGGCTGTTGCCGTGGGGGACGACGAGGGTGGCGGGCAGTCCCTGGGCGCGGGCGGCGCAGGCGATGCTCTGCCCGTGATTCCCCCGGGTGGCGGCGATCACGCCCGGCACGTCGGGCTGGGTGCGGCGCAGCCAGTCGAGGTAGACGAGGCCGCCGCGCACTTTGAAGGCGCCGGTGGGCAGGTGGTTCTCCTGTTTCACCCACACGTCGCAGCCACAGCGCTGCGCGAGCAGCGGCCAGGCGATCTGCGGGGTGGGCGCGAGGGTCCGGTAGATCAGGGCCGCCGCGGCTTCGATGGCGGAGAAGGTGGGCACGGGCGGGTGAGTGGGAAGTGAGGAGTGAAGAGTAGAAAGTAAAAAGTAAAAAGTGAGGAGTAATAAGTGGTCAGTTCTCAGAGGCTGCACTGGGAATGCGACGCCCTTGGCACATGACAGTTCCTCACGGCTGGCAGGGGAGACTGAAATCGGAACGCTTCACTCTTCACTCTTCACTTTTTTCTCTTCACTTTTTACTTTTCACTCTTCACTCTTCACTCCTCACTCCCCCTCACGGGCTCAGACCTTGCCGGCGATGAGTGCCTCTACCACGGCGGGATCGGCCAGGGTGGAGACGTCGCCGATCTTGTCGACTTCGTCCTCGGCGATCTTGCGGAGGATGCGGCGCATGATCTTTCCGCTCCGGGTCTTGGGGAGGCCTTCGTTGGCGAACTGGATCTTGTCGGGGGTGGCGTGGGGGCCGATCTCGTTGCGCACGGCCTGGACGATCTCTTTTTTCAGGTCGTCGCTGACGGTCTGGCCGGTCTTGAGGGTGACGAAGGCGTAGATGGCATTGCCTTTGATGTCGTGGGGGTAGCCGACCACGGCAGCCTCGGCCACGGCGGGGTGGGTGCCGATGGCGCCTTCGATCTCGGCGGTGCCGAGATTGTGCCCGGAGACGATGATGATGTCGTCGACGCGCCCGGTGATCCAGTAGTAGCCGTCGTGGTCGCGCAGGCAGCCGTCGCCGGAGAAGTACTTGCCGGGGAACTGTTTGAAGTAGGTATCGATGAAGCGCTGGTGGTCGCCGTAGACGGTGCGCATCTGACCGGGCCAGGGCTCGAGGATGCAGAGATTTCCCCGCACGTCGTTGCCTTCGATGATGTTGCCTTTTTCATCGACGAGGGCGGGTTTCACTCCGAAGAAGGGCAGGGTGGCGGAGCCGGGCTTGGTGGGGATGGCGCCGGGGATGGGCGAGATCATGATGCCGCCGGTCTCGGTCTGCCACCAGGTGTCGACGATGGGGCAGCGGGATTTCCCGACCACGGTGTAGTACCAGGTCCACTCGGGGGACTTGATCGGCTCGCCGACGGTGCCGAGCAGGCGCAGGGAGGAGAGGTCGTGGGCGTCGGGCCAGGTGTTGCCCTCCTTCATCAGGGCGCGCAGGGCGGTGGGGGCGGTGTAAAAAATGTTGACGCGGTGTTTTTCGACCACGCTCCAGAAGCGGCCGAAGTCGGGGAAATTCGGCACGCCCTCGAACATGAGGGTGGTGGCGCGGTTCGACAGGGGGCCGTAAACGATGTAGCTGTGCCCGGTGACCCAGCCGATGTCGGCGGTGCACCAGTAGATGTCGCCGGGCTGGTAGTCGAAGATGTAGTGGTGGGTGGTGGAGGCGTAGACGAGGTAGCCGCCGGTGGTGTGGAGCACGCCCTTCGGCTTGCCGGTGGAGCCGGAGGTGTAGAGGATGAAGAGCGGGTCCTCGGCATCCATGGGCTCGGGCGGGCAGACGGGGTCGACGGCGGCGAGGGCCTCGTGCCACCACACGTCGCGGCCTTCCTGCATGTCGACGGGGGTGCCGGTGCGGCGAACGACGAGGATTTTCTCGATGCTGGGGGTCTTGGCGAGGGCCTTGTCGGCATTCGCCTTCATCGGGATGTCCTGTTTGGTGCCGCGGACGCCGGTATCCTGGGTGATGATGGCCTTGCAGGCGGAGTCGTTGATGCGGGTGACGAGGCTGTCGGCGGTGAAGGCGCCAAAGACGATGCTGTGCACGGCGCCGATGCGGGCGCAGGCGAGCATGGCGATGGCCAGCTCGGGGATCATCTGCATGTAGATGCAGACGCGGTCGCCCTTGCCGATGCCGAGGGCTTTGAGGGCATTGCCGGCTTTCTGCACCTCGGCGTGGAGGTCGGCGTAGGTGTAGCGGCGGCTCTCGGTGGGGTCATTGCCCTCCCAGATCAGGGCGGTCTCGTCGCCGTGGCCATTGACCACGTGGCGGTCGATGCAGTTGTAACAGGCGTTCAGCTTGCCGCCGAGGAACCACTTGATGTCGGCTGCTGTGTAGTCCCACTCGCGCAGGGTCGACCAGGGCTCGATCCAGTCGATGCGGGCGCTCTGATCGCGCCAGAAGCCCTCGGGATCGGCGATGGAGCGGTCGTAGAGGGCCTGGTATTCCTCCATCGACTTCACATGCGACCGGGCGGAAAACTCGGCCGACGGGGGATAGACGGGGACTTCGTGAGTGGGCAGCGTGTCGTCGCTCATGGGGAGATGGGTGATGTCGTCGGGATTTTGACCAAATAGGGAAGAAAACAGGGGGAGACCCGGAGGTCAGGGGCGGCAAGGCTAGCAACCTTCGCCGCCGGGCTCAAACCATTTCGCTTCCCGGTTTTGCGGGAGCGCCCGGGCTCACGGCTGCAAATAGACGGCGCGGGCTCCGCTCCGTCCCGGCCCGCGGTCGATGCTCAAAGCCAGGCCCAGCAGGCCCGCGACCGCCACCCAGGCCCCCCAGCCGACCGTGACGGCGGTGGCGATGCCGGTCACGATGGGGGTGAAGATGATGAGGGCGATGATGAGGCCGCTGGCGGGCGGATCGATCGGATTCTCGAACAGCCGCAGCCGGGCGCGGCCCAATTGCAGGCCGTAGACCACGTAGAGGGCGGCCACCAGGGCGGAGACGGCGACCGACGCCAGCCCCGGCCAGAAAGCGGCGCCCCCGGTGGCCGACGCCGTTTTTTCAAAAAAGCGCCAACCCGCCGCCATGACCGATCCCCAGGCCGAGAACAGGCCGACGCCGATCAGGAAAAACCGGCCCAGCAAATTGCCAAATCCCGAGGCCCCGACCGCGATCCCCGTGAGGAGGCCACTGCCGAGCACCACGCCGATCAGCGTCAGCAGGTAATCCATCAGCTCCACCCCGCCGGCAAAGTAGCGGGCCAGCAGGTAGGGCAGCAGCGACACCAGCATGAGCATGGCGAGGACAAAGCCGACCAGCCACTTGCCCCAGACGATCTGCCAGCGGTCGAGATTCGACATCAGCAGCAGCTCGATGTTCCGCCCGTCGCCCAGCTCCGGCCGCAGGGCGCCGATGTGGGTCATCGGCATCACCAGTCCCACGGCGACGACGACCACCGTGACGACCAAGCCGCCGAACGAGCCCGGCCCCGAGCCATCGTGGAATGCCGAGGAGATCGCCAGCTCCGACCCGATCGCCATGAGCGCGAACAACTGCGCCGCCACGAACGGCAGCACAAAGCGGTGCGCCCGCAGCCCCTGTCTCAGCTCCTTGGCGAAAACCGGCCCGATCACGTCGGGCAGCGGCGTGCACCCCGCCATCGGGTCGGCTGGGGGCGCATGGACACCGGCGGCGGACATCGTCAGGGAGAGTCGGAAGGATCGGAAGGAAAGTGGTCGGGGCGACAGGATTCGAACCTGCGACCTCCTGGTCCCAAACCAGGCGCACTACCAAGCTGTGCTACGCCCCGGGGCTCACCCGAGCGTGGCTAGAGTGCGCGATACCACTGCGGCTTTCAAGCTTCAAAAAACACCCGTTCCCCGGGCCGTCCGCAGGAAAGAGGTTGGGTTTCCGCCGCTCCCGCGTATCTTTTGCCCGTTTTCTCTACCCTTTCCCCGCCCCCTCTCATTTCTTTTCGCCCCCATGGCTGACGACGCAAAACAGCGCAAGACCCTCGATGAACGCGCCCAGATGTCCGATCTGGAGCGCCTCCGCCACTCCACCGCCCACGTGCTGGCCACGGCCATCGCGAAGCTCTGGCCCGACGCGCAGTTCGCCGCCGGCCCGCCGGTCGAGAACGGCTTCTACTACGATGTGGACCTCGGCCACCGCATCACCCCCGACGATTTCCCCGCCATCGAGGAGGAAATGAAGCGCGTGGTGAAGGAAAACCAGGTCTTCGAGCGCGTCACCATCTCCCGCAGCGAGGCCCTCGACCTCGCCCAGCGCGGCCGCCTCGCCGCCCTCGGGGACCGCGAAGTGCCCAGCCGATTCAAGATCGACCTGCTCCAGGACATCCCCGAGGACGAGGAGATCTCGATCTTCCGCAACGGCGACTTCTGGGACCTCTGCGCCGGCCCCCACGTACCCCGCACGGGAAACTGCAAGGCTTTCAAGATCATGAGCGTCGCCAGCGCCTTCTACAAGGGCGACGCCAGCAATCCCCAGCTCCAGCGGGTCTACGGCACGGCTTTCCCCAATCGCGCCGACCTCGACGCCCACCTCGAGCAGCTTGAGGAAGCCCGGAAACGCGATCACCGCCGCGTCGGCCGGGAGATGGACCTGTTCCACATCGACGAAGCCGTCGGCCAGGGCCTCATCCTGTGGAAGCCGAAGGGCGCCCTCGTCCGCCAGGAGTTGCAGGACTTCATCAGCGAGCACCTGCGCCGCCAGGGCTACAGCCAGGTATTCACCCCCCACATCGGCAAACTCGACCTCTACCGCACCTCGGGGCACTTCCCCTACTATGCCGATTCCCAATACCCGCCCATCGTCGAGCGCGAGCACCTGAAAAAGCTCGCCGACGAAGGCTGCGGCTGCGGTGAGCTGTCCAACCGCCTCGCGTCGGGCGAGATCGACGGCTTCCTGCTGAAGCCGATGAACTGCCCGCACCACATCAAGATTTTCCAGAGCAACCACCACAGCTACCGGGACCTGCCGGTGCGGCTGGCCGAGTTCGGCACGGTTTACCGCTGGGAGCAGAGCGGCGAGCTGGGCGGCATGACCCGGGTGCGCTGCTTCACCCAGGACGACGCCCACCTGTTCTGCACCGAGGATCAGGTCGCCGCCGAGATCCGCGGCTGCCTCGAACTGGTGAAAATCGTGCTCGGCACCCTCGGCATGCAGGACTACCGCGTCCGCGTCGGCCTGCGCGACCCCGACTCGTCCAAATACGTCGGCGATCCCGCCAAGTGGGACAAAGCCGAGGCCGCCCTGCGGGAAGCCGCCGCCACCCTGGGTACCGCCTTCACCGAGGAGCCCGGCGAGGCCGCCTTCTACGGCCCGAAGATCGACTTCGTGGTCAAGGACGTCATCGGCCGCGAGTGGCAGCTCGGCACCGTGCAGGTGGACTACAATCTGCCCGAGCGCTTCCAGCTTTCCTACATCGGCGCCGACAACCAGGCCCACCGGCCCGTGATGATCCACCGCGCCCCCTTCGGCTCCATGGAGCGCTTCGTCGGCGTGCTGATCGAGCACTTCGCCGGCAAGTTCCCCACCTGGCTGTCCCCGGAGCAGGTTCGCGTACTGCCGATCTCGGAAAAATTTCTGGACTTTGCCGGAGAAGTGGAGGCAGTATTACGCGAAGCTGGCGTCCGCGTCACGGTGGACCGCTCCGACGACAAAGTGGGAGCCAAGATCCGCCTTGCCCAGCTCGACAAGATTCCCTATATGTTGGTCATCGGAGCCCGAGAAGCAGAGTCCCAGGAAGTGTCCGTCCGCCATCGCGATCGCGGCGACGCTGGCTCGTCTCCGGTGCTCGCCTTCCGCGATCAGGTCGTCGCGGAGATCCGCTCCCGTTCCCTCTGATGCTTTTCGTCAGGTCCGCACCGTATCCCCCCACCCGAGTTTCCCCGGCGGAAACCCGTCCTCACCTGCCCCCGGCGGACCGGCGCTCTTCTTTCCCGTCTCTCATCGCCTCCGGACGGTTCGCCGGCTGCGATGCCCTCAACGACCGTTAACTCCAACCCCTACCTGCCATCGCCAGTAAACCATTCAAACCCCGTCCCCGACGGGAAGTCATCCGCGTAAACGAACGCATCCGGGTCCCCGAGGTGCGCGTCATCTACGGCGAAGCCAACGCCGTGATGAAAACCGTCCGCGCCCTCGCCAAAGCCAAGGAGCTCGGCCTCGACCTCGTCGAAGTCGCGCCCAATGCCCGTCCGCCCGTCTGCCGCATCGTTGACTACGGCAAATGGCGCTACGAGCAGTCCAAGCAGAAAAAGGATCAGAAGCCCAAGATCAAGGAAAAGGAGATCAAGTTCCGCGTGCGGATCGATCCCCATGACTACCAGATCAAGCTCACCCGCGCCGAGGATTTCCTCGCCCACGGGCACAAGCTCCGCATGATCCTCCAGTTCCGCGGCCGCGAAAATGCCTACAAGGAGCTGGGCTTCGACCTGATGAGCAAAGTCCGCAACGACCTGCTCGGCATGGCCCACATCGACCTCGAGCCGAAGCTGAACAATCGCAGCATCCTCATGATGCTCTCCCCGCTACCCAAGGCGAAGCAGAAGCCCCGCTTCCGCAAGGAGGACGAGGAAGTCGACTGGGAAGCCCACGAGAAAGCCGAGGCCGACGACGACGCCGCCCACGCTGCCGAAGTACCCGACGATCATCACCACGACGACGACGACCACGCCCACCGCGGCGAGGAGGAGGAGTGAGCCGCCCCGACGGTCTCATGAATCTGCTGCTCTTCGACATCGACGGCACCCTGCTCGACACCGGCGGCGCCGGCCTGCGGGCCCTGCGATCGGCTTGGATTGAGGAATTCCGCCTGCACGAGCAGGCGGAGAGCTTCCCCCCGCTGAATCTCGCCGGCAGCACCGACTCGGGCATCGTCCGGTCGCTTTGCGATCATTTCGCGATCGGCCACCATCCCGAGCTGGAGGACCGGTTCTACGCCCGCTACCACACCCACCTCGAGATCGAGCTGAGTGGTCGCGGCCGACAGGACGGTCGTCTGCTGCCCGGCGTGACCGAACTGCTCGACCACCTGCGCGCCGATGCCGGACGCCACCTGCTCGGCCTGCTGACCGGCAACATCGCCCCGGGCGCCTGGACCAAGGTCGAGACCTTTGGCTTGGGCGGCATTTTTGCCTTCGGCGCCTTCGGGGACGACCACCACGATCGCAACGAACTCGGCCCCGTCGCCATCGGCCGGGCCCGGCAACATTCCGGACGCGACTTTCCGCCGGAGCGCACCTTCATCATCGGCGACACCCCCAAAGACATCCGCTGCGCCCGCGCCTGCGGCGCCTGGGCCATCGCCGTCGCCACCGGGGCCTACACCGCCGCAGACCTGGCGCAGCACGATCCCGACCACCTGTTCGAGGACTTCACCGATCCCGTCGCTTTCCTCGCCACCATCGACCGGCTCTCCCGATCAGACAGGGTTGCCTCTCCGATCTGACCCTGTCTCATCGGAGATCAGACCCGGTCTCTCCGGTCATTCGCATTGCCAGCCGCGGGCGTTCCTCCTACCATCGCGATCGTCATGATTTCCCACCACGCCCGATTCCTCTTGCTGGCCGCCAGCCTCGGTCTAGCCAATCTATTGTCCGCCGCCGAGCGGCCGAACATCGTGCTGCTCTATGCCGACGATGTCGGTTGGGGCGACCTGGGCTGCCAGGGAGCCACCGCCGTCCGGACGCCGGCTCTCGACCGCCTTGCGCAGGAGGGCATCCGCTTTACCGACGGTCATGCGCCCTCGGCGACCTGCACACCGTCGCGCTACGCCATGCTCACCGGCGAATACGCTTGGCGGGAAAAGGGCACCGGCATCGCGAAGGGTGACGCGGCCGCCATCATCCAGCCGGGTCGCACCACCCTGCCTTCGATCCTGAAACAAGCCGGCTACCGCACCGGCGTGGTCGGCAAATGGCACCTCGGTCTCGGCCCCGATGGCGGTCCGGACTGGAACGGCGACATCAAGCCCGGACCGCTGGAGATCGGCTTCGACTACAGCTTTCTCATCCCCGCGACCGGCGACCGGGTGCCCTGCGTGTATGTGGAGAACCACCGCGTCGTCGGCCTGGACCCTGCCGACCCCATTCAGGTGCGTTTTGGCGAGAAAGTCGGCGACGACCCGACCGGCCGCGAGCGCCCCAACCTGCTCAAGATGCACCCGAGCCACGGGCACGACATGACCATCGTGAATGGGATCAGCCGCATCGGCTACATGACCGGAGGACAGGCGGCCCGGTGGACCGACGAGGACATGGCCGACCGGATCACGGAAAAGGCGGTGGCTTTCATCGAAAAGGCGCCCCGGGATCAGCCCTTCTTCCTGTTTTTCTCCTTCCACGACATCCACGTGCCCCGCGTGCCGCATCCGCGCTTCGTCGGCAAGACGGCGATGGGTCCCCGCGGCGATGCGATCGTGCAGATGGACTGGTGCGTCGAGCAGGTGCTCGCCACGCTGGACCGGCTCGGTCTGGCCGACGACACGCTGGTCCTGTTCAGCAGCGACAACGGCCCGGTCATCGACGACGGCTATCACGATGAAGCCGTGGCCAAACTGGGCGACCACCGGCCCGCCGGCCCGTGGCGTGGCGGCAAATACTCGAACTTCGAGGGCGGCACCCGGGTGCCCTTCCTCGCCCGCTGGCCCAAGCGCATCCCGGCCGGCCGCGTCTCGGAGGCCCTCGTGTGCCAGGTGGACCTGCCGGCCACTTTTGCCGCGCTGACGGGCCAAAATCTGGCCGAAAAAGACGCGCCGGACAGCTTCAATCTCCTACCCGCCCTGCTGGGAGAGTCGGAAACCGGTCGCGATCACCTCGTCGAGCACGCCCGCAGCCTCTCCCTGCGCGAGGGCTCGTGGAAATACATCGAGCCGACCAAGGGGCCGCAGAAGAATGCCAATACCGGCACGGAACTCGGCGGCGCGCCTGCGGGATCGCTCTACGACCTCGCCACCGACCCCGGGGAGACCACCGACCTGATCTCCCGCGAGCCCGACCGCGCCCGTGCCATGGCCACCAGGCTCAAGGCCATTCAGGCGGCCGGCCGCAGTCGCTGAACTGCCTCCATTTTCCAACCGAAATCTCATGAAAAAAGCCCTGCTGATCCTGTTGCTCACCTGTCTGGTTCTGCCCGCCGCCGGGCAGGCTCCCGCCTCGCCGTACGCCATCCCCGCCACCGACGAAGGGCTGCCGGGCGAGGGGCCGATCCGCCGCTACGACTGGTTCACCAAGCTCTGGGAGACAAAACGCGCCGCCTGGGCGGGACAGGTGGAACGCGACCGGGGCGCGGTGGTTTTCCTCGGCGATTCCATCACCCAGGGCTGGGGTGACGACTTCAAGGGAGCCTTTTCCGGCCTGAAGACGGCGAACCGCGGGATCAGCGGCGACACCACCCGCGGCATGCTGATCCGGCTCGAAGCCGACGTGCTGGCCCTACAGCCGCGCGCCGTGGTGCTGCTGATGGGGACGAACGACCTGGAGGAAGGCGCCGCGCCCGAGACCATCGCAGGAAACCTGAAGCGCATCATCTCGGCCCTGAAGCAGCATCGCACCGACATGCCCATCGTGCTGTGCCAGGTGATGCCGAGCAGCGCCTCGAAGAAACGTCCCGCCGAAGCCATCAAGCGGATCAACGAACTCTACGCCGCCGCCGTGAAGGGCGATCCGCAGATCACCGTGCTGGATACCTGGACGCTCTTTGCCGATGCCGGGGGCGATGCCGGCGCGGCGGAGTTTCCCGACCTGCTGCACCCGAACGACGCCGGCTACCGGATGTGGGCCGCCGCCCTGCGCCCCGTGTTCGCGACCCTCGGCTACCTGGAGACCGAAGCCGACACTTTTCAGCCCGAGCCGGGCTTCGTCAGCCTGTTCAACGGCCGCGACCTGACCGGCTGGGGATTCCGCCCCATGCCGGCCGCACCCGGCAAGGCCAAAAATCCGAAAGCCAAGGCCAAGACGAACCCCAACGCCCCCGCCAAGGTCGAGATCACCGAGCCGGTGAGCTTTGACGGCAAAACCCGCAGCGACGACGGGCGCTACGTCGCCATCAATGGCCGCCTCGTCGTCACCACTCCCGCCGAGGGCCGCCGCATCCAGCAGCTCTGGACGACGCGGGAGTTTCCCACCGACTTCGTCCTCAAGCTCGAGTTCCGCGCCACGCCGAATGCCGACAGCGGCGTCTTCATTCGTCAGCCGCAGCTCCAATGCCGCGACTACCGGCTCGCCGGACCCTATCTGGAGCTGAAGCAATACAAACCCCAGGACTGGAACGAACTCATCGTGACCGTGAAAGGCGGCGTCGCCCACGCCACCTGCAACGGCGAGGTGCTTGAGGAAGCCCTGCCCGTCCCCGCCACCGGCCCCATCGGTCTGGAGGGCGACCGCGGGCAGATGGAGTACCGCCGCATCCGCATTCAGGAGTTGCCGTGACCGACTCCACGGTCTCCGGCTCCCCACCGGTGCCGACGGCCCGGCGGATCGATTGCCACGTCCATCTGGTGGGCGATGGCTCGTCCGGCAGCGGCTGCTGGGTGGGCATGGCCTCGCCCCACCGGCGGCTCATCTCCCACGTCATGCTGCTGGAGGCCGGCGTGCCGCCGCGCGTGCTGGGACGCGATCTGGACGCCTGTTTCGAGCGACGGCTGGTAGAGCAGGTTCGCGAGTCCGATCTCGACGCCGCCGTGCTGCTGGCCCAGGATCTGCCCCACACCGACCGGGGCGAGCCCCTGCCGGGAAAAGCCGGCTTCTACGTGCCGAACGACCACCTGCTCGCCGTCTGCGATCGGCACCCCGGCCTGTTCATCCCCGCCGTGTCGATTCATCCGGCCCGGCCCGATGCCCTGGAGGAACTGGACCGCTGCGTCGCGCGCGGCGCCCGGGTGGTCAAGCTGTTGCCCAACTGTCTCGGCATCGACTACGCCGACCGGCGCTACCACCCTTTCTGGGAAAAGATGGCCGCGGCCGGCCTGATTCTGCTCTCCCACACCGGCGGCGAGATGACCCTGCCGGTGATCGAGCCGAGATTCGCCGACCCGCGGCTCCTCGCCACACCACTGGACTGCGGCGTCACCGTGATCGCCGCCCATGCCGCCGGGCGGTCGGGGCTGTGGGATCCCGACTACACCCACGAGCTGATAGCCCTGTTTGCTCGTTACCCGCGTCTCTACGCCGACAATTCCGCCCTGAGCAGCCTGAACCGCAGCCACACCATCGCCAAGGTGCTCCGGACGGACGTGCTGGAGCGCATCATCCACGGCAGCGACTTCCCCGTACCCGTCGGCGGCTTCGGCCCGTGGCACCGGGGCCACATCGACTGGCGGACCTGGCAGGAAAGCCGGCGCGACCGTCACCCACTGCAGCGCGATCTGAGGCTGAAGCGCGCCATGGGCTTCCCACCAGCCTGCGAAACCCGGCTCGACGCTCTCCTGTCGCGCTGACGGCTCTTTTTGAAAGATCCGCTTGGCGATTCTATATCGCTGTAAGAGAATACAGGCGCGAGCGTCCAAACGACAACCCATCCGCATGAAAAATCTCCTCATACTCGGTGCTGGCACGGCCGGCACCATGATGGCGCACCACCTGCGCAAGCGCCTGCCGCGCGGCGAATGGCGCATCACGGCGGTGGATCGGTCGGAAGACCACTACTACCAGCCGGGCTTTCTCTTTCTGCCCTTCGGGATGATCGACGAGTCGGCCATCGTGAAAAAGACCCGCGACCTGCTGCCGCGAGACGTGGACTTCGTCGCCGCCCCGGTGGAGCGGATCGATCCCGCCGCCCGCCAGGTCCATCTCGCCGGCCGCGAGCCGATCGCCTATGACCTGCTCATCGTGGCGACCGGCTCCCACATCGCCCCGGAAGAAACCGAGGGCATGACGGGTCCGGGCTGGCGCCGGGACGTGTTCGATTTCTACACTTTCGAGGGCGCCCGCGCCCTGCGTGACCGGCTCGCCGCCTGGCAGGGGGGCAAACTGGTCGTTCACGTCACCGAGATGCCGATCAAGTGCCCCGTGGCTCCTCTGGAGTTCTCCTTTCTCGCGGACACCTTTTTCCAGAACCGCGGCCTCCGGGACCGTGTCGAGATCACCTACGTCACGCCCCTTTCCGGCGCCTTCACCAAGCCCAAAGCCTCAAAGGCCCTCGGCCACCTGCTCGCCGACAAAGGCATCGCCCTCGAGGCCGACTTCGCCATTGAGCGTGTCGATGCGGATCGCCGCGTGATCGTCTCCTACGACGAGCGGGAGATCCCCTACGACCTGCTTGTGACCACCCCGCTCAACATGGGCAGCGAAGCCATCGCCGCCTCCGGCATGGGCGACGACCTGAATTTCATCCCCACCCACCGGCACACTCTGCAAAGCCGCGACTACCCGGACATCTTCGTCATTGGCGACGCCACCAATGTCCCCGCATCGAAGGCCGGCTCCGTCGCCCACTTCGAGGCCGAAACGCTGACCGACAACATCCTGCTCCACATCGCCGGCCGGCCGCTGAAAGAGGAATTCGACGGTCACTCGAACTGCTTCATCGAGAGCGGCGGTGGCAAGGCCCTGCTCATCGATTTCAGCTACGACATCGAGCCCCACGAGGGCGGCTTCCCCTTTGGCTGGGGCCCCCTCCGCCTGCTCCGGGAGAGCCGGTTGAATCACTGGGGCAAACTCGCCTTCCGCTGGGTCTACTGGCACCTGCTGCTCAAGGCCCGGCCGCTCCCCGGCATCAGCCGGAACAAGCGCGTGCCCAAAGACCTGCGCCCCGCCGCCTGATTTTTTCCACCCACCAACCCGATCCCATCCACCATCCCCACCCATCCCCGCCATGCAAAAGACCATCGCCGGAGCCACCATCGACGTGAACGAGGAGGGCTTCCTCACCGATCCCTCCCAGTGGAACGAAGCCGTCGCCGCCGCCCTCGCCGCCGAGGAGAGCGTCGGTCCGCTGACCGAAGCCCATTGGAAAGTGCTCCACCACCTGCGCGCCAAACACGCCGCCGGCGAGGAAGTCACCATCCGTCAGCTCGGCAAATCCGGCGTCGTCACCACCAAGGATCTCTACGCCCTGTTCCCCAACGGCCCCCTGAAAAAAGCCGCCCGCATCGCCGGTGTGCCCAAGCCCGTCGGTTGTATCTGAGCCCCTCTCTGTCCCTGTCCCCACCCTTTCACTCCCGGAATTCCCATGTCAGACTCCGCCCCCTTCGATCCCGACAACAACGCGCCGCTCGAAAAAGTGCTCATCATCGTGAGCCGAGGTTCCCTCGACGGCATCTATCCCGCCCTGATACTCGCCAATGGCGCCCGCATGGAGGGCATCGAGGCCTCGGTGTTCTTCACCTTCTTCGGGATGAACGCCCTGATCGAAAAGACGATGGACTCCCTGAAAGTCTCCACCGTCGGCAATGCCGCGCTGAATCTCGCCATGCCGATGCTCGGGATGCCCGTCACGATGCCGTTTCCCACCATGGTGGGCTCCATCCCCGGCGTCTCCGCCTTCGCCACGCACCTGATGAACAAGGAAATGGAACGCCTCGACGTACCCCCGGTGCGCGAATTCCTCGAAATGATCTCCGACGCCGGCGGCAAGATTTACGCCTGCAAGCTGGCCATGGACATGTTCAAGCTCGGCAAGGAAGACCTCTGGGAGCGCCTCGACGGCGTGCTGACCGTCGGCGATTTCTACAAGGAAGCCGCCGGGACCCGGACGCAGGTGCTGTTTACGTGAATTCGACCCGCGCGTAAACATCGGCATGGGAGAGCCTCACGCCGATGCCGGGCATGTCCGTCACTTCCTCAAGCCCCCGGCGCTCCGTGTAGCGCCACGAGCCATCATCCTGCCGCTCATAGAGCTCGATGTGCGGCTCCCGCTGGGAGATGAGCGCGTAGGCCCGGAGCGAAGGTATCTGGCGATAACTCTCCGCCTTCAGCCCCCGGTCGTAAGCCTCGGTCGATGGCGAGAGCACTTCGAAAAGCATGGCGGGATTCGTCGCCGTGAGTCGCTGGGGATCCTCCTCGTCGTAATCGATCGGACCACAGTAAACGGACAGATCCGGATAGGTCCGCAGTCCGCTGCTGATGATCGCCAGACGCTGGTCGCTATCGAGCGTCTCGCAGGGACCGTCGCCCAGTTGATTCCCCAATGCACGCGCCAGGTTGACCTTGATACGGCTGTGGTTCGTGGTGCCACCGGCCCTGTTGAACATCTCACCATCGTACCAGTCGCTCTTCTCGGGCGCGACAGCATCGAGCCGGTAATACTCAAGCAAGGAGATCCAAGATTGCGCGGGGCCGGAGTGCATTTTGAAATGCTACTGCCAAAATTTGGTTTTTCACTTTGTGGCCCAGGTTCCTCTGGTTGGCCTGCTAGAACGGTCTTTCCCCCAACTCACCTCACCCCTTCGGTGGCGACTCCTCCACCACCTCGGCCTCGACCTCGATGACTCCGGTCTCCCGATAGACCCGCCGCACCGTCTCGGGATCAGTCGGATGTTGCGCCGACGGCGTGGGCATCCCGGCTCCCACCACCCGGATGCGGCCAGACAGGTAGGTGGTCAGCTTTTCCCGCACCGCATCACGCACCGGCGGGACCAGCAGCGCAAAGCCGATCGCGTCCGTCAGAAAGCCCGGCGTGAGCAGCAGCACCCCGGCGGCCAGGATCATCAGGCCCTCGATCACCTCCCGGTGAGGCAGCCGCCCCTCGGCCAGCGCCTGCTGGTAGCGTACCAGCGTCTTCAGGCCCTGCGCCCGCGACAGCGAGGCGCCCAGAATGCCGGTGATCACCACGATGGCGAGCGTCGGCAGCCAGCCGACCCTCGCCCCGACCTGGAGGAAGAGGAACAGCTCGATGACCGGGATCGAAATGAAGAGCGCGAGGAGCCGGAAGAACATGGCGACTCGCTCACCGTAGCACGATCCGGCGCCCGCTGCTCACGCCATCGTCCGCAGCCGCGCCAGCCGCTCCTCCCGCAGCCGGCACAACTCGGCCACCATCTCGTCGAGCATCGCCAGGGCGAAGGAGATCTTTTTGAAAAACGACGGGTTGTGATGCACCACCACGAAGCGCTCGTGTCGCGACCAGTAGTGGCGCAGCTTCGCATCCAGCGCCGCCGCCTCGGCCAGCGTCTCGCGACGCACCGGATTGCCCCCCTCGATCCCGAGACCTCCCACCGCCGCGCTTTCGAAAAAGATCACCCCGTCGTAGCGCGCCAGTTCGGCATCCAGCGTGGTGCCGAGGTGGTCGAAAAAATCCCCGTCCTGCTCCGGCCAATAGGCCGCGCCATCAATCGTGCCCCGGTCGCAGAGGAGGATGCGGTCCGGGTAGCGGATCGCCTGGATGTCCTCCAGATTCCGCTGCACGTGGTAGATGGCCCGCTGGGCGGCGCGGACCGCATCGGGCTCGGTCGAGCGGGGAAAACCGCCCTGGAACATCATCGTGGCCGCCTCCGGCACGATCACCACCCGATCGCCGATCTCCCGCCGAAACAGGTCCGCCGCTGTCGTCTTCCCGCCACCCGGCCCGCCCGTCACGACGATGCGGCAGCGGTGGTTGCGGTTCGGCTCCGGTGGGGTGGTGGGCGGCGTCATGGTGAAAAGAGTGTCCCACAAGGCCGCCGTGGCGGAAACCGCAAATCCGCGCCGACTCTGCCGACCTGGGCTTTCCGATCAGACCCTGTTGCATCGGCGATCAGACCCTGTTGCATCGGAAATGACTCCCCTTCCCGATCAGCGATCTGCCTTTGCATCCATTCTCACCAATCCGTCGGGCGGTAGTCCTTGAGGAATTTGCCCCAGATGTGCTCGCCGGTATTGAAGCCGTCGATGATGGGATCGACGATGCGGGCGGCGCCGTCGACGATGTCGAGGGGCGGGTGGAAACGGTGCTCGTCCACTTTGCGCTCGGCGATGTGGACGGGGTCCTCGTCGGTGACCCAGCCGGTATCGACAGCGTTCATGTGGATGCCGTCGGCGTGGTAGTCGGCGGCACTGGTGCGGGTCATCATGTTCAGCGCGGCCTTGGCCATGTTGGTATGGGGATGGCGGGTGGTCTTGAATTTGCGGTAGAACTGGCCCTCGACGGCGGAGACGTTGACGATGTGCTTGTCGCGCTCGGGGCTGCGCATCATGAGCTGCTTGAGGCGGGCATTGAGCACGAAGGGGGCGACGGCATTGACGAGCTGGGTCTCGAGCAACTCGACGGTGGGCACCTCGGCCAGAAGGAGGCGCCAGGAATTGCGCTCGCGCAGGTCGATCTGCTGGAGGTCCTGATCGAGCTGCCCCTGGGGGAACAGGTGGCTGCGGGCAGTCTGCTCGTCGGGCAGCAGGGGCGCCTGGGAGAGCGCGGCGGCATGGGTGAGGCCGGCCAGGGAGGCGGCGGCGGGCTCGGCGAGCGCATCGGCCGTCTGATCCCGGCCCTCGGGCAGCATGTGGTAGCCGCGCAGGCCTTCGTATTCGCCGAGCAGGCTGGCGCTATCGCCGGGCAACTCGCGGAGGTCGGCACTCTCGCGGTCCATCATGTGGAGGTAGAAATCGGGGGGGCGCCGGACGGTCTGGCAGGCGTTGCTGATGATGAAGTCGAGCCGCTCGCGGGTCTCCAGCAGATGGTGGCAAAAAGCCTCGACGCTGGGGGTGTGGCGCAGGTCGAGGCCGAAGATCTTGAGCCGGTGGCCCCAGACGGTGAAATCGGGCTCCTGGGAGTAGCGCAGGGCGGCATCGCGGGGAAACCGGGTGGTGACGATCAACTCGGCGCCGGCGCGGAGCAGCTTGATGCCAGCCTGGTAGCCGATCTTCACCCGCCCGCCGGTGAGCAGGGCGACGCGACCGCGCAGGTCGGCGGTCTCGGTGCGCTTGCGGAAGTTCAGCTCGGCACAGGCGGGACAGAGCTGGTCGTAAAAATGGTGGATGAGTTGGTAGTCGCTTTTGCAGATGTAGCAATTCTGCGGCTCGACGACCTCGCGGAAGGCGGGGTCGTCCACCTCGACGGGTTCGCCGAGGGCGGGTGGGTAGACATTCGGGGTGGTGAAAACGGGCCGGCGACGCAACTCGCGGATGCCGGTCTGGTGGAGGACTTCCTCGGTGCGGTCGATCTGGCTGGCTTTGCGCTCGCGCTGGCGGGCTTTGACCTGTCGGCGACGCTGGGACACGTCGGGGCAGAAGACGTCGCCGGCGGCGGTGAGAAGGCGCTGTCGGTCCTCGGGGCTCAGGGCATTGAGCAGGGCGCGGTCGCGCACGACGGCCTCGAGGGCGGCGATGGCTGTGGCCAGGTCGGGGCTTGAAGAGGGCAGGGTCGGTGAATCAGAGTGAGCCACGGATTTTCTTTTCGTTGGACAGGGTGGTCGATGGATCGAAATGCCGACGCAGTTGCAGGAATCTGCCGTCTCGGTTTCGGATGTTGGCAAAGGCGAAAGGGACGGTTCACCTTTCGAAGCAATTTTGAAATCCCACAAGAGTGCAATGCGTATTCCACCGGCGCGGCGGGAAGATAAGTGAGGGGCCACTTCGCCCCCTCATTCCTCGGGGTAGTCGTAGCGCAGGTAAAGTTCCTCGACCTTTTTCCGCGCCCAGGGGGTTTTGCGGAGGAATTTCAGGGAGGAGGTGATGCTGGGGTCGTGAGTGAAGCACCGGATGGGCACTCGGTAGCCCATTTCCTCCCAGCCGAGGTAGTCGACGAGCCGGCGCAGCATGGTCTCCAGGGTCACGCCGTGGAGGGGATCCTTGGGATGCGACGGCGCTGGCCGGGCCGGGGGCGGGTCGCCGTTGGGCTGGGGGTCGTGGTTCAACATGGCTGGTGGCCCCAGTCTTCTTCTTTCAACGCCTCTTCGAACCGGGCCATTTGCTCTTCGGGCGTGGGCTCGGGGGCGTCGTCGGCCGCGGGCTGCGCGGTGGGCTCGGGATTGGCCGGGAGGTTGTGAAGAGGGCTGGGATCGTCCATCGTGGAAGACCGGAATGAAAACCCGTTCCGGCTTTTTGTCATCCTGCCTCCCATGAGTGATCGCGATCCCCAACAGCCCCGTCAATCGGCGGCCCGTGAATTCCGCCGTCGGCTGCGCTACCGGGGCACTCACCCGCGGAAATTCGAGGAAAAATACAAGGAACTCGACCCGGAGCGGGACCCGGAGACGTTCGCCAAAGTGCTGGCCTCGGGCAAAACGCCGGCGGGGACACACCGGCCCATTTTGGTGCAGGAGATCCTGGAGTGCCTGGCTCCGCAGCCCGGCGAGCGCTTCGCGGACGCCACTTTCGGCTACGGGGGACACAGCGAGGCACTGCTGGAGCGATTGTGTCCGGGTGGAAGGCTGCTGGCACTGGATGTGGACCCGGTGCAACTGCCGAAAACGGAGGCCCGGCTCCGAACGCTGGGCTACGGGGAGGACCATCTGCTGGTGCGCCGACGGAATTTTGCTGGTCTGGCTGGAGCGCTGGAGGAAGTGGGCTGGACGGACGGGGTCGACGGTCTGCTGGCTGATCTGGGCCTGTCATCGATGCAGATCGACGATCCCCGGCGGGGTTTTTCCTACAAACACGACGGCCCGCTCGACATGCGGATGAATCCGGAGCGGGGACTTTCCGCAGGCGACTGGCTGGCGCGCTGCGCGGTGGAGAAGCTGGCCCGAGCCATCCAGGACGGCGGCGACGAGCCGCACGCGGACCGGATCGCGCAGGCGATCGTGACCGAACGCGACCGAAGCCCGATCCAAACGACGCTGCGTCTCCGCCGGGCGGTCGAAGCCGCGCTGCCGCCGCGGTACGACGAGGAGGATCGCGACCGCTCCGTGGCGCGGGTCTTCCAGGCGATCCGCATCGTGGTGAACGAGGAATTCAGCGCCCTCGACGCCTTCCTCAGCCGGCTGCCCCAGTGTCTGCGGCCAGGTGGACGGGTGGCGATCCTGAGCTTTCACTCGGGCGAGGATCGGCGGGTGAAACACCATTTCCGCGAGGGCTACCGCTCCGGCCTGTATGCAGAGATCGCCCCGGAGTTGATCCGGCCGTCTCCGGAAGAAGTCCGCGAGAACAGTCGCGCCGCACCGGCGAAGCTGCGCTGGGCGGTGCGGGCCATGCGGTCGGAGGGAAATGGCCCCGATTTTGCTTAGGGACTCTCCGCAAACCCGTCTTCCGCCATGCGTGCTCCCTATCGCCACACAAAAATCATCGCCACCCTCGGTCCGGCCACGGAATCGAAGGAAATGCTCGCCCAGCTCATCCTCGAGGGCGTGGACATCATGCGTCTGAACATGGCCCACGCCTCTCACCAGTGGGTGGACAATGCGATGTGGTTCATCCGCGAGGCGTCGACCGAGGTGGGCCGCCATGTCGGGGTGATGATGGATGTGAAAGGCCCCGAGATCCGCACCGGCACGGTGGAAACGCCGCTGTCGCTGGCGACGGGAGATCAGATCGAATTTCACATCGAAGGGGCCGTCCCCTCGTCGGAGATCCCCTCCGTCTCGGTGAATTACCCGGGTCTGCCCGGTGACTTGGAAGTCGGCTCGGTGGTGCTGGTGGACAGCGGCCTGATCCGGATGAAAGTCGTCGCCAAGGACGACAGCCGGGTGCGGTGCGAAGTGCTGACCCCGGGCAAGCTCGGCTCAAAGCGCCACATCAATCTGCCGGGCGTCTATGTCAATTTGCCGTCGCTGACGAAGAAGGACGAGGACGACATCCGCGCCGGCGTCCGGGCGGGGATCGACTTTGTGGCGCTCTCTTTCGTCCGTCAGGCAGAGGATATCCGTATTCTGCGGCATTTCCTCGATGAACTGGGATCCACGGCCAAAATCATCGCCAAGATCGAGGATCAAGCCGGCGTGCGGAACATGCAGGAAATCATCCGCGAGGCCGATGGGGTGATGGTCGCGCGAGGCGATCTGGGGATCGAAATCGATTATCACAAGCTGCCGCTGGTGCAGACGGATCTGGTCCGCGCCTGCCAGAAGGAGGGCAAGCCAGTCATCATCGCCACGCACCTGCTGGAGTCGATGATCACCTCCCCGATGCCGACACGGGCGGAAATCTCCGACGTTTCCCACGCCATCCGCGAGCAAGCCGATGCGGTGATGCTCTCCGGCGAAACCACCACGGGTGCCTACCCGCTCGAGTCGGTGCAGGTGCTGAAAAACATCATCGGCAGCATCGAACCCTCGGTGCACGCCGACCTCAACACCGGCATCACGCTCGGGGAGCCGAAAGTGAAGATGCTCCACTCCGCCGCCGTGCTGGCTCAGGATCTCGGGCAGTCTGGCATCGTGGTCTTCACCCGCAGCGGGCTGCTGGCCTACAAGCTGGGGGCTCTGAGGGCCAGGGGCGTCCCGATCTATGCCTTCACCGATGTGGAGTCGATTTTCCGCCAACTCCTCCTGCCTTGGGGCGTGGAACCGTTCCTGATGCCGTTTTCCGAGGATCCGGAGCAGACTATTCTCAATGCGCTGGCCTACTTGAAGCGCCAGGAATGGTGCGGCCCGGGCACGTGGCTGGTGGTGATCACCAATGCCCTCGCCTCGGGCAGGATCGTCGATACGATCCAGCTCCGGCAGGTGGAGTGATGGGGCAGCATTTCGGGCGGGAACAAGGCCAGCGGGAAATTTCTTTATAATTTCCATAATTGCATTATGATCGGGCTCAGATCACTCGCTCCCCATTTTCATGGCCACGATCATTCCCTCCCGACCATCCTCCCGATGCACCGCTGGCGAAGCCAGACTGCACGCGCTCCTGTCCCGGCTGCCGGAGGACTGTGTGGTCTATTACGAGCCGAATGTCTGCGGCCGCCATCCGGATTTCGTCGTGTTGTCTCCCACGCTCGGCATTCTTGTCATCGAGGACAAAAACTGGCGTCCCGGCTCCATCATCCGCGGCGATCTGGCCTCGATCACGCTGCTGGAAGGCGACGAGGAGAAGACGGTCACCCACCCGATCGAACAAGCCCGGAGCTACAACGAAGTGATCCGGCGCGCCGCGGAGAACAGCCGATTTGGATCGCGCTTTCTTCACGAAGACGGCCCGCATCAGGGTCGGCTCAAGCTGCCGGTCGGCCATGTGGTCACGCTGTCGAACATCACCTCGAAACAACTGAACGACCCCGAGCGCCCGCTGACCGATCTCTTCCCGGCTGGTCAGGTCATTCCCCGCGACCAGCTCGATGCGTGGATGGAGCTGTCGCCCGAAGACCTGCTCGACGCGCTGAAGGGCTGCTTTCAGATCCGCTGGACGTTCAGCCCATTGTCAGGCGAGGAATTCAAGGCCCTGCGCGCCCTGGTGCATCCCGAGATCGATTTCGAGAACCGCTTCTCCATCGAGGAACTGAATCGCGCCCCGCGCCCCATCCACGATCGGCAGGATGTCGTGCAGGTGCTCGATCTGCGGCAGGAGGAGTATGCCGCGACGATCGGGGAAGGCCATCGCATCCTCTACGGGGTCGCCGGATCGGGAAAGACCATCATTCTCGTCACCCGCGCGCGGCTGCTCGCGACACTGTCCCCGAGGGCACGCATCCTCCTCGTGTGTTACAACCGGCAATTGACATTCTGGCTGCGTCGCCGGCTGGCCGACCTGCCCCAGGTGACCGTGACGACCTTCCACGCCCTCGCCAAACGCAACGGCGTCATGTTCCGCCGGGAATTCACCAATACCGAGGTGGGTGAGCAATTGTTGCACCATCTGCGAGCCGGCTCCCGCGACTCTGCGAGCTTCGACGCGGTCCTGATCGACGAGGCCCAGGACTTCGAGCCGGTCTGGTTTTCCTGCCTGCTGGCCGCAATGAAAGATCCGGAGGATGGCGACCTGCTCATCGTCGCCGACGGCTCGCAGAGCATCTACCAGCGGTCGAAGGTGACCTGGAGCCGCCTCGGCATCAAGGCACGCGGCCGGACGAGTTCGGTCCGATTCGATCTCGACCAGAACTACCGCAACTCGACCGAGATCCTGACCCTGGCGGAGACCTTCGCCACCCGCACGGAGTCGCTCGACGACACCAGCGGCGACTGGATCGAATCCGTCCGGGTCGATCCGCGCCGCTGCGTCCGTAGCACCGGCGCCTCGCCGCTGTTTTTCCGGGAGATGAATCGGGAGGGCGAGTTGGATCGTGTCATCGAACTCGTACGCGATCTCCTGGCCGGCCAATGGCAGGGCCAGGCCAGCGCCCCGCTGTCGCCCGGAGAAATCGGTATTCTCTACCCCCGTGCCTCGGACGCGGAGAAAAAGGTGCTTCGCTCCCTGCCGTCCCGCATCGCCGCGGAACTTGGAGTCGAGGCGGAATGGTTCGGCGCCACGGAATCGGGCGTGATGAAGCCGGGCTCACTGAAGATCCAGACCGTTCATTCCTCCAAAGGCCTGCAATTCCGCGCCGTCATCCTGATCTGGGCCGACCAGTTGCCCAAGGAACGCTCCACCTGGGAACAGGAAGCCCGCGACCGCAGGCTCCTCTACGTGGCCATGACCCGCGCGGAAAGTTTTCTCGCGATCACGGCCAGCCGACGCTCGGATTTTCTCCACGAGATCGCGTCTTCACCGGCAGTGACGGTGATCGACAGCCGACTCTCCGCCTCGACAGAGCTGCGCCCCGCCAGCCGACTCTCCGCCTGATCACAGGCGCCGCGTCATCGCCGCAATCGATGGCAACGCCTCGTTTTTTCGATTGTCGGGTCTTCCGATCCCGGGTGAGGCTTTGCTCGCAATGACCGAGCCACTTCTCCACCGAACCGACCCACACCCGCACGCCACCCGTCGCTGGGCGGTGGTGCTGCCCGCGCTGCTGCTGCCTCTGTCGGCCTCGTTTCTCTATTTCGTGGTTTTTCCCGGGACCGCCATCGGCCATGCCGCCTACTCGTCGGTCAAGGTCTTCGAACTGCTCTGGCCGGCCATCGCCACCCTGTTCATCCTGCGCGAGCCCCTGCGTCGGGAGCCGCCGGGTGTGATCGCGAGGCGGCACTCGCTGCTGGAGGGCACGCTGTTCGGTCTGGCCGTGGTGGCCCTCATGCTCCTGCTCAAGGAGTTCACCTTCATGGGCACCCTGATGGAGCAATCCGCCGGCCAGGTGCGGCAGCGAGTCGCGGACATGGGGATGCTGAACCACTACATCCTGGCCGCCCTCGCGATCTCGATCGCCCATGCCGCACTGGAGGAATGGTACTGGCGCTGGTTCGTGTTCGGCAACCTGCGCCATCTCCTGCGGGAGCGGACCGCCCACGTCATCGCCGCCACGGGATTTGCCGCCCACCATCTCGTGGTGACCAGCCAGTTTTTCCCCTTCGGCCTGGCCCTGTTTCTCAGCGTGTCCGTCGGGATCGGCGGAGCCTTCTGGAGTTGGCAATACCAACGGCACCGCACCCTGCTGGGGCCGTGGTTTGGTCACATGATCGTCGATTTCGGGATCTTCTGGGTCGGCTACGGGCTGCTCTTCTCCCGATGATGCGCTCTTGCCGGGCGGGACTTCCTCGGCCACGATAGTGTCATGCGAGCATCGATCGAAAAACTGTCCGACCACATCAGAAATCAGCCCCATCTGGACGAGGCTGAAAAAGAGGAACTGTTGCTGCTCCTCTCCGAGATCGAGACGGAAGTGGATGCCGGTTCCGGCGACCTGCACCCTGTAAAAACGTCGGTTCGCTTGGCCGCCGACACGCACCCGCAATCGCTTCCCGGCCAACTGGAGGAGAATCTGCTGAAAATCGAGGCCACCTACCCGAAGACCGCCGCGGCGCTCGGCCGGATCGCTGACGTCCTCTCTCGGATGGGTATTTGATCAGCCAAGCTCCAGCCCAAGGAAATCGCGGGCGTTTCCATAGCAGATATTCTCGATCATCGGCCCGACGAGCCCGTCTTCGTCCGGGATGAGACCGTCCTCCACGTCCCGGCCGATCAAATTGCACAAGGTGCGGCGAAAATACTCGTGCCGCGGAAAGGACATGAAGCTCCGTGAATCGGTGAGCATGCCCACGAATCGCGACAGCAGCCCACAGTTGGAAAGAGCGTTCATCTGCCACTCCATGCCCTCCTTCTGATCGAGGAACCACCAGCCGCTGCCGAACTGGACCTTCCCGGCGAGATCGCCACTCTGGAAGTTCCCGATCATGGTGGCGAAGATGTAGTTGTCGTTGGGATTGTTGTTGTAGAGGATCGTCTTCGGCAACGAACCCGCCTCATCCAAACGTCCCAGATAAGCCGACAAGGCCCGGCCCTGTGGATAGTCGCCGATGGAGTCGCAGCCAATGTCCGGACCGATGGAGCGAAACAGCCGCGTGTTGTTGTTCCGCATCGCACCGAGATGCAACTGCTTGGTCCAGCCCTTTTCGGCATCGAGTTCCCCGAAATAGTGCATCAGATGTCCGGTGAACGCCTCGCGCTCCTCGGCGGAAGCCGCCTGTCCATTCCGTGCCCGGTCGAAAATCGCCGCCGCCTCTGCATCCGTCGCAAACACCGCCGGGCAGCGATCCAACCCGTGATCCGACAGCCGGCCCCCGCAGGCGTGGAAAAAATCGTGCCGCGCCCGCAGCGCGTCCTTGAAGGCCGCAAACGAACCGATGTCGCGGTCCGCCGCCGCCGCCAGCTTTTCCGTCCAGGCATTGAAGCCCGCTGGATCATGGACATTCAGCGCCTTGTCGGGCCGGAAAGTGGGATAGACTTTGACCGCAAAGCCGGATGCCGCGACCGCCCGGTGATGGCTCAGATCGTCCGTGGGGTCATCGGTCGTGCACAGCGCCCGCACATCGAACCGCTCCAGAATGCCGCGAGTCGTCATGTCCGAACCAGCCAAGGCAGCATTGGCCTCCTCCCAGATCCCCGGTGCAGTCGATTCGTCCAGCAGCCGGTCGATCCCGAAATAGCGCTTCAGTTCCAGATGAGTCCAGTGGTAGAGCGGATTGCGCAGGGTATGCGGCACCGTCCGCGCAAAGGCGAGGAACTTCTCGTAGGGATCGGCATCCCCCGTGCAGAGACGCTCCGGCGTGCCATTGCAGCGCATCGCCCGCCATTTGTAGTGATCGCCCTCCAGCCAGATCTCGAACAGATTGGCGAATCGGCGATCACCTGCAATATCGGCCGGGGGGAGGTGATTGTGGTAGTCCAGAATCGGCTGGTCGGCAGCGTGCCGGTGGTACAGACGCCGCGCGGACTCCGTCTGCAGCAGGAAATGGTCGTGGATGAAAGTCATGGCTGGCTTGGATCGGGCTGCGGTCGTGGATCGCCCTCCTGGTCGAGGGCACAACCGCGATTTGTGAGGCTAGCATTTCCCGCACAGAACCGCCAGCAGAGGAGGCTGCAAAAAAACTTTCGCCGGTGACCGGTTTTTCTTGCCCGATTTTTTCGATCATGGCACGATCAAGCCAGAAGCAGATGTTCCGAGGGTCGCGAGCCGATCCCTCGGGGCTCCGCTTCCACAAGTCATATTGGCCGCATCGCGGCCAGTCATAAAACAAACCATAAACGAAACAAAACCATGAAAGTGAAGCCAAAGCAGATTCAGGGGTTCACCCTGATCGAACTGATGGTGGTCATCACCATCATCGCCGTCTTGGCGAGCTTCGCGATGCCCGCATTCACCCGGATGCAGGAAAGCGCGAAGATCACCAAGGACACCAGCAACGTGCGCCAGATCATCCTGGCGTGTAAGTCCTTCGCGACCGACTTCGAGGGTTCCTACCCCTCGTGGATCATCGACGATCAGGGAGGCGGACAGGACTCGGAACTGGGAACCTCCACCGAGGCCTTCAACCAATTGATCAGAGAAGGCTACATCGACACGGAATCCATCTTCTGGTACAAGACCACCAACCCAGAGAAACAGCGCCCGCCGCGTGAAAATGGCGAGTTGGAAAGCGACGAGGTCACCTACACCTACGTCAAAGGCCAGCTCGACACCACGTTCAGCCGTTCGCCGCTCATCGCCGATGAGCAGGACGGCCCCGGCACCTATGGCGAGTATCACCCCTGGCTGAACTCCAAGAAAGCCGTGGTCGGCTACTGCGGCGGCAACGTCGCAGCCGAGCGGCTTGACTCCAAAGAGCCGGGCGCAACGGTCAAGACTCGCGACGGTCTCGAGATCTTCGCGGAAAAAGGCTCCGGTGGCGAAGGTGAAGCCCGCGGTCTTCTGGCAGTGAAACAGGACAACATCCTGAATCCCTGATCCCTACCCAATCCTGAACCCATCAACCAAGCCGGAGAGTGGCGATGTCTGCCATTCTCCGGCTTTTTCTTTTTCCGACGCGACCCGCCCACCTGTCAGGCAACCACGCTTTCGATTTCCCCCTTGGCCAGACGGGTGTGCAGGCGATCGCCGGCCGCAACCATCGAGGCATCCGTCACCACCCGCCCAGCGGCATCGGTAGTCAGGGAGAATCCCCGCTGAAACGCCATCTGCGGGCTTAGCAACTCCAGTATCTGCCGGGTGGAAGCCAGCCTCTCCGCGCGCTTGGCCAGGGTGTCTCCCAGTCGCCGCTCCAACCGCGGCAACAGTGCCGAAAGGCTTTCCTGACCGCGGCCAATGGCCGCCCCGGGGTGCTTGAGATCGAGGATGCGGCGCTGTTGCGCGAGGCTTTCCTGACTGCGCCGCAGGGCTGCATCCACCTCCTCTTCCAACCGGTCGCGGAACTCATCGCACTGCTGGAGGTGCTCGCCGATCACCCGCATCGGCTCCCGCGACGCCAGCGTCCGCCAGAGAAAGTCCACATGGGTCCGTCGCACCGACATCGACTGCCCCACCCGGAGCGAAAGGCTCCGATGAAGCTGGTCCAACTGACGCATCAGATCAGCCCGATCAGGCGCCACCAACTCCGCCGCCGCACTCGGGGTGGGCGCCCGCAAATCGGCCACAAAATCGGCAATCGTGAAGTCGATCTCGTGCCCGACCGCGGAGATCACCGGCAAAGGGCAGGCGTGTATCGCCCTCGCCACCACCTCTTCGTTAAAGCTCCACAAATCCTCGATGCTCCCCCCACCCCGACCCGCGATCACCACATCGATCCGGGGAAATCCGTCCTTCCCCGACAGCTCTCCCAGCCCCCGCAGCGCCTCCGCGATCTCCCGGCCGGCTCCATCGCCCTGCACCTTCACCGGCCATACCAGGATGCGCAGCCACGGGGATCGCCTGCCGAGGATATTGAGCATGTCCCGGATCGCCGCCCCAGTTGGCGAGGTCACCAGAGCCACCGTACGGGGGAAAAACGGCAACGGCTTCTTCCGATCCGGGTCGAACAATCCCTCCGCCTCCAGTTGCCGTTTCAGGGCCTCAAAGCGCGCCTGCAGAGCGCCAAAGCCCCGCGGCTGCATCCACCGCACCACCAACTGATACTGTCCCCGCGCCTCGTAGACCGAAATGTCGCCCCGCGCCTGCACCTGTCGGCCGTCCCGAATCGGCTCCGGCAACGCCCGCGCCTGATTGCGGAACATCACACAAGACAACTGCGCCCGGTCATCCTTCAGCGTGAAATAATGATGCCCGGAGGAGTGCGGGCGGTAGTTGCTGATCTCGCCCTCCACCCACACATCGGCAAACCGCCCCTCCAGACTCTCCCGGATCTGTCGGGTGATCTCCGTGACGGTGGGGACGGGCGGCTCCTGACCAGAGGATAGCGGTGGCATGATCGGCCAAATCAAACGGATTCCCGAAGAAATGCCATCCGAATCCCGCGTCCGCACCGCCATTACTCCGCCTACTCTGCAATCGGATAACTATTAAAAAATCTAAACCCAAAAGCCTTTGCGCGAATTTCTGGCTCATTTATTAGTATCACTGATATGAGTCTCTTCAGTCTGGAGCCCACCCTCACCGCCAGCGGCGGGGATGAGGAAGACGCCCGCATCCTGCGGGCCGTAGCCAATGGTGATCGCGACGCGTTTCGACTGCTTCACGATCGCCACGAGGGCCTGCTCTTCGCCACCATTTACAAGGTGCTGAATGATCAGGCAGATGCCGAGGAAGTGTTGCAGGAGACCTTCTGCAACCTGTGGCGCAAAGCCCCGCTCTTCTCACCGGAGCGCGGACGCCCCCTCACGTGGATGACATCGCTCGCCCGCAATCGGGCCATCGACCGCCTCCGCTCAAAACAACGCCAAGCCCGCCTCCGCGACGCCCTCGAGGTCGATGATACCCGCGCCGTCTCAGCAGAGCCGATGCCCGACGGTCGTGAGATCTCCGGTCGCCGCGACGACTGCCTCGCCGTGCGCCGGGCAGTCGTCGAGCTCACCGACTGCCAGCGCGAAGCCATCGAGATGGCCTACTTTCACGGACTCACCCAACAGGAAATCGCTGATCGTCTCGGCGAACCTGTCGGTACCGTGAAGGCACGCATCCGGCGCGGCATGCGGCGCCTCAAAGCCCACTTCGAGGCGGCCGGCTCCGACGATTGAGTCGGCTCAGTCCGGCCGCTCCATCTCGAACCGGTCGCGCGTCCGGCAGTAGCCCGAAGGCACCTGCATCCGCCCGATCGGCCGGAAGGCGTCGCTGTTGACGAGAAAACTCACCGGATCGATCACGCCCTCCCGCGCCCAGATATGGTGGACCACGCCGATCACGAGTCGGTTTCTGCCGATCTCCAGCGTGGACCACTCCGTACATTCCAACGCCACCGGAGCCTCGGCGATCCGGGGAGCCGCCACAGTCCGGCTGGGCGCGGCTGTCAGACCGGCAAAAGCCAGTTCGCTCTCCCCGGCGGGCAACTCCGCCGCCGTCTGGTTCATGGCCTCGGCCAGCGACTCATCGACCAGATTCACCACGAACTCTCCCGTCAGGCGGATATTGCGCGCCGTGTCTTTCGGGATGCCCGGCTCCCTGTCCCCGGGGGCAAAGCCCACGATAGGCGGATCGGTGCCCAGCACGTTGAAAAAACTGAACGGAGCCGCATTCACCCGCCCCTGCCGGTCGACGGTCGACACCCAGGCGATCGGACGCGGCGTGACCAATCCGGCGAGAAGCTTGTAGGCCAGACGCCGATGCTCGCCGGCAAGATCGAATTCCATGCCTGCCATCTTCGCGGCTCAGGGATGGATCTCCAGGATGACCTCGATCTCCACCGGTATGTTTCCCGGCAGCACATTGGTGCCGATCGCACTGCGCGCCCCCACCCCGGCATCCTCGCCGAAGACATCGCGGAACAACTCGCTGTAGCCATTGATCACCGCTGGCTGCTCGCAGAAAGTCGGAGCCGAGTTCACCAGCCCCAGCGTCTTCACCACCCGCTTCACCCGGTCCAGCGAGCCCAAACCGGCCCGGATCGTGGACAGCAAAGCCAGGCCGGTCTGCCGGGCGGCCGCCTTTCCCGCCGCGAGATCGAGATCCTGCCCCACCCGGCCGACGATGTAGGTGCCATCGCTCTTCAGCGGCCCATGACCGGAGATGTAAGCCAGATTGCCGGTGATGATGACCGGCTGATACACCCCGCCTGGAGGCGGCGGCGCCGGCAGGTCGAGATTCAGTTCCAGGATTCGGGATTCAGCACTCATGGGGATCGCGGATTTTCGATGAAACAGGGTTGGATCGGAGATGAAACAGGGTTCGATCGGAATCGGCCGGCTCAGTAAACGGCCCGGCCGCCGGTCAGGTCAAAGGTGAAGCCGGTGTTGAAGCTGGCTTCGGGCGAAACAATCCAGCAACTCAGTGCGGTGACTTCGTCGAGGGTGCCGCAGCGCTTCATCGGGATCTTGTCGGTCATGTATTTCACCTGCTCCGGCGGGATGGCGTCGACCATGGCGGTGCGGATCACCGCAGGGGCGATGGCGTTGACGGTGATGCCGGTTTCGGCAAATTCCTTGCCCACCGCCTTGGTCAGACCGATGACCCCGGCTTTGGTCGCCGAGTAGCAGGTCATGCCGGCATTGCCCTCCTTGCCCGCGATGGAGGCGAACAGCAGGATGCGCCCGTAGTTCCGCGATTCCATGGCGCGGAGGGCATATTTGGTCAGGGAGAATGTGCCACGCAGGTTGATGGCGCTGGTGCGGTCGAAGTCCTCGACCTCCACCTCGGTGATGCGCCGCGCGGTGGGCCCCACGATGGCGGCGCAATGGACGAGAATGTCCAGCCGGCCCCCGTTGCGGCTGGCGACGGTCTCAATCGCGCCCTTCACCGCCGCGTCGTCGGCGATGTCGACGGTGACGGCATCGACGCTCAGGCCCTCCGCGGCAAAAGCGGCACAGGTCTCAGCCGACTTGGCGGCATTTACGTCAAACAGCGATACCCGGGCACCCTCCCGGGCGAGACGTCCGGCGATTTCCCGGCCGATGCCGTCGGCGCCGCCGGTCACGATGGCGATCTGGTTTTCAAAGCGTTTTTCCATGCGCTTTCCTTTTCAGACGATCGCGCCCCTGACAATCGATTTCTTGCGTGATCTCTCCGGCTCAGGCACGGGCCGAGAACCGCTGCCACGCCCCCAGCACGCCGAGAGCGGCCCCGGAGTCGATGGCCTCGGCCGCGAGGCGCAGGCCGGCATCGAGATCGGCTGCCTGCCCACAGATGGTGAGCCCGGCAGCGGCATTGAGGCACACGATGTCCCGGCGGGGACCATCGATCTCTCCGCCGAGGATGCCGGTGATGATGGCGGCATTTTCCACCGCCTCGCCGCCGCGCAGCTCCGACACTGAGGCACCGCGGATCCCATGCTCAGCGGGATCGATCTCGAACCGCCGCCGCCCACCCCCGGCCGCCGTCTCCCAGACGGTGTTCGGACCTACCGAGGAAAGCTCGTCCATTCCCGCACCGCTTTCGGTGTGCCCATGCACTGCCCAGGCGCGGGTCCGTCCCAGACGGCCCAGGATGTCGGCGAAGGGTTCGGTGAGGGATTCATCAAAGACTCCCAGCAACTGATAGTCGGGTCGCGCCGGATTCAACAGCGGTCCCAGCAGGTTGAAAATCGTGCGCCGCCCCTCGCGGGCCAACTGTTGGCGCACCGGTGCCACGGCCTTGAAGGCGGGGTGATAGAGCGGCGCGAAGAGGAATCCCGCGCCCACCTCGGCGAGGCAGTCGCCGAAAGCCTCCGCCGGCAGGTCGATCCGGATGCCGAGCGCCTCCAGAGCATCGGCGCCGCCGCTTTTCGAGGTGATGCCCCGGTTGCCATGCTTCACCACCGCGACGCCGGACGCAGCCAGCACAAAGACGCTCGCCGTCGAGATATTGAACAAATCCAGACGATCCCCCCCGGTACCGCACACGTCGATCAGGGGCTTTCCCAGCCCCCTGCGATCGATCCGCGGCACCACGGCACGCTCCAGAAAGGCGCCCACGAAGCCGGCGATCTCGGCGGGCGTTTCGCCCTTGTCGGCCAGGGCGCGGAGAAAGGCGGCCTTTTCGTCGGCCGGGCCGCTCTCGTCGAGCAGTCCGTTTGCGGCGGCCACGATCTGTTCATCGGACAGGGATTCGCCGGCGAGGAGTTGGGAAGTGAGGGAATTCATGACAAAAAAGGGATGATGCGCCGCCGCCGGCACTTGACCCGGTGGCAAAAGGCCGGTGAATGGCCACAACTGAGAAACATTGCGGCAGGGCGCTTGCACTTCTAGATTTAAATCGAACATTTTTCCAGGTTCGCCTCCCCGACGCTCCATGATTCCCGAAGAGTCCGCCCACCGCTCGCTGAAAGGCAGCATCATCCTCGCCGATCCGAACCTCCGCGAGCCGACTTTCCGCCACAGCGTGCTGCTGCTCACCGAGCACAGCGCCGATCAGGGAGCGCTGGGCTACATTCTGAACCGCCCGCTCGGGAAAACGGTGGGAGATCTCCTTTACGACGAACAGTTTGAGAATCTGGCGGACATCCCGGTCTACATCGGCGGCCCGGTGAGCACCGAGCATCTTACCTTCGGCTCGCTGGGCTGGAGCACGGCGGAAAATTGCCTCCACTACTCCACCCACCTGTCCGCTCCCCAAGCGTTGCGGCACCGGCACGAAGGCTACTCGGTGCGGGCCTTCGTCGGCTACTCGGGCTGGTCCGAAGGCCAGCTCGAGTCGGAGCTGGAGCGCAATGCCTGGATCACCCGCCCGGCGGAGCCCCGCATGCTCGAGACGGATGAGCTCGACACGCTGTGGAATCGCCTACTGCGCGACCTAAGCCCATGGCACGCCCTCATCGCCGATGAGCCGGACGATCTCTCGCTGAACTGACCCCGGATCAGGCCTCAAGCGCGGCCTCCAGGCGGCCAATGAGGTCATTCTCCGGCTCCAGCCCCACCCAGAGGCGCACCAGATGGGCATCGACCCCACATTTGGCTGCCCAGTCGAGTTCGCCATAATGGGCGAGCAGGGTGTAGGGACACGCGAGGGAGTAATTGGTGCCGAGACTCGGCCCCTTGCTGATCCGCAGCGCATCGTAAAAGGCCGGCGCAGTCCGCGGGGCATCCTTCAGCAGCACGGACATCAGCCCCCCATAGCCGCCACCGGGCTTCAACAGCGCCTCGTAGTGCTCCGGGGTCTCTCCTTTGGGATACCAGATCCGCTCCACGCGGGGGTGGGACAGCAGGAAATCATAAACCGCCTCGCCCCTTTCATTGATCATGGGCACCCGCTCCGGGAAGTCGCGGGAATTCCGCTCCAGAATGATCGCGTCCAACGCAAAAAGCGGCGCATCCCGTTCCGCCGCAGCCAGGCTCTCGCGAAACGCCTCGCGATGGGGTGAATCGGCGCGCAGGACGACGGCCCCAGCCATGACATCGCCGATCCCGGAGAACAGTTTCGTCAGGCTCGTGGTGACCGCGTCGGCACAGCGGAGCACATCGAGATTTGCCGCCGTGGCGACGGTGTCATCGACGATGAGCGGGATGCCGCGCGGCTCCAGCAGATCACGCAGTCCGGCAAGATCCGCGGTGCGCAGCAGCGGATTGCTCGGTGCCTCGGAAAAGACGGCCGCGTAGTCTCCACCCGCCGCCAGCAAGTCCGCCATTTCCCGCACGCCCCCCTGCGGAGCCAAGGAAAGGTCCACCGCGCCCCCCGGGCCGAAGTGCTGCTGCACCTTCAGCGCATCGACATAGGGAAACTCTATCTGCACGGTGGGCAGGCCCGGCTTTCGCGCCAGAGCGGCCCGATGAACCGCGGCGATGGCCGCCATGCCCGATGGAAAGAGAAACACATCGTCAGGCGACTCACCCGTGAGCAGCCCCATGCGCGTCCGCACCCGCTCGCGGGCCGCGTCGCCCAGCGTGGCGAGATCGTCGGGCAATGGCTCATCGGTCAGCGCACACTCGGCCTGCCGACTGCTCACGATCTCGCCTCCGTGCTGCCACGCTTTCCATGCCGCCTCGTAGCCGCCCGGTCCGGTCAGCAACACGGACAAGCCTTCCCAGCCATAGCTTTCCAGCCGGCAGGAGGCGCCGGACTGGCGCTTCACATGATCCACCGCCCTCCAAGCCGCAGCGAGAGAGGGAAAGACCAGCGCCCGTTCATCCTTGCGGGCAAATTCCGACTCCGCCGCCTCGCACAGCGACACCACCTCCGGATGTCTGACGAAACGGGGATAGCCGCAAACCAGCTTTTCCATCACCCTCGGGTCGCGCTCCTCGTAGCCAATCACGTCGGCCCAGGTTGGCAGGCAGACCGAGACCGCATGTGGCAGGTCCGGGATGGGGAGGCCGAGGTCTTCCGGCCGGCAAAGGGGATCGGTGAGGAGTTGGCGCTCGAACATGGCGGCTACCGGTAAGATTCTATTTTAGAGAGCCAAGGCCGTCCGCACGTCTTCGATGAGATCTTCGACGCACTCGATCCCGACTGAGAACCGGACCAGCGAATCGGTGATGCCGACTTTTTCCCTCTGCTCGCGCGGCACGCTGGCGTGGGTCATCGATGCCGGGTGACAGCAGAGCGACTCGATGCCGCCAAGGCTCTCCGCCTTCGGGAAATAGCGCAAACTTTCCACGAAGCGCAGAGTGTCTTCCAAGCTGCGCCCGAAGTCGGCCGTCACAATGCCCGAGCCCCCGGCCATCTGCCGACGGGCGATCTCATGTTGCGGGTGGGACAGCAGGAACGGGTAACGCACAAACCGTGCCCCGGACTCGGCCTCAAGAAAGGTGGCGAACCGCAGGGCGTTCGCGCAGTGCCGCTCCATCCGCACCGCCTCGGTCTTCAGCCCGCGCAGGGTGAGCCAGCAGTCCATCGGCGAAGGCTGCAATCCCAGGGCTTTCTGGGCGAAGATCATTCGGTCCCGCCAGGCGAGATCGTTCGTGCAGACTGCACCGCCGAGCGCGTCCGAGTGGCCATTGGTATACTTGGTCGTGCTCAGCAGAGAGAGATCGGCACCGTGTTCCAAAGGCCGCTGAAGATAGCTACTGGCGAAAGTATTGTCCACCACCAGCATGCTGCCGGCCGCATGGGTCGCCGCAGCCACGGCCGCGATGTCGATGACTTTGAGGTTGGGATTCGTCGGAGACTCGATCCACACCAACGCGGGACGGTGGCCGGCGATTTCTTCCAGTGATGCCGGGTCGGTGAAGTCGAGATACACGATCGACACGCCGAACTTGGCGAACACCTGGGCGAAGAGCCGGTAGGTGCAGCCGTAGATGTTCTCCTCGGCCACCACCACGTCGCCGGCTTTCAACGTCGAAACCACGGCCGTGATAGCCGAGACCCCGCTGGCGAAGACCGTGGCATGCGCGGCCGACTCGACGCTGGCCAGGGCACGCTCCAGCAGGCGGAAATTGGGATTTCCCGACCGCGTATAGTCGAATCCACCGGGATTGCCGTACTCAAAGGTGGAAGTGAGCCAGATCGGCGGCGTGACCGCCCCGGTGTCGCTGACAAAGTCGCGACCGGCATGGATGGCACGGGTTTCAAAGCCTCCGGTGGGCGCGGAGGAGGGATCGGCGGGTTCTTGCGGCATGATGGCCACGAATCAACAGGGTCTGTCCGGAGATGCAACCGGGTTGCTCCGAATGCCACGGGATTAAGACGGCTCTTCGGTCCAAACGGGTGTTTCGAGCGAAATAGATGCCGCAGGCATCACAGCTATTAGCCGGTGGTTGAGGAGCGTAGCGACGACACCACCGGATCAAATGGAAAAGAAACCGAGCA
>JAEUHH010000096.1 GCA_016795505.1 Verrucomicrobiales bacterium | reverse complement strand
GACCCTCTGACCCTCTGACCCTCTGACCCTCTGACCCTCTGACCCTCTGACCCTCTGACCCTCTGACCCTCTGACCCTCTGACCCTCTGACCCTCTGACCCTCTGACCCTCTGACCCTCTCTCCCTCTCTCCCTCTCTCCCTCTCTCCCTCTCTCCCTCTCTCCCCGCATATCCAGTCCCCTTGGAGGTAGTCAGAGAAGTCGGCGCTGAACCACCGAAGCAGCACCTCATCCCGCACCCACTCCTGGAATTTCCGGGCGGCCGGGAGGGTCGAGCGCGACACCAGCAGTAGTAACTGGTTGAACGTGATGATCGTACAGTTTTGGGCGCCCGAGGGGGTAGGTGTATCGGATTTCGATACGCCCCCGCCCAAATGCTGATAGAGGGCCGAACTGGGGTTCTGATAACCCAGCGCACGAGCCACCTCCACACCGATAAAATGGGGTTCCCCATGGGGGTCCCACAACACGTGGAGAGTCCCGAAGTCTTCGTGGTTGAAGGATCTCGCCTACGTTTCCCCTAAATATCCCACTACCAACCCAAAAGTCTGAAACCAGAGAGACCCAAGCGAACGACGAGAGGAAGCGCACTACTCCCCTCTGCTAAGCTTCGACAGAGCATCCTTTAATACGGCTTGGGGGACCTCCATCAATTCGTTGGCTTCTACCTGCAACACTCGCGACAACACCACCAGTTCGAAATCGAACACTGAACGTATCTGAGATTCCACTTTCGCTACCGTAACTCGATCAAAATCTGCCAGCCCAGCCAACTGCAACCGCGCCGCAAGTTGGTCCTGTGTCAGTCCCAGCTTGCCGCGTAGCAGCCGGACCTTCGGACCGACGAGATTGCGAAACCTGCGTGCCATGTCGTTCCCCATTGGGAACTTGACACTGCCACGGCCTACCCCCATTTTGGTTCCCCGTGGGGAACTTGCCAACGGAGTTATTTCAGAGGCACTACCCCATATCTGCTTCGAATTCTCTCCGCCAACCACCCATGAACCAGATCGACCGCATTCCCCGCCGGAGAGCCGCCGCTCTCGTTATCAGTGCCATCTTCCCCTCCCGTGTCGCAAGCTTTGTCCGGGCACAGGAAACCGAAAGCCGCTTCGAAAAACAGCTGGCCCCCATCGCCGATGCACCCGTCGGCGAATGGTGGAAAGCCTCCTGGCAGGAAGGTTGGACCTATGAGCATCGCGGCGACTTCTCGTTGTCGGCGCGTGCGAAGGTCAAAAACAAATCCGACGTTTTCTGGTTCCAGGCGCTTGCCTCCGGAGTGGCGGATCTTGCCGGCGAACTCAACCTGGAAGTGCGCGGAAATTCCCAGGCGGAAAGCGGTGTGCTCCAAAATGGGAACGGGGAGATCCTGCTCTCGCGTTACTACCCCCGAACCGATGTGACGCGCTCCATTTTTCGGAAACCGGTGGGTGACCCAACGATCGTGGACAAGCTCCTCGATTTCGGCGTGGATGCCAAAAAGCGGTCCCCGTGGATCAAAAACCTCATGAGCGGTCTGGCGGCAAAAGTCGGCACCGTTGCTGCCCCAACCGGAGGATTGGATCCGGCATCGGGTGCGGTCTTGGCGGGTATGGTGGGGAGATGGATCGGAGAAAAAGCGGACGATCTGATCAGCGCCAAGCTCAAGGAGCACGGCATCCAAAAGCGGCCCGACGGTGGCGTGGAGATCAGCCTGGACTCAGCTTTGCTTCGAGCCATGGAAGTGACCGAACTTCTCCAAGAGCTGGCCAATCTCGCCATGCAACTAAACGAGGCCTTCAACCGCCGCGTGTTTCTGATCCGGGCCGCTGAAAAATCGGGCGAGGAACTCGATACGCGGGAGATTTACTCGGAAGGGAAGGATCTGGTTACCTTCGCTGAAATGAAAGCAAGCGAAGGCGCCGGGAAAGCGGTCGAATGGTTGAAATCGAGAATGCCGGCCTATAAGCGGCCGAAAGATCTGACCCGGGGAGTTTTTCAGCGGGAAACCTTCGCCCTGTCGAGCCAGATCTTCGACTCGCAGGAACGCAAACCCGGCGACACCTGGATGGTGCCAGCCGACTTTTTCAACACCTTCCTGCACCCGGACTTGAGCGGGCGCTTCCGAGGCAGTGTCGTCCTCCACTATGTCCGTGACCTCAATATGACCGACCGCGACGATGCCGAGACAGTTTTTGCCGCGCGTGAAATTGAAATCCTAAACAACGGGAAGATCGACGGCCGCACCTACCAGAGCACCCTGGAATATGTCGAGACCAATTTCTCCGCGAAACTCCGCGAGGATACCGATGGTGTGCTGTTCATCGACAAAACACACGGCTACCTCAGGCAGGCAAACCTGAACATGATCAGCGACGCCCAGGCCAGTCTGCCGGACATGAAGATTCTTCGGGGCTTTGAGGCGGTGGGCGAAGTCCGTTTTGAAGTCATCTATACCTGCAAGGGGCAGCCCGCGGATTAGCTGGAATAGATCACGCCCAAAGGCCCGCGCATTCGCGTCCATTTGCGGAAATCGCCTTGGTCGGAGCCACAAAGCAAGCGGGATGAGATGAAAGCCCAACACACCTCATTATGAAATTCCCCAAACTCCTTCGAGTGCAAAATCTCCTCTTGTTCGCGATTGGGCTTGCCGCTGGTATCGTCCTCTGCGCCGTCTTCCCCGCCATTTCCAATCAGGTCAGAGAATGGATCAATGGCCAGGACGGGGGTAGCGGAGGCGGGGATGGGGGTGTCATAAAGCCGCCCACGGTGGAACAAATCAACCAGGTGCTCAGCGGCTCGCAAGCGCTCGTCGAAGCCCAGCACACCTATTACGTGCATGTCACGCGCAATGGCAAGTTCGCCTCTGACGTCCGCGAACTCGGCTACCGCGACTTCAAAGGCGGCACCGTCATGGTCAGCGAAGTCTGGAATGCCTCGGATGCCGTCCCTAATCCGACTCCCGTCCATGGCTACCTATTCAAAATCCTGCCGGTTGCCCAGGAGGCCGACAAAAAGGACGGCTTTGCGGTTGTCGCCCATCCCGCCGACAAGAGAATTGGCGGGCGGGGCTGGCCGGTCTTCCTCTCCATCGTCCCCGATGCCAAAGGCGGGATCATCGGCATGACTTCCCGCGACACTTGGGAGATCGAAGATGCCGCCGCTGCCGCGGAGATCCGCGGCCTGCTCCAGCGCAGTCGTGTCAATGCGGGCGAACTTGAAAAGTTCTCACCCGAGAATTTCACCAAGAGCTATCTGATCGAGAATTTCAAAAAAGAGATCAGATGAGCGCCACCACCCCGGCTCCGCAACCTATTGCACGGGCGGCCACATCAAACGGTCCCTGGATTGAGATTCATGGCTTCGAGGCGAGATCGCCCGAGATCACTCTGCGGATTCCCTCGTTGACAGTACAGCGCGGCTCGTTTTGTGCCTTGATGGCCCGGAGCGGCGGCGGAAAATCCGTTCTGCTGAGCGTGTTGACGGGTCATTTGCTCGGCCCGTGGATGCGCAAAGCGGAAGCCATCCACTTCGACCGCTTCATCATTGGGGAAACCGAATTGACCCCGGACACGTTTGCCCGTCCCGCCAAGCTGCGCGAGTCGTTGAAGGGCGAGAATCTGATCTATCTGCCGCAGAAGTTTCCTGACGACCGCTCCATGAAGCGGCCATGCCTGTCGGAGATGGCGGATGTCGTCGGGGCGATTGCTCCCAACTGTTCCCGCCGTGCCGCCAAGCAAATGCTGATCGATTACTGCAGGAAAATCGGCCTGGAAGGGGTCCTTGAACAACACCTGAAAGACCTGTCCGGCGGCGAGAGAAAGCGAATTGAGATTGTCGCCCGTCTCTGCGGCGTGGAAATGCAGGATAAAGAGGACCGAGAAGCGGGGGTGGTGTTTCTCCTCGACGAGCCGACCACGGGCCTCGATGTCGCCGCTCAGCGGCGGTATTTTTTGTTTCTCAAGGACACGAAGCGCCTATTCCAGGACATCGACATCACGTTTGTGATCGCCACCCATGCCCTGTCCCTGCTTGAGGAAGGCGAGGGCGAGGACCTCTTCGACAACGTGCTCTATGTCCGCAAACAGTCGGGCGAAACCGGCGAAAAGCTGTGCCAGTTGGCCTACAGCGGCGGCGCCCGCGAGTTTGTGCGCTCGGAATACCATGGAGAATTGAGCGGCAAAGTCTCCGCCCCCGCCGAAATCGAAATCGCGCAACCTGCCGAAGCCTGCGCCCTCCCCTCATCGGAGCAAGCCGCCATGCCGGGTCTCCGTCCCGCGCGCCGCAAGGGCGGCATCTCTCGTTTCTTCTCCACCTTCGACGAGGAACTGCGTCGGGCGAATGGGAAGCAATTCGAGGGGAAGGACAAACAGATGGTGTTCGCCATTCCCTTCCTGGTCGGCCTGATCGTGTTCGCCGCCTTTCTGGCCCGGAACAACACCGATCCCGAGCGGTTCATTTTCTTCAGCACGATCTATGCTTTTTGGATCGGCATCTTCAACAGTTGCCAGATCGTGAACGGCGCGGTCGCCTCCGGCGAGTGGAACTACTGGGTGCTGGCCATGCGGCGCTCCTTCTTCAATTACATTCTCGCCAACTCCCTGGTCAGCTTTCTCCTGTCGCTGGCCCAGCTGAGCGTTTTCGCGGGAGCCATTCTGCTTTTCTCGTGTTTATGGCGTGAGAATAGCCTGCTCAATGTTTATGTCACCCAATCCCAACTGCCGGATTACTTCATGGTACAGGCTTCGGGCCTATCCCGCGATGTCATCGTGTCTATCCTCTTTCTCGGCAGCCTGGTGATGGCCGCCGTCGCCGGCGCGGGCATCGGCACGCTGATCAGTTGCGTGACCAAGGACACCCTCAGCGCCCTGAAGGTGTCCGTCGGCGTCGTGGTAGTGTCAATGATTTCCTCTACCACCGTGCTCAAGGCGGATGGAGAAGGACTGCCCGTGGCGCCGCCGCTTTATCTCAAAGTCATATGCCCGGCACCTTTCCTGTCGGCTCCGGCGGTCTTAAACAATGAGCATTCGAATGCCGGCTTCTGGCCGCATCTCCTGGAGGATGCCTCTCTGATCCTGCCCCAGCGCTACTTCTTTAACATCGGGCGTGCCTTGGACGATGACGTTCTTGAACTGACCCCAAGTTATTCGAGTTCGGCCAAGAACAACGATTTTGAATACAGCCTGCCCCCCGGATGGCTTGCGGAACATTGGGTGAATTGGAAGGAAATCCGAAATGAGCAAAAGCTCACTGAAACGCGGGCAGAACTGTCGGCAAAGGGTGAGATCCTGAACGAAACCAGGTTTCTGCCGGCAATGGCCGCGATCATAGGACTGGAAGCGCTCGCCTGTGGCGCCCTTTCCGCCCTGTTCTTTTTTGGCGGGACCCTGATCGCCATCAAAGACAAGAATCTTTACGAAATCCATTAGCCTCCCGCTGATTCGCCAGCCAGCTCATCCGATCCCAGCCATGAAATACCGAAACCTGCATCGCATCCTATTCGGCATCGTATCACTGGCCCTCTTTCTGCCGGGTGCTGTCTCTGCCCAAACCCAGCTTGAGGTAAACCAGGACATGCTGCTCTGGAAAAAGGGCTTCAGTTACCGGACCGAAGTCTCGGCCCACATCTCCCTGACGAACAGCAACATTAAAATGGAACTGGAGGAAGAAGACGGAAAAAGAATGGCGGCGGGATCGCAATCTCGTTCATTTCATTATGATGGGGCCATGTCCTACACCACGCAGATCGACCGAGCCTTTGACGTCAACGGCTCCGCCCGGCGCTACTATGAGAAATGCAGCGTGACGAAAGCGGAATACGATTTGATAGAACTAAAGGTGGAGGCCAGCCGTAGGCAAGCTGTCGCAGCCAAGCTTCCTGAAGCTGTGATAGCCAAGCTTCCTTCCTGGCTGGGAGGCTCGCTGCCCAAGAAATGGGCACCTTACGTCGAAGTGAAGGAGGGAAATGTCGAGTGGGCAGGCGGCAGCTATATCATCGTGCGCCAAAAACCCGGTAGTCCCAATCTGCTCGACGGCGGTGCCCTGGAGCTGGGGTTTCAATCCATGGGCGCCTTGTCGGGGAAAGGGCTTTTGATGGAATGGCCGCGCCTGAAAACCGTCGGCAAAGCCATGGTGGCGCTGTACCCGGCGGAGCGGGGAACAGGCGCTGACAGGGGAAAGTTTATCAAAGCGGGCGGCTCGGTGAGCCCCATGGTGAAGGACGTCATCGGGCGGGAATCGAAACTGCTCTACGAAGCCATGCTAGGCTCCGTTGCGAGCCGCGAGGACGGCGACATGTGGCTGGTCGATGGGGAAACGCTGGATGCCATGGTTCATCCGACCGTGAAAGGTGTTTTCCGCGGACGGGCCGTGGTCCAAGCCGAGCGCGTCACCAACCGATCGCCCGATCCCAAGGTGGGCGAAATGAATGGCTTCAAATTGAAATTCGTGTCGCGCGGATCCGTCGATGGCATCAGTTACGAGACGAATCTGGACTTCGTCGTCGAGACGGTCGATGGGGGCACCCACCGAACCAGGCTCATTCCCGAAGACGGCAGGTTCAACGGGGAAATCTGGCTGGACAGCGAAAACCAAACGGTCCGCTATGGGGAATTGAAAGTGGCCAACACCAAATACGATGGCTTCCTGCCCAAAATCGGCGAACTCAATGCGAAGATCAATCTGGAAGCTGATCTCAACTTCACGCTCATCTACATCCAGTCGATCACCCCGGCCGAGGAGGAGTAAATGACTGCAGGGACACAACCAAGCGGGCCTTCAAATCCCCAGCCAGCCGGAAACTCCCGCCTCTGGCTAGGGCTGGCGCTTGGGTGTGGCTCGTTGTTGCTGGTCATTGTGAGCGGTTGCCTGTTTCTCTATCTTGTTTTTCTTAGAATCCCGCCTCCCCCACCTCCCCCGCCGCCACCGCTTGCTTATTCCCTGACCGTGGAGAAAGGAGCTGGGTCGGGACAATATCCGGCGGGAAAAATGGTCTCCATTTACGCCTACACACCTCCCCAAGACCAGGCTTTCGACAAATGGACGATCGCCACCGGCACCGGGGACGGGGGGGTGTTTTTCACCCCAGATAAATCGACCACCCTTTTCACCATGCCGCACAGTGCCGCAACCGTGACGGCGAACTACAAGCCGATCGAACATAGGTTGACGGTACAGGGCGGATCGGGATCGGGAGCATTTCCTGCGGGAACCATGGTCTACCTTTCCGCCGATTCACCACCCCCGGACCAAATATTTGTGAATTGGACCACTGAAAATGGGGGATCATTCCTTGCCGATACAAGCCTGACAACGACCTTCATCATGCCGCGCAATCCGGCGACAGTGACGGCAAATTTTGTCACGGTGGATTCGTATTTCAGGGGGAAATATGTTTCCGAGAGTGGGAAGACAATGTATGAGATCGATTCCGAAAAGAGGCGGTTCTCCTACTCCATCTTGATTGAGGGGCGCTTCCGAGTGCAAACGGAGATCCTTCCCTACGACGTTCTTCAGTTCGAAAAAGCGGAAGAGGGAGGAGTTCGTACCATCGAGATTTCCGGCGAAGACAGGCAGACCGTAAGTTCCGCTGCCGCTCTGCGCCTGACAAGAATTTCGGGAGACGCCTTCAAGCTGGAGCGAATCAAACCGCTCGGTGGAGATTTGGGCGTGTTCAAGAGGCAGCCATAGCGCCAATGCGAGATCCCGCCACATCGAACCATGGAACAAACGCTCTCCAAGAGACAATCCGACGCCTGAGAGGCGTTCAAGTGGCTGGTATTTTTCTTATCCCGTAAGGACTATCAAAAAGTCCCCGCTTGACCTGTGAGCGAAAAAGAAAACCCGCCGCTCAAAGGCGGCCACGGCGGGTTTTCTCGGGCTGACTCCTGGCCTTCACGCATTCGGGCGGGTCAATCCCTTGGTTTCGGGGGTGGTGGGTGGGTGGGGAGTTGGCGAAGCAGCCCCTCAATCCAGCGCCAATTGGCGCGGACCGCGGGGTGACGGGGAGGCCACCGGCGCGGCCGCGGGACGGGCGCGACCTTTGGCCCAGTGGCGGAGCCGCTCGATCGACTCGGCCATGGTGACGGCCAGGGGGACCGATGCGGTGAGGCCTTCTCCCAAATCGAGCGGTGCCGGCTCCCGCTCCTCGGCAAAGGCCCGGTGCAGGGCCTCCACGAACACTCCCTCGATCTCGGCGCCGGTGTGACGTTCGCTGGCGCGGGCCAGCACCACCGGGTCGAACGCCGTCTGGTCCCGGCCATATTTCGCGATCACGATGTCCCAGATGGCGGCCCGCTCCCGGCTGTCGGGCAGGTCGACGAACCAGCACTCGTCCCAGCGTCCCTTGCGGAGCAGCTCGGCCGGGAGTTGGCTGATGTCATTGGCGGTCGCCACCACGAACACCGGGGCGGTCTTTTCCTGGAGCCAGTTGAGCAGGCCGCCGAAGACACGGGCACTCGTGCCCCCGTCACCACCGCCGTGGCCGCCGGCACCGGATCCTGCGAAGGCCTTTTCCAGCTCATCGATCCACAGCACACAGGGCGCGATCGCCTCGGCGGTCTGGGTGGCGGCGCGCAGGTTGGCCTCCGACTGCCCGACCAGTGAGCCGAACAAGCGGCCGGCATCCAGCTTGAGCAGTGGCACGCCGAACACCGTGGCGGTGGCTTTGGCGGTCAGGCTCTTGCCCGTGCCCGGCACCCCGAGGACCAGCATGCCTTTGGGGGCCGGCAACCCGTAGTCGCGGGCGCGCTGAGTGAAGGCGTGACGACGCTGCCGCAG
>JAEUHH010000052.1 GCA_016795505.1 Verrucomicrobiales bacterium | reverse complement strand
CCCTTCACGGTCCGCGTCACTCGCACCTCATGGGAATGGTGGACCAGTAATCGGGGCCATGCCGAGGCACGCCAGTATGAGACGGGCCCGGCCATCGGTGCGGATGTGGCAGTAACACTCCATGAAGGCGGAGACGCGGAGGCGGCGCTGTCGCTCGCCGGGGAAACCACCAACGCATCGGGCGAGATCCACGGATATTTGACGATGGGGCGAGCCGACGCGACGCTGCTGGCGTCGGCGGCGTTTCAGGCGACGGAGGCCACGGCGACGCGGACGTTTGCCGCGGAGCGTTGGAATTTGCTCGGGGTGGACCGGGACGTGGTCGTCGATCTCTCGGTGGACGCGGAGGCGGCAATGATCCACGCCGACGTGATCTATCGGACCTGGGAAGTCTGGTCGAAAACTGCCAATCCGGCGATCCGGGAGACTCGCGCGTTCACCAGCGGGCCAGCCGTCGGCGCGACGGTTGAGTTCGGTTTGTATTACGAGTTTGTCAACGAAACGCTGAACGCGTCAACCGACGGGACGGGGCGAGCCTCGATTTGGGTCGGCCACCGATCAGATGACGGTGGGTTACTCTCCGTAGAGTTGGATGTTGAAGCCCGATTTGCGGGTTTGATAGGTTTGGCATTTGCCGGTTATGACCGTGACGCGGGCACCATTTACTGGCGTCCCCGTCCCCCACTACCTCCTCAACCACCTCTTCCCCCGGACGACCCGGATAATCCACCTCCTCCTCCGCCACCACCACCGCCTCCCCAAAACCCAAATCCTCCGGGAAATCCACCGCCCCCAATCTTTGGGAATCCTTCTGATGTCATTTTGGAATACGCGACCCCAATGGGGCACGCCAGTTACGATGCGTTTACCAGCTTGGGAAGCGTATCATTTCGTCAGTCTGTTGTGGCTGGAAACATCCCGATAGCCAATCTGGACTACGCGTATGACCTTGCCAATTGGGCGGCCAATATGTACTTGCCTAGCCACCGGTCGCCCGACTGGATGGCTTGGGAATCGCGCAGTGGAAAATCCGTGATTGCATCAAGACAAAGGAATAATCCCATTTGTATTCATCCAGAAATGGCCGATGGCCATTCATGGGAAGATGATCAGGGGCACCACAGCCACCATCATCTTGGGGAAGGACGTTGTAAGATCACGACCATCACGCCAGACGACCTTCAACATGAGGATATTTACGAAGCGGGACCGGGGCACCCCGCAGCGATCTCAAACACCCACTATTTCCGAATGAGGGCCGCGATGCCGAGTTGGGCGGACCGCAGTTTCAAAAGATCCTTCTTGATCCAACGGTGGTCGGGTTCTTATGAGAATGCCACTATTGAGGTCCGGGAACTTAGTTTTCAAATCAAAAAGTATCGATGGTTTTCGGATGTGGTTTCGATCGCGGCCACTGATCCCACAATTGGAGGAGATCCGAATGGCGTGGGGGAAATTGCCATCGTTCCATTGGAGGCACTCGTGCCGAACTTGGACGAAGACGGAGCACCGACCAACACTTTTTCCGCAACAAATTCGCTGAGGATCGCAAAATGGGAGCGCGCCTATTCGTCGGCAAATTTGAATTTGAAGTCCAACTTCATTTCTCTGGATGCTGATCGTTTCCGGATTCGACTCCCAAAGACTGGAGGACCACTGAACGCGAACCTTCATCTGATGCTTTCGACCGAAGCCGATGACGGGACTATTATCGATCCCCCGCATCAAGTATCGTTGGTAGGTGACGGCGCATATCTGCAGACTCCAGATCATCTCCTCGTTTGGCAGGAAAAGGACGATCATTCCGATGGGACCGACGAACGAAATGGCGATCAAACCAGCATTGTATACTTACCTATCCGGCCGGGCGAGGAGCTTCCCAGGCGTGCCGATTGGTTGGTGGTTACATTGCTCAATTCGCCGGGAAAATTTCGATTTCCAATTCGCCATGAACCGGTTGCAGATCTATTGGTATACCAGTTGGATTTCCCACTGAAGAAAGACCAAGTCTTCATCCGGGAGCGATCGGCGTATCTATATGCCGCCTTCTCCCAGTGCGGCATTGAGATTAAGCCCGTGCACTCCTACAATGTGCCAATACCGACGGGAACTGCGGAGCCAAATGGTGGATTTTTTGCAACCGATCCGAAACAGGCGGGCCAAGATCCCTATCGGCTCAGCGACGAGCACCGGCGACTCCAGGGGCATTTTGGACAGCAAGCCCGCAACTCGGGCTATCCGGGCCGATACTTTCACCAATATTATGTTGGAAACGTTTCCGGAGGTGGTGTTGGCTATGCGGTTGGGATGGCCTTTTCCAAAAACTGGCTTCTAGCGTCAAGTGACTTCTTTGGTGACTCCCCTTATTTGGAAGCGTCTTTTGTGACCATTGCGGCCCATCGTTCCACCCCGGCCCATGAATTGCTTCATATTTTGGCCAACTCTGATCATCCGGGAACCCCAAATGATCATTCGGGCCCCAATGTGATTGGGAACCTTCTTCAAGGGCCGTCGGATAGAGACGGCCGAATCAACCACACTCAGCAAGAGACGATTCTTTTCGAGGTTCGTGCTGAGGCGCAACCCCATCCGCTGCCATTGCCATGAAATATTATATCAGATTTGGGCGAATGCTGGCAATATCAACTGTTCTTGTCGCCGAAATCACTGCCTTGCCACAAACCAATGAGGATCTTGAAATCAAGGAGGTTGAACTTTCGGCAGAAGAAAAACTCAGATTGACGGAAGACCTTTTTCAGGAATTGGTCGCAATCAGAAAGCTATCCACCAATGAATATGACAGTCAAAATGCCGTTCTGCGGGAGTCTGCCCTAGAGAAGGAGGTTCGCTCCCGCGACCGGGCTGCTCATCAGTGGCTTGCGCAGGTATTGTTGACTACCCAAGACCATGATGAGGCGGAAGAGGCACTATCTTTGATTGCGGACGGTTATTGGCCGACGGGAGCGAGGTATCCCGATATTGCACGCGAAGCAGTGATTCAGGCATTGGGGCGAAAGAAACGTAAGGAGCCGGGTAGCGCCGGCAGAGAATCTCTCGCTGGAGTTTTTTTAAATATCGGCAAGCCAGGTGACTTCCCCCTGTTGGAGCCTTTTTTAGAGGAGGCCTCTGGTCCCTTTGGTGATTCCCTGATCGGCACCATTTATCAGGTTGCCGCGCAAGTCATCGGAACAGAGAATGATCTACCGGCTCTGCGACGTCATGCGGAACGGTTGAGGATGATCGCCGAACACATGCCGCCGGGGCATCGGGAATCCCAACTCAGCACCGCCAACCGTGCTTTAGCTCAGATCCGCGAATTGGAGGCCCGCCTTGCGGCGGAGAAACTGGCGGCCAATCAGACAGTTGGCGTTCAAAATCCGAATCAGGACAGCCGAAGCAGGGACGATCATGAGGTTGTCCTTAGGTCCCGCGCAGGTGATTCGTCTGCGTCGTCTAAGGGGAGCCAATGGATTTGGATCGGCATTTTTCTTTTCGTTCTTTTGGGAGTTGGTTTTTGGTTTCAGTTGAGGAAATATTCGCATTGATGGTGTAGCGGAACGCTACGCTTGTGGGGCGCTCCGCTAGCAGCCTGTTGAAAAACCCTTCCCAGGTCAAGCCTTCTGGATAAACTGCCCCATGTTCGAGGAACGCGACGCGAAGGCCCCGCAGCAGGGGGATTTCTGGGTGGTGAGGGAGGATCTTCCGCGGGCCGCCGCAGGGACCTTCTACCGCAAGCTTGACGAGACGCTCCGGGCCATTGGCTTCGCCGAGGCCGTGCGCGAGGTCTGCCGCCCTGCCTACCGTGCCTCCAGTGCCGGGGGCCGTCCCGGGATCGACCCGGCCGTCTATTTCAAGATGCTCATGATCGGCTTCTTCGAGAACCTTCCCAGCGAGCGGGCCATCGCCAGCCGCTGCGAGGACAGCCTCTCCCTGCGCGCCTTTCTCGGCTACGACCTCACCGAGGCGACCCCCGACCACTCCTCGCTTTCGGTCATCCGCACCCGTCTCGGTGTCGATGTCTACCAGGCCGCCCTGGAGATCGTGTTGAAGGCCCTCCGCGAACACAAAAATTTAAAAATTTAAAGGGACGGGAAAATAAATGTGTTTCAGCTCTACTGGAGCGTTTTGGTGAAGATCACAGCGCACAATTTCGCGGAATGAATATGATCAGATATTCATTCTGGCGTCAGTTAATCGGCCCTGCCTGTTTCGCCAGCAGCTGTACCCGAACAAACCCATGAGAAAGAAGCATTTATTGATTTTCGGTGCCATAGTGCTTGCGGGCAGTTTGGCTGCGATGCTCTATGAAATGGTTGTTTCAGGTGGGACTGGAGGTCCACAACCCGAAAAGAGCAGCAGTCCAACTACCACCGCTCTGCCGGATCCACCCGTCACGAGCAAGAAGGTAGGGATGAGTCCCCCTCAAAAGGCCTTTGTCGTGACAGAAGAAATGAGAGAACAGAGGCGGCGGCAAAATGAAGAAGAAGCCCGTTTGATTCAAGAGTACTACGATAAAATGTCCGAGGAAGACAAGGCGGCCAGGCCGGCGAATGTTTCGACCGAAAGTTGGGCCATTTACGCAGCTGAATTGGAAGAGAGCGCCAAGGAAAACGGCGATGTTGTATTTTTTGGGAAGGTGGTGGATGAATCAGGCAATCCTTTGCCAAAAGTGACGGTTACTTGGCAGTTGTTAGGAAAGCGCTCGTCGCTCGCGGAAGTCATGGAAAAGGGATCGAAGAAAAAGACGTTTTTCGAGAATTGGTCCATTTCCGAGAGAGGCGAAGCGGTAACCGATGCCGACGGGCGGTTCGGGATCACCGATCGAAGAGGTACAGCGCTTTCGGTTGGCGATTTCAAATTTGAGGGTTATCAATGGGATAAGAGACAGATATCGTATTTCGAGTTTGGATCAGACGCCTATTTGGCAAGAAGCCGTTCGCCTCGCCATCTAGCCGATCCTGAGAAACCTGTTGTTTACGTGATGCGGAAGAAGTAGTCGTGCGCTCCTCCAGGGGGCAGGAAAAAATTATTGAGAAGAGTCCTTTGTTCATCGGATGGAGGCGGCCTGCTACGCCAACTCCGCATTCAGTATGAGTACGCCTCCTACCATATGGTGGCCCGGGGAAACCGGCGCGAGGCCATTTTCCGTGACGATCGGTATCGGAAGGAATTCCTGCGCCGACTGGAGACGGTGTGCGGCAAGACCGGCTGGAGCATCCGCGCCTATGTGGGGTGGGTGAGGAAACCGGTGGCTGTCGCCACCGGCTTATTTCCGGGAAGCCTCCGGCTCCCTTGGAGATCGGGCGGGGCACCCATCCGGCCAAACCGCCCCTACCGGACCTGATAGGGGCAAAATGAAACGGATCGGAAAGTAAGAGGATTTCTCCGCCCCCCCCCGGCCGGTCCGATCAAACCCTCTTGTCTCTCCGATCCAACAGGGTATGATCGCCGTCCGGACGATCGGGCTGCGGGATGGCGGTTCGAGGAGGGATTCGGCCTCCTGATCGCCTGATAAGGGAAATGAGCATTGCCAAAATGAATACGAACGGCCTTTTCTTCGCTGCGTGTCTCCTCGCCATCCCGCTGTTCGCGGCGGACAAGCCGCTGCCTCCGGTGCCGGACGAGCCGCAGAAGCCGCCTTTCGAGGCGTCGCCGACGGTGGTGCCGCAGATGTTGGTGCCGGGATTCGTGATTCGGGAGCTGCCGGTGAAGCTGTCCTCGCTCAACAATGTCGAATACGCTCCCGATGGCCGGCTGTTTGCGGGCGGTTACGACGGGCGGTTCCACCTGCTCCGCGACACCGATGGCGACGGACTGGAGGATGAGGTGACGACGTTCCAGCCGGAGAGCAGTCCGAACTACCCGCTCGGCATCGTGGTCCATGAGGGGGATCCCTGCTTTGCCCTCACCGACGAGATCGTGCGCTGGCGCGACACCGACGGCGACGGGGTGCCGGATCAGCGCGAGACGATTGCGAAGGGCTTTGACGATCCCGAACTGGTGAAGGCCAAATACCTGAGCCACCGCCGCGTCGACAGCAGCATGGCTCTGGCGCGCGGTCCCGATAACGCCTGGTATGTGACGATGGGCAATGCCGGCTACAACAATCCCTATTGGCAGGAAGAATTCGAGAAAGGGAAAAAGCCCTCGGGCAAGGCCCACTACCACAGGGGCGCGCGGCGCGGCTGTCTCCTGCGGATCAGCGACGATGGGAAGGTCGAGCAGTTGAATTCGGGGCTGCGCTACATCATGTCGCTCCAGTTCAATCGTCATGGGGATCTCTTTGGCACTGATCAGGAGGGCGCGACCTGGTGTCCGAACGGGAATCCCTTTGACGAACTTCTCCACCTCCAGCCGGGGCGCCACTACGGCTTTCCTCCGAGTCATCCGGTCTATCTGCCGGATGTCGCGGATGAGCCGAGCGTGTGGGACTACATGCCGCAGCACCAGAGCACTTGCGGCTTCCGCTTTAATACGATCGCGCCGGGGCGGGGACGATTTGGCCCTTCTTTCTGGGAAGACAATGCCATCGTCACCGGCGAATCGCGCGGCATCCTCTGGCGGACGGTGTTGGAAAAGGCGGGCGCCGGCTATGTCGCCCGCACGGAGGGGATCGCCCGGCTCAATCTCATCACGGTGGACTGTGCGATCTCACCACAGGGGGATCTGCTCGTCGCGTGTCACACCGGCAAGCCGGACTGGGGTAATGGCCCGCAGGGAGAAGGCCGGCTTTTCAAGATCTCGTACGAGGATGCCGAAGCACCTCAGCCCGTCCTCGCCTGGGCGGCGAGCGAGACGGAGACGGTCGTGACCTATGATCGTCCGGTGACGGTCGTCGACGTGGCTGATGTGACGGTGCGTGCGGGTCGCTATCTCTCGGCGGGGGATCATCTCGAGACGATGAGGCCGCCCTACGCCGTCGTCGCGATGCAGCAGCGCCAGCCCGTGAGCACTCTGCCGGTAAAGTCGGTGCGGAGCGGAGATGATGGGCGCAGCCTCGTCCTCACGTCGGTGCCGCGCCGGCTCGCCCTCCATCACGATCTCAAGCTCGGTGAGACGGCCCTCTGCTACGATCTCACCGGTTTGCAGGCGGAGTGGACCGGAGGGACTCAGAGTGGAACGTGGAAGGGCTGGCTCCCGCATCCCGACCTCGGTGTTTCGCGCGCTTTTACCCAAGGCAGTGCACCGCACGCGGCGCTCTGGGCGCGGATGGAATCACCCGGTCGGCTCACGATGCGCACCCAGCTCGATCTGTGGAATCTGATGCAACCGGCGACCCAACCGGGTTCGGCACTCGACTACACCCCCACGCCTGAGACGGTGACGATGATCTTCCGGTCCGATGCTCCTTTGCAGGTCGAGGCGGCGGAGGCGTCGGTGGAGCGCCTCAACGATCGCGAGAGCCGTGTCACGGTGGCGGGAACGAAGGAAAATCAATGGCTCGCGTTGACTCTGATCCTCGAGACCCCCGCCAAGCGACTCGATGTGTCCTACACGACCCTGCGCGATGATCACGAGCGAGCCCCCGGCGTGCGGCGTTTCCTCCTGCCCTTCGCCGAGCCGGCTCCGCCTGATCAGCCCGATGCCGGCATCCCGGAACTGTCGGGTGGCGATTGGGAAAAGGGCCGCGCGCTGTTCAATGGCAAAGCCGCCTGCGCCACCTGCCACAGCCTCCGCGGCGAAGGCTTCGAGGTCGGTCCCGATTTGAACAATCTCATCCATCGCGACTATGCCGGAGTCCTGCGCGACATCGTCGATCCAAGTGCGGTCATCAATCCCGATGCGATCGGCTACACGGTGACGCAGAAGAACGGGCAGGTCACCATCGGCACCCGCATCGCTGAAACGGAGGGCGAGATTCACCTTGCCCAGCCCGGCGGTCAGGTCACGAAGATCGCCAAGGGTGATCTCGTCAAAGCCGAGGCCCTGCCTGTCTCCCTGATGCCGGCGGGGCTCGACAAAGCGCTCACGAAAGAGGAACTCCGCGATCTGATGACGTATCTTTTGAGAGATCGGAGGTGAGGATGGGGGATGAATGGATTTTGACAGCTTTGTGGCAAACGGATCGATGAGATCTCGTGATCTGGGGAGGGGAGGCCCACGATGATGCTGCCGGCCGGAGCGGTGGTGCTCGGGAACGGCGAGTGTCTCCTCGGCGGAGCCAGCTACCATCGTTGATCGCTTTTTTCCGGCCGATCAGTTTGCCTGCCTCCGTGGGTTGTCAGGGGGCGGCTCTGGACCTATCGTAGCGGCCCCCGGCGCCCGGCGTCGGAGAAATGAAGACTTTTCCCGATTGTTTTTTCGATGCACGAACTCAAAGACACGCAAAACGAACTGGATCACCGCCGAATCGCCATCGACCGGGTGGGGGTGCGCCATCTGCGTTATCCGATCCAGGTGCGTGACAAGGCCGGCTCGTTGCAGAGCACGGTGGCGACGGTCTCGCTGGCGGTGGATCTGCCGCATCAGTACAAGGGCACCCACATGAGCCGATTCGTCGAGGTGCTCAACTCCCACGGGCCGGTGCTGGATGTGCACTCGATCGCGGAGATCCCACGGGAATTGCTGAAGCGGTTGAATGCCCGGCGAGCCCACATCGAGTTCCGTTTCCCGTTTTTCCTGATGAAAAAGGCGCCGGTGACCCAGGCGGGCGGTCTGATGGACTATGAGGTGGTCTTTGAGATTGATGCGACAGAGGCGAGTCAGGACTTCATCCTCACGGTGATGGTCCCGGTGACGACGCTGTGTCCGTGCTCGAAGGCGATCAGCGCGCGCGGGGCGCACAATCAGCGCGGGGTGGTGACGTATGCGGTGCGGTTCCGCTCCGAGCCGGTGTGGATCGAGGATCTCATCCGCCTGGTGGAGCAGGGGGCGAGCTGCGAGCTTTACAGCCTGCTGAAGCGTCCTGACGAGAAGCATGTCACCGAGGCGGCCTACGACAATCCGGTCTTCGTCGAGGATCTGGTGCGAAATGTGGCGGCGGCGTCGAATGCGCAGGATGCGATCGCCTGGTATCGGGTGGAGGCGGAAAATTTCGAGTCGATCCACAACCACAACGCGTGGGCGATGGTGGAAAAGCACGACTGAGGAGAGATGCGAGGCCGGGTTTTTCCCGGTTCGCGAACAGAAAAACGCCGCCTCCCGGCTGGCGGGAAAGGCGGCGTGCGGGCCGAAGTCCGGTTTGCTACGGATCGGCGAAAGGAGGTCGCGATCAGTAGCTGAGACCGCGGACGTAATCCACGGTGGAAAGCTGGCCGACCTGAGGCGGGAACTCTTCGAAGCCGTGGGTCGGATCGTAGTTGAGGCGCGGGTAAGGGGGGCGGAAGGTGTTTTTGTAGAGCGGCTTGCGGAAGTTCACCACTTCGTAGATGCCGTAGGCGAAGCGGGCGCCGGTGCGCTCCAAGCCAGTGATGACACCGTTGAAAATGATCTCGGTGGACTGGTCGCCGTGCTCGTAGGAGCGCCACACCGAGGTGGGCAGCTCCGTCCATCCGTAGAGGATGTTGGAAAGTCCGCGGGCGAGTTTGCGGGTCGAGGTGTACTGGGCCTTGGGCGGCGACTGAATGTCGGCGTAGCAGGCGGTGACGAGACCCACGAGAGTGATGGCGACCAAGAATTTCTTCATAGCGTCGCCAGATTAGACAGTTGGCAGAACCTTGGCAACCTTATTTTTTTCGCTTGGCTCGGAGGCGGTTGTTTCTATGTTCAGGGTGAAAATATGCATCCTGACCTCGAAAAGCTTGTCGCCCGCGCGAAAATCGATCCGAAAACAGCCGACCAATTGGATCGACTGCAGCCGGGGACCTTCTGTTACCACAAAAGCTGGAAGGCCGGGCGCATCGCCAGCTGGGATCGGCTGGGGCTGAAAGTGGTGATCGATTTCGAGGACAAGCCGGGGCACGAGATGGGGATGAAGTTCGTCGCCAGCTCGATCGAGCCGGTGGAGGAGGACCATTTCTACGCCAAAAGGTTCGCGGACATCGATGCGATGCGGCAGATGGCGGGCGATGATCCGGTGTCGTTGGTGAAACTGGCGCTGGAGAGCCGCGGCGGGAAACTGTCGCTCGATCAGCTCGACGAGATGATCAAGGGGCGGGTGGTGCCGGAGGGCAAATACAAGGGCTGGTGGGAGTCGACCAAAAAGAAGCTGCGCAGCGAGCCGCGTTTCGTGGTGCCGGCCAAGCGCAACGAGCCGCTGGAACTCCGCGACGCCGATCTGAGCCCGGCGGCGGCTTTGGTTCAAAGCTACGAGGGCGCCCGCGACCTGAAGGGCAAGCTCAAGGCGGCGGAGGCTATCCTCCGGGAGATCACGGTCTTCGAAGATCCGGCGGCGCAGCTCCTCGGCGTGGTCGAAGACTTGGCCGACTCGGCCAAAAAGGCGCAACGGCTGAATCTCGAGTCGTCCATCGAGCTGATCCTGGCCCGGGACGACATCCAGGAAAAAGTGCCGGAGCTGAAGCTGGACGCGAACCAGATCGGCATCGCAGATCTGCTGTCGGCGAATGAAGCCAGCCTGCCGGAATTGCTGAAGAATCTCTCTATCTCTCGGGTGCGCTCGGTGATGGGTGCGCTGCCGACGGCTTTTGGCGAGGAGCAGTGGGTGAGCAAGATGCTGGGGCTGATCCCGATCTGCGCGCTCCGGGCCATCTCGGAGATCGCGCGCTATCTGGCGGACCGCGGCTACAGCGATGCCCTTCTCGAGTTCATCGAGTCGCGGCTGCAGCAACGGACACTTTCCTCCGATGCGCTGGCCTGGGTCTGCAAGGAGCGCAAGGGAATGGCCGAGGTGATTTTCGATCCGTCGATCAGTCTGGCGGTGATGGCGGCGCTGGAGGTGGATTCGCTCAATGAAGAAGGCGGCGTCCGCGCGGCGAACCGGCTGCGCGACCTGCTGAACGAGGATAAGACGCTGATTCACGACCTCATTGCCGAATCCGACATCAATACGGTGCGGAATTTTGCCGGACGCCTGATGGGTACGGCCGTTTTCGACGATCTGACGCGCAACTCGCTGATGGCGCGGATCATCAAGATCTACCCGGAGGTGCAAAGCCTCGTGCTGGGCCGCCGCCAGGAGGAGGAGGAGCCGCTGATCGTGTCTGCCGAGAGCTTGGAGAAGCGGAAGGCCGCTTACGACAAGCTGATCCGCGAGGAGATCCCGCAGAACCGCGAGGACATCAAGATCGCCCGCTCCTACGGGGACTTGCGCGAGAATTTCGAATACAAATCGGCCAAGGAGTACCAGCGCGTGCTGATGAAGCGCAAAGCCGACTGGGAACGCGAGCTGAAGCTGGCCCAGCCGACCGATTTCAAGAGCGCGGACGGCAGCAAGGTCACCGTGGGCACGGTCGTCACCCTCGAGGTGCCCGGCACGGGGGAAACGCGGGTTTACACCGTGCTCGGGGCCTGGGACTCCGATCCCGACAACCATGTCGTGCCCTATCTCTCCGATGTGGGGCAGGCGCTGATCGACAAAAAGCCGGGTGACGATGTCGCCATGCCGACCGCGAGCGGTGGGCGCGAGACGCTCCGCATCCAGGCGGTGCGGCCGTGGCTGTCCTGATCTCCGCGGAGGCGCGGTATGGATATTGCTCGGTGGGTCGGAAGCGGCACTTGAAAACAGTGCCGTTCGCGGCTACTCCCTTGCCCGCTTCGTCAAGCGGCTGAAAAATTAGAATTTCAGCAGTTTTGATATTGAACAAACACAAATTAACGCCACCTTAACCATTCAGAAATCTGCCATGTTCGACACCATCATCTCCGATATCCGCGCCCGTGAAATTCTCGACAGCCGGGGCAATCCGACCGTGGAGGTCGATGTCGAACTCGAGGGCGGAGCGATCGGCCGGGCGGCGGTGCCCAGCGGCGCCAGCACCGGCGAGCACGAAGCCTGCGAGTTGCGCGATGGCGACAACTCCCGCTACCTCGGCAAGGGCGTGACCAAGGCGGTGGATGCCGTGAACACAAAGATCGTTGAGGTGCTGCTCGGCGCCGATGCCACCGACCAAGCCTCGGTGGACCGGGTCATGATCGAGCTGGATGGCACGAAGAACAAAAAAGAACTGGGTGCGAACGCCATCCTCGGCGTGTCGATGGCTGTGGCGCATGCCGCCGCCAACCAACTCGGGGTGCCGCTTTACAAATACCTCGGCGGTCCCAATGCCAAGGTCCTGCCCGTGCCGATGATGAACATCATGAACGGCGGTGCCCACTCGGATGCCCCGATCGACTTTCAGGAATTCATGATCGTGCCCAAGGGCGCGCCGACTTTCCGCGAGGCTCTGCGCTACGGCACGGAGATTTTTCACGCCCTCAAAAAGGTGCTCAAGGGCCGCGGCCTTTCCACCGCCGTGGGTGACGAGGGCGGCTTCGCGCCGAATCTCGACTCGGCCGATGACGCGCTGGCGGCGATCGCCGAAGCCATCGACAAGGCCGGCTACAAGCTCGGCCAGGACATTTTCATCGCCCTCGACGTGGCTTCGTCGGAATTCTACGATGCCTCGAAGAACCGCTACATCTTCAAGAAGTCCGACGGCAGCGAGCGCACCGCGGCGGAGCTGGTCGACTACTACATCGGCCTCCAGAAGAAGTATCCGATCATCTCGATCGAGGACGGTTGTGCCGAAAACGACTGGGACGGATGGAAGATCATCACCGACAAAATGGGCCACAACACGCAGCTCGTCGGCGACGACTTGTTCGTCACCAATGTCGAGTTCCTCCGCAAGGGCATCGACCAGGGCGTGGCGAACTCCATCCTGGTGAAGGTGAACCAAATCGGTTCGCTCACGGAGACTTTCGACGCGGTCGAACTGGCCAAGGAGAACCGCTACACGTCGGTCATCAGCCATCGCTCCGGCGAGACGGAGGACGCCACCATCGCCGACATCGCCGTGGCGACCAACGCGGGCCAGATCAAGACCGGCTCGCTGAGCCGCTCGGACCGGATCGCGAAATACAATCAGCTGCTACGCATCGAGGAACAACTGGGCGACAACGCCGTCTACGGAGGCAAGATGAAGGTCTGATTTTCGCAACGCGTGCCGGAATGTCCGGCTCCCATCCTTTTTCACGCTCCGGCGCCCGATTGATTCGGCGCGACCGGAGCGGGAAAGGCGGAGACCTGGGATTGCCGGAATGAAACGCGCCAAGAAAATCTGCCTGGAGTCGGCGACCGACGGGATGGCGGCATCGAAGCTTGTCAGGAGCCTCCCACCACCGAACCGACTTCTTACCCATGCGAGACCCCGAGTTTCACGAGTTCGATCGCGACCGTCTCGACCATGCTGCCATGGCCTGGGTCCCGCCCAAGCCGGACATCTGGCAGCGCCTGTCGCGCTTGGCAGAAGTGGTCCTCTACATCCTGCTGATCGCCGGAGTGCTCCGGATCTTCCAGCCCGAGATCGAGAAACAGCGCCAGTTGAATGGCGACCTGAGCCAGATCCTCGAGGTGAAAGCCGACCGCGAAGCGCGGGTGGCCGAGCTGAGGCAGGAATATGAGCTGCTGAAGACCGATCGCGAATACCTCGAGACCGTTGCCCGCGATCGCCTCGACAAGGCCCGCGATGGCGAGTACATCGTGCGAATCGAGCGCGAGGCGGAAACGACCGAGGTTGAGGAGTCCGCTCCGCCGACCCGCGCCATCCGGCCCATCGAGCCGTGACCGCAGCGCTCCAGGCGCCCCCGCGACCGCTCTGAGCTTTTTGATTTCGGCCGATTTCTGCCTGCTTTCACACGGCCTCTGGCGAAGGCGGCTGCGTTTTTTGTTAGAACGCTCTAGCCTGGATCTCTCATACCCGTTCTGCTGCGGCTGGCGGGAACGGGTCCCCGCGGCGTCTCCCGACGAAGGGGAATGAGAATCCCGGGCGATCCCATCCGCCCTCACCCTCGCGACCGCGACCTGACGAGGGTGATCAGCAAGGCCCCGCCAAGCAGCGCGAGCAGACCGGTCCCCGCATTCAGCCAGCCCGTCGTCCCGTGCCAGACGATCGCGTAGCCCAGCGCACCGGCGAGGACTGTGTAGTAGGTGAATGGCACCAGCGTCTTCCGGATCACCGCGCCCTCCCGACCCAGCAGGCCGACCGTTGCCGCGGCCGCCACGACATTGTGGACGCAGATCACATTCCCCGCCGCGCCGCCGACCGCCTGCAGCGCGACGATCCAGCCCGGATCCACCCCGATGCGCTGGCCCACGCCGAACTGAAAGAGCGCAAACATCATGTTGCTCACCGTGTTCGACCCCGCCACGAAGGCCCCGATCCCCCCGATGAGCGGCGCCAAGAGCGGCCAGGCACCCCCGGCCAGCCGGGCGATGCCGTCCGCCAGCGCGATCGGCATTTTCTCATAGCCCGCCGCCCCGCCACCGCTGTTAATGAAGACCTGCACCATCGGCACCGTGAAGACCAGCGCCGTCGATGCCGCCAGGGACGTGCGGGCCGATCGCGACCAGGCCCGGCGCAGCCCCGCCGGCAGCCGGTGCATGGCCGCCGCCACCAGCGCCGCCACCACAAAGACTGTCGCCGGCAGATAGAGCGGCTCCACCCGGACCGTGATGTCCGTGCCGAACACGTTGGGTATCACCAGCGCGACCGACTTGAGCCAGTCGCCGAGCGGCAGCCCCTTCAGCCGCGTCAGCACCAGCAGCCCCGCCACCACCGCATAGGGCAGCCACGCCAGCAGGGGAGAGGGGAGCCGCGCCGGCACTTCCGTGGCCGGTTGGATGAACCGGCTCGACCAGTCCTCCGGCCACGTCGCAGCCGGCGGAAATTCCCAGGCCGACTCCCGCGGCGGCACCAGGTAGCCCCGCTTCGCCGCCGTCACCACGATTACCAGCCCCAGCGCGCCACCGATCAGCGAGGGAAACTCCGGCCCCAGGTAGCGCGCCACCAGCCAGTAGGGCAGCGTCATCGCCACCGCCGCGAACAGCGCGAAACGCCACACCGCCAGCCCTTCGCGGATCGAGCGGCGCTCGCCGAAAAAGCGGGTCATCAGACACACCACGATCAGCGGGATCAGCGTCCCCGCCACCGCGTGCAGCGTCGCCACTCGCACCCCCGTGGCGGCGAGAAAGGCGGCCCAGTCCGCGTGGCCCGCCTGCTCCGCATAGGCCAGCACCGCCGCATCGCCCGCCAGGCCCTTGTCCAGACCCACCAGGATCGGCGTCCCCACCGCGCCGAAGGACACCGGCGTGCTCTGGATCACCATCCCGACCAGCACCGCCGCCATCGGCGGAAATCCCAGCCCCGCCAGCAGCGGCACACACACCGCCGCCGGCGTGCCGAATCCCGAGGCCCCCTCGATGAAAGAGCCGAACAGCCACGCGATCACGATCGCCTGCACCCGCCGGTCGGGCGAGAGCCGGACCAGGCCCGCCCGCATCGTCGCCAGCGCCCCGCTTTCCTGGAGCGTGTTCAGCAGCAGGATCGAGCCGAAAATGATGAAGATCATCGTCGCCGCGACGAACAGCCCGTTCACCGTCGCCGCCGCCACCTGTGCGCCCGGCGTGCGCCACACCCCCAGAGCCAGCGCCAGCACCGCCAGATAGGACAGAGGCATCGCCCGCGCCGCCGGCCACCGCAGCCCGACCAGCAGCAGACCCACCACCGCGATGGGCAGCAGGGCGAGGGCGGACAGGGCGAGCGCAGGCATGAGCCGCCGAGTAAAGGCGATCCGCCCGCGCCTGAAAAGGCAAATTCGATGGGCGGCCAATCGGGTTCGCGTTCGTTTCGCAATCGGCCAAAAGGGCACGTCACCGGTGTTCGGGTTAACGCGAATGGAAAAGAATGGAACGAATGATGCGAATCGAGTCGATGGGAATTGCCTCAATGAACAAGAGAACCGGCGGGAGAGGTCATGCGGGAATGATCATGGCTTTTGTCATCGGAAGAGTGGGCTATTCAAACATGAAGGTGTGACCGCCCCCGATGCGGCGTTCCTTCAGAACGCATCTTTCTCCGTCGCATTATTCCCAGGGTTTCACCCTGGGCTGGTATGCTTTGCCCCGTTGGGGCAATGGCTCCGAAGCTTGGTCGTGTTTGGTCGTGTTTGGTCGTGTTTGGACGATCGCGTATCCAAGCGCGGCGCTCCGCAGGAACGGGGTTGTCTCCCACATCTTGATCTGGGCTACCCGCCACGCCACGCAACCTCACCCGGGACCTGCGCCTCGCTCCGATGAGACCCTCTTGCCTCTCCGATCCAACCCTGTCTCCTCTCCGACCGAACCCTGTCTGATCGGGAACCTGCCCGTTCTCTCGCTCTCTCTCGCACCACTCTCCCTCCGCCCAACCGCCCGGCGTCCCTCGTTCACGCCAGGATCTTCCGGATCAGCTCCCCGTGGATATCGGTGAGGCGGTAGTCGCGGCCCTGGAAGCGGTGGGTGAGGCGTTTGTGATCGACGCCGAGCAGGTGGAGCAGGGTGGCATTGAGATCGTGGACGTGGACGGGATCGCTGACGACGTTGTAACAGAAGTCGTCGGTCTCGCCGAGGGTCATGCCTTTCTTCACCCCGGCGCCGGCGAGGAAGACGGTGAAGCAGCGGGGGTGGTGGTCGCGGCCGTAATTGGTCTCCGTCAGGGCGCCCTGGGAGTAGATGGTGCGGCCGAACTCGCCGCCCCAGACGATGAGGGTATCGTCCAGCAGGCCGCGCTGCTTCAGATCGGCGATGAGGGCGGCGGTGGGCTGGTCGGTATCGCGACACTGGCCGCGGATGGCGGCGGGCAGGCCGCCGTGGTGGTCCCAGCCCATGTGGAAGAGCTGGATGCAGCGCACGTCGCGCTCGGCGAGGCGGCGGGCGAGCAGGCAATTGGCGGCGTAGGTGCCGGGGGTGCGGACCTCGGGTCCGTAGAGGGCCAGGGTGGCGTCGGACTCGTCGGAGATGTCGGTGAGGTCGGGCACGCTGCTCTGCATGCGGAAGGCCATCTCGTACTGGGCGATGCGGGCGGCGATCTCGGGATCGCCGAAGGTCTCGTGGTCGCGGCGGTTCAGGGTGGCGAGCTCGTCGAGCATGTCGCGGCGCTGGCGCCGGTCGAGGCCGGCGGGGTCGGAGAGGTAGAGCACGGGATCGCCGGTGTTGCGGAATTTCACGCCCTGGTGCTGGGTGGGCAGGAAGCCGGAGGACCACAGGCGGTCGTAGAGGGGCTGGTCGTCGCGGCGGCCGGTGCCGAAGGAGGTGAGGACGACATAGGCGGGCAGGTCGCGATTGTCGGAGCCGAGTCCGTAGCTGAGCCAGGCGCCGATACTGGGCCGGCCGGCGAGCTGGTGGCCGGTCTGGCAGAAGGTGATGGCGGGATCGTGATTGATGGCCTCGGTGTGGAGGGTGCGGATGAAGCACAGCTCATCGGCGACGCCGGCGAGGTGGGGCAGCAGCTCGCTGAGCCAGGCGCCGCTCTGGCCGTGGCGGGCGAATTTGAAGAGGCTGGGGGCGATGGGGAAGCTCTTCTGCCCGGAGGTCATGGTGGTGAGGCGCTGGCCCTGCCGGATGGAGGGGGGCAGGTCTTTGCCGCGCTGTTTATCCATGGCGGGCTTGGGATCGAAGAGATCCATCTGGGAGGGGGCGCCGGACTGGAACAGGTAGATGACGCGCTTGGCCCGGGCGGGGTAGTGGGGAAAGCCGGCCGAGCCCTCGGTGGCGGCGGTGGCCGCGGCGGGGCTGCCGGGCCCGAGCAGGCTGGCCAGGGCGGCGGTGCCGAGGGCGGAGGCGCCGCGGCGGAGGAAGAGCCGGCGATTCAGGTAATCCTGCAGGGTGGCTCCGTCGGGGCGGGCGTCGAAGGCGGCGTGGAGGGAAGGCATGGCGGGATGGGGAAGGGGCGGGACGTTTACGGGGAAGGAAAGGCGGGCAGGGGGGGGCGGCAAGTCGGCGAGGGGCGGGGAAGGGCATCAGTCGCGGGTGACGACGCGGTCGAGATTGAGCAGGATGCTGGCAGAGACGGTGTAGGCGGCGAGCTCGGCGGGATCGAGGGCGGGATCGGGCCGGGAGGCGCCGTGACTGATGTAGGCGCGGGCGGAGTCGGGGGCGGCGCGGAAGGTGGTGAGGCGGCGCTCGTAGCCCTGGACGAGGAGTTGGAGGGTGGCGGCATCGGGACGGCGGGCGGTGGCGAGCCGGTAGCCGGCGGCGAGGCGGTCGGCGGCGGTGGCGCCGCCCTCGCGGATCATGCGCTGGGCGAGGGCGCGGGCGGCCTCGACGTAGGTGGTCTCGTTGAGCAGGGCGAGGGCCTGGAGGGGGGTGTTGGTGCGGGAGCGTTTCGGGGTGCAGACCTCGCGGGTGGGGGCATCGAAGAGCAGCAGGGTGGGCGGGGCGCCGGTGCGTTTCCAGATGGTGTAGAGGGTGCGGCGGTAGAGGCCGTCGCCGGTGTCGGCCTGGTAGCCGCGCAGGTCGCCGTAGCGGCTGGTCTCGTCCCAGACGCCCTCGGGCATGTAGGGCCGGACGCTGGGGCCGCCGAGGGTGGGCACGAGGAGGCCGCCGGCGGCGAGCGCCTGGTCGCGGACGAGCTCGCCGCGCAGGCGGAAGCGGGGGCCGCGGGCGAGGAGCCGGTTCTCGGGATCGCGGGCGACGAGGGCGGGGGTGGTGGCCGAGCTCTGGCGGTAGGCGCGGCTGGTGACGAGGAATTTGATCATGGCCTTCATGTCCCACGAGGTGGCGGGCCGGCCCTGGACGGCAGGCAGGCGGGTGGGGGAGACGAACTCGACGGCGAGCCAGTCGAGCAGCTCGGGGTGGGAGGGCCACTCGGCCTGGGACCCGAAATTCTCGGAGGTTTTCACGATGCCGGTGCCGAAGAGGCGCTCCCACTCGCGGTTGATCCAGACGCGGGCGGTGAGGGGGTGCTCGCCGGAGACGAGCCAGCGGGCGAGGCCGAGGCGGTTGAGGGGTTCGCCCTTTTCCAGCGGGGGCAGCACGGCGGGCAGGCCGCGGGTGACTTTGTCGGTCGGCTTGTCATACTCGCCGCGGGTGAGGATGAAGGCGTCTTTGGGCTGGGCGGCTTCCTTCATGATCATGACGCTGGGAATGGCCTCCTCGACGGCTTTGCGGCTGGCTTTGGCGGTCTCGAGGGCGGCCTGGGCGCGGCTCAGGGGATGGGCGGGCAGTCCGCGGTAGTAGGTCTCGAGGGCGCGGGTCTGCTCGGCGGTGCGGGCCGGTGGATCGGTCGCGAGGATGGCGAGGATGGGCTGGGGCAGGCCGCTGCCGCCATCGAGCTGGACGAGGGCGGGATCGTGGGTGGTCAGGCTGAGGCGGAAGCGACCGATGTTGTGATCGCGGAAGCCGGCCTGGTGGCGCAGGGTGACGGTGAGCACGGCAGGCGCGGCGACGGTGACGGGCGTGGCGGGGAGGAACATGGCGCGGCGCGGCAGGCGTTTGTCGGCGGCATTGCCATCGACGGCCCAGCCTTTGGGGCCTTTGGAGCCGGGCACTTTGGCATTGGCGAGGATCTCGGCGATGCCGTAGCCGGACTGTTCGTAGTCGGCGACGGCGCGGGCCAGCGGCACGGGCTGGTCCGGCTGGCCGGGGGTGCGGAGGGTCAGCTCGACGCCGGAGAGGACGAAGTTGCCATTCGAGCCGCGGCCGAGGCTCTGGTTGGGCAGGGCGGGATCGGGCAGGACCTCGAGCCGCACGCCGCCGAAGGTGCCGGCGGGCAGGGGCAGGGCGATCTCGTAGGTGTCGTTGGGCGGATTCGTCCCGGTGGCGAGCCAGGAGCCGTCGGGCTGGCGGGTCAGGGTGGCTCCGCCGAGGCTCTTGGCGGTCTCGCCGGCGGCGGATTGCCACACGGCGGCGCGATCGCCGCGGGCGAGGATCTGGCGCTGCTCGGCCTCCCAGGCGGCGAGGGCCGCGGCCACCCGGGTGGGGGCGGCTTTCACCTCGGCTTCGGCTGCGGCGACGGCGGCATCGAGCCGGGCGAGCTCGGCTTTCTGAGCCGCACCGGCCACGCGGAGCACGGGGGCGGTGTTTTTGCCGTCGCCGCCCTCGAGCACGCCGCTTTCTTGGTTGGAATTGAAGAAGGCGAACAGCTGGTAGAATTCGCGCTGGGTGAGGGGGTCGTATTTGTGGTCGTGGCAGCGGGCGCAATTCAGGGTCAGGGCCATCCAGGTCATGCCGGTGGTCTCGACGCGGTCGATGACGGTCTCGACGAACCATTCCTCCTGGATGCGGCCGCCCTCGCCATTGAGCCGGTGGTTGCGGTTGAAGCCGGTGGCGATGATCTGGTCCTCGGTGGCGCCGGGGAGCAGGTCGCCGGCGAGCTGTTCGATGGTGAAGCGGTCGAAGGGGAGATTCCGGTTGTAGGCGCCGATCAGCCAGTCGCGCCAGAGCCACATCTGGCGGCTGCCGTCGCTCTGGAAGCCGTTGCTATCGGCATAGCGGGCCAAGTCGAGCCACTCGAGCGCCATGCGTTCCCCGAAATGGGGCGAGGCCAGCAGCCGGTCGACTGCTTTCTCGTAGGCGTCGGGCGCGGTGTCGCGCTCGAAGGCGTCCAACTCGGCCAGGGTCGGCGGGAGGCCGGTCAGGTCGAGCGAGACGCGGCGCAGCAGGGTGGCCCGGTCGGCCTCGGGCTGCAGGGCCAGGCCCTCGCGGCGGAGCCGGTCCGCCAGAAAGGCGTCCACGGGATGCGGGTGGCCCTCGATGGTGGGAATGGCGGGTCGGTCCGGGGTGATGAAGGCCCAGTGGCCCTGGTACTCCGCTCCCTGCTCGATCCATCGGCGCAGGGTGTCCTTTTGGGCCGGGGTGAGGCTTTTCCCGCTCTTCGGTGGCGGCATGTGATCGGGATCGGCGGACTCCAGCAGTACGCGGACGAGGATCTCGCTGTCGTCGGGTCGGCCCGGCACGATGGGAATCGCGCCCGACTTGCCGGGCTGGAAAGCATGCTCCTTCAAGTCGAGCCGGAGCCCGCCCTTGCGTTCCTTTTCGTCCGGTCCGTGGCAATGGAAGCAGGCGTCCGAGAGGATGGGCCGGATGTCGCGATTGAATTGGAGGCGATCCTCGGCCCGGACGACTCCGGCGATGGAGACGAGGCAGAGGAGCAGCGGCAGGACGCGGGCGGGGGGAATCATGGATGAAAAAGGTCGGGCGACGGGGGACAATGACGCAAGATCGCCGGATCTTATCGCCAATATGCCGCGCAACTGCGCCACGGGTGAGGGGGGCGCAGGGCGCGGAATGCCCGAGTCCGGGGCGGCGGCGAGGCGCCGGGCTCGGATTTTGGCCGATATGGGCCATTGATCGCCCGGTGGCTTGCTGCTGTAATGCGGGAAACCAACCCCCTTTGTTCCGATGAATCCGAGGCTCCCGCTTTTTCTCACCGTCCTCGCCCTGATGCTCCCGCCGCTGCTGCGGGCGGATGACTGGCCGCAGTTCCGGGGCGTGAATGGCAGTGGCGTGGCCACGGGCACGGATCCGCTGCCGACCGAGTTTTCCTTCGAGTCGAAGGTGCTCTGGAAGGCGAAGATCGGCGACGGCATCGGCTCGGCGGTGATCGTGGACGGGCGGGTCTTCAACAGCGCCCTGGTCGATGGGAAGACCTTCACCGTGTATGCGCACGACGCGGCCACGGGGAAGGAGATCTGGAAGCGGGAGCTGCCCGCGGGCGAGCTGCCCCGCATCACGCCGCCGAACAGCCACGCGTCCTCGACGATGGCGGCGGATGGCGAGCGGGCCTATGCCTACTTCAGCACGATCGGGCTGGTGGCCTTCGACGCGGCTACGGGAGAGGAAAAGTGGCGCCACCCGCTGCCCAAGCCGGCCTACCTGATGGACTGGGGCGCGGGGGCGTCGCCGGTGGTGCATGATGGGCGGGTGTTTTTCGCCCAGGATGACGACCTGAACCCCTTCGTCATCGCGATCGATGCCAAGACCGGGCAGGCCCTCTGGAAGACGCCGCGGGTCGAGATGCTGGCCGGCTACTCGCTGCCGGTGATGTGCGAGGCCAACGGGCGCAAGGATCTCGTCATCGCCGGATCGGGCAAGCTCATCGGCTACGACCCGGCGACGGGGAAGGAGCGCTGGCATTGCAACAGCCTGCTGCGGACCATCATGACCTCGCCGGTGGTGAAGGATGACCTGATCTACGTCGCGGTCCAAAGCTACGGGGACTCGACCCGGACCCTGAAGTTTGCCCTGCTCGAATGGCTCGACACGAACCAGGATGGCAAGCTCGCCCGCGCCGAGATGCCGGACGAATTCCTGGAGCGGTTCGACGCATCGGACAAGAACAAGGACCAGCTCATCGACGAGACGGAGATCGACACTGCCTTTCAGCACCCCAACAACCAGGCGGCGGGCGGAAACACCATCCAGGCGGTGCGCGGGGGCGGCGAGGGCGACGTGACCAAGACCCACGTCGTCTGGAACATCGACAACAAGTCGCCGTCGAACCTGTCCTCCCCGCTGGTGTTCAACAACCGGCTCCATGTCGTGAAGAGCGGGGGCATCTCGAGCTGTTTCGACGCCACCGACGGCTCGACGGTCTGGGATCGGACGCGACTGAAGAATTTCGGCGACTACTACGCGTCGCCCATCGCCGCCGATGGCAAGGTCTATATCGCCGGCCGCAACGGTTTCGTGGTGGTGCTGGACGACAAGCCCGAACTGACCGTGCTGGCCAAGAACGACATGGGCGAGGAGATCCTGGCCACGCCGTCGGTCGCGGACGGCAAGCTCTTCGTCCGCACCCGCGAGCATGTCTTCTGCATTTCCAACCAGGCGAAGTGATTCACTGATGAAAGCGATCCCAGTCTTTTTTTCCGCAGCGATGCTCCTGCTGGGAGCGTTGCCGCTCCGTGCCGACGGTCCCGCCGTCACCATCGTGACCGATCCCAAAGCCACGGAGATAGAACGCTATGCTGCGGCTGAGTTGACGCGGCTGCTCGAGAGCCTGTTCGAGGCCCGCGTCGCGCTGTCACCGGGCGCGGTGCCGACCGATGGCACGAAGGTGATCCACCTGGGAACGACATTGCTGCCGGAGGTGGGGAAGGCGCTGGACATTTCCCTGGAGGAACAGGGGCACCTCGTCCGGTCGACTCCCCACGGACTGGTCATCCACGGCGGCAGCCCCACAGCGACCCTGTGGGCAGTCTATGAGTACGGTTATGCCAATGGGATGCGGTACCTGGTCGCGGGGGACTTCCTGCCGGTCGAGAAGCCGGAGTTCACGCTGGAGGGATACGACATCGTTCTCAAGACGGCGAGCCAACCGATCCGCCAGTGGCGGGTGGCCGGGGATACCGCGGCGGGGCTGGCGTCGTGGGGGTTCGACGATAACCTGAAATTGCTGCGCCAGCTCGCCAAGCTGAAGTTCAATCGCGTGTCCCTTCCCGAGGCTGGCGCCTGGCCGGAGGTCGAGCCGATCGATGTCACCGGAGACATCGGTGGCCGGGCGGCATTTGGCGGAGCGCGCGAGTTTCGCAATCCCGAGGAAGCGGTGACCGGGCTCAGTGCCCGAATCGCGGAGGCGGCTGCTGCCCTGGGCCTGCAGTCGGCCGGAAAAGACGCCGCAGACCTGCCGACGATCGCGCTCGGCCAGGCCGATGGTGGGCTGTTGCCGCAGAAGGCGGCGGTGGGACCGCTGGCGCCGGGGGCGGGGTTTTCGGTTCAGGCGCACGTGGTGGGGGATCACAATCCCGAACTGCATTACCTCAGTCGCGCCGCCTTTGATCCGCGGCTCACGGCTGATCAGGCGCTCGTCGACCTCGCCACGCCCATCTGCGGTGAAGGCGTCGCCGAGGCGCTCAGCCTGGGATTTGGCGCCGTGGCGGAGGCATCGGCCTTGATCCAGAAGCATGACCCGGGTTTTGCGGTGCCGGACCCCGCGATGTTCATGGAGCACTACCGCAGCGCCGATCCCGCCCCCGCCTGGTGGGCGGAAGCCAAGGGGCTCTACGCGAAAGGGATGAACGAAATGTACCGCGCCAACACCCGTGCCCGCGATGGTGCGCGGCCGTGGATTCTTTATCACGCCAAGCGTTACACCTTTGCCCTGCATTATCTCACCGCCGTCGAATCGGCCCGGGCCGCCGGCATCGCCCGCGCCGCGAAGGACGAGGCGGCGTGGGAGGAGCAACTGGCCCTCGCCATCGAGGCGATGCACAATGCCCTGGGTATCTACAGCGAAGTCGCGGCCGACCAAAGCGACCGCGGCGTCATCGCCCTGCTCAACGAGCATGGCTATCGCCCCCTGCTGGAAGCGCTCGACGAGCTGCCCTGAGCTGAGCGCCGCACGCCGCGTGGGCCGTGATGGGGGAGATTGTCCGCGGAGAGTTGAGTAGGCCCGGTGGGGTTCGAACCCACGACCAAGGGATTATGAGTCCCCTGCTCTAACCGCTGAGCTACAGGCCCAAATTGTTGATAATAAGCAATTTGTGGATTTTCTGGCTGCGACTTATTTGCGCTTTCTACAGGTTTGTACTACACTTACGACCAAAATCAATCCGAATCACCCATGGCCTCACTTCACTCTAAAAAGAGCAATTGGAGAAAAACCCGAGTCCAGAATTTGGTTCGGCATCAGAACGGAGGATATTACGTGCGCGTCACCGTTCAAGGCAAGCAGGTTTGGAGATCCCTTGGCACGAAGTTCTTGGAAGTAGCCAAACGCAGGATGGCCCCGGTTTTGGAAGAAGAGAGGAACCGACCGCCGGGCCTCCGCACCAACTCTGACCGGTTGACGGTCGCCCACGCAATTCACATTCGAGAAAATCAATTGGAGAACGACCCGGCCCTCAAGCCCGCTACCCGACATTACTGGCGCCAGGTCCACGATTACCTGTTGCGAACTTGGACCGGCTTGGCAGATCGTGAGTTGGGCACGATCCGACGAGAGGAATGCGAGGAATGGGCGGGACGGAATTTCAAGGCCGTTTCCGCAACCCGTTTCAATAATGCCGTCGCCGCTCTCCGAAAGATCTTCGAAATCGGCATCGAACGGGGACTGTGCAGCACCAACCCAGCAGGCCGCATCAAGCGCCGTAAGCCGCGGCCAACGATGCTCGAGTTGCCGTCCTTGGATCAGTTTCATGACTGGGTTGAAACCATCAGGGGGGCCAATGGCCGATACTCGCGCGCGTGCGGTGATTTTGTGGAACTTCTGGCTTATTCCGGCCTTCGGAAGGGCGAAGCGAAAGAACTTCGATGGAAGGATGTCGATTTCGAGCGCCGTGAAATATTGATTCGCGGTCATCAAGAGACAGGCACCAAGAATTGGGAAATCAGGCGGTTGCCGATGATTGCTGCACTTGAATCGCTGCTCCTTCGGATGAGGGACCACCGGGGCAAAGTTGGCGGGGATGAGTGCGTTGCTGAAGTATTTGAAGCCCAGAAAGCGATGACCAACGCCGCTTTCAAACTGGGTGTCACGCGCCTGACGCACCACGATCTCCGCCACTTTTTTGCCACCAGATGCATCGAAAGCGGTGTCGACATCCCTACCGTGGCCAAATGGCTTGGCCATAAGGACGGCGGAGCCTTAGCTTTAAAAACTTATGGGCATCTTCGTAATGAACATTCCCAAGCGGCCGCGGAAAAGGTTCAGTTTCGGCCAAAATAGATTGGTTATTATTGCCAGCGACGGTGGCGAGGTTTCCCTCGCCACCGTCTTGCGATGCCTGGGCACATCGTCCAGGACTTGCTAGGCGACTTCTGAAAGGTCCCGATTGGATCGGATTACCTTCGCGTTGTCTGTCCGAGCTCGAGCAGCGAATACCCGCTGTCGGCTTTGCGTTGTCTACTTGGGCAGCCTAGGCCGTCCTTCGTATCTGGGTGCATTCTGGATAAACCGGAGCACCTCTTCCCTGCTTATCATCGCCCGACCGGCGATTTCTTTTGCATCGATATCGCCGGCGTAGATGCGACGATAGCCCCATGTTGGCGACCGACCAAACAAAGCGGCAAACTCAGTTGGTGAGTAGGCCGCTCTGTCGAGATGGTCGACAACTCTTTTTTCTTCATTGGGTTGCATTTTACAAACTCCCCGCCTGACCAAAACAGGCGGGGAAAGTTGAGGAAATGGGCAGTCATTGGGGACGTTGATGGTGGGAGATGATCGTTCTCCAGGTGGCGGAGTAGCTGATTGGAGAGTTGCTAACATCTTCAACGGAGAAGTCAATTTTAAATCGCGAGTCGCCGCTTCTTATAAAGGTAACGAGTCTGGCATTGCAACCGTCTTTGAAGACTATTTTCGGTTCAGACATTTCGACTCCCTCGTTGTCTTGATTCCCCAGTGGGGGGCAGATCCCCAGAAGGCAGCTGACCGGAATTCTTAGATTTTCGATAACCTCGCTTGTCGCGGTCGCTGGCATTGAGCCCAATGGACGTTCATCACTATTCGGGATCGCCGCAAGTGCAAGCAGTTGGCGAAGCCCAATGTCTCGTTCACAGTTTTCAAAGTAGACAGTCGATAGTCGCTTTAGAATTTTGATGCCTGGCTTGCGTCGGTTTCTCTCGATGGCGGAAAGGTAGGTTTCGGCCGTGTCGATTGCCTCCGCAGCAGCCGAAAGGCTCAGTCCGCGACTGATCCGGAGGCGTCGAAGGTTATCCCCAAGGTTCTCGCTCATTGATTTTCTTTGATTGCAGCTCCTTTCAACTCTTTGCATAGCTTCTCGGCGGTGCAAGCTCAAAAAGATAATTTTTGAATAATTTCCGGACAGGCGTATCCTAAGTTCATGCAAAACTCAACTCGAAGGCGGTTCAAATCACGGCGCAACGAATGGGTAAAACCGCGGCTCTCACGAAGGAAGTCAAGGCGTGTCAACCAGAAAAAGCAACTCGACACCCGAGATCTCCGCACCCCGCAAATCCTCGCCGACGCGGTCGATTCCGGCCGGTGGCGTCAGCTAAACCGCGGGGAGCGGCGTCGGATTCTGGTGGGACTCAGCCTGGAGGCGAGCCTGCGCTTCAACCACCCCGCCATCCTGGAACCCGGTGAGTTCCGGGGCTGCGGGATCTCGCGTGCGTTTCTGGAGGATCATGAAGCGGCGTGGCGGCCGCACGACATCGCGCTCTACTCTATATTGCGTGCCCAAGCCCCGAACGTGCCCCTCAGTCTGCCCGACATCGCGTTCCGCTACCCCTCGCTGGGATGCGAGCGCACCCTTCAGCGTGCGTTCGCGCGACTGGTGGCCCGCGGGTTCGCGCAGCGGATCGTGATCCGGCGTGAGCATGAGATCGTGGGCACCTTTGTGCTCTCGTTCGACCGGCCGATCCCCGAGGAGTGGCGTGACCCGAAACACTACTTCTGCTGGCACGTCCGTCCCAACGGGGAATCGATGGAACTCCGGGCACCCTGCGACAAGGGACACCTCATCGACCCGACCGAGTGGTTGGGCTCGAACTATTTCGTGGTGCTCGATGTACCGGAGCCGATCGAGGAGCCCCACGTCGAGGGACCCCTCCATCTCAGGCTCGAAGAGGCACGGGAGGAACTGGAGCTCAGCGGCGAGCTGACCGAAGAGGAGCTGACGCGGCTCGATGAGGCGGTCCGTTGGGACCATCTCAAGGAGTGTCTGACACAGATCGACGATACCCGGGTGGTGGGTATCGAGGCCCCGACCGCTCCGTCGCCTGTTTTTGAAAGCCATTCAACCCCAAACCCCGTGGGGGTTTTGGAGAATTTTTCTCTTGAGGGGGGTGAACAGACCACACCCACCCCGGATACACCCACACCCCTCACTCCGAGCCAACGGCTCGATGCCCTCCAGAGTCTGACCCCGGTCGAAGAGGCACTGGTCCAAAAGCTTCGGAGTCCCCGGTTCCACCATCAGGCCACCTCCTCTCAGGACTCCAGTTTCGAGATCCCGGCCGTGCCGGAAGACCTGCGCCGGGAGGTCTGGGAACTGGCCCGACGGGCCAACGATTCGGACGAGCACCGCACCGTTTATGAGCTGACTCTGCGCCGGAAGTTGTTCCCGCTGATGCAGGCACCCCCATCACATCCCCGGATGTCGACTTGGTGCCACCAGTGGGTCACCCAGTCGGCCGCCGGCTTGGTGATGAGCCTCATCGTCTCCGACCCGGGTTGCTGGATCGCCACCCTGAGCCGGCGTTTCGTGAAGCGCCTTCAGCGCGGCTACATCACCCTGCAGGAACTCCAGTTCGCGGTCCTGAACGTGGACTTCCATCCCAATCGCCCGGAGGATGAGAAACTCTCCAACCTCCTGACTTTCAGTAAGGTGGAGGGTAAAGACCATGACGGGTGGAAGGTCTATGTCGACTACCTGATCCAGGGCGGTAGTCGTGCGTTCGGTGACCATGTGGCTGATCAGATCACCCGGTTGGAGGGGCACCCACAAGACGATCCGCACTGGGAAGCGGTCGAGCAGGCGTGGAAGCTGCGTCACCAGTTCGATGCCCCTGGCGACATGGCGCGCCGGCAACTAGAGCAACGCTTCGAACTGCCCGGTGGAATCACCAGCGGGGGTCTCAGTGTCTTCCAGATCGCCGGCTGGGCCCTATTGCAGGGGCGGGACGGTAACGTCGAGGCCCTGCGTCGGGGACTGTCGGACACGGGCTACCATGGGGGTCCGTCGACCCGGGAATACATCCGCCAGCGGCTGGTCAAATGCTCCCGCGCGGAGCTGATTTTCTGGCGCTTGTATGAGGCCGAGCTGACCCCGCTACTGGGTGACTTCCCGTGGGCCGAACGCCGATACCTCCTCCGCCAGCTCCAGGCCCGCGCTGAGGCGCACGGGATCAAGCGTCCCGTCTACCCGGATCAGATCCAGGAGCGGAACAGTCTCGAGGCCTTGCGTCGCGCCGTGGATCCGAGTCACCTCGACAGTGTCGCGATGTCGACCTGGGCCGATATCGAGCGCGCCAACGCGATCGGCCGGCAGCTGGGTCACCGGTTCACCCCCACCGACGGGTTGCCGATGGGTCCCGCCAGTGAGGTGTGGATGCGTGAAACCGCCCCACTCGATCCAGACTACGATCCCTCGAACTACCAATGACCCCGGATATAAGACAAGAGTTTGAGCGTAGGGCTCGTCGTCACTCCCCGAATGAATTGTGCCTTACGAGTGAAATGAGTACAGTTGTCGTGCAGATCGTCTGGCACTGGTTTGCTGGATTCCCACGCATCTAAACCCGTTGCGATGCGAGAATTCCTCCAGCGGCACCCTGCAGGCCTGTTCCAACCCCAATTCGTGGCTGCCGGGACGGTCCCGTGAGGCATACGCCAAAATTGCCAGTCATTCCTCGGTCCCCGCGCACAGGATCGTTCCTGCGCCACGGATGGACTGTTCGGCCATTTTGACGCCAATTGGCGCCAGATTGACGAAGACGAACGGCGTGTCACGGTCAGCACTCTTCCAACGTTTCCGACTTTGGCGCTATGAAATAAAAGCACTCGAAATAAGCCGCTCTGGAGGTCGAGTTCGAAGCGGGGATCAGCGACGGCGGCACGGTAAGAGGTGCCGTTCCAGATGATCTTGATGCCGACCGCTTCAATAATGGCGGCGAGATCGGCGTCGAGTTCGTCGTAGCGGGAGGTAGGCATCCTCTCCCGACGGTGCTGTCAATCGGTCCCCGGTCTGTTGTGCAACAAGCTACCGGCCCTTCGATTCCTGCCAGCGATTCATCTCCGCCCAGACGCGGTGATAGGCGTCGAGCTTGTCACGCTGATCGGGGGTGGCTCCGATCATTCCCTTGAAGTTGCCGTAGTCGATGGAGTCCTCCAGCGCCTCGAACACCTTGCCGAGGGATTCACTCCCGACGATCAGGCGCCATGGGTAGTCGCTGCCAGGAAAGCTCTCCTGCACCTCCTCGGCCAGACCGGAGGCGTTCCGAAGGTTGTCCAGATCCCCTTTGCCTCTCGCCCGGACATGAAAAACGTCCTCCTTCCGGACGATGCTGAAGAAGCCGTGTTTTGAAGCGATCCACATGCCGGGAGCTTGAACCGGAAAGGCGATTTCGTCCAGCCCGCAAACGAAAGACCCGGCCGGTTGTGCAGACCGACCGGGGTTTCCCCTAACCCCGCGAACCACCGGGGGCGCGCTCCGGGAACCTTCAAAAAATCAGGGCCAGGCTGAGGCTGGCGGCCATGTTGTCCCCGCCATCGGCCTCCACCTCGGCCGTGGCCCGGAGGTGGCGGCGTGCGGCGGCGAGCAAGCGGACCCGCAGCGACGCGGCGGCTCCACCTCCAACTCCGCCGGCGATCTCCACGGGAGCCAGTTCAGCGATGGCGGCAAAGGCCGACCCGTTGGCTGAGTCATCCAAGGTCACGGTGGCGGATTTGCCGGTGGCGAGATTGGGCACGGCCCCCACCCGGACCTCGACCTCGAAGGGACTCTCGGCCTGCGAGGCGGAGGTGAGATCGATCGGGGCGGTCGAGGCGCTCGCGCCAGCGGCGGGCAGGGCGAGGGTCCGGGTGACAAGGGCGTCTTTGAGCGAGCGCGTGGTGTTCTGTCAGGGTCGGTGGGTTCAGGCCTCGCACTTCACGATCGAGGCGGTTCGGATGATGGGGATGCCTTCCCATTCGGTGGGGAGCGGGGCGGAGTTGCCGGCCGGATGGGTGGCGGTGCTTCAAGGATCTTCCTCCAGACCGCGCTGGTTCTTGACGATTTTTTTCTCACCGGCAAACTGGCTGCCATGAAGACGAAGGCGGGGCAGAAGGCAACAGCAACACGGCGGAGATCAGTTTCCCTGTCCGGACCAGAACTCCGTGGAGGGGCCAAGGTCAAGTCTGCTGCCAGGCGGGCCGGAGAGACCCGGCGGCCACTGGAGCGGATCTTTCAGATTCACGAGCGGATCCGCCGCGGCGGTTACCCGAATTGCGGCCAGATCGCGGAAGACCTGGGGGTGACCCGCAAGACCATCCAGCGGGACGTGGCTTTCATGCGGGACGAACTGGGAATTCCGCTGGCCTATGACGAGGTCCGGCACGGCTACTTTTACACCAAGCCGGTGGGCGAGTTTCCCTACCTGCGAGCCACGGCCGAGGATTTGGTTGCACTGATCGTGGCCCGTCAGGCCTTGAACCATCTCGGCGACACCCCGTTGGTGGCCTCGCTGAGGGAGTGTTTCCGGAGGCTCCAGCAGGGGATGGGTGACCGGATATCAATCCCGTGGTCGGACCTTGACCACGCCTTTTCGGTCAAGGCCAGCGGCCTGACCAGCCGCGACCTGGCGGTCTTCGAGAAGGTGGCGCGGGCAGTGCTGGAGCGGGTGGAATTGCGCTTTGACTACACCAAGCTGAGTTCGCCGGTGGCGGAACCCCGTCGGGTCCAGCCTTTTCACCTCGCCGAGATTGACGGCGGCTGGTACTTGATCGGGCACGATCTCGGCCGCGGTGCGCGGCGGACCTTCGCCCTCCAGCGAATGAAGGGATTGTCGTTGACGGGAAGGAAGTTCGTCCGGCCTTCGGATTTCCGCTTGGAGGATCACTTCGCTGGCTCTTTCGGGGTGTGGACCGAACGGCAGCAGAATGACGGCTGGTCGGCCCCCCGGCACCGCATCCGGGTTCGATGCCGGGGCTTTGCGGCGCGGTTCATCCCCGAGCGCCGCTGGCATCCAACGCAGGAAATTGTGCATGTGACCGGGGCGGCCGAATCCGTGGCCCGCGGTAAAGGCCGGGGCCGGCGCGGGAAGGCCACCACCGGAGGCACGGTTGGCCAGATGGATGGTGAGGGGGGCGAAGAGGAGGTAATCGAGTTGCGGATGGAGTTGAGCACTCTTGAAGACGTCAAGCGATGGATCCTGAGCTTTGGTCGCCAGGCGGAAGTAATGGAGCCGAAGGAACTCCGGGAATGGGTCTGGGCTGAGGCGGTGGAAGTGGTGGCCCGGGGCTGAGGAACGAGTCCCTGCCAGGTGGGGCGGTGCGGGAAGGTGTCCCCAACGAAGGCTTTGGGCCGGTAACGGTAGAGAAGGTCGGCAAAAAATGCTTATGGGTGCTTCCGATGTTTTGGATGTGGAACTTTGATAGCTAAGAAAAGTTCCGCCCCACCCGGTCAGGCGATTTCGGGACATCGCCGCCCTCTTCTCTAAGGACGGTGGGAGGACCCGGACGCACGAGATCATCGACCGATGGGAGATCAACCTTTGTCCGATGGGCAGCATGAGCATCTCGGAGAGCAGTGACCGCGTGACCATGGGCTTGAGAACGTGGAGGTCAGATCTATCTGGGGTGTTGGGAAGAGGAAAAGGAAGGGATCACCGAAATCAGAGCCCTGCCTGTTGCCCCTGGCGGCTGCAAACATCCCTCCCTCGGCTCCGACCGCTCGGGGGATCTGCTGGTGGCTTGGACGGAGGGCACCGGCTGGAGCCGGGGCGGATAGATCTTCTGGCAGCGCTTCGACAGATTCCTTCAGCCAAAGGGAAAAAAGGTTATTTCCTCAGGGTTGCCGGTTTGGAGCTTCGCGAGCGTCTTCGCGCACGCTTCGGGATTTTCGATTCTGCACTGTGGGGAATCCCCAGAGCATGGCTCCATCCCTTCTCGGCTTCGAAGAACCTGATTCCTTGGAATCGACGGCGGTGGCGACCCGCTGATGACCAGAGGTACCGACTGGTTTGCGGATCCGCCCTCGCTTACTGGACAAACAGGAATTGCTGGGTATTGAGCAAGGCCCAGACAAGCCCTTCATAGGCGGTCTCACCATTGGTCGCGACCTCATTCCTGGCCAAATCCATTTCCCGCTCGGTCGGCTGGCGAGCTAGCATCGCCTGGAAGATGATCCGGATTTTCTCCTCCGGAGACCCCACGGCGTCCATGCGTCGACCGAACTCCGCGTAGGGATTGGTCAGGGCCTCGATGATCGTTCCGTTCAGGAGATGGAGCGCCTGGGGCACGGACGCATGATCTGCGGCGTGCTCGATCACCTCGCGATCGGACTGACCGAACTCGCGCAGGAAATGGCCGCGGGGAGCGGGCGACTCCAGTTCGGAGGCGCGTGCCATCGAGGCCACCACTTTGTTGAACGTTTGAAGGTCCTCCTTCTTTTCCCGGTTCCACCTCTGGCGGGCATTCTTGTCCAAATCTGCAGGGGGCTCAGGCAGCCTGGGGTTGGGAAGGCTGGTCAGTGTGTTGCGGGCGTTCTCCTTCTCTCCTCCGCCATTCTTCTCGACGGTCAACCGGGCATCGCCCGTCCCCAACGCCGCCAGAAGTTCGGCGGCGTCCACCTCGACTTCCGTGTGTTGGTAACCGATCTCCACGATGGCCCGGTCGATCTTCTTTGCCGTTTCGCGCAGCTCCGCGCGCAATTGGGCGTATCGCTCCGATGGCTCGTCATCGCGGGCCTCGTAGAGCTTCTGACGGAGAACTTCCTCCTCGGCGAAGACGGCAGCGATCGCGTTGCCCAGTTCGAGCACCATGGCGAGGTATTCCTCCGGATCGCGATCCTCAAGGGATTCGTAGATTTCGCGAATTTTTTTGATGCCTGCCAGTTGCTCTTTGAGCCGGGGTCGGTAGGTATCGGCCTCCGGAATGGCGAGAGCCACCACGGAATCCCAGATCTGTTCGGCGCTCATCCGGCGGAGGATCGGCCCCGGGAAGTGGTAGGGCTCGCCAAGGACGATTTCGTTGGCGTCGGCGGCGCGCTGGTAGGCCCGGGTGTTGTAGAGCACCTTCAGGTAGGCCTTCATGTCATAGTTGAGTTCCCGCATGAGCGATTCCAGATAGGCCATCAGCTCCGGATGGGAGGGCTGGGTCTGGTCGGTCAATTCATCGACGGGTTCGATGATCCCGACGCCGAACACTTCCTTCCAGAGTCGGTTGGCGATCACTCGGGTGAAGGCGGGGTTGTCGCGGCTCGTCATCCAGTTCGCGTAAGCTTCGACTGGGCCTCCCTGGAGGTTCGCAAGGTCGATCGGATCCCCGAACGGGGTCGCGGCCCGGACCACGTCGAAGGGCTTGGCGTCCTCGTACTGATAGTCGTGCGGCAGCTTCAGGGGCCTCTCGGTTTCCGAGACGGCGACATACTGAATCGGCTTGTAGAGAGCGGTGACGGCCTTCCGCATCCTCTGGGCCTGTTCGTCGAACGACTGGGTGGCGGCGAGGCCCTTCCGAGCGTATTCGACGAATTGCCCGTGGGTCATGCCCAGCCGTTTCAGACGATTGGGGAAATCCCGTTGGCCGAGGATCCGGTTGAGATTGGCTTCGCTCTCAACCGGCGGGAAATTTGCCACGCCGACCGCCTCGTGGAAAAGGGTGGCGCGGGTCTCCTTTTCATAACGGTCGAATGCCTCCCGATTGGGCGTGTGATAGGACCGGTTCGCATCGACGCCGTAGCTGAAGGCCGCCATCTTGTAGTAATCCATCTGCGTCCACTTGTCGAAGGGGTGGTTGTGGCACTGAGCGCACTCCAGACGGGTCCCCAAGAAGATGCGCACGGTGTTGGACATGTTGTCCAGCGGCATGCCACGGTCCCGCAGGTAGTAGCCGACCGCACCATTGTCCCAGACATAGCCCCGCGCGGTGATGAGCTCACGGACGAAGCGATCGTAGGGAAGGTTTTGGCGCAGGGCGCGCTTCACCCAGAGCTGGTAGGCCGCTTCGGCCTGCGGGGCGCTGTTGGGCTGGTCGGCGTTGATCCGGAGGATGTCTGCCCAAAAATGGAAGAAGTGGCTGACGTAGCCCTCCGATTGGAGCAATTCCTCAATGAGTCGCTCCCGTTTGTTCGGGTAGTCCCGGCCGTGGAAATCCTCGGCCTCTTCGACGGTGGGGATGCGTCCGACGATGTCTAGATAGATCCTTCGTAGGAACGTGGCGTCATCGATCGAGGCGTTGGGCTGGATGCCCTGCTGCTTGAGCTTGGCCTCGACCAGTTGATCAATGCGCTGTTCGGGTGTGAGGGGAGCGGGCGAGGAGGCGGTCGCACCCGGAGACACGGCTGCGACAACGCTCAAGGCGGCCAGTGCCAGAATGGTCGGATTTGCGGTCATGATGGGGAGGCGTTCCATTTCAAAACCTTTCAGCTGGGAAGGTTTCAAGCTCTTTGCGGGAGAATACCCGGAATACCCCTTTGCCGCCAATCGGCCTCATTGCGCCCCACGGCTGGGAATTCCCGCCCGGGGTTCGCTCCTGATGGCCCCTCGGTTGCTACAGCAGCTCCGTCAGCAGCGTAATCTCCTTGCTCGTGTCCACGATCGGGATCGGTCGATCGACTCCTTTGGGCCGGTTTTCCCGTTGGTAGTCGATGCCCAGGATCGTGCAGATCGTCGCGAGGAAATCGGGGACGCTGATGGGGCGGTCGACCACGGTAGCCCCATCGCGGTCGGTGCGACCCACGACCTGGCCACCCCGGATTCCTCCGCCGATCAGCACGCTGCTCCACGCACGCGACCAATGGTTGCGACCACCCCCGGTGCACTGGGGCGTTCGTCCGAACTCGCCCATCCACACGACCAGAGTCGAATCGAGGAGGCCGCGGTTCTCAAGGTCGGTGACGAGGGCGGCCATGGCGGCATCGCACTCCTGCGACAGGGCGCGGACCCGCGGAAAGTTGTCGCGGTGCGTGTCCCAGCCGACCCCGTCGCCCATGACCACCTCGACGAAGGGCACCCCGGCCTCGACGAGGCGGCGGGCCATGAGGCATCCCTGGCCGAAGCTGCCGGGGCTCTCGCCGCCGCCCATCTTCACCATCTTGCCACCGGCGGCCGCGGGAACGGTCGCCGAGGCCGGTGGACTGTAGAGTTCGCGAAGATTGGTCGGCTCCTTCGAAAGGTCGAACGCCTCCTTCTGCTCCGAGTTCATCAGCCGCACCGCGCGATCCACCGAGAGGCGATGGGCTTCGGCGGCCGGACTCCGGTGGCGGGCATGGAACGCCTCGTCAAAGCCGTGCAGCAGCTCCATCTGCCGGGCGAAGGCCTCCGGCTCGTCGGCCGGCTCGATGAAGTCGAGTCCGCGCACGGGATCGTTCACGGTCAGAGCTTGTTGTTCCGGCCCGAGGAATCCCGAGCCCAGCGCCTCCTGCGGACCGCGTCCGATGGTGATGAAATTCGGCAGCGCAACATCGCGTTTGCCCAGTTCCTTGGCGACGATGGCACCCAGGCTCGGGAAGGCCACGACTCCAGAGCGATTCTGGTAGCCGGTGTGGAGATGGTAGGTGGCGAGCTTGTGGTCCGATTCCAAGGTGCTCATGCCGCGGAGAATGGCAGCGTGACGCATCAGCTTCGCGAAGCGCGGAAAGTGCTCGCTGATGCGGATTCCCGGCACCGAGGTTTCGATGGCCTGGAATTCGCCGCGGATCTCGGCCGGGGCCTCGGGTTTGGGGTCGAAGGTGTCGATGTGGCTGGGGCCGCCCGCCATCCAAAGCAGGATGCACGCCTTGGGTCGCGGTCCCCCGGGGGCGGCCGACGCCAGTCGGCCCAGCCAGCCGTTGAGGGGGAGGCCCGCCGCCGAGGCGGCGAGAAAGGTTCGTCGGTCGAGGGGCGGTGGCATAGTGGGTTTCTGGCGAGGGATTCGACCCTCAGTGGTTCAGGGAAAACTCGCTCGTCATGAGCAGCACCCACGCGAGTTCGCGCAGTCCGTCGGCGGCCGTTCCGGAGCGATCGAGGTGGGCCTGGATCTGGGGGAGCTCGTCGGCCCGTGGCGGCCGCGAGAGAATGGTCAAAAACAGGTCCGAGGCGATGGCCTCAGGCGATGGATCGGCGCCCATGCTGAGTCGCGAGACGAGTTCGCCCAGGTTCCGCCCCGTGAATTGACCCGAATTCATCTGGCGCAAAAGATGGGGGACTCCACGACGGTAGGCCAGGGGATCGGGATCGCCGGCCTCGCCGAAAAACTGGGTGAACTCCCACCGGGGACCCTGCTGCCGACCCTCGATCCCCATAACCTTCGCCGCCGGACCGGTGATGGATTCCAGTGAATCATACAGCTGCCCAGCGGACAACACCTTGACGGACATGGCGCCGAAGAGTGCCGCCTGCCGCTCGTCCGCCTCGCCGGATTGGCCGGTGCGCTGGTAGGCGCGGCTCAACACGATGGCGCGGGTAAGGAATTTCAGGTCGTAGCCGGACTCCGTGAACCGTCGCGCCAGCAGGTCCAGCAGTTCCGGATGGCTCGGCGCATTGGCTTCGTGCATGTCGTCCACCGGCTGGACGAGGCCACGCCCGAACAGCCGCCACCAGGTCCGGTTCACCGCCGCGCGGGCAAAATAGGGATTCTCCGGCACCGTGATCCACCGGGCTAGGGAGACACGATGCGCCGTCGCTCTGCTTGCGGGCGGCAACTCCGTCCCTCCGAGAAAGGTCGGCGGACGCAGCACGAAGCCGTCCGGGGCCCCCGCCTCGTTGAGGGTCGCCAGGGTCAGGGTCGGATCGTCCACCACGCCCTTCTCATAGACCTGCTTGGCGCGCTTCGGCGTCTGGATCTGAGTGAAGAAGGCCGCCATCCCCCAGAACTCCTCCTGCTTCCAGTTCACGAAGGGATGATCGTGGCATTGGGCACAGTTCAGCCGGATCCCGAGGACATAGCGAGAGGTCAGGTCTGTCAGGTCCGGCACGGTCCTGGGCAACCGGCCCTCAATGAGATAGGTGACCGCCGGGTTGTCCTCCATCCTCCCGGTGGCGGTGAGCAATTCGGTGACGATCGCATCCCAGGTCTTCGTGTTGAACTGGTCGGCCAGCCATTGCCGGAATCGGTCGGCCCGTTTCTCCTGATCGTCGGCGAGCGGTGAGATCAGGTAGCCCTGCCAGAGGTCGGCGAGATATCGGCCGTAGCGCTCTTCAGCTAGCAGGGTGTCGACGAGCCGGGCGCGTTTGTCCTTTCCGCCATCGGCGAGGAAGTCCTTCACCTCACTGAGGGGCGGCACCGCGCCATGGAGATCGAGATGAATCCGGCGCACGAATTCGGCGTCATCCGACAATGCCGCAGCCGGAACTCCCTCGCGGCTCAAGCGGGCCTCGATCTCCTGATCGATAGCCGTTGCGAGCAGAGCCGCATCCTCTTGCTCGGCATGACCTTCCCCGATGCCTGCTGCCACGAGGACGGAAATCAAAAGGAAACGACAAATGCGATGCGTTGGTCGGTTCCTCCTTTGGTCCATGAACCAAAGGCATCACGGCAACCATCATTGTCAAGCGCGCGGTTGTGCAGTGACATCTCCCACTTTGGCTCCGCCATGCCAAAGGGCACTGCCCGTCCTCTGCAACCTCCGCACTGGCCCAAACCCCGCCGAAGATCGTCCGGCTCACCGACTGGAAGAGGCACCTCCGCAGGGTGCAAACCGGGGGTGCGGGGTGTTTTTGGTAGTAAACTTCACGCGGAGGGCGATTTCTGAGCAATGTTTGATGACCGGGCTGTATGCGACACTGGCCGGAGGTGGCAGGGTAACCGGGCTGTTTACTGTGGGGCCCCACGATGGGCCATTAGTGGAGGCCGGGAAATGAAGGGGGCGTCGATCAACCTGAGGATAAAGGGCGCGGCGGAGCCGACGCGGCAATCCATTCGATTCGCTCTTTGCTCGCCGGGTTTCGGAGGCCAACCCTTTCTCAAATAACTGGTCGAAAAAAAATGAATCCACTTCCGCTGGGTTATGGCACCAACGCCGGAGTGACCTGAGCTTCGTGACCGGGGAGCAGGGATGCCGGGGGAGGGTTTGGCCCCCTCCCGCCCTCGGATTCCCGCGGATCAGACCCTGTTTGATCGGAGCGGTGACAGGGTTCTCTCTCCCACCCCTCGACCGCTGCCTCCGGAACCGTCCAAACAGACATTTTTTCACAGATTATTCACAATCGATGAACCAAAGCTGAAATCCCTCCCTTCGTCGAGACTCCGGAAAGGATTTCCGTGGCTACGGAAACGACCTCGGTGGCTACGGAGGGCTGCGGAAGTAAAGACGATGGAGTCAGCTCTCTCCTTGGCTCTGGAAGGAAGCTAATAGGGAAATCCCTAACCCTGTTTCAGCCATCGGGTGCTACCCACCCGACCCGACCGGCCCTGTGGCGACGGGCTTGGCGTGCGCCACCCGACTGCCGGAAAGGTCCCGTCTTCCAATTAAGTTTTTTATTGCAAATCTGACCGTTTTCACAAAGATGGGTCGCTCGGCTGACGCTGGGCTGGTGACCGGATGGGTCATCCATCCTGCCGAAAACCCTACGAATCCTTGGAACCGATGAAAACGCTTGTTCGCCACCTCCTCTCCCACCTCTCCGCCGACGGCTCGACCGTTACTCCCGCCGGTTCGCTGGCCCCGCTGCCGGCGGCCCGTCCCCAGATCGAGGCGTTGGAGCCCCGGGTGCTTTTCTCCGCAGCGCCGGTCGAGGCGCCGGACGCGGAGGCCGCCGACACCCAGCCCGAGGCCGCGCCTGGGACCGATGCGACGACAGCGGCCGGTGCCAGCGGCGGCGCCAGTGCCGGGGGGCAGGTATCTTCCGCCGCGAGCGGTCCCACCCCGGTCAACCTGGTGCCGAGTGGGGGGCACCTGAATGCCGAGACCCTCGCCGCCGTCGCCCAGGCAGCAAAGCAGCGTTGGATCGAGTCGGGCCTTTCGGTCGATCAACTGGCGGCTCTGGAGTCGGTGACCTACGAGATTGCGGATCTGGGTGTCCACTTGGGCCGGGCCAATGGACTGACCATCACGATCGACGACGACGCGGCGGGATCGGGCGCGTGGTTCGTCGATGCGACGCCGTTGCTGGATGAGGAATTTGCCCCCACCCAATCCGCTTTGCTCAGAGCCGCGCCAGGCGGGACGGCGGATGGGCGTTTTGATCTGCTGTCGACCCTGCTCCATGAGCAGGGGCATGTCCTCGGTCTCGGCGACCTCGCCGGGGTCCGCGCCGATGTGATGGGTGGCTCCCTGGCCACCGGCCTGCGCCGCCTGCCGGTCGAATACCATGCGCTCGGGGCGACGCCGGGCTCGGTGATGGGTGATGCGTTCCTCGACCCCGATTGGACGCAGAAGGGCAGCGCAATCAACGGGGAGGCGGTTGGAGATCAGTCCGGATCGTTCACTCGTTCCATTGCTTTATCTACTGATGGCAGCATTCTCGCAATCGGTGCTTTGGGCAATGATGGTAACGGCACAGACTCGGGTCATGTCCGTGTGTATGCCTGGAATGGGGCAGCCTGGGTACAGAGGGGCACCGATATCAACGGCGAAGCCGGCGGAGATCTGTCCGGATTCTCCGTCGCCCTCTCAGCTGACGGCAACACCCTTGCCATTGGTGCCTCACGTAATGATGGGGGTGGCTCGGACTCCGGACACGCTCGCGTCTTTGTCTGGAATGGCACGACCTGGGTTCAGCGCGGTGCCGATTTGAACGGCGAAGCCGCAGGCGATCGATTCGGCTACCACACGGCTCTTTCGGACGATGGAAATACTTTGGCAGTCAGCGCTCCCCTCAATGACGGAAATGGTTCTGATTCAGGCCATGCCAGAGTGTTTACTTGGAATGGCTCTTCCTGGGTCCAGCGAGGCGTCGATATCAACGGCGAAGGGGCCGGAGACAACTTCGGTCAATCCATCGCCCTTTCCGGCAATGGTAATACCATCGCGATAGGGGCCCGATTGAATGATGGTGGTGGCACTGACTCGGGCCATGCCCGTGTATTTGATTGGAATGGATCTGCATGGATCCAACGAGGAACTGATATCGATGGAGAGGCCGCCCTGGACCACTCGGGCTATTCGGTGGCCCTTTCGAAGGATGGCAACATCCTCGCCGTCGGGGGGCCGCTGAACGACGGCAATGGACTCGATACCGGTCATGTCAGGGTTTTTGTTTGGAGTGGCACTGCCTGGGTCCAGAGGGGCTCTGACATCGAGGGTGAACCGGCACCGGACTTGACCGGTTTGTCTGGCTTCTCAATCGCCCTTTCCACTGATGGCAATACGCTTGCTATCGGCGAAGCATTCAATGAAGGAAATGGCACCGACTCAGGTCAAGTTAGGGTGTTTGGTTGGAACGGCACGGCGTGGGTTCAGCGTGGCACAGATCTGGTTGGAGTAGCAGCAGGCGACCAACTGGGTTGGTCGGTCGCCTTGGCTGCCAACGGCAGCACGCTTGCCGTCGGGGCACCTTTCAATGACGCCAATGGCTCGGACGCTGGCCAAGTCCGGGTTTACACCTATCCATCGACCGATCTCTCCATTGTCAAGAGTTCGCCCGTTGTGCAAGTCCAGCAAGGTGGCGTGGTGACCTACACGATTAACGTCACCAACTACGGTCCTTCCGCCGTGACCGGCGCGCGGGTCACGGACACCTTCTCCGACCTGCTCACCGGGGTAACGTGGATGGCGGCCTTCACCCCCGGCGCCGCGGGCAGCGCCAGCGGCGCCGGCGCCATCGACGAACTGGTGACGGTGCCGAGTCTCGGCTCGGTCATCTACACCGTGACGGCCACCGTGGTCGATGCCGGCACGGCGAACCTGGCCGCACAGAGCATCGTGACCAACACCGCCCGGGTGCAGACGCCGAGTGGCGTCATTGATTCCAACCCATCCAACAACGCGGATGCCGATAGTGACATCGTGGTGCTGGCCGCGACGGGTGGGACGGGGATTTTCTCGGACAGCGGGCAGGCGCTGGGGAATCACGCCACCCGCAGCGTGGCCTTGGGTGATGTGGATGGGGATGGTGATCTGGATATCGTGGAAGGAAATAACGGGCAGACAAATCTTGTATGGATTAATGACGGCGCGGGCAGGTTTACGAACAGTGGTCAATCGCTGGGCTCTCATGGAACTTGGATGATCGCCCTCGGCGATCTCGACGGTGATGGGGATCTAGACTATGTCGAAGCGAATGGAGCTAATCCGGGTGGATTTACCCAGCCCAATCGGGTCTGGATGAATGACGGTCTCGGTAATTTTACCGACAGTGGGCAATTGTTGGAGAACCTAAGTACCGGGGCGATTGCGCTAGGCGACTTGGACAATGATGGAGATCTCGACCTCGTCGAAGGCAATTATAACGGGCCCAACTTCGCTTGGTTCAATAATGGCTCGGGTATTTTTGGCAAAGGATCGCAAATGATCGCCGCCGCTCTCACGGAAAGCATCGCGCTGGGCGATGTGGACGGCGATGGTGATCTAGACATGGTCGAGGGCAACTTCAACCAAGGCAATCGGGTCTGGCTGAACAATGGCGTGGGGAGTTTCACGAACAGCGGCCAATCTCTGGGTAGTAATGCGACCGCCAGCATCGCACTCGGGGACCTGGATGGTGATGGTGATCTGGACTTGGTGGAAGGGAATCGAAATCAGGCGAATCGCGTTTGGATCAATGACGGGAACGGTACGTTTGTGGACTCCGGCCAGACCTTGGGGAGCAACTCCGAAGTCCTGATCCTTGGGGATTTGGATGCTGATGGAGACCTAGATGTCGTCGCAGGCGGCTTTGGTAATCCAAATCGGGTTTGGCTGAACGATGGCTTTGGGGTCTTCGCGGACAACGGTCAATCCATCGGCAATTCATTTACGGACAATCTTGCCCTAGGCGACTTGGACAACGATGGCGCCCTTGATCTTGTTGAAGGTAACAACAACCAACCCAACCGGGTCTGGATCAACGAACCTCTCACCCACGCCACCACGGCCGTCCTCATCGACAACGCCGGCAACCTCGTCATCCGCGATATCCTCGGCGGCTCCACGGCGGACAACGTGGTGATCAAGCGGGTCACGGACCCGGACACCCTGATCGACTACCTCTCCATTCTCGACAAGACCAACACCGTCGGCACGGTGATCCCCGGCGCGCTGGAACTCAAGCAACACGAGGTGCGCGTCGAATGGGGCACCTGGTCCGGCGATGTGATCATCGATCTGCGCGGCGGCGACGACACGGTCACTTTCTCCGGCGTGCTGGGCATCCTGCCGGGTGGGCTGCGGGTCATTGATGGCGCGGGCTTTGACCGGACGGTCCTCAAGGGTGCTCTGACTCTGGCCGATGATCACGACGCCTCCCTCGTCTCTGAGCGCATCGAGGGCGCCAAGGGCGGCGCCCTCACTGTCGGCGGCACGGGCTCCATCCTGCTGGAGGCCACCGGCGGCGCGGGTCAGTTCGACGGCATCAAGCTGAGCGGCAACACCCTGAAAGCGACCGGCTCCGGCGACATCACCCTGCGCGGCACCAGCGGCAACACGGGCGATGGCAACGATGGCATTTACCTGACCAAGAGCACGCTCGAGGTCGCTACCGGCAACATCACCCTGACCGGCACAGGAGCCAGTGGCTCGGTCTCCAATGGCAACGGTATCTTCCTGACCGGCGGTACCCAGATCCGTCAACACGCGGGTGGAGGGGGCGGCCTCATCACCCTCGCCGGCACCTCATCCGCGAGCGGACAAAATGCCAACGGCATCAAGCTGACGGGCGCGGCCAGCCTTCAAGCCCGCGGCGGGGGCGCGATCCAGATACAGGGCACCGCTCCGGATGGCACCAAGGGGAATCGGGGCGTCATCATCAGCGGTTTCGTCCGGACCGAGTCCGGCAACCTGACCATCCACGGCTCCGGCGGCGACAACGGCGACAAGAACATCGGGGTGGTATTGAACAAGGCCAAGGTCGCGTCCAGCAACGGCGGCACCCTGCTCATCACCGGCACCGCCGGCAGCGGGGCCAAAAACAACACCGGCCTGAGCCTCGTCTCCTCGACCGTGTCCACCACCGGAGCCGGGAGTGTGACCCTGACCGGCACGGGCTCGGAAACGACCAAGTCCCTCGGCCTGTCCCTGAACAAGAGCACTGTCAGCGCCGTGAACGGCAGTCTGATCCTGACCGGCGTCGCCACCGCCACGGGAGCGGGTGGCGGCAATCTCGGCCTCAAACTGTCCAGCACCACACTGGAGATCACCGGCACTGGCGGCAGCGGATCGGTCACCCTCCACGGGACCGGCGGCGGCACCTTGGACAAGAATGCGGGCATCCAATTGACGAAATCCGGCATCACCGTGGCCGGCACCGGTGGCATCGAGCTGATCGGCGAGGCGCCCGCTGGCAGTGGCGGTGGCAACAGTGGCGTCATCATCGGCGCCGAGACCCAGTTGAATACCGCCAGCGGCGACATTGTGATCGAGGGCACCGCGCGGGGCACTGGAAAGAACAACGTCGGGGTGCTCTTCAACAAAGCCACCGTCACCGCGACCGGCGGCAACATCGACGTGACCGGCCGAGGCTCCGTGACCGGTACGGAAACGGGCAACACCGGCATCACCGTGAAAGGCAGTTCGATGACCGCTGGCGGAGGCATCTTTCTGACCGGCACCGGCGGGCGCGGCACGAAATACAATCACGGTCTGTATCTCTACCCGGCGACGCTGAACGCGGGCGGATCGCTGGTGCTGCTCGGCACGGCCGATTCCCTGACCAGCGGGACACTGAACACCGGTGTTTATGCGGCCCTTGGGACCGTCCTCAATGGGGGCACGGGCAGCAGCATCACCGGTTTTGGCGGCGGGGGAGCGGCCGGGCATGGCATTTACTTCAAGGCCGATACCAACACCACCGTCCCGCTGACCAGCATCGTCGGAACCAAAGGCTCCGGCACCGGCAGCGACGAGACGGGAGGATTTGTGTTCTGAGATCGACAAAGGCCGAAAAACTGAGCGCCTTCGCCCCGGCACGAGGACCCGGCATCCTGTTCCCGTGGCTTGATCAGTGAAAATACGGCATACCCCCATCCGTGGCGGCGGCCCATTCAGAAGGACTTTACTGCATCCTCTTACATGGATGTGGTGGCTGATTGCCAGGTCATCGGCTGAACGGACCCAGTAGGGGTGTCGATCCTTTCACCCGCATGCGGAAGAACGCTGCCTGGCGAAAGCCTTCGTTGCCGCTAGAATTCCCGCTCGACCATGGCCACTGATCTCAGAATCCACGAAGAACATCTCGGCGAACGACCTGATGTGGGAGTTTTTCCAGAAGCATCCACGCCAAGCGCACCGTGGCGGCGGCGCTTGAACCTCGAAGCCTTGCCAGAGCTTTGCGTTCCTCCCATTCTCCTTGGGCCAGTTGTCGGTTGCCTATCGCTGCGACCGCCCCTTCGGTCTCCGTGATCCAAGGTCCGCCGTAATCTGCGGCCCATCCAATACGAAACGTTTTAAGGAAAACTGGAGGGATTCTCGCGAAAGTGGCGTTCGACGCGATGAAGGACAAATCAAAGTCCAAACTCAAACAAACCACATCCATCGAAGATCCCATGAAACTGATCCATGCTATCCTTGCCACTGTGACTCTCGTCGGCATTGCAGCCGGCCTCGCCCTTGACGCAACCACCAAAAAGCCGGACAGGGCTGCCCAGGCGTGTTGTGTGGCTGAAACCTGCTGCGACACGGCGGCCTGTTGTAAACCTGGGCAGTGCTGCGATGCGGATGGTGGCTGCAAGTGGGAATCTTGCGACGACTGCGGGAAAGCCGCCGCGAGTTGTCACGAAACCGCCCCAGCCAAAAAGCCCGTGGCCAAAACCTGCTGCGCGGGATGAGCCGACGCGACATAGGCAACCCGTCGATGCAACGATTGGCGGGTTGCCTTTTTCCTCCAGAGCCTTCACCATGTTGGCGATGAATGATTTTGAACTCGATCAACTGATTCGGCAGTCCACGCCGAAGCCAGAGTTTGAAACCTCCTTTCAGCGGGAGATCTGGGCCCGTATCGCCAGCGCCGGACACGAGGGAAAGAGCGTCCCCGTGGCTTGGTTGGAGTCTGCGCTTGCCTTCCTTTCGCGACCGGCACCCGCGTTTGCAACCGCTGTGATCATGCTTCTCCTCGGAGCGGGACTTGGTCGGGGAGTTCCGGATCGGGAAAGCCGGGCCGCCTCACGCGATGCGTATCTCGTCTCGATCAATCCGCTGGCCCCGCGCTTCGACTCCCTTGGCGAATGAAACGCGGCCTCGTTGTCCTCGCCGGATCGATCCTTCTGGCGGTGATCGGGTTTCTGTCTTCCCGGTCCCTTCCGGTCCCGCGAACCGTACATGGCGGCATGCCTCACCAGGCCGGAGCCCACTTTCCCGAACTTGAATGGCTGCGGCGAGAGTTCGACCTCAGTGAAACCGAGTTCGAACGAGTCTCGTCCCTGCACCTCGCCTATCTCCCCACCTGCGAGGCGCTTTGCGAAAAGATTGCTGCAGCCCGGGGAAGGTTACGGGCGCTCGTTATTGAGGGGAGTTCCATCACCCCGGAGCTGGAAAGCGCCCTGCGTGAGGAGGCTACCCTGCGCGCGGAATGCCAGGTGGCCATGTTGCGCCATCTCTATGTGACCGCGGGTGCCCTCCCGCCGGAAAAGGCGGACGCCTATCTCGAGTCGATGCTTCCCGCGGTGCTGGAGATGACGTCTGAACCGACTCACCACCACCGTGGCCACTGATTCCCATCCTCGCATGGAACCGGGCCAGGACACTGACATTGCGCTGATGCTCCGTCTCGCCGGGGGCGAAGACCTCGCGCTCAATGAGTTGATCTCCCGCTGGCGGGAGCGTGTCGCCGCCTTCCTCCTCCGTATGGTCGGGGATCACGCCACGGCGATGGATCTGGCCCAGGAAACTTTTGTCCGTCTCTACCAGAGCCGGAGGAACTACAAGCCGACCGCCGCCTTTTCGACCTACCTGTTCCACATCGCGGCCAATCTTGCCCGAACCCAGGCCCGTTGGCGGAAGCGTCATCCCACGGTTCCGATGGAGGACGAAAGCGGGGTGATCCGCCACGAAGCGGTCGATTCCACCGCGTCACCGGACGAAAGGGCGGATCTTCGTGAACGGACCACTTTGGTGAACCGCGCGATCGGCGAACTACCCGACGACCAGCGTGAAGCCCTGCTCCTCTTCACCCTCGAAGGCATGAGTCAGGCAGAGGTCGCGGCGGCTCTGGGTTGCACCGCGAAGGCAGTGGAGGTCCGAGTTTACAAGGCTCGCCAGACCCTCCGCGAGGCCCTCGCCAAAGCCGGATACTGAGGTCTGGAAGACCCCAATTTTTTTGGAGGGATGTGAAGTGGAGCGGCGTTGCACTCTTCGAAGGCCCCGTGTGGGGCTGCTCAACACAGTTCAAACCATCATCCGAAACGCATCATGAAATCCGCCCTCATCGTTCTCTCCACCCTCATCCTCGCCGCCGGCATTTCCCTTGCCGCCAGTTCCTACCCTCTCAAAACCTGCATCGTCACCGACAACGAACTCGGTTCGATGGGCAGGGCGGTCACCAAGGTCTACGACGGTCAGGAGATCAAGTTCTGCTGCAAGCCCTGCGTGGCCAAGTTCGAGAAGAATCCGGCCAAGTACCTCTCTAAGCTGAAGTGATTCAACCCGCCGGATCTCCAGCGAAGCCCCGCCGGATGCCGCACCGCTCCGCCGGGGCTCTTCGGCTTCGGGCATGCCATCGATTCAAGTCGCCCCACCGGAACCGTGTCCGTCTCTCGAATGAGTTTCCTCACACGTGCAGTTCAGGCATCCGTGTTTGCTGCAGGCCCGGCAGTTCGCGGAAAGGATCCCGCGTAGGTGCTTGCGGGCCCGATGGAGACGGACGTTCAGGTTGTTTCGCGTCAAACCGGATTGCGCGGCGACGAAGCCCGGGTCTTCGCCGGCGAGGTCGATTCTTTCGAGGAGATCCCGGTATTGGTGCGGCAGCGAAGGGAGGAGCCGCCGGAAGCACTCGCAGAGAAATCCCCCTTCAATTACATCCGGTTGTTCGGGCACTTCCAGGGAAAATCGCTCCAGCGCCCGCCTGCGCGAATCATTGCGCCGGTAAAGGTCGATGATGGCGTGACGGAGGATGCGGTAGAACCAAGTCACCGTGTCCTCCTCGGTCTCCGGTTTTTGGGGTGCCGCGAGCGCCTTGACGAGGGCATCCTGCACCAGATCCTCGGCAAGGCCCTCGTCGCCCACCCGTTTCCGGGTGAATCCGATGAAGAGCCGCAGGTTTTTCACGATCGCCTCTTCGATGCCTTCCATCTGGCCACGATAACTTTCCACCGCGGTCCGGGCAAGGGTGGCTCTAAATGGACTCACGATTCGCAATTCAAACTTGCCCGTAAAACCGCAATTTGAGTGTAATCGATTCCGACATCGTGCGTTTGCCCGGTTGTATGAAAGACCATCATCCCCATCCACCCGAATCAAACCACACCCACATGAACCCGGAAGTGTCGACCGTCCCCAGTCCCCCCGACTCGTCCCCGACCACCCCGGAAAGCGGTCGCACCGGCTGTTCCCACATCCATGCCGGACACGATCACGACCACACGCCGAATCATCGTGACCACGCCGGGGACCGGGCGATCCCGCCATCTCGGGCGGGCAAGTACTTCTGCCCGATGTGCCCCGGCGTCGAATCCGAGATTCCCGGCGATTGCCCCCAGTGCGGCATGGCGCTAGAGCGAAGTCCGGCCTGGAGGCCCGCTCACGGCATCGTTTACACCTGTCCGATGCACCCCGAGATCGAGCAGGACCATCCCGGTGATTGCCCCATCTGCGGCATGGCGCTGGAACCAAAGGTGCCGGTCGATGAAGACGATGATCATCAGGCCCGTGAGATCCGCGATCTTTCCCGCAAATTCTGGATCGGACTCGTTCTGACCCTCCCTGTCTTGCTGCTCGCGATGGGCGGCATGATTTCTTCGTGGGGTTTGCACCAGATCGTGCCCCGCTCCGTCTCCAAGTGGATCGAGTTGGTTCTCGCGACTCCGGTGGTGATCTGGGCCGGCGGCGCCTTTTTCGCGAAGGCCTGGCGATCCCTCGTCCACCGCAGTCCAAACATGTTCACCCTAATCGGCGTGGGCGTCGGCGCGGCCTATCTCTTCAGCGCCGTCGCTGTGATCGCCCCGGGAATTTTCCCGGACTCCTTCGTCCATCATGGGGAGGTCGGATTGTATTTCGAAGCGGCCGCGGTCATCACCGTGCTCGTCCTTCTCGGGCAACTTCTCGAGGCCAAGGCCCGCAGCCGGACCGGGCAGGCGATCCAGGCGCTTCTCGGACTCGCCGCGAAAACCGCCCACCGCGTCAGGGAGGGCCGGGAGGAGCAGGTGCCGATCGATCATTTGCAGATCGGCGACATTCTTCGGGTGCGACCAGGAGAGAAGATTCCGATCGATGGCGTCATCACCTCTGGAAGAAGCCACATCGACGAGTCGATGATCACGGGCGAACCGGTCCCGGTCGCGAAGGCGGAGGGCGATCTAGTCATCGGCGCCACGATCAACCAGACGGGCGCTTTTCTCATGCGCGCCGAAAAAGTGGGCGGTGACACGCTTCTTTCCCGGATCGTCCACATGGTGGCCGAGGCGCAACGCAGCCGTGCCCCCATCCAGAAACTCGCGGATTCCGTGTCGGGCTATTTCGTTCCGGCGGTCGTCGTCATCGCCCTCGTGACCTTCGTTATCTGGGCCCTCTGGGGACCGGATCCGGCTCTCGCCTTCGCCCTCGTCAATGCCGTCGCCGTGCTCATCATCGCCTGTCCGTGCGCCTTGGGCCTCGCCACCCCGATGTCCATCATGGTCGGCGTGGGACGTGCGGCTCAGTCGGGCATCCTCATCAAGAATGCCGAAGCGATCGAGACCGCCGGAGAGATCGACACCCTCATCACCGACAAGACGGGCACCCTCACCGCCGGCAAACCGCGACTCACCGCCCGTATGGCCGCGGCGGGTGAGGACGCCGACGACATGCTCGCGCGTGCCGCCGCTCTGGAAACCGGGTCCGAGCATCCTCTCGCCCGCGCCATCGTCGATGAAGCCAGGGAGGCGGGACTCGTGCTTCCCGAGGTCGAGGATTTCGAATCCACCACCGGCGGCGGGGTCTCCGGTTTAATCAAGGGACGTCGCCTGTGCATCGGCAAAGAGGCCTTTCTTCGCGCCCTGGGGATCGTGATCCCGGACGATCTCGCCACCGAGGCGGAACGGCTTGAAGGACTCGCGCAGACCGTCGTATGGTTCGCCGAGGAAGACCGGATTCTCGGCCTGCTCGGGATTTCCGACCCGATCAAGGAATCGACTCCCGCCGCCATCGCCGCCCTGCACCGTCGCGGCATCCGTGTGATCATGGCCACGGGAGACAACCCGCGGACCGGAGCGGCCGTCGGCAAAACCCTTGGAATCGATGAGATCCGTGCGGGACTCAGCCCGGAAGACAAGATTCTCCTCGTCCGGGAATTGAAGAACCAGGGGCGCATCGTCGCGATGGCCGGAGATGGCATCAACGACGCGCCGGCCTTGGCGGAAGCCCATGTCGGCATCGCGATGGGAACCGGCACGGACGTCGCCATCGAGAGCGCGGGGATCACCCTCGTGAAAGGGGATCTCGCCGGGATCGCCCGGGCCGTGGAAATCAGCCGCTCGGTGATGCGGAACATCCGCCAGAATCTCTTTTTCGCCTTCATCTACAATGCTCTCGGGATTCCAGTCGCGGCGGGCATTCTTTACCCAGTGACGGAAACCTTGCTCAGTCCCATGATCGCCGGCGCCGCGATGTCACTGTCATCGGTTTCCGTCATCGCCAATGCGTTGCGTCTGCGACGTGTCCGTCTCGATGGGACGAACAACGCGTCTCTGAAAGCCATCACTCAAGGTAAGAGCCCGGTGCGGTAATACCGCCCGCCGGGAACTGTGCGGGGGGCTCAGGGCAACCCGAGTTCCTACCGCGACCAATTTCGCGCCACTGTCGGGGAGTGCGGGTGCGGCTCATGCCGCACTCTCGCCATAATCACGCCGCACGATAGATGGTCCAAGTCGGGCGCTTACCTATGATGAGGCATCGCCCAGCGGATTTCTCCCAATCGTCTGCGGAAACGTAAGAAAGATCCATCCGGCGGAAATGTATCGCCGCCATCCTCTCTTCGTCTCGTTGCGGGACAATGACGCCCTCGGTGGAAAATGCGGGAGATGCGAGTTCCGGAAAATTTGCGGTGGGTCGCGATCCAGTGCTTTCGCCGTTTCGGGGGATCCCTTCGGTGAGGATCCCTCCTGTGTCCATAAGCTCCGATCACTCGCCTAACTGGGTGCGTCAGATTCGGGGACTCGCTTCGATCTGAAAAGGTCGATTCGTCCCGACTCTGGGAAGACTCCCGTCGGACTGGAAGTCAAAGCCGTGAAAAGGATTGCCGTCCTGATGCGCGCCATCATCAGCCATGGAGGTTCCGGTCATATTCGGATGCTCTCCACGCGGAAGAATTTCCGACCGACTTCGCATCCAAGTTACAGGTCCTTTCGTTTGAATGCCCGCAGTGCCAGTGTCAGCGGCACGGAGATCCATGCCATCAGCACACCCAAGGTGTAGGCGATGCCCGCTCCGGAGCCAAGGAAGTCGCGCATCACGGCGCCGGTCATGCCCATGAGGGCGGAGACATCCATCTGGAGGAGCACGAAGGTGCGGGCGAGATCGATGGGGTTCAGCGCTACCAGACCGATGGCGGCTTTTTCCATGGGGTAATCCTGGAACGTGAATACGATAAAGAGCAAAATGCCGTCGAAGAGCAGAGCAAAGAAAAGCCAGAGCAAAAGAGCGACCCCCATACCGCGGGCCTTGTCGCGGGTGGACACGGCACCGAGAAAGGCGATGGCGACAAACACCAAGGTGAGCAACAAGCCGGCGGCGAGGATGCAGCCACCCACGGAGGTGCGGGCATACAGTAGGATGGGCAGGCCCACGCCGACAAAGAAAGCGGTCCCGAGGGCTGCGGCGACGCCCAAATACTGCCCAAGCAGGAGGGTGTGACGTCTGATGGGCTGGGCTGACAACAATTCGATGAATTCGTAGGAATTGTAATAGTGGATGGTGGCAAAAACCAAGCTGGTCAGCGGCACAATCATGAGCACGACACTGAGGATGCTGACCAGACCCTTGTCCACATCGCCGCCTAGGTTAAAGAGACCGAAGCCGGCTGCGAGCAGAAACAGGGTGTAGGCGATCGCGACCCGACCGCGCAAGATGTCACTGAGGACGTATTTGACGATGCGAATGATCACGGGGCGGGGTCGAGCGAAGGCGAATGGGCTTCCTCAAGCATGATGCGGGCGATGAGCCGACCGAGCTTTTCTTCTCCGCTCTCGGCGCGCAATTCGTCTAGAGGGCGGGAAAAGCGAAGTCGTCCCTCGATGAGGAACAACACGTCGGTGGTGATCTCGTCGAGGTCGCTGAGGATGTGGGAGGTGAGCAGGATGAGTTTTCCCCGCTTCCGCTCGGCCAGAACTTTCTCTTTGAGGATCTCCACGGACACGGGATCGAGTCCAGCCGTGGGTTCGTCCAGGACGAGCACATCGGGATTGAACAGAAAGGCGACGCAGGCGCTGACCTTTTGCCGGGTACCTCCGGACAGGGTTCGCATGGGCTTTTGGGCGATTTTTTCGATATCAAACGCCTCGATCAATTCGGTGTCACGGCGCGGGGCGCCACCGCCGGCGTCGCGGATCTCGGTCAGCATTTCGAAGATCTGTCCGACTCTAAGATTGTCGGGGTAACGGCCGATCTGTGGCATGTAACCGATGCGGCCGCGCGGCTCCGGGCTGGCGAGCAGGTCGTGACCGTCCAGCGTGAGGGTGCCCCGGTCTGGGATCACGGTGCCGAGCAGGCATTTGAGGAAGGTGGTTTTGCCGGATCCGTTTGGGCCGATCAGGGAAAAGGCGCGGCCAGCCGGCATCTTGACGGTGAATTCATCCAGGGCACGGACGCGTCCAAAGGACTTGCTGATGCCGGTGGCTGCGATCATTTCGGTTGCGGAGGGGCAGGCGTCTTATTTCCCGGGAGGCAAGAGCACGCCGTCGATCACGTGAAAGATGCCATTCGATGCGGGTACCGTGGCGACGACGGTGGCGTTGCCGTTTACGATGATCTTCCCGTCTTTGTTCGCGATTTCAATGCTGCCGCCATTGGCCATGCCCAGCGACATGCCATCGCGCAACATCTCCGGTTTGTAGCTGGCCACAGCCACGTGATATTCGAGGATGTCGCGGAGCTGAGCTTTGTTCTCCGGCTTGGTGAGAGTCTCCAGCGTGCCCGCGGGCAGTTTGTCGAAGGCGGCGTTGGTCGGCGCGAATACGGTGAATGGGCCGGCGTTGGAAAGGACGTCGACGTACTCGGCGATTTGCACCGCTTTGACTAAAGTGCTGTGATCTGGACTGCCCACGGCGACTTTGACGACATCCTTTTGGGACTGGTCGTCTTTCACGGCGGATTGTCCGGCGGTGGGTTGCGGGTCTCCGGACTTGCCGTCGCCTCCTCTGGAGGACTGGGTGCGGTCACCGCATTGTGTCAGAATGAAGATGGCGGCAACGGTCAAGGCGAGATGTGTGGTAGTTCTTAGGGTTTTCATGTTGATATGGGTTAGGGTAATCTGCTGGCTGGGCCCCCGGCAACTGGCCTGCGTGGTTTCATGGCAGGGGATTCGTCCACCACGCTCTCGGGAGTGATGGAGGGAAAGGCTCTTTCGGCCCGGTCGATCAGTTGCACCATGAAGCTGTGCAACAGTACGAGTGAGGCTGGCACGCGCTCGGTGAGCATGCCGTAGAGGCTCACGGGGCGGTAGGGTACATCGCCATCGCCATCGCGGCGCAGATCGTAGCCCTCGTAGCGATCCCAGTAGTTGCCCGCAATGCGGTGCGAGATCAACTGGCCGTTCACCGCAAAGTCGAATGAGTTGCGGATGAAATCGTTGTCGAGGATTTCGTTTTCGGTGCCGTCGGACAGCAGGCGCAGAGCCCAGCCATTTTCGCGGAGCAGGTTACGCTCGAAGCGGGTACGGGTGACGCCCTGAGCGTAAACGCCGGTGGAATTCGCGTGGAATGTGTTGTCCGTGATGTGGCTGTCGCGGATATCCTTCAACAGTAGGCCGTAGGCGGATCCGCCCCAGCTTTTCTCGAAGAGGTTGCCGGTCATCTCCACATTCGTCGAATACATGACTGCCACTCCCGCTCCGTTCGCCGTGAATCGGTTCTCGACGTAGCGGCAGTCGTTTGCGCTCATAAAATGCAGGCCGTAGCGGGTGTTCTCGTGCACGGCGTTTTCCTCCACCAGAGTGTTGCCGGAGAACTCGAGATAGATGCCGTCGCGGTGGCCGGACACGTCATTGCCCCTGATGGCCACGCGTTGGCTGCTCCACAGATGGATGCCGTTGCCGCTGTTTTGCTCAATGCCGGGCTTGCCGGTCACGGTGTTGCCCTGCAGGACACAATCGGCGGCCTTGGCCAGATAGATGCCGTAATTGCAATCCATAAACTGGTTGTCCTCGATCGTCACCCGGCTCGCTCCGTCGATGCGGATGCCGGCCCACTCGCGGGTGCTGGAACGGCCACCATTCCGAAACATGATGCCCCGGACGGTACTCCCGGAGGCGTCGGGGCCGATCAGCATCAGAGTGTCCCGCCACTGGCCATCGATGATGGTACCGTTACTTCCCTCAATGCTCAGCGGCTTGTTCAGGTTTACTGCCTCGTCGATGGTGTAGACGGTCGCCGCCAACCGGAGAGTAGAGCCCGGTGCCTCGGCATCGATCAGGCTCTGCAGTGGCTCGGCGGCGCTGGCCGCGCCCAAAACGGATGCGCAGCAGCCCAGCAGGGAGAGAAATCGAAGTCGGCGGTTGCGGGTCATGGCTGTAGAGAGGTACGGGCTTCCTCCCAGGTCATTGGCTTGCCGCCGCCGAGTTCGGACTGGGCGCGAGTGCGATCATCCTCGCTCGAGAAGGCGGCGGTGTTCCCGCGCATGGGACTTTTCAGGTCGGCGTGAAGCAGATAATGAGCACCTTCAACGGGAAGCAATCCGCCCGGTTTCGAGAAATTGGCGACCACCCTCAGTTTGATGTCCGCGCCGGCCATCTCATCCTTGGCCTCATGAGACAGGAGGCAATTGAGATCGTCGTATTTCAGCACTCGGCCTTTGTGGGTGACGATTTGTGCTCCGAATCGCTGGTCCGAGATGATCATCCGGCATTCGGCGCACTCGTCGCGGCCATAACGGAACGGCTCGGCCTCTGCCTTGCAGGCGGTGAACCCCATCGGAACGACTAAGGTGGCAATCGCAGCAGCGAGGGTGCCTTTTTGCTTCACCCGGCCCCGCCACCACTGCTCCCAGGCGAGGACCAAGCCGGCGACGCAGCCCGCTGCGATCATGATCCAGCCGCCGATATCGGGGCCGGAGTAGGCGGTGAAGTTGAGCAGGTTTTTGTAGCCGATGACCGGTGGCTGGTAAGTCATGCCCGGTACCTGAATGGCTGCGTTCGGGTCCAGATTATGGCCATACTCATAGCCCCATCGATAGAAATCGACCAAGCCCGCTAGCGCGCCCAGCGCGAGGACGATCACATAGATCCACAGCCAGCGACGGGTTCCGGCGACCACGCACCATAGGCCGAGGGCGATCAGCGCGGCGAGTACGTACTTCATGTAGAGGAACTCGGGGAACATTTCGAGTTCAATCATGGCCATGCCGATATAGTGGTTCAGGCCGTTGATGATTTCGAAGGCGCCTGTCAGATTGTCGATCCAGATTTTCATGTTCAAGCCCTCCGGATATTGTGGAGCCCATAATTGGATCTGCCAAAGCGGCGTGAAAAAGGCGCTGATCAAGGCCAGCACTGAAAGCAGGAGTAGGAGGCGGCTGAAAGGGTGGAGTCGAGTCATGCGGGGAAGTTGGGTGGAAGGATGATGGCGACGCAGGGAAGCTGGAAAACCCGAAATCCTCGGTTCTGAATCCAAATCGATGCCCCATTCGGAGCGGAATGAGCGATCCAATTGGGGGAACCAACGCGGCGGTCGAACTTCGGATTTCGGGTTTCACTCTCGAACACAAAGTGCCAATCAGTTCGCTTCGGGCGCCGCCAGAGCTGGCGTGGCCGGAGTCGGAGCTGGCGTGCCCGGTCCCGGAGTGGGCGTGGCCGGTGCCGGAGCAGGCGTGGCCGGTGCCGGAGCAGGCGTGGCCGGTGCCAGTGCTGGAGCAGGCGTTGCTGCTGCGGCGGCTGGCGTTGCTGCTGCGGCGGCTGGCGCGGTGGTGATGGTGTCGCCGACGCCATACTTCAGCGGAGTCGCCGATCCCTCGGGCGAGACGCGCAGATAGCCCTGCATTTCCTGGTGCAGTGCGGAACAGAAGTCCGTGCAATAGAAGGGCACCACTCCCACGCGATCGGCCGTCCATTTCAGCGTCTGCGTCTCACCAGGCATGATGAGCAACTCGGCGTTCTGCGAACCTTTGATCACGAAACCGTGCGGCACATCCCAGTCCTGCTCCAGATTTGTGACGTGGAAATACACCTCGTCACCGAGTTGGACGCCCTCAATCAAGTCGGGCGCGAAGTGCGAGCGCATTGCCGTCATGTAAACGCGCACCGTTTTGCCCTCGCGGACCACGCGCGCGTCTTTCTCGCTCTTCGTCACGTGCGGATGCTTGTTTTCCTCGATCGGGAAGAACTTCACGGAGTTCGGCGACACCAAGCTCGCCGGGATGGCCTCCGCGTAGTGCGGCTCGCCCACGGTGGGAAAATCGAGCAGCATCTTCATTTTCTCGCCGCTGATGTCGATCAACTGCGCCGACTGAGTGAGCTCAGGTCCCGTGGGCAGGTAGCGATCCTTGGTGATCTTGTTGTAGGCGATCACATATTTGCCGTGCGGCTTCGCCGTCGGCCCGCCGGGCACGCAGAGGTGACCCACCGAGTAATAGGTCGGGATGCGATCAACCACCTGCAGCGTCTCCACATTCCACTTCACGATCTCCGAGGAGACGAACATGGAGGTGTAGGCGAAGCCCTTGTCGTCGAACTCCGTGTGCAACGGCCCGAGGCCCGGTTTTTGCACCTCGCCGTGCAGCACTTCCTCATACTTCAGCACCGGGATGCCCTGGAAGTCGCCGTCGAATTTCTGTCCCGCGATGGCCGCCTGGATTTTGTCGAAGGAGAACACCGGCAGCACCGCTGCCAGCTTGCCGCTGCCGACGATGTAGTTGCCCGTCGGGTCCGTGTCGCAGCCGTGCGGCGATTTCGGGCAGGGCATGAAATAGACGATGTCCTTCAACTCCAGCGGATTGAGCACCGTGACCTCCGTCTCAATTGTCGAGGTGCCCGAATGCGTGTGCTCGTCCCAGACATTGTGCGCGTATCTCGTCTTCGACTTGCGGCCCTTGCCGGCGGCGATGTATTCCTCGCATTTCTTCCAGTTCACCGCGGTGATCAGATCCTTGTCCTTCTGTGCCGCGTTCACCTCCAGCAGCGTGTGGGCCAGCTCGCTGTTGTAGCAGGAGAAGAAGAACCATCCGTGCGACTTGCCCTTGCCCGCGCGGGCGAGATCGAGATCGATGCCCGGCAGCTCGATCTGGAAGGCGATGCTCAGGCGGCCCGTGTCCGGCTCCATTTTGATGAAGCTGATCGTCGATTTGAAGTTCTCCTTGTAGGAATCGATCGGCACATCGGGATTCGAGCCCTCATCCGAGCGCGGCACGCCGAAACGCGTGCCCGCCACGATGTATTCCGTGTTTTCCGTGATGAAAGGCGAGGAATGGTTGCCTGCGCTGTTGGGAATTTCGATGATCTCCTCGGTGCGGAAGGTTTTCAGGCTGATCCGCGCGACCCGGGGCGTGTTGTTCGAGTTGATGAACGCGTAGCGCCCGTCGTGCTCGCCCTTGGTCATCGAAAGAGTGATGTGGTGCGTGTCATCCCACGGGAGCTGGCCATGCGAAGTGTTCAGCATCGGCCGCGTCTCCTCCGAGTAACCCCAGCCGCATTCCGGAAACTGGGAGAACACCGGAATCTGACGGAACAACCGGCCCGAGGGCAGGCCATACACGCTCACATTGCCACTGAAACCGCCGGAAACGATGTTGTAGAATTCGTCGTACTGGCCCGGGGGCACATAGACGGCTTCGGCCGCGCCGCCGGTATCGACGGCTGAGACCAGATTGGCGGGTTTGCACCCGCTGAATGCGACGGCGGTGGCGACGAGGGCCAGACCGAGGCCGGTGTTTCCGATGAAGCCGGGTTTTATCGGAGAGGTGACAGGGTTTGATCGGATATTCCGAGGTGATTTAGGTGGTTGGTTTTTCATAATTCAGTTATCAGGGTTCAGTTTTCGCCGTCGTTACTGCGCATGAATTCAAGCAACTTGCGGGCATCCTCGACGGATACATTTTGATTGGGCATACGGACGAGACAAAGTTCGAGTTGCTTTTGGGCCTCGGGATCCTCGTTGAGCATTTTGTCGGTGTTGCAGATCATGTTCATGATCCAGAGCGCTTCACGGCGTTTGGTCACGCCGGCCCAACCGGGACCGACAATCCGTTTGTCGTCGAGTTTGTGGCAGGGGAGGCACTTGGTTTCGTAAATAGCTTTTCCGCCTTCTACCCATATCTGGTCAAGCGGCTTGGTCATTTCAATTTCCTTGATCTCTGGTCCGTGAACGATGGGTTGACCGGCGATCAACTCGCCGGGGGTGGGCGCTTTCTTGGCGGCCTCTTCGGCTTCCTCTTTCGATCCGCAGGCGCCCAAGGCAAGAGCGATGGCAAGCACGAACGGGGTGTGGCGGGTTTTCATAGGCTGTCGGGTGTGGAGTCGGTTGGTTGGTTCAGTGAGGGGCGTATCGGCCGCCAGTCAGGAGCGTTGTGTGTATCAACCCTCCTGCCCTTGAATACGCGATCTGGGCGGGGTTCTCTCTGCGTGTCTTGCTCGGTTGTGCGCATTTGTTGTATTCACAAAGCAACAAAAACGGTCTATCGCTATCTGGATATCTTTCAGGGAGTTGTGGTCCGAGCGAGGAATGGGCGAATGGAGTCAAATGTTGCGGTGACAATGTCAACCGATGCGTGGATGGGATGCGGAATTTGGTCCTTGCTGACGAGCATGAGCGCAGATTTTCCAGCCTCGACGAATCGCGGTGAACTCGAATCGGACGGGCGCTTGCTGGATGTTGTCTGTCCCGTCGAGAAGTGCGGCCATCGCTTTTCGGTTGATCACGGGTCCGGCGGGGGAGGGGCCGTCAGCCCGCTGGGAGGTCGGCACCATACGGTGGTGGAATATGGTGGCGTGCGCCGGGTAGCGTTGATGGTGAGCCCGACCGGTGGTGGCCACTTCCGGGATCAAGTGTTTGAGGTGATCGCGACGATCCGGGAAATCCTCAGGCAACAGGGGGAGGCGATGGCCGTCTCGGTGCAAACGGTTTTCGTGGCCGAAGCGGCGGATGTCCCGGCAGCCCGGCGCTTGTTTGAAGCTTACTACGATGAGGAAATGCCTTTGACTCTCTTCGTAGTGCAACCGCCCTGTGGTGGCGTGGCGATTGCGGTGGAAGCGTGGGCTTTCGCCACCCATACTGCCACGGTGGGATACCATGGGCCGCATCTGGTTACGGTGGAACATGGCGGTCTCCGATGGATACATGCTTCGGCGGGGACGATTCATCAGGGGAGGCGCTCGGCCTATGAGCAGTCTGCGGAAGCATTCGAGAGTCTCGGGAAGGTACTCTCAGCGGTGAACGCCTCTTTTCGGGATGTGGTGCGGGTGTGGCTCTATCAGGGTGGAATCACCGAACTGGAGGACGGGGTGGAACGGTATCGTGAACTCAACAGGGCACGGACGGACTACTTTGAAAGGGTGGCATTCAGTGAGCGGCCCCTGGCCCCGGATAGCAATGGCCATCCCGTTTATCCAGCCAGCACGGGGATTGGCACTCATGAGCATGGACTGATCGCGACTTGTCTGGCTGTGCAAACGGACCGGTCAGATGTGCAGATTCTGGCTCTGGAGAACCCCAGGCAGACCTCGGCGTTCGAATACCCGCAGGAGTATTCGGCGAAGAGTCCCAAGTTTTCACGTGCCATGGCAATGCGGATTGGTGACCACCTGACGACCTGGATCTCCGGCACGGCGAGTATCGTGAATGCGGAGACGGTTCACCTGGGAGAGGTGGAGAAGCAAACGGAACAGACGCTGGATAATATCGAAAGGCTGATCTCTGTTGAAAACTTCACCCGTCAGGGATGGCCCGATGCGGGTGTGAAACTTCAGGACTTGGCCAAAGCGCGGGTCTATGTGAAGCGACCGGAGGACTTTGAGATCTGCCGGGCGGTGGTGGAACGGAGGCTCGGCCGGGTGCCTGCGATCTATGCGGAAGCCGACGTATGCCGGCCGGATTTGTTGGTGGAAATCGAGGGGGTCGCGTTTTCCCATTTGCGGTCCGATGCCCCACATCCGGGGGAAAGGAGGGGAGGGACATGCGCCTCTTGATCGCCATTTTCCTTGCCGCGACGCCGATCAGAGCGGCCGAGCCGCATCCGGTTTACGAGACGGATCACTTTCCCGAGTTGCCGGTTCCTGCGGTGACGCCGAGTGACCGGATTGATGAGGCGGTTTTCACCCATTTGGCCGAGTTGGGAATCGCGAAGGCTCATCCGTGTTCGGACGCGGTGTTCCTGCGGCGCGCCTATCTCGCCGTCATCGGCACCCTCCCGAGGGACGATGAAGCGATCGACTTTCTGGCTTCCACTGATGAGAACAAGCGGGAGGGACTGGTGGAGCATCTCCTGCAACGGCCGGAGTATGGCGATTTCTGGGCGATGAAATGGGGGGATCTGCTCCGCGTGAAGGCAGAGTTTCCCATCAAGCTTTGGCCGAATGCCGTGCAAGCGTATCACAAGTGGATTCACGACAGTGTCCGGAGCAACAAACTCTTTCACCACTTCGTACAGGAGTTGCTCGTCTCCAGTGGCAGTAATTTCCGGGAGGGGCAGGTGAACTTCTATCGGGCCATGCCTGACCGGAGTCCGGGTGGGATCGCTTCGACAGTGGCTCTCACCTTCATGGGGGAGAGGGCTGAAAAGTGGCCGCCCCGAAAGCTTGAAGCGATGGCCGGATTTTTTGCCAACGTTTCTTACAAGGCCACTGCGGAGTGGAAAGAGGAGATCGTTTTCTTCGATCCTCTGGGCGACAAGGACCTGCTGCACAAAAGGGCGATCTTTCCTGATGGTACGCCTGTGACGCTCGATCCAGGAAGGGAGGATCCCCGAGCCGTATTCGCCGGCTGGCTGCTGCGGCCTGAGAATCCCTATTTCAGCCGTGTCATTACCAACCGTGTCTGGTCCTGGTTGATGGGCCGCGGCATCGTCCACGAGCCGGACGATTTTCGGACCGACAACCCGCCGTCGAATCCTGCGCTGCTGGCCGTTCTGGAGAGCGAGTTCATCGCATCGCGGTGCGATGTCAGGCATCTCTTTCGGGCGATCCTGAACTCGCGGACGTTCGCCCTGTCCTCCATCCCTGAGCAAGACACTCCGGAGGCCGCGGCCCAGTTTGCGCATTATCCTCTCCGCCGCCTTGAAGCCGAGGTCTTCATTGATGCGATCAATCAAATCACGGGTACCGCTGAGGAGTACAGCAGCCCGATCCCCGAGCCCTTTACGTTCATCCCTGAGGAGGTGCGTGCCATCGCCCTGGCTGATGGCAGTATCACCAGTTCCTTTCTTGAACTTTTTGGCCGCCCCCCCCGCGACACTGGCTTGGAAGCCGAGCGCAGCCGCACCAACAGTGCGCAGCAGCGACTGCACCTTCTCAATTCGAGCCATATCCAGAAGAAGATCGCTGCCAGCCCGCTCGTTGCCGACGCTGCAGGGGGAGCAGACCTGAAAGCCACCGCCGAGCCGGTCTATTTGACTCTGTTGTCCCGATACCCAACTCCGGAAGAGATCGCCACGCTGAAGGCTCATGTCAGGAATTCCCAGTCTTCGGGGAAATCTCTGGCGACTGATCTTGTTTGGGCTCTGATCAATCAACCGGAGTTCTACCACAATCATTAAACCAGCGGTCGGCAGTCCGGCCGCCCAACCCCAAAAACACTATGAACCCCCCGATCCACCACCCGGATACCGCCCTGGCACGGGATACTGCCCGGATCGCTAGCGCCCTTGGCGGCGCGCCCCAGTCCCGTCGCGAAGCGCTGCGTCGGACCCTGTTCGGCTCGGCCGGATTGCTGCTGATGGAGCCCTTTGTCATCCGGGGGGCGGATCAACCGATTCCTGCCGGGGGAGCCGCCGCGAAGTCGGTGATTCAAATCTGGCTTTGGGGTGGCCCCTGTCACATCGACACATTTGATCCCAAGCCTGAGGCCGGCCGCGAATACAGTGGGGCGCTCGATGCTCCCATCGAAACCAACGTCTCGGGTGTCCGCATCGGGCAACTGCTACCGGAATTGGCCAAACAGGCGGACAAGTATTCCCTGATCCGTAGCATGACTCATGGGAATAACGGGCATGAGACCGCGGCCTATCTGGTTCAGACGGGCCGGTCCTCGGAACGAGATGTTTTCCCGGGACTCGGAGCGGTTGTGTCCTATTTCAAAGGGTATGATGCGGGCTACGAAGGGCTCATTCCGCCCTATGTCGTGTTGACTCAGCCGCAGGGGCGGTTTTCCGAGGCCGGTTTCCTCGGCCCCCGCTACAAGCCCTACGCCACCGGAGGTAATCCCGCGGCCGCCACCTTCGAGGTGGAGGGCATCGTGGCCCCCGGCATCTCGGAACAACATCAACGGGAGCGGCGCAACTTGCTGGCGGGGCTCAACACCCTGGGCTCTGCCTTGCCCGGCGATGCGACCATCAAGACGGTGCTCGATTCCGAAAGGCAGGCCTACGAACTGATCCTCGGTGACGCGGGCAAGCTCTTCGATTTGAAGCAGGAGCCGGATGCCGTTCGCGATCGGTATGGGCGCAATACTTTCGGCCAATCATGCCTAATGGCCAGGCGGCTCGTCGAAAAGGGGGTGCCCTACGTGACGGTAAACTACCAGGGGTGGGACACCCATAAACAGCATTTCCAGATCATGAACCGGAAGCTTCCAGAGCTGGACGCCGGCTTGGCTGCCTTGCTTGAGGATCTCGATGGGCGGGGCTTGCTGTCCAGTACGGTGGTTTGGTGTTGCGGGGAATTCGGACGCACTCCCAAGGTCGACAATGAATCCCCGTGGAACGGAGGTCGCCATCACTTTGGCAAGGTATTTTCCTGCCTCATTGCAGGCGGCGGATTCAAGGGCGGTCAGGTGGTCGGCTCTTCCGACGCGAAAGGCGAGGAAGTCGTCGACAGGCCTGTGTATCCGGCCGATCTCATAGGCAGCATTTACGGACAGATAGGTATCCCGTCCGACTCTCCTCTGCCCCATCCGCAGGGCAATCCCACCTGCGTGGTTCCCAAAGAGGAGGAGGGCGTGCCCACGGCCGGGCTGCTCAAAGAATTGGTTTGAGGTTATCCAATCGAGGAAGCACCGATGAAAACGCGAGAATCCTTTCCCAGCGGGTTTCTGATCGCCCTTCTGGCCGCGGTGGCTTCATGGCCAGCCGGCGCTGCCCCCCGGATTGGCTATGTCTATCCGGCTGGTGGCCAAATCGGGACTGACTTCGAGGTGGCCATCGGAGGGCAGGGGCTCGACGATCCCCTGGGTGTGGTCGTCAGTGGTGGGGGTGTCCAGGCTGAGATCATCGAACATGACAAGATGCCGTCTGCCCAGGTGGCCGATGACTGGCGCGACAAACTCCGCGAGTTGCAGCCACAGTTCCGCAAGCCCAGTAGTACCGGGGAGTTGCCGCCCATCGGGAAAGTGCGCGAGATCCTTTATGCGGTCGAACTGGACGAGAAGAAGCTCCGCCTGCTCGAGGAGTATGATCGACGACGAAACGATCCCAAGCGTCAGTTGAACAGCCAGATTGGCGAAGCCGTGCGCGTGAGAATCTCTGTGGGCGAATCGGCCGAGCCCGGTCTGCGTCATGTCCGGCTGCTCAGTGCCAACGGAATCAGCAATCCTATGCGGTTCACCATCGGTCAGCATCCCGAAGCGAAAGAGCCGGAGCCGTGGACCTTCGACTTGATGGCTTACCTCGATATCGAGCCGAAATCCGTCATGTCCCGGCATGCCGGTCCGATGGAGATCGCCCTGCCCGCGACAGTCAATGGGCGCATCCTGCCCGGCGAAGTCGATGAGTTTGCGTTCCATGCGAAGAAAGACCAACAGATCGTGGTTTCTCTCCAGGCGCGTTATCTCATACCCTACCTGGCCGATGCGGTGCCTGGTTGGTTTCAGGCCGTCGTGTCCCTCCATGCGCCCAACGGACAGGAAATGGCTTTTGCCGACGACTATCGGTTCGACCCCGATCCCGTGTTGTTTTATCGCATCCCCAGCGATGGCGAATATCGGATCCGGGTGCGGGACTCGATCTACCGGGGCCGCGAGGACTTCGTGTACCGGGTCACGGTGGGAGAGTTGCCGTTTCTGACCGGCATCGTTCCGCTCGGTGCCCAGGCGGGCACGGAGGTCGATCTTGTGTTCAGCGGAGGAAATCTGGCCGACCAGAAAGTGCGCCGCTTCCCTGTGCCGGACCTGCCGGGCATGCTGCCATTGTCGGCACTAGGCCCGGCTGGGCGTTCGAATGCCATCGCCTTCCATGTTGACAATGTGCCGGAAGATCGCGAACGCGAACCCAACAATCGGATTGGCGCTGCCAATGACGTCGCAGTGCCCGGCATCGTGAATGGGACGATCGGGCTGCCGGGAGATATGGATTTTTACCGAATTAAGGGGAATGGAAACCAGCCCATGACTTTCGAGATATTCGCCCGCCGGCTGGGGTCGCCCGTCGATGCCAATATCACGGTCTTTGACGACGACGGCAATATCATCGCCCACAACGACGATTTCGAGAACCCGACAGCCGGTCTCACCACCCACCATGCCGATGCCCGGGTGAGTGTTCGCATCCCTTCAAATGGGCGTTGCCTTGTGCGCGTGGCTGACACCCAGCACCGTTACGGCTTTTCCAATGCCTACCGGCTGAAATTCGCCCAAGGCTCGCCCGGCTTTGCCCTGCGTGTCGTCCCAGCGAGCCTCAATGCCCGTCCCGGTGGTTCTGCGAGGCTCACCATTCACGCGTCCCGGCTTGACGGCTTTCAGGGGCCGATCGCCATTGATCTGAAGGATGCTCCGGCTGGATTCGGCTTGGTCAACGCCACGATCCCCGCCGGAGAAGACAAGATTGAGGTGTCTCTCACAGCTACCGCCGAGCCCATTTCGGCACCTGTTCGTTTGGTGGTTCGCGGAACGGGCGATCCCGACGTTGGTGCTCCGATCGTGATTGAGGCAGTGCCCTCTGAAGACATGATGCAGGCCTTCATCTATCGCCATCTGGTCCCGGTGGATGACTTGCTGGTAGACGTGCGGACTCCGCCCGAGAAGCCCACCCCCAGATAACCGCATGTCCGATTCGACAGACAGCAATATGAAGGCAAACTTCCGTATTCCCTCGGCGTCCGGCGATGCCGGATCCGCGCTCCGTGTGCTGGATTGTACGATTCGCGATGGTGGTTTGATGAATAGCCACCGGTTCGAGGATGAGGTGGTGGCAGCCGTCCACTCCGCCTGTGGGGCAGCGGGGATCGACTACATGGAGATTGGTTACCGGGCTTCTCGCAAGGGAATACAGTCCGGTGAGCATGGCTGTTGGCGATACTGCCTGGAAGAGGACATCCAACGCATCGTAGGCGGGCGGGCCGTGGGTCCCAAGATTTCGATCATGGCGGACGTCGGGAAGTGCGACTACCGGGAGGACATCGGCCCCAAAGCCGGGAGTGTAGTCGATATGGTCCGGGTTGCCTGCTATCTGCATCAGATCCCGACCGCCATCGACATGGTAAAGGACATCCGAGACAAGGGCTATGAAGTCTCAGTCAACTTGATGGCGGTCACCACCGTATCGGAGCGTGAACTTGAGGAAGGTCTTGCGCGGTTGGCGTCTTCGGAAGCCGACATCATTTATGTGGTGGACAGTTTCGGTGCGTTGGTCTCGCCGCGTATCCGGTCGTTGATGGCCCTCTATCTCCGACATGCCCAGCCAGCGGGCAAGAGTGTGGGCATCCATGCGCACAACAATTTGCAGCTCGCGTTCGCCAATACGGTCGAGGCGATGCAGGCGGGAGCCACTTTCCTCGATGCCACCATGGCCGGCTTGGGAAGGGGCGCGGGGAACTGTCCGATGGAGTTGCTGGTCGGATTTCTCGACTCTTCCAAATATCGCCTGGAGCCAGTGCTTGCGTGTGTCGAAGAAGTAGTCGAACCGCTGCGGCGGGAACTAAAATGGGGTTTTGGGTTGCCTTACATGATAACCGGTCTCTTCAATCGACATCCCCGCGCGGCCATCGAGTTCCTCGCCTCGCCGCATCGTGACGGGATCCTTCCCTTTTATGAAAGTGAGTCGCGCCCGTAGTGATCCGGAGACACTGCGGCCCCACTTGATCGCAACGGCAGTAAGCAAAAAGATCCATGAAAAGACTTCTCCTCCTGATCCTGGCTATTGAATGTATGGGCGCTGGATTCGCCAGGGAACGCGAAGTGTGGCTGATCGCTTCGCCCCAGGATCTGGAACGGGTGAATTCCTCGCTCTCACGTTACCAGCAATCGGTCATGCCGGCCTTTGAGGATCTGGAGCGGGACGCGCGGAGATTCCTCGACCTTCCGCCCTTTACGGTGATGGACAAAAAGGCGATCGCTCCCAGCGGCGACGGACACGACTATCTGAGTCTCGACTCGTCATGGTGGCCCGATCCGGAGAAGGTTGATGGCAAGCCGTATATCCGGCGGGACGGAGAAGCGAATCCCGCAGCCAAGGACTCCAGTCTCTACGATGCCGAGCGGTTGCGACTATTTGCGGATGCGGTTGAGACGCTTGGCCTCGTTTGGCGGTACCGTCGACAGGAGGACTGCGCCGCGAAGGGCGCCGAACTTCTCCGGGCTTGGTTTCTCGACGAGAAGACCCGAATGAATCCCCATCTGGCGTATGCGCAGGCGGTGCCCGGGGTATATGACGGCCAGGAGGAAGGCATCATAGAGGGGCGGCAGTTCATCCGCGTGATGCAGGCTGCTCTGTGGCTAAGGACGTCCTCGTCCTGGACAGATGTGGACCATGCCGGTCTGGTCGAGTGGTTCCGCTCCTACCTCGTTTGGCTCGAGACTTCGCCGGCCGGGAAGGACGAGCGCAATGCCGAAAGTAACCACGGGTCCTGGTATGATGTGCAGGCGGCTTCTGTGGCGCTATTCATCGGAGAGTCGGAAAAGGCCAGGGACACTCTGAACCGCCTCCGGTCCCGATGGCCCATTCAGTTCCGGCCGAATGGGGAACAGCCGATCGAGCAATCCCGGAAGAATTCGCTGCATTATGCTGTCTACAATCTGGTTGCACATCTTGAAGGGGTTCAGTTGGGTCAGCAGGTGGGTCTCGATCTATGGGGGGACCCGGCCTCGCCCTTGGAGGCCGCCGTGCTCAGGTTGGTGCCCTATCTCACCAATCAGGAGAAATGGCCTTATTCGCAGGGATCTGCGTTAGATTCCGATTACGTGATGCAGTTGGTTCGACTGGCAGAGGGATTCATGGATCAGAGTCTATCTGAACATGAGGTGATTTCCATATCGGTAGATTCAGATAATATCAGGAGTCGGTGGAGGATTCTGCTGCCGGGGCGTTGATTTGTTCTCAGAATATTTTGAAGATATTACCCGTGTCTAGAGTGGCAGCATGTGACTTCGATCTTTGGTTCCCCGACACGTTGTTGCGAGCATGGCAGTATCGTTACAGGACACGATTACTATCTAATTCAATCTCAGGTTGTGATCGCAATATCGTTTACAGCTTTACGGACTGAAGTAATTCAGCACTCTGGCCGAATTATCGGCCAATCTGACGCCAATTGGCGCCATTGTCAGACCCGTTCCCGGCCATCCCCCTGATCCTGCGGATCATCCAGCCGCACGTGATCATACCGCGTAACCGTCGTTAATTTATCCCCACCCCGCCGGCCGGTGATCTCGGCGCAGCCGGAGCACCCGCGGGTCAAGCGGCGGCGGCTTGATCGACCGGCAACTCGCAGGCCAGTCGCTCCGCCTTGAGGACGGGTGCGAGCCGTGCCGGTGTGAGGGCGGCGATTTGTCCTGGCGTGGCACCCGGTCGCAGCCGTCGGATCGCCTCGGCCAGATACCATTCGGGGTCGATGCCCACGGCCTTGCAGTTGGCCACCAGCGTGTAAAGCAACGCACTGGCCGCCCCGGCCTCCG
>JAEUHH010000006.1 GCA_016795505.1 Verrucomicrobiales bacterium | reverse complement strand
GCTGGATTGCCGATCCTTCCCCGGGCCATGCGCGTCTGCCTCCCCTGAGCCGTCCACATGGCACCATTTCCAACCTGCTGGTTTCCAAACCAGAGGAACACGAATGAATGGAATGAAACGAATGGTCGCGAATCTCGCCCCGTGGGCCGTTTGGGAACAAGAGTATCACTGGTCCTCCCCCCTCCTGAGCCGGGAGCTGGAGGTTCCCCGGAAATAAAATGAGCCGGTGTCCCGTTCCCCGGCAGGGGCGGCGGAAGATCACCAGGAAACGCCTTCCCGGCACCCTGCCCGCGCGTTCTGTGGCGAAATCGTCACGGAGCGTGGTTTGCCCGGGGCCGGTGGTGTCGGACTGGTGGGCGGATGGGTGTCGGCGAACCGTCCGGCACCAACCGACCGATGAGACTGAACACCGGCTACATCATTGCCGACACGGTGATGAAACGCTCCGCCTGCCACCGCCAACTGGAGGCGGGGGAGGTGGTCTTTGCGGAAGGCGATCCGGCCTCGGGCCTCTATGTGGTGCTGACGGGGCGGATCGAAATCATCAAGCCGGGTCGGGATGGGTCGGAACTGCGGTTGGCGGAAGTGGGGCCGGACGGCGTCTTTGGAGAGATGGGGCTCATCGTCGAGTCGGGGACCCGATCGGCGACGGCGCGGGCGATGGAGCCGGCGCAGGTGCTGATGGTGCCGAACAATCCCATTCAAACGCTGCGGGAGATGGGCGAGATCGGCGGGACGGTGCAACTGCTGAAGCACGTGATCTGCCGGCTGGCCGAGTGGCTGCGGGCGAAAAATGAGGCCCCTGCGGACGGGAGCCAGCGGACAGGGGACGAGGCGGCGCGCACCGCGGCGGCTGAGGTCATCCGTTCGCACCTGCCCCGCCAGTTTCTGGGCCTCTACACACCCCGCACGCGGCTCGAAGACGGCGGCTACCTCTGCCAGGAGGGCGACCGGCCGGACGGCTTTTACTTCATCCACTCGGGCGCGCTGCAGGTGCTGCGGCGTGAGGCCGCGGAACCGATCGGGGAATTGCAGGGACCGACAGTGGTCGGCGAGGTGGGCTATTTTTCCGGCGAGCGTCGCCTGGTGAGCCTGCGGGCGTCGGGCGAGGTGGTGTATTCGGCGTTTTCGGCGGAGGCGTTCGAGGAGCTGGAGGAAAATCATCCGGAAAAGGCGATCGAGGTGCTGATCGCGGCGGCGCGGTCGATCGTGGCTTTGGTGGATTGACCGGATCGGGTGGCGGGGCCGCTCGAAAGAGCGTGGAGGGAAGGGGCACTGATCGCGCCCTTGCGGACCAGGACCGGTCCGGGGCAGGGTGGGGGATGAAACGCGGCGTTCTGTCTCTCTCGCTCTGGCTCTGGCTGGGATGTGCCTCGCTGGCTTTGGCCGCCGAACCCACCCCGTCGGCGATGGGCTCGGTGGTGCTGGAACTGCCCACAGCGGAGGGCAATCCGCGCAATACCGAAGGCGACCTGGTGACGTTGCGCGATGGGCGGCTGCTGCTCATCTACACGCGCTTCACGGGGGGTGGGAGCGATCACGACACCGCCGATCTGGTGTCGCGGGTCTCCGCCGACGGGGGGCGCACTTGGTCGAGCCGCGATGCCGTGGTGGTGGCCAATGCCGGGGGCCTCAATGTGATGTCCGTTTCCCTGCTGCGGCTGCAGGACGGTCGGTTGGCGCTGTTTTATCTGGAGAAAAACGCCCTGACCGACTGCCGGCCGGTGGTGCGCTTCTCCAGCGACGAGGCCACGACCTGGAGCGAGCCGGTGGAGATCATTCCTGACGACGAGATCGGCTATTACGTCCTGAACAATGACCGGGTCATCCAGCTCGCCGACGGGCGCCTGCTCGCGCCCCTGGCCCTGCATCACCGGCCCGACTGGGAAAAGCCGGACTGGAATGGCGAAGTCGGAGTCTATTTTTCCGACGACAGCGGCGCGACCTGGAAGCGGTCCGCGGACTGGCGACGGGCCCACGATCCGGCCGGGAAGCGTGTCGCGGCGCAGGAGCCGGGCCTGGTGGAGCGACGGGACGGCAGCCTGCTCATGTACATCCGCACCAGCGCCGGGGAACTCTACGAGAGCGTCTCCACCGACCGCGGAGCCGGCTGGTCGGCTCCCCGTCCGATGGGGGTCGCCTCGCCGCAATCGCCCGCCACCATCGAGCGGCTGCCCGGCGGCGATGCGCCGCTGGTGATGGTCTGGAATGATCACGCACACCTGCCGGTGGCGCAGCGCAAGGCCCGCACGCCCCTGAGCCTCGCGCTTTCCCATGATGACGGGAAGACCTGGTCGAAGCCCACCGTGCTGGAGCCCGACCCGGCCGGCTGGTATTGCTACACGGCGATGGCATTCACCGAAGACGCCCTGTTTCTCGCCTACGTGGCCGGCGAGCAGTCCCCCGGCCGGCACCTGTCCGCAAGCCGGGTGCGTCGGATCCCGCTGGCCGCGTTGCGCTGACGGGCGGGCGCTGGCGGATTCTGATGAGACCCGGTTGGATCGGCGAGGCAACCCGGTTGCATCGGAAACCAGGGGCGCGGGCTGGGGGGTGGGCGGCTGAAGAAAATGTGGTAAAAAGGGATTGATTCGTCAGTCGGATTTGTGCGAAAAGGAGGGGAAAGGGTTCCCATCTGTCTGGCTATCGTGCACCTCTGGCATTCCCATTCCCGGTCCGGCAAATCTCTCAGGTCGGCGGCCAGCCGCTGGCTCCGCTCCCTTTTGTGTGCCGGCCTGACGGGGCTCAGTGGCGCCGGATTCCTGGATGCTGGCGAGATCCGGCTGCTGCCTCCGATTCGTGAGGCGGCCAAGGGCGGCGGGAGGCCGATCGAGGTGCGCCACGCCTTTGCCGGGGAGGCGCTTGAGATCCGTGGCCTTGTCTCAGGCGAGGTGGCCAAGATGATCCTGGACCTGCATCGGACTGCCGGCGCGACGGCGGTGCCTCTGGGTGAGCAGGTGGTGCCTGTGCCGGGTGGACCGGGTGCGTCAGAGGTGGTGGCCAGGGTCGATCTGCCGGAGTCCGCGGCGCCGGTCAAATACCTGGCCCGGCTGTGGAATGAGGACGGAGACAAGCGCAGTCTGCTGGCGAGCGTCTGGGTCCATGCCGTGCCTAGGGCTTATCTGCCGGGGTTGTCGGGACGATCGATACTGGCGGTTGGCTTTGACGGAACAGGGGCGGGCGAGGCATGGGCGGCCGATCTGCGGGGGGCCGGAGCGGTGATTGAATGGTCTGACACGCTGCCGGCTGCGCCGTTGGAGGCGGACTGGATTCTGGTGCGTGGGCGACCCGCCGCTGCGGCGCTGGCGCCTGGAGACCTGCGGGAAGGCCAGGTGCTGGTCTATTTCGATGATTCGGACGATGCAGCTACCGAATGGGCTGTGGACCGGATCGTCGAGTCACCGGGCAAAGGCCGCGTCATGACGGTGCCGCTGGAGGTCCTGTCGGGATTCCACGCTGACGCGGCGTGCCGCGTGCGCCTGCTCCGCCTCTTGTCTGATTTTCCCTGATCCCTGCCATGAAACACTCCAAAAATCCCCTCATCACCATCACTGCGATACTGGGCGCCTTGGCGGGCGGCCCGTCGCTTTTCGCCGCCGATCCAAAAGCTCCACAAGTCATCACGGTCGCGGTCCTGGATTTTGAATCCAAGGACGGAACCGGTGCCGCAGCGTCGGCGCTCCTGACGGCAGCTCTTTCCGGTAGCGAGTTCGTGCATTTGGTGGAGCGGGCCGACCTGACGAAGATCCTCGCCGAGGGAGAGTTGAGCCTGACGAGTCAGGCTGGGGGCAATGAAGCCATGAAGATCGGCCATCTCACCGGCGCCAAGGCGATCGTGACGGGCCGGATCTTCTCGGCGGGCGGTCGCGACTATCTGGTGGGCAAGTGCATCGGCACGGAGACAGGCCGGGTGTTTGGGCATTCGGTCGACTACGAGGCGGGAGGCGACTTCACGGTGGGGATCGACCAGTTGTCCAAATCGGTCGTGGAGACGCTGACAAAGAAGCAGGGCGACTTGCTGGCCAAGGTGGAGAGCCCTGAGGAGCGGATCGCCCGGCTGCGGCAGGGGATCGCGGGGAAAAAGTTGCCGGCGGTGTACGTCTCCATCTCCGAGGAGCACCTGTCGCGACCGGTTCCCGATCCGGCTGCGCAGGTGGAGATCCAGAAAACGCTTCAGGATTTGGGATTCCCGCTGGTGGACCGGGCCGGGGACGCGGCTGTCGTGGTGAGCGGCGAGGCTTTCAGCGAAATGGCTGGGCGTCACGGAAATCTGGTCGCCTGTCGCGCCCGGCTGGAGGTGAAGGTGTCCACGGCGTCCAGCAAGGAGATCCAGGTGGATCGGGAGACGAGTGTGGCGCTCGATCTGGCGGAGCACATCGCCGCAAAGTCGGCCCTGCAAGAGGCCGGCCGTCGCGTGTCGGAGAGGATACTGAAGCAGATAACGACCGTGGTGCCGTGAACAAAGGGATGTGGTCAATGGGCCGGCTGGCCGGCTGGTTCGGTGGGCTCCCGGCCCTCGTCCTGGCATGCGGCTGGCCGATCCGGGCCGGCTGGTCGCAGACGGATCTGTCAGCGGGGACGGGCAAGGCCTTTCCCGTCGCGGTATTGAGCGCACCCGCAGCGGCGGGCGAGGCGGATTTTCTCTCGGCGGGACTTTCGGGCATGGGTATCGCGATGCTGGAGCGGACCGACCTGGCCGCTCTGGTGGAGGAGGGCGCGCTGGTATCCGGAAAGCTGCCGAGCGATCTGGCCGGGGCCGAGGCTCTGGTGGTGGTGGAAGTCATCACGGTGGAAAACGCGGACTACTTGGCGACCCGAGTGGTGCGCCGTCGAGATGGGCAGATCCTGTCTTCGGATCTCAGAAAACGGGAGGGATTTGAGACTGGTTGGACCCAGGCGATCGCGACGGAGATACGGGCGATCCAGAAAGGTGGGGTGGGTCCGCAGGTGGCCGCTCCGAAAGTCGCCATCCGAATGATCCGGGAGGAATTTGAAGCGGGAAAGGCGGAAAACGAACTGCTGGGCGCGGCCCTGACGCGGTTGATCAACGCCGAGCTGTCCCGCCGCTCGGAGATCCGGCTACTGGAGCGGCAGGATCTCGCCTTGATTCAATTTGAGCGCTTCCTGGTCCGAATCGACTCGGAGACCTTTGAAGCGGCTGATTTTGTCGTCACGGGATCCGTCCGTCGCCGGGATGGATCGAGCCGCTATGATCTGAGGATCGAATCGCCCAAGACCAATCTGCCGGCGCAATATGAAGGCATGATCCCTTCGGAGGATTTGGGCAGAGTGGCGGAGGGGATTGCTGAAAGGCTGGCCAAACACCTGCCAGCAGACCTCGGGAGGCAGGGAAGCGACTCCCGGGCACCTTTCGCAAGCGACGAGGCCCACCGATTTGCTTCGGAAGCGGAGCGGTGCCTGCGTCTGGGACTGCACGAGTCGGCTGCCGCGTTTGCCGAAACGGCCTATCTTCTGGACCAGGATCAGAGTCCCCGGGTCGCGTATGTTCAGGCCTGCGCGGATCTCCTGGCCGTTCTGCCGGGCATGCGGGGGATCGGAGTCGAAGTCTCCCAGTTTTTGATGCCCCGGACCGGCACGATTCACCAAGCTCCGGACGACGCGTTCTATGAGGCACTTTTCCAAGATGGCGGGGCTGCGGAGCGCCACCCGCTCCCCAGTCGCGACCAGTGGTCGGCGATCGTCCTGGCGGCGGAACGAGTCGGAGAAGTGGCGGCTCGATCGGGCTCTCAGCAGGATCCGAAGTCGAAGGGTGCGGTGCGGACCGCGCCGCTGCTAGCCGGCGTGAGGGCACTGGCCCGGGGGGCGCTTTCCAACGTCCGGAAGCGTTATGGCGAGTCGATCCCGGATTTTGAAAGAGACATCCTGCTGCGCCTCGCCAAACCGGCGTGGGGGTCTCCAGATCTGGTGCCGGGGAGCGTGTCGGAGTCCCTTTTTGGCTATTACGATTCCCTTTTTCTTTCGCCTTCGCGGGAGGCGGCGGTGGATCTGATCCGGAACCGGCTCTACGGGATCGAACTGGCGGGGCTGGGCGAAGGGGTGGAACGCGACCTCGCGTCCGATTGGAGAAAGCTCCAAGGTCGCGGGGAGCCGTTTGCCTACTTCGAGCATCAGGGCCTCGATTCCGATGCGGGTGACTCCTCCGGAGTGGTGATTGACGAAAATCTACCGGGGTCGCCCTTCGTGGCAGCCCTGTCGGGTGCTGGCCTGAGGTATGAGGAAGCTTTCGCGGCTGCGGTGGATTCCGCTCCGGAGAGATACCGGCCGCTGGCGGGGTTCGATCGGTTGCTCTCGCGTTTCGCCGCCGAAAAGGCAGGTGAGACGCGGTCACAGGCGTGCGACGAGGCGCGCAGATATTTGATGGAAAACAGGGGGCCGCTCTTGGAATTGGGAATGTTGGAGGCGTCGGCAGTGTCTCTCGCCCTCTTGGAGAAATACCGGAAAGTGTCCCCCACCTATCGCGCCGCTGACTACTGGAGGGAGATGCATCGGGTGGTGCATGCCGACGATGCGTGGACGTCCGGGAATTTGTCGCGGAGTTTTCTTTCCCATTTTGACGGCTCGAAGTGGACGACCAACTTCGAAGAGAAGGCCGACGCACTACGCCCGTTTCTTGATGCCATCGGCAGCGACGTCGCCGGCAATGGGAATCCCTTCACGGCAAAGACGCGGGAGAAGATCGGTCTGGAGATCGCGACGAAACGGGAATCGCTCGCGCCGGCTCTTAACCTGTTGGCCTTGGACCCGGAGTTGAATGGTGCCATGGAGTGTCCCGAGGAGGAAACCATCAATCTCGGAACCGCGTTTTGGTCTTATCAACAACGGACGCTTGCGACGAGCATCGAGGAAGACGGCTTTTACATCTTCCAGCATGGAGATGCCGAGCGGGACCGGGAATCGCGGCTGGTGCGATTCGAGTTCAACGGTCAGTTTGCGGAGGTGTCCGTGCCAAGGGAAATTCGCGATCTGGTGGACGATGCGATCGACCGGGAGACCCTTTACCAGCTTCGGCGTCCGGGTGCGATGGAGGTGGACTCCCAACGCGTCGCGCTGGCTTTTCCCGGCGGCGTTGCCGAATACGACAGGGTGGGCAAGAAGTGGTCGGTCAGGGCGGAACCGTTTTTGAAGGGACGTCATGGCATGGCCTTTTTGGGCGACTTCGTCGTCAGCTACACCGGTCAGATGGGCAACTCCGCCGAGGCGGCACCGGTTCAGGGGCTCTACCTGACGTCGAGAAAGACCTTTGAACATCAGGCTGTGATCGATACCAGTCGCCGGCCCGAAAAGACGTTTTTCGATCAATCCCGACGGTTGGTCTTCCGTTTTCCGCCTTTTCCGGTTGGCGCTGACGAATTTTTGATCGGCTTGGGTGGCATCGAGGAGATATGGAGAGTCGAAATGGGAGCCGGTGCCCCGAGAGTGCTTGGCGAGAGCCGGGCGGGTGGATTCACTCCCGGTTTCGGGGCGTCCGTGGGCGGGAACCGGGCCAATGGATCGTTGCATGTCGTGGCGATCCGGAGTCCCTCTTACAAGGCTCCCGACGATCCGTTCCATGTGGGTGCCTTTTCGGTGAACGGTCAGGGAGAGTACATCTGCCTGCTCGACACGGGGACCGTATCGCAAAAATCGGCCGAAAAGTCCACGATCCGGAACCGCCGCCTGTTTGGAGATGCGGCCGAGCCGCGATTCGAGTTTCCCGCGGAATGGCGGCACCCGTCCGGGAAGTCCGATGCCAGGCCGCTGATCCACTTTGACGGGAGCCGCCTGCTTTTGTTGACGAACCAGCTGACCTCGGACGGCAGACGGCTCCTTTACGTTTGGGATGATGCCAACCGGAAGAAGCCGCGGCGTTTTGCCCTCCGTTTCAATGGATTTCCGAAGGAGGAGCCGGAATGGCGGTATCGATCAAATGCCGGCGCGAGAGAGTCGGTCACCTCCATTTTCCGGTCTCAGGAGTTCCTTTGCTTCGAGTTCGACATCGGAGTCTTCTACCTCCCAGTGTCCGAGCTGGAAGACCGTTTGAAGAGGTGAGCCACCCCGGGGCGACAGTGGCGATGGGAGGGAAGGGATGTTTGTCACCCGAAAAGACTGAGCTGCGGCTCCGGTTCGGTGGGCGGGGTCGCGGGGAGGGTGGGGCGGCGCGATTTGGGTCGTCGGGAGGGTGGTTCGGCGACGGGTGGGCTCGCGACGGGCGCCGGTGCCGCGGTGGGGGCGGTTGCCGGGGCGGCGCTGTCCTCGCGCAGGCCGGAGGCGACCTCTCCGGCTTCCAGTTTGGCGAGGATCTCCTTGGCGCGGGCAATGATGCCGTCGGGGAGGCCGGCGAGGCGGGCGACCTGGATGCCGTAGCTGCGGTCGGCGGCGCCGGGAACGATCTGGCGGAGGAAGATGATGCGGTCGTTCCACTCGCGGACCGCGACGTTGTAATTCTGCACGGCGCGCCGGGAGGTGGCGAGGTCGGTGAGTTCGTGGTAGTGGGTGGCGAACAGGGTGCGGGCCGCGATGGTGTCGTGGAGGTGCTCGGCGACGCTCCAGGCGATGCTGAGGCCGTCGAAGGTGGAGGTGCCGCGGCCGATCTCGTCGAGGATGACGAGGCTGCGGTCGGTGGCGCTGTTGACGATGACGGCGGTCTCGTTCATCTCGACCATGAAGGTCGACTGGCCCTTGGCGAGGTCGTCGCTGGCGCCGACGCGGGTGAAGATGCGGTCGACGAGGCCGATCTCGGCGCTGTCGGCGGGGACGAAGCTGCCGATCTGGGCCATGAGGGTGATGAGGGCGACCTGGCGGATGTAGGTGGATTTGCCGGCCATGTTCGGTCCCGTGATGAGGATGAGCCGGGCGCCCTCGGGCTCGAGCACGGTGTCGTTGGGGACGAATTTTTCCTCGGCGATGTTCTGGTCCAGCACGGGGTGGCGGCCGGCGCGGATGTAGAGGTTGCGCGACTCGTTGAGCACGGGCCGGCAGTAATTGTAGAGGCGGGCGGTCTCGGCGAGTCCGGCGAGGACGTCGATCTCGGCGAGGGCGGCGGCGGTGTCCTGAATGGCCTGGAGGGACTCGAGGACAGTCTCGCGGAGGTTGAGGAACTCCTCGTATTCGAGGGTGCGGAGGCGCTCGTCGGCTCCGAGGATCTTGTTTTCGACCTCCTTCAGGGCAGGGGTGATGAAGCGCTCGGCGTTGGCGACGGTTTGTTTGCGGGTGTAGTCGTCGGGGACTTTGTCGAGGTGGGTGTTGGTGATCTCGATGAAGTAGCCGAAGACGGCGTTGTATTTGACCTTGAGGGAGGCGATGCCGGTGCGCTGTTGCTCGCGCACCTGGAGGTCGGCGATCCAGTTTTTCCCCTCGGTGGCGGCGGAGCGGAGCTCGTCGATGACGCGGCTGTAGCCGTCGGCAAAGAGGCCGCCCTCCTTGATCGTGGCGGGAGGCTCGGGGACGAGCGCGCGGTCGAGTAGGTCGGTGAGGTCGGCGAACTCGTGGAGGCGGTGGATGAGGGCCGACCCGAGGGCCGGGGCGGCGCTGGTGGCGCCGAGGGCCTCGAGGTGGCCGCGGACTTCGGGCACACGGCGCAGGGAGAGCTCGAGGGACTTGAGGTCGCGGGCATGGCCGGAGCCCTGGGCGAGGCGGCTCAGGGTGCGCTCGATGTCGCGGATTTCCTTGAGTTCGTCGCGCAGCTGGGACAGGACGAAGGGCTGGGCGACGAAGGCGCCGATGAGGTCCTGTCGGGCGGTGAGGGCGTCGAGATCGCGCAGGGGATGGAGCACCCAGTCGCGGAGTTTGCGGGCGCCCATGGGGGTGGCGGTGCGGTCGAGGGCGCCGAGGAGGGAGTGGCGGACGCCGCCGGAGCGGCTGGTGACGAGGTCGAGATTTGCCTGGCTGGCGGCATCGATGAGGACGTGGTTTTCCGTGCGGTAGGCCTGGAGGCCGCGCAGGTGGTCGGTTTTCCGCCGCAACTGGGTCTCCAGATAGTGCAGCACGGCGCCGGCCGCGGAGATGGCCGCCGGCATGCCGGCGCAGCCGAAGCCGTCGAGCGACTGGACCTGGAAATGCTCGCGCAGGGTGTAGGTGGCCTGGTCGAGGAGGAAGGCGAAGCCGTCGTATTCCTGCCCGTCCGGCAGGGTGTCGAAGGTGGCGGCCTGCTCGTCGGAGTAGAGCAGCTCGCTGGGGCGGACGCGGGCGAGTTCGTCCTCGAAGGCGCCGCGGTCGCGGAATTCGGTGAGGCGGAACTCACCGGTGGTGTGTTCGACAAAGGCGAGGCCGATGCGGCCGCCGCTCTGGTGGACGGCGGCGAGGTAGTTCGGGCGCGCGGCGTCGAGCAGGTTCAGGTCGTCGATGGTGCCGGCGCTGATGATCTGGGCGATCTCGCGCTCGACGATTTTTCCCGGCACGGGGTCGGTGGTCTGCTCGGCGAGGGCGACGCGTTTGCCGGCTTTGACGAGGCGGGCGATGTAGCTCTCGGCGGCGTGGTGGGGGACTCCGCACATGGGCATGCCGTTGCGCTTGGTCAGGGCAACGTTCAGCAGGGGAGCGGCGGTGATGGCGTCGTCGAAGAACAGCTCGTAAAAATCCCCGAGGCGAAAGAGGAGCAAAACATCCTTGGGCAGACTGCGGCGCATCGCCTGATACTGCCGCATCATGGGCGTGGTCTTGTCGCTGCCGCCTTCACCGGATCCTGCCATCCCGCCACTGTAGGGAGGGAGCCGACGCGGGCAAGGGGGATTGATCGCGGCGACGATCCTCGCGGGAAAGGCTCCGGACCGGGGAGCGGCTCAGCCCCGCTTGCGGCTGTCGCCACTGTCGCGGCTGCTGCCGCCGCCACCGGATGAGCGGGAGGACGACGAAGAGCCGCCGCGGTCGCGATCACCGCCGTCGCGCTGCTGGAACCGGGGATTGTCCATGTTCCGGTTGTCTGAGTGGCTGCTGCGCGAGGAGGACGACGACGATGAGGAGGACGAGCGCGAGCGGTCGTGGGAATCGCGGTCGTGGCTGGATCGGGAGCTCGAGCCGGAGGAGGAACTGCTGCGTTGGCTGCTGGAACTGCTGCTGCTGTGGTGGTGACGGTCGTCATCCCGGCTGCGGGACGAGGAGCTGGACGAGCTGTGGTGGCGATGGTGATCGTCATCATCGTGCCGATGGCTGCTGCTCCGGGAGCCGCAGACGCAGGGATTGCGGTGGCAGCGGCTGCAGGGCGACTGGCGGTAGTAGGAGTCGCGGGTGTAGTAGCCGGAGCGGTAGGGTCCGCCGCCGACGCCCCAGGGCAGGCCGTAGCCGCCGTATCCATATCCGCCGTAGTCGGGGCCGCCGTAGACGCGGGAGGAACCGTAGCTCCCGTATCCGGGATCGGTGTTGGTGTAGAAGCAGGCACTCAGGGCGAGCGGAGCCAGACTGAGCATCAGGCGGGCGGCGACACGGACAGAGGAGGGCATTTTCATGTCGAGGGGGGGAGGGGAGGGCAGATCGGGATGCGACGTACAGACGGACGAAAGTGTGCGTCATGCACCCGGACAGGGAAAATGGTTTCGCGGGCGGAGAGGAAATTGCCGGCGCAGAATGTTTCGGTTATCTTAAACATCCTGCTCCCCACTCCCGCCGCATGTCCTCCGCCCGATCCATTTCCCTGGCTCTTCTTTTTCTGGCTCTGGCTCTGACCGGCTGTGGCACGGACAAGCGTCATCTGGTCGAGGTGTCGGTGGCCCAGCAGCGGATGGCCGTCTATCGGGACGGGCAGCGGATCCGCGAGTATCCGATATCGACCTCGAAATTTGGCCTCGGCGACCAGCCCGGCAGCAACCGGACGCCGATCGGAGCCTTTCGGATCGCGAAAAAATTCGGGGACGGAGCGGTCCCCGGCACGGTTTTCAAGGATCGTCGCCCCACGGGCGAGGTGGTGGCACCGAACTCTCCCGGCCGGGATCCGATCGTCTCACGCATTCTCTGGCTGCAGGGGCTGGAGCCGCAGAACGCGAATGCCTATGGCCGCTACATTTACATCCACGGAACGCCGGAGGAGTCGGCCATCGGGACGCCGGCCAGCTACGGCTGTGTGCGGATGCGATCGCACGACGTGATCGACCTCTACGGTATCGTGGGACGCGGGGCGCGGGTTTACATCGTGAACCTGCCGTTGCAGGGACCTCCGGCGACCGCGATGGGGGGCTGATTCGCGCTTGACAGTTGGGTCCTCCCGCCTACATTCGCCACCCCGAAATCACACGGCACTCCTCAAACTAGCAGACAACCTTTTTCTCTTCCGATGGCCAATACCCGATCCGCCCTCAAACGCGTGCGCAAGACCGAGCGTGAGACGCTCCGCAACAAGGCGCTGAAGTCCCGTGTGAGGACCTTCCGCCGCCGCCTGAATGCGGCGATCGAGTCCGGCGACGCCAAGTCGGCCCAGCAGGCTTTCAACGATTTGACCTCCGCCGCCGACAAGGCCGGCCGGAGCCGTGTGATTCATCCGAATGCCGCCAGCCGTCTGAAGAGCATCTACACCCGCCGGCTGGCCGCACTCGGCTGAGCCGGAGGCCGGTCCTCCCGGCTCGTCCCGGCTTCGATCCCCGGTCGCTCCCGGTTTTTGTTGGGGCGAGGGGGCGATTTTCCACCGGGAGAGCAGTCGGATCGGTCAAAACGATTGACTTTTGTGGGTACCGTGCCAAACGCAAAACGGCGGCGGAGCCGGAACGGTACCCGATAGACCTCTGCCGCCAGTCTTGTTGTTGTCACCCACCATCCACTCCCCGGACCATGGCCGCCTCGAACATTGTCGCCTTCCCTGGCACAGCCTCGACTCCGCGCCAGCCTGACCGGGGCAAGGGAACCACCGTCATGAGAAGCGATCTAGTCGAAGCCGCGTCCAAAGTCATCACCGAACCGCCCCTCCTGATCAATCTGGTTTCCCGTCGCGTGAAACAGCTGAATCAGGGCCGGTCCGCCCTCGTCCAGGTCGAGCCCCGGATGGGCGCGGCGGATATCGCGCTCAAGGAAATCATCGAGGGCAAGATCGCTCCCGAGTTTCCGGATGGCGCGGGCGCTTGATCGTTCCGATCCGCCCGGCGAACGGCCCATGCAGTCGCCAGTCGCTTCACCGGCACCCCGGAGCCAACCGGGCGTCGCTCCCGGCTCGCCGTCATGAGTCAAGACATCGCCACCAACCGACAGGCGCGCCGCGACTTCCACATCGGCGACACCTGGGAGGCGGGCATGGCCCTGCGCGGCACCGAGGTGAAGTCGATCCGGGCCGGGAAGGTGAATCTGCGCGATGCCTTTGCCCGGGTCGAGAATGGCGAAGTGTGGCTCTACAATTGCGACATCCAGCCATGGGAAAGCGCCAGCCACGAGCAACATGAGGCGCGCCGGCCCCGCAAGCTCCTGCTGCACCGACGCGAGATCGCCAAGATCCGCACTGCGAATGAGATCAAGGGCAGTTCCCTGCCGGCGCTGCGTCTGTATTGGAAAAACGGCCGGGTGAAGGTCGAGATCGGAGCCGGGAAAGGGAAGAATTTCGTCGATCAGCGCGAGGATCTGAAAAAGCGGGTCCAGCAACGCGAGACCGACCGGGAAATCTCCCGTTTCAATCGGCGCTGATGCCGGCCCGCGGGCAGTGACCGGCATTTTTCCCCTAAGAGAACGGCCGCGAGCCACCAGAAGCGGGGCATCGCGGCCGTCGGGGAATCGGACACGTCGGTCCGATCGTTGTTTGGGGGGAGGGAGTCTCGAACGAATGAAACGGGTGGCTCCGGTCGGAAATCACCGGCAACCGTAGCGGCTCACCGGGTAGCCCCGGTTGATGCTGATGGAAAAGCCGGACGACGGATAGCCGTAGGAGCGGGAGTAGCTGTGGGTGCTGCTGGAGCGGTAGCCATAGTCCCGGTAGCTCCGGCTGCTGTAGCCGTGGCTGTGGCCGTGGTGACTGCCGCGGCAGGAGTGGGAGACCGTGACCCAGCGGTAGATCGGGTTGCCGCAGCGGTCGTAGCAGCCGGTGAAGGAGAGTTCCTGACGCAGGGAGACGCCGCAGGAGCCGCAGCGACCCGCGGAACGGCAACTGGAACCCGCCTCGGCCGGAGCCGGGGCGAAGGTGAAGGCGGTCGCGACGAGGGCGACGCCGGCGAGGAGGAGGGACTTGAAGGAACGACGATTCATGATTTCGGTGGGTGTTAGGGGTGGGTGATTCGACAGATCGCCGGGTGGTGACAGGGAGGATGACGAAGCCGTCCCCGCCGCTATGCAGTGACGAGCCCGGAAATCTAAAATTTTTTTTCCTTGCCCCGATCCGTGCGGGACGGTGAGGTAGGGACAAAGCTCCGCCCCTCCCGTTTCCGACCATGCAAGCCCTCGCCGCCGTCCTCCGCCAATCGCAGGAACCCCTCCGCATCGAAACCGTCGAGGTCCTGCCACCCGGTCCGGGCGAGGTGCAGGTGCGGATGCAGGCTGCGGGCGTGTGTCACAGCGATCTCCATGTGATGAAGGGCGACCTGCCGATGAAGACTCCCATCATCCTCGGCCACGAGGGGGCGGGAATCGTCGAGGCGATCGGCAAAGGCGTCACCTCGGTGGAGCCGGGCGACCACATCATCCCGATATGGCGGATGTCCTGCGGGCGCTGCGGCTATTGCCTGAGCGGGCGTCCGGCCCTGTGCGACGTGGGCACGGCAATGCGGTTCACCGGACTGATGCCGGATGGCCAGACCCGCTTTCGCGACGCAGCCGGGCAGTCCATCCTGCATTACGCGGGGGTGTCGACCTTTTCCCAGCTCTCCACCATGCCCGAGGGGGCGGTGGTGAAGATCCCGCGGGATGTCTCCTTCGAGCATGCCGCGCTGATCGGCTGCGGCGTGATCACCGGCTATGGCGCGGTGATGAATGCCGCCAGCGTGGCTCCCGGCAGCAGCGTGGCGGTGTGGGGAGCGGGTGGCATCGGGCTGAACGTGATCCAGACCGCCCGACTCGCCGGTGCCACCACCATCGTCGCGGTGGACCGGGTGCCGCTGAAGTTGGACTACGCGAGGCGCCTCGGCGCCACCCACGCGGTGAATGCCGGCGAGGCCGATCCCGTCGAGGCGGTGAAGGATCTCACCGGCGGGCTGGGGGCGGACTACACGTTTGAAGCCGTCGGACTGCCCGAGCCGATCGAGCAGGCCTACGATGCCACCCGCAAGGGCGGCACCTGCGTGGTGGTGGGCATTTCCCCGCCCAGTGCCCGGGCGCGGATCAATGTGAACGCCCTCGTCTATGCGGAAAAGACCCTGAAAGGCTCGATCTATGGCTCCACCCGGCCGCGCATCGACCTGCTGCGCCTGATCGACCTCCACCGGGCGGGACGGATCGATCTCGATACACTGCTCACCCGGACCTATCCGCTGTCCCAAATCAACGAAGCCTACGACGCCCTTGAGCGTGGCGAAGTGGCCCGCAGTCTGGTGCTGCCGCAGGCCTGATGCGATATCCCGGCGAGGCGGGCGCGGGCATGTCCGCCAGTTGACCCATCCGGTCGCGGCGCGTAAGGTCGGTTTTCTTCCTGATGCGCCCTCTTTCCCGCAGATCCGGACCACCGGCCATGGCCTCCCGTAGCGGCCACCGCTGGGTCATCCCGATCATCGCCGCGGGGCTCGCCGGTCCGGCCGATGCCCAGCAGGAGCCGGCCAAAGCGGCCGCGGAAACCCCCGCCCAGGCGGGTGCCGCCACTGCCGCCGCCGCCGAGTGGACGGAGTCGGACACACGGCTCGCGAACCACTACATCCGCCTGCTGGAACAAAATCCCGAATACGGCAATGTGCTCGACCTGCTCTGGGGCCTCTACGAAAAACGGGGCCAGACCGCCCTGCTGGTCGACTACTTCAAGCAGGCTTCGATGCAACAGGGTTCCATCGTCGTTCAGACCCTGTTTGCTCATCTGCTGAGAAAAGCCGAACGGCTCGACGAGGCCCGCGACATCTACAGCGCGATCCTGGAGACGGCGCCCGACGATTTCCATGCCCTTCGCGGCGCGGCGGAGATCTCCGATCAACAAAAGCGGTCCGCCAAAGCCCTCGCGCTGTACAACCGGCTCGCCGAGAAAACGCCCATCGGCACCGAGGATGGCGCCGCCTTCCGCCTGCGCCAGGCCGCCATGCTCAAGGAGACGGGCCAGATCGACGAGGCGGCCCGGATCTGGAATGAGTTGATCGCCGCCTGGCCCGGGAATGTCGCCCTGCGCAGCGAGATCGTCGCGCTGCTGATCGAAGCCGGCCGCGCCGACGATGCCACTGCCGCGCTGAAGGGGCTGGCCCAGACGAGCGATCCAGAGGCCCGGCTCAATGCGCTGAATTCCCTCGCCCGGCTTCACGAGTTCGTCGGCGATTTCGAGGCCGCCTCGGTGGCGCTGCGCGATGCCATGGCGGTGCTGCATTTCCAACATCATGAGTATGCGGCGCTCTTTGAACGGCTGGTCCGGCTGCACGAGCGCTTCGATCGGCTGCCCGAGTTGGCGGGCCAGTTGGAAAAAGCCGCCAGCCAGCCGAACCCCTCCGAGCAGGCGGTGCATCTGATGGCCGAATTTCACCGCCTCACCGCCGACCCCGCCGGCGAGGAGGAGTGGGCGGCGCGTCTGGCCGCTCTGGTACCGGACAATGCCGACTATCAGCTCCGGCTGGTGGACATCCGGATGCGGAACGACCACTACGAAGCGGCCGCGGAGACACTGGACCGGCTCATCGCCGCCCAGGCCGAGGCGCCGCTCTCCCTGACGCTGCTGCGCAGCCGGGTGGCGCTGAATCTGGAGGGACGCGAGGCGGCCGAGGGCATTCTGGACGAATTTCTGAAAAAATGGCCCGGCCTGGAGACGGCGGCCTTGCAGTCGGTGCTGTCCTTTGCCCGCGAGCACTATCTGGACGGCTTGGTGGAGCGGTTGCTGGCCGGAGACAAGGGCAAGATGCTCGCCGGCGGCGACAGCGAGGCCGCACCGATGGAGCTGGCCCGGTTTTTCCGGGAACGGGGCCGCTCGAAGCAGGCCGAGCAGACTTTGCGCGACTATGTGGCCGAGGCCGAGGGCTCCAGCGTCCTGAAAGCCGCGCGGCTTGCCGAAGTCACCGCCGCCTTTCGGGAACTGGACCTGCTCGAGGCGGCTCTGACCGCGATCGACGAGGCCATCGCCCTGGCTCCGGAGAATCTGGAGTTCCGGTTGCGGCGGGCGGAGATTTTCATCGATCAGAAGCGGATCGACGACGCGCTCGCCGTCTTTGAAGAGGTCTGGGAAAAATCGTCCGACATCAAGGCGCGCACGGACATCGATCAGCGGATGTTCAGCCTGCTGCGCGGGCAGACGGACGAGAACACGACGCCGGCCCCGCAGCCGGGTGCGGCGCCGGCACCCCTGACCGGCCCCATTCAGACCTTGGAGCAGTACCGGGCAGCGGCCATCGCGGCGAGTTCCGGCAACCGGGCAGCCGACGATCCCCCGCCGCGCCAGCTCACCGCCTACTTCGAAAAGATCAAGGCAACCGCCGAGAAGGAGAACACCGTGGCGACCCGCTACCGGGCCGGCTGGTGGGCGATCAAGCTGCAGGACAACCCCGAGGCGAGCCATCAACTGAACTCGGCCCGCGCCGTGGCGGGCGAGGAGCCCGTGGTCGAGGTGGAGAAGCTGCTCCTCTCCGTGGCCGAGCTGTACGAGCAATTGCCAATGATGGCCCGCCAGCTCGAGACGCTGACGCGCATCGACCCCGAGAATGCCGCCGACTACCGGCAGCGCCGGGCCGAAGTGCGCTTTTCCCTCGGCTACGAGGACGAGGCGGTCCGGGAGCTGGAGGAAATGGCGAAAAGTCCCGACGCTTCCCTGAACACGCTGAAGATCCTCGCCTCGCTCTACCAGAAACAGGGCCGTGCCGACAGCCAGGTCGCCATCTGGCAGGAGGCCTACCGGCGGGCCGATTTGTTCGAGAAGCGGAACATCATCAAGCAACTTTCCAACACCCTCGTCGAGCTGGGGCGGCATGAGGAGGCGTTGAAGGCCCAGATGGATCTGATCCGGCGCGAGACCGATCCGATCCAGCGGCGCAAAGAGTTCGATTCCCAGCTTTCCATTGCCAACCGGCATTTCCTGCTGACCTGGATGGCCCAGCAGTATCAGGAAATGGCTCAGCAGAACCCCTTCGAGGCCTTTTTCCCGGAGGCGCTGTCCCGCATCCACCGGGCTCAGGGCGATTACGCGGCCGCCTTTCAGGCCATGAAGCGCGCCTACTACATGGCGGGCCAGGACCGCGAGATGCTGGATGAGTTGGGCGAGCTGGCCGGCCTGACGAAGGATCTGAAGGCGGCCATCTACTACCGGCGCCAGATGATTGCCCTGAACGAGGGCGACGCCAGCCCGGAGACCTGGCAGTCTCTCGTCGAAATGCTCGAGCGCGACCTGCGCGTCGGCGAGTCCGACCAGATCCGTGAGCGGTTGGAGAGCAAGTTCACCCAGGATGCCGATTTCCTCACCCAACTGTCCCGCCGCTATCAGGGCTCCGGCCGCTGGTCGGAGGCCGAGCGGGTGCTCGCCCGGCTGACCTCGCTGCGGCCGTGGGATGCGGCATCGTGGCTCGACTACGGTTTGGTGCTGAATGAGCTGGATCGGCCCGACCAGGCCCTGACGGCCTTTGAAAAGGCGATCGAGGAGACCCGCGAAGCCGCGCTGCCTGCCCAGGGGGGCAATGCCACCAGCCTGTGGCCTTATCTCACCACGGCAGGCAATACCAAGCGGCGCACCGGCGACCCGGGCAGCGGCAATCCAAACGAACGCGTCGGCAGTCAGGCGGAGATGCTGCGGGCCATCAGCGACTACCCCCACCTCGATCCGGACACTCAGGAGGTGCTCGTCGACTGGCTGGAGAAATCGCGCCCGGAGTTCACCCGCACGCCCGGCAAGCCCCGCGAGATCCGGCTCCGGGCGATCGAGGAGGCGGCCCTGCTCCACGGTCGCGACGCGGCCGGGCGGGCGGCGTGGGTGAAACGATGGCAGGAGGCGGCCGACATCAGTCCGACTGAACGACTCTGGGCTTTTCGGTATGCCGGCGCCGGCCCCGAGACGGTGGCGCAGATGCAGAAGATGCTGCCGGGCCTGGAGCGGCCTCTCGATCGCTTCCTGTTCAGTGTCGTGGCGCTGCAGGTCGGCGAGGCCGGTGCGCTGATGGCCTGGTCCGCCGCGGAGCCGGCCGGATCCCAGCCGGGCGGAGTCAGCCGGCGGGTTTTTCCGCTCCTGGCCCTGCTGGCCATCCTCGCCGAGTCGCGGGAGGGGGGCATTGACCCGCTGCTGGCCGCGAATGTCGAAGCTCTCGTCGCGGAATGGAGGCTGACGCCCGAGGTGGGTGCCTTTTTGTTCGAATCGATCCGCGATTCCGGCCGCGACGCCCTGGCATTGGCGGTGGGCCGGTTGCTGGTGGACCGGGCACCCGACGAATATGTCGCTCTCATGCTCGATCTCGCTCAGGTGGCGGGTCGTCTCGGCTTGGATGCCGAGCGCAGCGAGTGGCTGCGGCGGTGCGTGGACACCTTGCAGCCGCGTCAGTTCTCCGGGTTGCCCTACTACTTCCATCAGGCGGTCTCGGAGCGGTTCCATGACCTCGAATCCGCCGCCGAGCGTGAGTCCCTGCTCGCCGGGCTGAGCCGCCGCATCGAAAGCCATCCCGCCGTCACCGATGAGTCGCGGCTGGAGGGGCGTGCCCTGCTGGCCCTCGTCGCAGGCGATGGAGACGCCGCCAACAGGGCGATCCGCGAGTTGGTCGCGCGGCTGCTCGACCGGGGACGGCCGAGCAAAAAGGCCGATCAGGGGGAGAGCTTTCCCCAGATGGAAAGCTGGGCGCAACTGGAGCGGGTGCTCAATGCCCTGGCCGCTCGCCGGCCCGCGACGGTCGATGCGGTGGCGCTGTTCCGGGCGATGGATCCCGAACTGGTCGCCGATCCCGGCAATGTCGAGGCCGTCAGCCAGTACGAGCAGTTCGAGACCGAGCGCGTCTGCTGGTTGCTGGAGTCGATGACCCCGGCGGAGCGGGAGCGTGAGCTGAGTTTCCTCTATGCCCGGCTGCGCGATGCCGGCAGTCGCCTGCAACTGGCCCGGACTCTGGAGGCGAGGGGATTGCACCGGGAGTCGATCCCGATCTACCGGCTGTCGCTGGAGGAAAGTCCCGACGAAATCTCTCCGGCGCGGGGTTTCTTCAGTGCCTGTCTGAAATCCCGCGACCATCGTGCGGCGCTGGACGTGATCGCCGCCTATCTCTCCGGGGAGCGGCGACAGCCGGCCGGCATGACGCCCGATTACATCTATCGCCAGCATGCGGAATTCCTTCTCATGGCCGGGGACATTGAGACGCTGACGGCCCGGGCGATGGGTCCCGGCGGTCCCAAGCCGGGCCATCCGCCGGCAGGTCCCGTGCCGGTGGAGGCCTTGGATCAGGCGGTTTTCTATCAGAGTGCCCTCGTCCGGGCCCATGAGCGCCGGGGCAACGATGAGGCTGTGTTGCGGGTGCTGACCCACCTGCGCAACTCGGGTCGGATCACCAAGGAAGAGCGTCTCCTCGCCGGTCGGGCCGCCCTCCGTCGCGGGGATCGCGCGGCTGCGGTGGAGTGGCTCTCGGGCATCGCTCTGGACCAGCAGCAGGCCATCGCCGAGGTGGAGGCGATCCGGCAACTGGCATCGATTCACGCGACGGCGACGCCCCCCGACCGCGCCGCCATCAGCGATCTCGCGCGGACGGCGGGGGCTTACGGCGATCTGCGCCTGCTCCGCGATCTGGCGGGCTTTTTGTTCCAGGCCGGCGCGGTGGCGGAAGGTCGTGGCGTGCTCCTGCTCGCCGCGCGCGACCGGTTGACCGAGGCGAACGACCGCGTCGCCCTGCTCACCGATCTGGTCGGCCATCGGCTCCGGGCGGGCGACGGTCCGGCCGCCGTGGCTCCCGATCTGCTTACGTTGATGGAAAATCTTCCCGTCGACGAGCCGGCGCTGCGGGCCTGGATTGACGAAGTGGCCCTGCAACTGCCGCGTCAGGGCGATCCGGCCACGGTGGGTGCGTGGGTGGATCTGCTGAACCCGTTTGCCTCGTCGCCGCGAACCCGGCTGGCGGCGGGAGCCGCGCTGTGGTGGCTGAATGGAGGCGAGGCCGGCAAAGCTTACGAGCCGGCCGTCTGGGCGGCCTTCTCCCCGGCCGAGCGGGACTTGGCCATCGAGCTGATGCCCCGGTTCGGCGATCCGGGCATTGCCGAGAGCCGACGCTGGCTCACCCGGCGCGCGGGCCCGGCCAGCACCCTGTGCGAAGGCGAGGAGATCCGGCAGATCCGCCTTTTCGGGCAGTTGGGCGACCGGGTCAGGGCGGCCGAGGTGCAGGCCCGTCTGTTGCGCGAGGCCCGAACGGACGGTTTCCAACAATTCATGCCCCGCCGGCGGGCCGTCACGGCCTTCAACGAACGCTGGCCCCTGCCCGTCGAATTTGCCAAAGCCGGCTTTGCCGACCTCGCCGGCGCCTTGTTCGATGCCTATCAGGGCACCATCAGGAGACTCACCTGGGAGCACAACGAGTTCCTCCAGGCCCACGCGCGTTATCTCATCGATCAGGGAGATTTTCAGCGTGCCGAGCGCCTGCTGGCGCCCGCCTTTCAGAAATCGATCGGCACCGAGCCGGATATCCTTTTTGAACTCTACCGGGCCTGGGGTCGACTCTCGGAGATTCCGGCCCGCACCGCGCGGCTGCATCTCCCGCCGGGCTTGCAAGTCCGACTGGACGAATTGCGCCAGAGTGCCGAAACTGGCGGCGCCCAATGAACATGAGGACACGCGGCATGGCTTGGAATGGCTGGGGATTGGTGGCGGCGGGCGTCGTCAGCCTTCTTCTCACGTCCTGTGCCACCCAGCGGGAAGCCAAAAGTGCCGTCCGGACGCGCTTCGGCATTGATGAAAAAGCCTGGGGTGGCGGGGGTGCCGGCGGGGGAGATGATTCCAAGGAAATCCGCTCCCGCTATGCCGAATCCGGCTGGGGCATCGATGAGACCGGCCAGATCCGGCCGAAGAACGAAAAGGACGCCAACCTCTACGCCGGCGAGACCGTGGACAAGGGCCGCGACTTCAAGAAAAAGGGCGCGCGCCTCTCGAAACGCGAGGTGGAGACCGAGCTCTTTCGCACCCCGGAGTATCTGGAGCGGCAGCAATACCGAACCGAGGAAGCCCGCGGCATCGGGGCGGCTCGGGAGGGCGCCTTCGATGACCAACGGGCCTCCGAGACGGGCCGCGTTTCCCGTTCGGACGGGAAGGAAGCGGGTTTTCTTTCCGGTCTCAATCCCTTCCGCTCCGAGGCGGCCCGCGAAAGCAGCCACACCTCCTACCGGACGAGTTCGCATCGCCAAGGCACCCGGGCCCAGGAGAATGCCGCCGTCGCGACCGGCGTGTCCCAGAGCGAGCTGGGCTTTTACAAGGACACCGTCCGCACCATGGACGATGTGAAAAAGCTGCTCAATCCAGAGGCGTTTGACTGACGGCGGGTCAGCGTGTTGACGCCGGGATCTGGCGGTAGCCGAGCCGGTGCTGCGGATGGCGGGTCAGGACGGTTTGGGGAAACTCCGGGAGGTTTTTCAGCGGACTTTCGATGCGCCGCCGGTCCAATTCCTCCCGGGCCGCCTGTTGCAGGGCGCGCCAGCGGGGATGGTCGTGGTCGGGCGCCCCCCGCACGTGTCGCAGCAGGGAAAGCCACTCCACGTAGGCGCGCTCCACGTCTCCGGGGCCGATCTCGAGGTCTTCCGAGACTTGGCGCACGGCATTCATTCCGCCCCGGCTCCAGGCTTCGACCGCTTCGGCGGCTCCCTCCCCATAGCCGATCGGCAGGCCCAGCCGCAGGTAGCCTTCGTGATCCACCGGACCGTAGGCCTGTCGGCAGGCCACTGCGAGGCGTTCGCTGCCGTGGCCTCCGTCACCGGAGCCTTCGGACGGATCGAAACGATGGCCGGCCCGGAGATTGGCGAGGTGCCAGACCAATTCTTCGACCGGATAGGAGGGATCCTCCAGGGCCGCTGCGATGGCCAGACCTTCGCCCTGTTGGAAAAAGCTGAAGATCGTCCCGCGGTCCGTCGGCCATCCCCGGTCGTCGATCAGACCGAGTTGGCGCCAGGCATGAGCCGCCGTGCCGGAGGTGGTGCCGCGCGTCTCGCCGGTCGCCTCGTCGGTGTAGTGGGTCTCTGATTCCACGGCCACGGTGCGTCGTTCGGCCTGCCAGACGGGTCGTCCGGCCTGATCCTCCACCACCGGCACGGTGAGGTCGGCCAGATCGATCAGGGCGGACAAGGTGGAGCCCCGGACCACCACCGCCGCGACCCGGGCCCCGCCGAGGTGGGGCTCCAGCCAGTCGGGCGAGAGAATCTCGAACTCTTCCCGGGTGAGATCCGCCGTCGCCCGCGGCAGGCCGGACCAATGGCGGATCTGCCGGGTCGGCTGCCAGCGATCATCCTCTCCCGTCCGGGTGGCGAGGGCGATCTCGCCGCCGTAGCGACGTCCCGATCCGGCCGGGCCGAGTCGGTCGAGCCGGCACAGGCGGGCTCCCGGGGGCAGCAAAGCGCTGATCGCCCGCGCGCTGGCGAGGGCCGGCAGACCGCGCCCGTCCTCCACCAGCCAGGCGTCACCGAGCCGGCTCTCGGCTCGCGCGCCGGGGCGTTCGGCCTCCCAGAGCCCCTCGGCATTGCGGATTTCCGCGCGGGTGGGCCCCAGGCCGAAAAGCCCCCGCTTTCCCGCTGGTTTGGCCTCCTCGGGGACGGCGTTTGCCGCAAAGCCCAGTCTCACCCGCTGCTCGGAGAAAAGCCGCGTCGTGAATTCCCGGGCCGCGCCGAAGGGCGATTCTCCCCGCAGGGTGGCCTGGCGCATGATCCGCAGCAGCGTCGGCCAGTCGATCTCGTTGGTTCGCCGCAGTTGCTTCGGCCGGGCGTCCATCAGGCGGGGGCTGCGGTCCGCCGAGATGATGTAGCCGGCGTCATCCAAGCCGCGGCGACCGGCCCGGCCGAACATCTGCAGCAACTCGTCGGGCCGGACCTCGCGCAGGAAGGGGCCGTCCTGATACTGGGTGTCGCCCACGAAGACCGAGCGGACCGAGAAATTGATCCCCGCCGCCAGTCCCAGCGTGGCTACGATGACTCGGAGCTGACCGGCCTTGGCCAGAGGCTCCACGATCGCCGCCCGTTGGGCAAAACTCAGGCCGCTGTGATGCCATGCGACGCGTTTTCGCAGGATTTTCGCCAGTTCCGGGCCGGCCGCACGCTGGAGCGGCAGATCCTTCAACTCGATCGGATCGTCGTCGGGCAGGGCCTCGGCGATCTGACGCGCGATCTTTTCCGCCGAGCGCCGCTGGGGGGCAAAAATCAACAGCGGGCCGTAGTCCGACAGCAGCACGCCCAGCGCGAGGCGCTGCCAGAAATTCTTCACCCGCTTTGGCGCCGCTTCGGGCAGCGCCCCCACCGGGATGTCGTCCAGCGGCACCGGCCGGCGAACCGTCTCGATCGTCTCCACCGGCCGGCCCAGACGGCTCAGCCACGCGGCCACATCGCGGGGATTTTCCACGCTGCCGCTCAGCAGCAGCAGTTGGGTCGTCGCCGGCGCCAGCGCGATGGCCAGCTCGTAGTTCAGTCCGCGGCGCTCGTCACCGATCATCTGGTATTCGTCGATCACCAGCAGCCGCGGTCCCTGGCCGGCCAGCAGCCGCTCGCGCTGGGTCTCCAGCGTCGCCACCAGCACCGGGGCGTCGAGGTTTTCCGCCAGATCTCCGGTGGCGATGCCCACTTTCCACCCCGCCGCCCGCCACTCGCGCCATTTGTCATTGGCCAGAGCCCGGGTCGGCACGGTGTAAACGGCCTGCTGCCCTGCGGCCAGCATTTTGCCGCGGATCAGGCTCTCGAAGACGTAGGTCTTGCCTGCTCCCGTCGGCGCATTCAGGATCACATCGCGACCGTCGACCAGCGCACGGATCGCCTGCTGCTGCCAGGGATCGGGCAGTGCGATCCGCACCGGCAAACTGTCCAAGCTGTCAAAAGCGCGGTTCATGCCATCGATCCCTCGCTGCAAAGCGACTCCCCGGAGGTTACGCCCGCCGCCCCCGTGCCAGCCGGGCCGGGCTCACTGGCCGGCATCCCCGGCCTTCAGTTTTTCCTGCTCCATCTCCATCGTCTCCAGCGCCGTCAGCCACTCCTCGCGCCGCTGCCGGCCGATGCTGGTGCCCTGATTGGTCAGCGACAGATAGATCCGGCAGGCTTCCAGGGCATCCTCCGCCGCTGTGAGCATCGCTTTCGCCTGGGGATCGATCTTGCCCCGCAGCTCGGACAGTTGCCATTTCGCCTCGTCGAGCTTCTTCACCGTCGCCGTGACCTCGAAGCCATCGCCGCGTTCCCGCGATTCATAGAGCTCGATCGCGGGTGCCAGAGCGGTCTCGACCGCCTGCCGGGACGCCGACAGGGACATCCCCGCACTGACCGGCCGCGCCCCGTAGGCCAGCATGGCGCGGGCCGAGGCATGGCTGGGCCAGGCGGCGAGGACTTTGCCGAGCCGGTCCTGCACCGCCGGGTTGCGGGCGATCTCTCCTGGCGCCATGCGCTCCAGCAGGCCCTGAATCAGGGCGAATTCCGTCAAGGCCGACGTCAGGCCCTCGGGCGTCGGCCCCTTGAGCACCGGAGCCAGTTCATCGATCGACGTGTAGCCCACCACCTGCGGCCGGAACAACACCGTCTCGTCGCCATTGATCGCCGCATCGAGCAATTGTCCCGCCGGATCAGTGGTCTCCCCGGCAGGAGCGGGCAAAAACAGGGCCCGGGGCGCCGTGGCCGACGCCGCCGCACTTTTGGCCAGTGCTGCGGCATCCATGTCCTCCGGCAAGGTCGGCTTTCCGGCATCCGTCAGCCGGCCGCCGAGCACGAAATCGCCCTCCGGCCCGAAAGCCGGCTGGATCGCCTCGCCGGAAAACGCCGAAGCCAGCAAAATCAACGCCGGCAGGGACACATCGGCCTCCGCCGCGGTCGCTGGGATCGTCTCACCGCCCAAAGCCAGCAGGCCAAACTCGGCCATCAGTCGTCGTGGCCAGACCGGATAGCGCTGCTTCACCAGACCGGCCGCCGCGTCGATGCCGGCCAGCGCCTGGCCGCGCCGGTCGTAGGTGGCCCGCATCTCGAAATCGGCCCGCATCTCACGGTCGGTGAACAGGCCGAACAAGCTGCTCTCGTCCGGGCTGGGCTCGCGCACCGTCAGCGTCACCTGACTCACGGCGGCTTTTCCCGTGGCGCCCTCCACGACCAGCGCACGCAGGCTGCCTTCGCGGCGCTTGATCTCGGCGGCGGCCATTGGGGTGGCACCAGTGGGCGTCGGATCGGGGGTGGGAGTCGATGAGGTGGTGGGGATGGTTTGCAGCGTGGGAGTCGGCACCAGCGTGGCCATCGGTTTCGGAGCCTCCGGCTCGGGCATGGGCAGCCGGAGGGCACGGGCCCGTTCGTTGCTGGCGTTGTCGTTCGTTTGGAGTGTGACCGCCACCGACCAGTCGGGATCGACGTCCTGAAGGGCCTTCTGGTAGCGCTGGACGCGCTCCGGCAGTGGTTTGGCGGGCTGGGCCAGCAGCGACAGCTCCATCAGCAGTGGGGCCAGTCGCCGGTCCTCCGGCTCGGTGCCGCGCTCCGCGAGGCGCTCCCCATGTCGCCAGAGGGCTCCAGAGACGGCCGCCAGCGACTGAAACAACTCCACTGGCAGCGGCGTGCTGCCCTGTTGCAAATCCCGATGAGCCGCCCGCGCGCCGCCATCGAGCGGACGCAGCATCAGCGCCAGCGCGATGGCTTTTTCCCGCACATCGTGGTCGATGATGGCTTCGCCGGGGAAATTCGCCGCCAGGGCCGTCAGGGCGGTCACGACCTCGTCCGTCTCCCGCGGTCCCAGAGACAGCGCGTCGCGATCGATCAATTTTCCAGAGAAATTGGGCGCATCGTAGGCCGCCTCCACTCGCCCGGCCGGATTCACCGCCAGGAGGCAGACGAGGGCGGACAGCCAGAGGCGGAAGCCGGTGGGGATCATGACAGCGAGTGGGTTGCGGCGCGGAGAGAGCAGGATTCCGACCAACCGGCGATGGCCGGTTTCCGATCAGACCCTGTCTGGTCTCCGGACCAACAGGATTTCATCGGAAACACCCGCCTGCCCGGCCGACCGGTTTCATTCATATCATTCCGCCCTGCTGTTGAAAAGCCTTTCCCGATTGCCGCTTTTCAATCGACGAGGCTGGACTACTCTAGCGCCCATCATGCTCGATATCCGATTGTTGCGCGAAGATCCGGACGGGGTCCGGGAACGTTTGAAAACCCGCGGCGGCGACTCGTGGACCCTCGTGGACGAAGTGCTGGCCTGCGATGAAAAGCGCCGGGCCGGCGAGACCGAGCGCCAGCGGCTTCAGGGCGAGCGCAACCGCATCTCGAAGGACATCGGCATCAAAAAGAAGAACGGCGATGACACCACCGCCATCGAGGCCGAGGTCCGGGGCATCGGCGACGAGATCAAGCGCATCGGCGAGGAGGCCGATGCCGCCGACGCCCGCCAGCGGGAACTGCTCCTGAACATCCCGAACCTGCCCCACGCCGCCTGCCCGGTCGGTGCTGACGAGACGGCCAATCCGGTGGTCCGCACCTGGGGAGAAAAGCCGGTCTTTTCCGGCTTCGAGCCGCTCGATCATGTGGCGCTGGGGGAAAAACTGGGGCTTTTCGACTTCGAACTGGCCGCCAAGATCAGCTCCAGCGGGTTCATCGCCTTTACCGGCCCGGGCGCACGGCTGCAGCGGGCCTTGATCCAGTTTTTGCTGAACCTGCACACCGGACAGCACGGCTATCGCGAGATTTATCCGCCGTTTATCATCAACCGTGATTGCATGATCGGCACCGGCCAGTTGCCGAAGTTCGAGGATGACATGTACGGCCTCGAGGACGGCGCGTTTTTCCTGGCTCCGACCGCCGAGGTGCCGGTGACGAACCTCTACCGCGACACCATCGTGAAGCCGGAGGAGTTTCCCCTCAAACTGACGGCCTACACGCCGTGTTTCCGCCGCGAGGCGGGCTCTGCCGGGCGGGAAAGCCGGGGGATGATCCGGATGCACCAGTTCGACAAGGTTGAGCTGGTCAACATCGTGCACCCCGACCGCAGCTTCGAGCAGTTGGAGATCCTCACCGCCGAGGCGGAAAAGGTGCTGCAATTGCTCGGGCTCCACTACCGGGTGATCGAGTTGTGCAGCGGCGATCTGGGCTTCAGCTCGGCCAAAACCTACGACATCGAGGTGTGGGCGCCCGGTCACGGGGCCTATCTGGAGGTGTCAAGCTGCTCGAATTTCGTCGATTACCAGGCCCGTCGCATGAAGCTGCGCTACAAGGAGGAAGATGGCAAAAATCAGCACTGCCACACCCTCAACGGCTCCGGCACGGCGCTGCCGCGGCTCTATGTGGCGCTGATCGAGACCTACCAGCAGCCTGACGGCAGCATCCGCCTGCCCGAGGCCCTGCACGGTCTCTTCGGCGGGGATCGGATCGGATAACCGGGACAAAGCCGGGGGTCTTTGGTAGCTTGGTCGTCGGGTGCGGGATGGATTTCCGCGCTGCGATCCCCCTTTTCCCACCATGCCGCCCCTCCTGACGCCGGATCTGGCCGGTCGATTTCCGCCCCGGCGGAAGTATCTCGTCGGCGTGTCCGGTGGGCGCGACTCCGTGGCCCTGTTCCACGCTCTGCGCGAGGCCGGCTTTCGCTCCCTCGTGGTGTGCCATCTCGATCACCGGCTCCGCGGGCGCGCCTCGACGGAGGATGCGCGTTTTGTCGAAAAGCTGGCCGCCGCCGGGAGTTGCGCCTGCGAGATCGGCCGCGTCGATGTCCGGGAACTCGCGCGCCAGAGTCGGCAGTCGCTCGAAACCGCGGCCCGCGAGGCCCGGTACCAGTTTTTTGCCGAAATGGCGCGGAAACACCGCTGTCAGCGGCTTTTTCTGGCTCATCACGCGGATGATCAGGTCGAGACGGTCCTGCACCGGCTCTGTCGCGGCACCGGTCTGGGTGGACTCGGGGGCATGCAGGAGATCTCCCACCGGGGAAAGCTCGCCCTCCTGCGGCCCCTGCTGGCGGTGTGGCGGGAGGAAATCGACGCCTACATAGCCGCCCACGGCCTGGCGTGGCGGGAGGATGCCACCAATGTGACGGCTGACCACTCGATGCGGAACCGCTGGCGGCATGAGCTGATTCCCTCGCTGCGCGAGGCGCTGGGGCGCGATCCGCGGGCGGCGATCCTGCGCCTCGCGGACCTCGCGCGGGCCGATGATGCCGCGCTCGAAAGCTGGCTGGAGCGGGAGTGGCCTGCCGCGACGGGTGGCGAGACCGGTGCGGCGGTGGCTTTGAGAAGCGCCATCCTGCTGGGCTGGCCGGTCGCGCTGCAACGGCGGGCCCTGCATCGCTGGCTGGCGGAAGCCGGCGTGCCGGGGGTGGACTTTCAGCTCGTGGAAAGCCTCCGGGCGATCTTGCCTCCCACGGCGGTGCCGGCGAGGATCAATCTGCCGGGTGGTCGTCATGTCCGTCGCCGGGCCGGCCGGATCTTTCTGGAATGAATGACCAGTGGTCCGCAACGGGAGAGGAAACGGGAAAACGGTTGCGACTCTGCCCAAGCGGGGGAACAGGAAGTCATGCTCAGGATTTTGTTTCTAGGCGACATCGTCGGCGAACCGGGCCGCAAGGCGGTCATCGGACACCTCGCGGCGATCCGGCAGGCTCGGGGCATTGATTTCGTCATCGCCAACGGGGAGAACGCCGCCGGGGGACGTGGCATCACCCCGAAGATAAGCATCGACCTGCTGCGGGCGGGCGTGGCGGTGGTCACGACGGGCGACCATGCCTGGGATCAGGCGGAGATCATTCCCTATCTGCCGACCGAGCCCCGATTGCTGCGGCCGATCAACTACCCTCCCGGGACGCCCGGTCAGGGATCGGTGGTACTGGATACAGCCAAGGGAAAAGTGGCCGTGATCAACGCCCAGGGTCAGGTCTTCATGCAGCCGCCGCTGGAAAACCCGTTCCTCGGGGTGGCGGCCGAGGTTGAGCGCCTCAAGGCCGCCGAAGGCGTGCGGGTGGTGTTTGTCGATTTCCACGCGGAGGCCACCAGCGAAAAGATCGCCTTTGCCCGCTCGCTCGACGGTCAGGTGTCGGCCGTCCTCGGCACGCACACCCATGTGCAGACGGCGGATGAGCGGGTGTTTCCCGGAGGAACGGCCTTTTTGTGCGATGCGGGGATGTGCGGTCCGGTCGATTCGGTCCTCGGGCGGGAGATCCGACCGGTGGTCGAGCGATTCCGCACCCAGTTGCCGCGACGGTTCCCGGTGGCCGGTGGTATCGTCGGCCTTCGCGGGGCCATCATCGACATCGACGAGGAGTCGGGACGGGCGCTCGCAATCGAGAGATTAGCGGAGGATTTTGAGCCCGATGCGGAGTGATTTTGGCATTCCCTGAAACTGTGGATTTTCCGCTCAAGTTTTTGCCGAAAACCACGGGAAAATTTTTTTGACAGGTAGAGGTGTTCGCGTAGTTTGGCCGACGCTTTTGCCCAGATCTCGTTTGGAGCGCCTGCTTATGCCTCTTCTAGGGAGAGACAGCGGGCGCTTTAGCGTTTTTTCCGGGCTGCGGCGGCCACGATTGAACGACGCCGGATACGTCCGGAATCGACCATTCGAAAGGCTCTTGTAGCTCAGGGGTAGAGCACTTCCTTGGTAAGGAAGAGGTCACGGGTTCAAATCCCGTCAAGAGCTCCACTTATCAGCGAAATTGATCGAGAACCACTCTGAATTCACCCTCTGGGCGGCCTCTCAAGGCAAGTCATTCCTTTAAAGAAAACTGAACTAATCCAACCCAAACACCACCATGGCCAAAGAAGCATTCCAACGGAACAAGCCGCACGTGAACGTCGGAACCATCGGTCACGTCGACCACGGCAAGACGACCCTGACCGCCGCGATCACCTCCACTCTCGCTGACAAGGGTTTCGCCGAGAAGAAGGCCTACGATGAGATCGATGCCGCTCCGGAAGAGCGCGCCCGTGGTATCACGATTTCGACCGCCCACGTCGAGTACGAGACCGAAAATCGTCACTATGCCCACGTGGACTGCCCTGGTCACGCTGACTACGTCAAGAACATGATCACCGGTGCCGCGCAGATGGACGGTGGTATCCTGGTGGTGAGTGCCGCCGACGGTCCGATGCCCCAGACTCGTGAGCACATCCTGCTCGCCCGTCAGGTCGGTGTGCCGGCTCTGGTGGTGTTCATGAACAAGGTCGACATGGTGGACGATCCGGAGTTGCTCGACCTCGTCGAGATGGAAGTCCGCGACCTCCTCAGTCAGTACGAATTCCCGGGCGACGAGATCCCGATCGTCAAGGGCAGTGCCCTGAAGGCGCTGGAAGGTGATGCGACCCAAAAGGAAAACATCCTCAAGCTGATGCAGGCGGTGGACGAATACATCCCGATGCCCGAGCGTCCGGTTGATCAGGCTTTCCTGATGCCCATCGAAGACGTGTTCTCGATCGAAGGTCGCGGCACCGTGGCCACCGGTCGTATTGAGCGCGGTATCGTCAAGAAGATGGAGGAAGTCGAAATCGTCGGCATCCGCGACACCATCAAGACCACCGTGACGGACATCGAAATGTTCCGCAAGCTTCTCAGCGAAGGTCAGGCTGGCGACAACGTCGGTCTGCTGCTCCGCGGTGTGAAGAAGGAAGACATCGAGCGCGGCCAGGTCATCGCCAAGCCGGGCACGATCAAGCCCCACAAGAAGTTCAAGGCTGAAGTGTACGTGCTGAGCAAGGACGAAGGTGGTCGCCACACTCCCTTCTTCAGCAACTACCGCCCGCAGTTCTACTTCCGCACGACGGACGTGACCGGTACCATCAAGCTTCCCGACGGTGTGGAGATGGTGATGCCTGGTGACAACATTTCCCTCGAAGTCGAGCTGATCACCCCGATCGCCCTCGAAAAGACCATCCGCTTCGCTATCCGCGAAGGTGGTCGCACGGTGGGTGCCGGTCGTGTCGGCGACATTCTGGATTGATCGATCTTTGACGTGAGCCCGTCGATTCCTTCCCGGAGTCGACGGGCTGCCGTCCACCTGAATCCGGCCGTCCTGGTCCTTCTGGTTGAGTGTGAAGCGCTCGAAGGGAGGCGGGGCGGTTTCGGCGCCTCAGTGGCTCTCGGGTGATGGATCGTCCCAACGGGTGGCTTTGATGATCTCGGTGCGGTCGATGGCGACAGCCGGTTGAGTCGGGTATCTGAAGGGAAAAGGAGTCCGATCAAAAAAAATTGAGGATTTCGCCGATTTTGCGGCTAGGATGCGATTCCCCCAAATTCAAAGAGTCTGTCAAGCGCCTCTGGGGAGGCTTGGATGACTCTGAGAGGGCGGGTGGACCGTCAACAAGTTAGGGCAGTAGCTCAATTGGTAGAGTAGCGGTCTCCAAAACCGTTGGTTGTGGGTTCGAGTCCCGCCTGCCCTGCCAAGTCGAAGGTCGGAAAATTGCCTCCATTTGTCACCGGAATCCTTCGGCTCCAGTCTCATCCGACCGGGCCGGGCGCAGACTGAGAGGATCGGCAAGTCGATACCGGAACCCATCATTTTCATCCCAGCATCTTCCATTCCCATGTTTGGCAAAGTCGGCAAATTTTTCGGTGAAGTCCGCTCCGAGTTGCACAAGGCAACCTGGCCTTGGGATCCCAAGGAAAAAGGCGTCAAGCGTTACAAGCAACTGATCGACTCCACGGTGGTCGTCCTGATTGCCACGCTGTTGCTGGGAGCTTTCGTTGCGTTTTTTGACTTCCTGATGGTGAACGTGATGAAGGCCATCACGGTGGGCTTCGGCGCTTGAGACCTGAAACAGAGTCCGCCTCTCGCACAACACGCCCGACCGGGAAACGAAGGTTGGAGCCGGGGATGCGGGGGCAAAGGGCAGACAAACGAAAGAATTTTCACAAACATTTCCGAACTAGAACCAGAGCGATTCGAATCATGGCTTCCGTGCCCCCGCCCCAAGACCAGTGGTATGTCGTCCAGGTTCTCTCCGGACAGGAGATGAAGGTGAAGGAGAATATCAAGCGCCGTATCGACGCGGAGGAGATGGCTGATCTCGTCTTCGGCGTTCTGGTGCCGACGGAGCGGGTTTCCGAGGTCAAGGGTGGCCGGAAGATGGAGACGAACCGCAAGTTTTTCCCGGGTTATGTCATCGTGAACATGCACCTGCTGGATGAGAAGAACCGTCTGGTGGACCGCACCTGGTACTTCATCCGCGAGACTCCGGGGGTGATCAATTTTGCCGGTGCCAAGGACCATCCGGTGCCGATGCCCCGCCATGAGGTGGAAAGCATGCTCGCCCAGATCAAGGAGCGCGAGGACAGCGTGAAGCCTGCCATTCAGTTCGAGCCCGGCGATGCAGTGACCGTTTCCGATGGTCCGTTCGAAGGTCAGGCCGGTGTGGTGGCCGAAATCAACGAAGACAAGGGCGAGTTGATGGTTTCGGTGAACATTTTCGGCCGGGAGACCCTGGTGCCGCTCGAATACTGGCAGGTCGAGCGTGGTTGAGCCCCTCCCGGCGCGGTCCGTCCGTATTTTCCATTTTGTGTAATCATCCCTCTCTTTTAATCCCATAACCAGTCAGATCCGATGGCGAAGGAAGTAGTCAAACAAGTGAAACTGCAGATCCCGGCGGGGGCGGCAAACCCGTCTCCTCCCGTGGGCCCCGCGTTGGGCCAGGCGGGCGTGAACATCATGGAGTTCTGCAAGGCGTTCAACGCGGCGACCCAGGGCCAGTCCGGGGACTTGCTGCCGGTGATCATCAGTGTCTACAAGGACAAGAGCTTCACCTTCGTCACCAAGAAGCCGCCGGCAGCCATCCTGCTGAAGAAGGCCGCGAACATCGCCTCCGGTTCCGGTGAGCCGAACCGCAAGAAAGTGGCCAAGCTCACCCGCGCCCAAGTGCTCGAGGTGGCCCTCACGAAGATGGAAGACCTTAACGCCAACGATGAGACCGCCGCCGTGCGCATCATCGAAGGCACTGCCCGCCAGATGGGCATCGAGGTCGTTGATTGACCGTCAGGTGGTCGCCAGGGTGACCCTTTAGAAAAGTTTTGCTCCGGGAAATGGGTGTCGGCGCCCGGAGTGATCGAGTAAATAGGCCGAGCCAAAAAAGAAACGTCAAAACGCAGGAGAGCTCGTCCGGATAGGAAGGCTCGTCAACACTGCACCCACTCCAATGCCCAAGAAACGAAGCAAGCGATATCAGGAAGCCGCCAAGCTGGTGGACTCCACGAAACTTTACTCCCTGGCCGAAGCCATGGAGTTGGTGAAGAAATTCCCCGGGGTCAAATTCGACCAAACGGTCACCATCTCCTTCAAGATGGGGGTGGATCCCCGTCAGTCTGACCAGATGGTCCGCGGCACCTGTCCGCTGCCTCACGGGAGTGGCAAGGACGTCACCGTGCTGGTGTTTGCCGAAGGCGAAGCCGCCACGGCGGCCCGCAATGCCGGTGCTGAGTTCGTGGGTTACGAGGAAATGATCAAGAAGGTGCAGGAGGGATGGCTCGGATTCGATGTCGTCATCGCCACGCCTTCCGCCATGGCCGAAGTGCGCAAGCTAGGTCGCCAATTGGGACCGCGCGGCCTGATGCCGAACCCCAAGACGGGCACCGTCACCGACGACACCGCCGAGGCGGTGAAAGCCGTGAAGGCCGGTCGTGTCGACTTCAAGCTCGACCGCAATGCCAACATCTCTGTCCCGGTGGGCAAGGCGTCATTCGAGCCGCAGCAGTTGGTCGAGAACGCCGCGGCGGTCATCGACTCGGTGATGGGAGCCAAGCCGGCTTCGGCCAAGGGCAACTATCTCACGGCGGGCGCGGTGGCGGCCACCATGACCCCCGGCGTCCGGATCGATCTCGGTCCTTTCCGCTGATTTCGGACCATCTCCACCAGTTGTTGCCGAAACCAACCGACAATCGATTCCCCACTCCCTTTTAGCCGATGAAATCCGAGAAAAAGATCATCATCGATGCGCTCTACGAGCGGATCAACCAATCGCCCTTCCTCCTGGTCGCTGACTACAGTGGCATGACGGTGAAGCAGTTCACGGAATTGCGGAAGCGTCTCCGCGCCACCGGTGCCACGTTCAACGTCGCCAAGAACACGTTCGTCAAGCAGGCGGCGGCTTCCGCCTCCATGCCCGACACAGTCGGCTCCCTCCTCGCGGGACAAACCGCGGTGGTGACGGGTGCCAGCGATGTGTGCGCTGCGGCCAAGACGATCAAGGCCTTCCACAAGGAGTTCAACCGCCCGGTGATGCGGGGTGGTGTGCTTGATGGTGCCGTGCTGAGTGCCGCACAGGTCGAGGCGCTGGCTGAACTGCCCGCCAAGGAAGTGCTCCAATCCCAGTTGCTCGGTCTGCTGCAGGAGCCCGCCCGCCGCATGGTCACCGTGCTCAACGAGCCGCTCGCGTCGTTGGCCCGCGTCCTCCAAGCCAAGGTCGATCAGGCCGGCTGAGCTTTGAACTGAAACCAACCCTTTTTTCCTTCCTCCTCCCTGCGACGGGATTTGGCCGGTGGCCAGAAAACGAATTCCGGGACGGGGGACCGAAAACCAGAAACCAACAAACGTAATCGAACCTGAAACCGGGTTCCTCGTCGGGGACGGGGCTCCGAACCTGAAATGCCGGCAGGCTTGCCGGTGCGACGACACCCACCAAAACCATGGCTGATATCGATAGCATTGTAGAACAACTGAGTGGCCTGACCGTCCTCGAAGTGGCCGGTCTCGTGAAGGCGCTTGAAGAAAAATGGGGCGTCAGCGCCGCGGCTCCCGTGGCCGTGGCCGCCGCGGCTCCCGCTGCCGGCGACGGTGGTGGCGAAGCGGCTGCCGAGAAGGACGAATTCAACGTCGTCCTCGCCTCCTTCGGCGACAACAAGATTGGCGTCATCAAGGCGGTCCGCGAGGCCGTTGCCGGTCTGGGTCTTGCCGAAGCCAAGAAACTGGTCGAAAGCGCTCCTTCCGTCGTGAAGGAAGGTGCGAACAAGGCCGAAGCCGAGGAAATGAAGAAGAAACTCGAGGAAGCCGGCGCCAAGGTCGAACTCAAGTAATCGACCGGGGCACGGATACTCGCGAAACAACGGCTGTTTTCAGTTGGACTGTTTCGGTTTTCCGCTGTTTTCCCTCCACCGCTCCCGATCGCGATTGCTGCGACCGGGGGCGGTGGAACCCGGCGGAAAAAAATAGAAAAAACTCCCGGATGTCGATCCGGACGACAAATCCTGACTGTTTTGAAGCAGTCAGGCTTTGTCGTCTCCGAAACGGGAAATCGATTTCGAAGATGACTCACGGCGGGTACGGAACCCGGCGGTTTGGGTCGTGTGCCTGTCGTTGCGAGACGGGGCATGCGGCCGAGGCCGGACGGTAACCGAGCGCCCCGCCTTCCGACCCCAGACCCAGTAACCAGGCACCGCGACATGGCAAAGGCAGCAGCAGCAGAACGGCTCTACTTCGGCAAGATCAAGGAAGTGATCGAAACCCCGAACCTGATTGAGGTTCAGCTCGAAAGTTACAAGGAATTCCTCCAGCAGGAAGTCCCTCCGGCCGAGCGCAAGCTGGTCGGCCTTGAGGCGGTATTCCGCGAGGTGTTCCCGATCGACTCCTATGACGAAAAATTCACCCTCGATTTCGCCCGTTACGAGGTGGGCGAGCCGAAGTTGACCTCCCTGCAGGCCCTCCGCGAAGGCGAGTCCTTCAGCGCGCCGCTCTATGTGACCTTCGCGTTGAAGGACGACACGGGCACAAAGGAAGAGCGCGTCTACATGGGAGAGCTGCCGCTCATGACCCGTCGTGGCACCTTTGTCATCAATGGTGCGGAGCGCGTTGTGGTCAGCCAGTTGCACCGCTCCCCGGGCGTCTGCTTCGAGACCAGCCAGCACCTCAATGGCAAGATCCTTTACGGTTTCCGCATCATTCCGGACCGCGGTTCGTGGCTCGAGGTGCAGTTCGACACCAACGACCTGCTCTACGTCTACCTCGATCGCCGCCGCCGTCGCCGGAAGTTCCTCGCGACCACCTTCCTCCGGGCGATCGGTTTTCCGACCGACGAGGATATCATCAAGGAGTTCTACTCCATCGAGAAGCTCAAGCTCGATCCGACCATGGACGAGGCCGAGCTGTCGAAGAAGGTCATTTTCAATGACATCAAGGAAGGCGACGTGATCGTGGCCAAGGCCTACGAGCCGCTGACCATCGCGGTGGTGAATCAATTGCTCGGCCTCGGGCTGAAGGAGATCCGCGTGGTGACCGCCTCGCACGAAGACTTGCTCATCAAGTCCCTGAAGAAGGATCCTGCCCATGATGAGGAGGAAGCCCTCAAGGACATTTACCGCCGCCTGCGGCCTGGGGATCCGCCGACCGTGGCCAATGCGCGCGCGCTGTTGAAGCGTCTGTTCTTCGACCCGAAGAAATACGACCTGACCCGCGTGGGCCGTTACAAGATCAACCAGAAGCTCTCGCTCGATGTCGACGAGAACGAGCGGGTGATGACGCCCAAGGATTTCCTCGCCTCAATGCGCTACCTGCTGAACCTGCGCCGCGGCGACGGGGTGCTGGACGACATCGACCACCTCGGTTCCCGCCGGGTGCGCGCCGTGGGCGAACTACTGGCGAACCAGTGCCGGGTCGGCCTGGCCCGGACCGAGCGCCTCGTCAAGGAGCGCATGACCCTGTTCGATGTGAATCTCGACGGCATGACCCCGTCGAAGCTGGTCAATCCCAAGGCCCTGAGCGCCGTGGTGAGGGACTTCTTCGGCCGGTCCCAGCTTTCGCAGTTCATGGACCAGACCAACCCGCTGTCGGAGCTGACGCACAAGCGCCGGCTGTCCGCTCTCGGGCCGGGTGGTTTGAACCGCGACCGGGCGGGCTTCGAGGTGCGCGACGTGCACATCTCGCACTACGGCCGCATCTGCCCGATTGAGACGCCGGAAGGTCCGAACATCGGTCTGATCAACTCAATGAGCTGCTACGCGCGGATCAATTCCTTCGGCTTCATCGAGACGCCCTACCGGAAGATCGTGAACGGCAAGGTCACGAACAAGATCGACTACCTGACCGCCGACCAGGAGGAAAATTTCCTCATCGCCCAGGCCAATAACCTCATCGATGACAGCGGAAACTTCGTGACCGAGCAGATCACGGTCCGTTACCGCGGCGACTTCATCGAAGTCGACCCGACCGAAGCCGCCTTCATGGACGTGTCGCCGAAGCAGTTGGTTTCAGTGGCCGCCTCCCTGATTCCCTTCCTCGAGCATGACGATGCCAACCGCGCCCTCATGGGATCGAACATGCAGCGCCAGGGCGTGCCGTTGCTGGTGTCCGAGTCGCCGCTGGTCGGCACCGGGATGGAGTCCAAGGTCGCCCGCGACTCCCGCGCTGTGGTCGTCTCCGAGTCCGCCGGGATCGTGGCCGCCGCCACCGCCGAGATCATCGTGGTGACCAAGGATGGCAAGCTGCCCTGCTCCGAGGCGCAGTTCCTTTCCTCGCCCCACAAGCTCAAGAGCGATCCGAAGAAGGAAATCGAGGTGTACCCGCTCCGCAAATTCATGCGGTCGAACGCGGGCACCTGCATCAACCAGAAGCCGATCGTGAAGGCCGGGGACAAGGTCAAGGTCGGCCAGGTCCTCGCCGATGGCCCAAATACCGAAAAGGGCGAGCTCGCCCTCGGTCGGAACGTGCTGGTGGCTTTCATGCCCTGGAACGGCTACAATTTCGAGGACGCCATCGTGATTTCCGAGCGCATCGTGAAAGACGACGTCTACACGTCGATCCACATCGACGAATTCGAAATCGGCGCCCGCGACACCAAGTTGGGACCGGAAGAAATCACCCGTGACATTCCCAACGTGGGTGAGGAAGCGCTCAAGGACCTCGGTCCCGACGGCGTCATCCGCATCGGTGCCGAAGTGAAGCCCGGGGACATCCTCGTCGGCAAGATCACGCCCAAGAGTGAAACGGAACTGGCTCCCGAGGAGCGTCTTCTCCGCGCCATTTTCGGTGAAAAAGCCGCTGATGTGAAGGACACCTCGTTGCGCGTGCCCTCTGGCTGCACCGGCATCGTCATGGATGTGCGGGTGTCGTCGCGCAACAATTCCGCCAAGGAAAAGCTCGACCCGAAGGAACAGCAGAAGCAGCGCAAGCAGATCGTCGACGAGCACGCCAAGCGCCGCGAGGAACTGACCGAGCAGTTGACCGAAAAGCTTTCCGACATCCTGCTTGGCGAGAAGATCCCGCTCGATGTGGTCAACGGCCGCACCGGTGAGATCGTCGTGCCGGCGAACAAGAAGATCACCAAAACGGTGCTCCGGAAGCTGGCCGACAACTACTCCCACATCGAGATCGACCCCAGCCCGGTCCGGAACAAGATTCTCGACATCATCCAGGGCTTCGAGCAGAAGTTCGAGGATGTCGACATGGAGCGTGAGCGTCAACTCGACCGCATCGAGACCGGCGACGAGGTCGATCCCGGCATCATCAAGCAGGTCAAGGTCTACGTCGCCAAGAAGCGGAAGCTCTCCGTCGGTGACAAGATGGCCGGCCGCCACGGTAACAAGGGTGTCGTCGCCACCATCGTGCCCGAGGAGGACATGCCCTTCCTCGACGACGGCACGCCGGTCGACATCTGCCTGAACCCGCTCGGCGTGCCGAGCCGAATGAACGTGGGACAGGTCTTGGAGACCCACCTCGGCGTCGCTGCCAAGGCTCTGGGCTTCAAGGTGGCCACCCCGGTGTTCGACGGCATTCCGGAGTCGATCATCATGCAGTACATGAAGGACGCCAAAGCCACCGAAGGGTGGAGTTGGATCGGCCTGAACGGCAAATCCACCCTATTCGACGGCCGCACCGGCGAGCGGTTCTACCAGGATGTCGTCGTCGGCTACATTTACATGCTGAAGCTCGGCCACTTGGTCGAGGACAAGATCCATGCCCGTGCCGTGGGACCGTACTCCCTCGTCACCCAGCAGCCGCTGGGCGGCAAGGCCCAGTATGGCGGCCAGCGTTTCGGGGAGATGGAGGTCTGGGCACTCGAGGCCTACGGCGCCGCTTACACCCTGCAGGAACTCCTCACGGTGAAGTCGGACGACGTTCAGGGCCGTACCCGCATCTACGAAGCCATTGTGAAAGGCGACAACACGCTCGAAGCCGGCACGCCGGAGTCCTTCAACGTGTTGATCAAGGAAATGCAGAGCCTCGGTCTCGACGTCACCGTCGGAGCCGCGGAGAAAACCGCCGAAGAGCTTCTGCATGAGAGCCTGAGCGCCTGATCTGTCAGGCGAGCGAAAAACGAGAGAACGAAACAGCCCCGTCCAGCGTAGCGAACCCTTAGCCCCTTCCCAAAAGCCGTGTCTTCTTCGATGAGTTCCGAAACCCACCTTGACGAGATCTTTGGTCTGCAGCGCGACTCAGACTCCTTCGATCACGTCCGCATCACCGTCGCCGCGCCCGATATCATTCGGTCGTGGAGCCGCGGGGAAGTGAAAAACCCCGAAACCATCAACTACCGCACCTTCAAACCCGAAAAGGGCGGCCTGTTCTGCGAGCGCATCTTCGGTCCCACCAAGGACTGGGAGTGCGCCTGCGGCAAGTACAAGCGCATCAAGCACAAAGGCGTCGTCTGCGACCGTTGCGGCGTCGAGGTGACCCTCTCTCGCGTCCGCCGCGAGCGCATGGGCCACATCGAGTTGGCTGTGCCAGTGTCCCACATCTGGTTCTACAAGTGCATGCCGTCGCGCATCGGCCTGGCTCTCGACATGAGCGCCCGGCAGTTGGAGCGCGTCATCTACTACGAGGATTACATCGTCATCGATCCCGGCAACACCCCGCTCGCCAAGGCCCAACTCCTGACCGAGATGGAGTACCGCGACGCCCAGGAAGAATACGGTGAAAAAGCCTTCACCGCCGGCATGGGTGCCGAGGCGATCCGCGATCTGCTTGCCCGCACCGACCTGCCCTCCCTGATCACCGAGTTGGAGGAGGCCATGACCAAGACCCGCTCCAAGCAGGTCCGCAAAAAGCTCGCCAAGCGCCTCAAACTGGCCCAGGGCTTCCACAACTCGAACAGCCGCCCCGAGTGGATGATCCTGGAGGTGCTCCCGGTCATCCCGCCGGACCTGCGTCCGCTGGTGCCGCTGGAAGGGGGCCGCTTCGCAACCTCCGACCTCAACGACCTCTATCGTCGCGTTATCAACCGCAACAACCGGTTGAAGAATCTGCTCCAGTTGAAGACGCCCGACGTCATCATCCGGAATGAAAAGCGGATGCTGCAGGAGGCTGTCGATGCCCTCTTCGACAACGGCCGTCACGGCCGCGCCGTCACCGGGGCCGGCAATCGCGCCCTCAAGTCCCTCTCCGACATGCTCAAAGGCAAGGGCGGCCGCTTCCGGCAGAACCTGCTCGGCAAGCGCGTCGACTACTCGGGTCGTTCCGTCATCGTCATCGGACCGGAGCTCAAGCTCCACCAGTGCGGCCTGCCGAAAAAGATGGCCCTCGTCCTGTTCGAGCCCTTCATCATCCGCCGCCTCAAGGAGCTGGGCTACGTGCACACCGTGCGCAGCGCCAAGAAGATGATCGAGCGCAAGACGCCCGAGGTGTGGGACATCCTGGAAGAAGTCACCAAGGGACATCCCGTGCTCCTGAACCGCGCGCCCACCCTGCACCGCCTCTCCATCCAAGCGTTCGAGCCCGTGCTCATCGAGGGCTCCGCCATCCGGCTTCACCCGCTCACCTGTACGGCCTACAACGCCGACTTCGACGGTGACCAGATGGCCGTGCACGTGCCGCTCTCGGTCGAGGCGCAGATGGAGGCCCGCATGCTCATGCTGGCGCCGAACAACATCTTCTCGCCCTCCAGCGGGAAGCCCATCACCACGCCCTCGCAGGACATCACCCTGGGTTGTTACTTCCTCACCTATTGCCGCCAGATCCCCTTGCGCGACGCGGACAAGGAGCGCAGCCTGCCTCTCTTCGCCGACACGTCCGAGGTTGAGTTTGCCCTCGCCAACCGGGCCATCGACATGCACGACCCCATCCGCGTGCGCAACCCCGACTTCGGCAAGGACACCATCTACGGCAAGAAGGACCTCAAGGTCATCGTCACCACCGCCGGTCGCGTCCGTTTCAACGAGATCTGGCCCCAGGGCATGGGTTTCTTCAACGAGAACGTCCGCAAGAAGCAGTTGTCCGACATCATCTGGCGCTGCTACCAGACTGGCGGCCAGTCCGGCACCGTCAAGGCGCTCGATGACCTGAAATCCCTCGGCTTCCGCGAGGCGACCCGTTCCGGCACCTCCATCGGGATCACCGACATGGTTATTCCGGGCGAGAAGAAAGTCGCCCTCGACGAGGCCTTCGCGAAAGTCAAAAAGGTGTCCGACCAGCGTCGTGCCGGTATCATCACCGACAAGGAGCGCTACAATCAGGTCGTCGACATCTGGACCCACGCCGGTGACGAGATCACCAAGGCGCTGTTCCGCACCATCGAGTTCAACGACGGCAAGGACCTTCCCAGCCCCTTGTTCATGATGGTCGACTCCGGCGCCCGTGGTAACCGCCAGCAGATCAAGCAGCTCTCCGGGATGCGCGGCCTCATGGCCAAGCCCTCCGGCGAGATCATCGAGCGGCCCATCATCTCGAACTTCCGGGAGGGCCTCTCCGTGCTCGAGTACTTCATCTCCACCCACGGTGCCCGCAAGGGTCTGGCCGACACGGCGTTGAAGACCGCCGACTCCGGCTACATGACCCGCAAGCTCGTCGATGTGGCGCAGGACGTCATCATCTTCGAGGAAGATTGCGGCACGGTGAACGGCATTCTCGTGAAGTCCATCTACGAAGGTGACGAGGAGGTCGTCGACCTCAAGACCCGCGTCTATGGCCGCGTCTCCGCCGAGAAGGTGGTCAATGGCGACGAAGTCGTCGTCTCGCCCGGCCAGCTCATCGACGAAAAGATCGCCCTGCGCCTCAACGACATCGGTCACGAGCAGCTCAAGATCCGCTCGGTGCTGACCTGCGAGAGCCGCCGCGGCTGTTGTGCCAAATGCTACGGCATGAACCTGGCCACCAACGTCATGGCCAAGATCGGCGAGGCGGTCGGCATCATTGCCGCCCAGTCCATCGGCGAGCCCGGCACTCAGCTCACCATGCGTACCTTCCACGTCGGCGGTATCGCGACCACCCTGTTCAAGCAGCCCATCATCAAGGCCAAGGACAAGGGCACCGTCCACTTCAACAACCTGCGCGCCGTCGAGACCACCGAAGGCACCTGGGTGGCCCTGAACAAGAACGGCAGCCTGTCCATCCACGATGATCGCGGCCGCGAGCTGGAGTCCTACCCGATCGTGATCGGTTCGGTCATCTACGCCGCCGACAACTCGACGGTGAAAAAGGGCGATACCCTCGTCACCTGGGACCCCCACAACGTCCCCGTCATCACGGAGAAGGGCGGTATCATCCGCTTCCGCGACATGATCCAGGGCATCACCATCGAGGCCGAAATCGACAAGGAGACCAATACCCGCGGCTACGTCGTCACCGAGCACAAGGAGGACCTGCATCCGCAGGTGGTCATCCTCGATGCCAAGACCGGCGACGAGCTGTCCAGCTACTCCATTCCGACCGGCGCCCACTTGTCCGTCAAGGAAGGCCAGAAGGTCAAAGCCGGCGAGGAGCTGGCCAAGACCCCCCGCAAGATGGCCCAAACCAAGGACATCACCGGCGGTCTGCCCCGTGTGGCCGAGCTGTTCGAGGCCCGCAAGCCGAAGGACGCCGCCGAAATCGCCAAGATCGACGGTATCGTCGAGCTGGGCGGCACCATCCGTGGCAAGCGCAAGCTCATCATCACCGATCCCGAGACCGGCGAGCAGGAGGAGCACCTCATCCCGCTCGGCAAGCACCACCTCGTGCAGAATGGCGACCGCGTCGAGAAAGGCCAGCAGCTCACCGAAGGCGCCGTCACGCCGCATGAGATCCTGGAGATTCTCGGTGCCCAGAGCCTGATGCACCACCTGGTGAACGAAGTGCAGGAGGTCTACCGCCTTCAGGGCGTGGAGATCAACGACAAGCACATCGAGATCATCATCCGCCAGATGCTGCGCAAGGTGAAGATCACCGACCCGGGCGACACTGAGTTCCTCTGGGGCGACCAGATCGAAGCGACCGAGTTCCGCGACATCAACCAGCAGATCGAAGAGCAGGGCGGCAAGCCGGCCGAAGCCGAGCCCGTGCTGCTTGGCATCACCAAGGCCTCGCTGGAGACCGATTCCTTCATCTCCGCCGCGTCCTTCCAGGATACCACGCGCGTCCTCACCGATGCCGCCACCCTCGGCAAGGTGGACAGCCTGCGCGGCTTCAAGGAGAATGTCATCATGGGTCACCTCATCCCCGCCGGTTCCGGCTTCTCGACCAGCCGCCACGTGCGCGTCGTCGAGACCGTCCACGTCGGCGAAGATGCCCCCGGCATCGAGTTCGGTGCCGAGGAAGAGTCGGCCTGATTCGACCGCGACAAAACGATTCAACGATGCCGGCCGGCTGCGGAGCGATCCGTTGCCGGCCGGTTTTCTTTTGGGCCCCAACAGGGCATTGATCGCAGAAAAGCCGGCCCGTTGAAGGTGGCTGATTGGGAAGCTCAGTCTCCCCATCTTCCCGCTTGCTTTCCCGGAGTTCGGGTGTTGATTACGCGCCCTTCCCGGCTGCCTCACTTGAAACCTACTGGGAATGCCCGGCTCCGGCCGGCGGGAAGTCTATCAGGGCAGCCATTTCCGAGTCAACCGATTGCCGTTCCTGCCACAAGGGCGGCCCCACAGATCCCATGTCTACCGAACTGCTTACCGAGCTCGTCGAAGCCGGCGTCCACTTTGGCCATCAGTCCCGCAAGTGGAATCCCAGAATGCGTCCCTACATTCTGGAGGAAAAAAACAACGTCCACCTCATCAATCTGGAGAAGACGGTCGAGCAGATCGATCGCGCCGCTGCCTTCCTCGCCGATCTCGCCGCCAAGCACAAGAAAGTGCTCTTCGTCGGCTGCAAGCGCCAGGCCCAGGATGCCGTCCGCGAGGCGGCCGAGGCCACCGGCCAGTTCTTCGTCAATCACCGCTGGCTCGGCGGCACCCTGACCAATCAGGAGACCATCCGCCGCAGCGTCGCCCGCCTCGACTACCTCGAAGGCATCGAAAAGGCGCCCGAATTCAAAAAGATGAGCAAAAAGGAGCTGGCCTCCCTCGCCCGCGAGCGCACCAAGCTGCAGCTCCGGCTCGGCGGCATCCGCGCCCTTGATCGCCAGCCCGACGCCGTCGTGATCGTCGACTCCGCCCGCGAGCACATCGCCGTCAACGAAGCCCGCAAGCTCCGCATCCCGATCGTCGCCATGGTGGACTCCAATGCCGACCCCGAAGTGATCGACTACCCGATCGCCTCGAACGACGACGCCATCCGCTCCATCCGCATCATCCTCAAGCGCCTCATCGAGCCGATGCAGGCCGCCGCGAAGTGATCGGGATAGAGCCGAAGGCCGGCCTGCGGCCTGGCTGAAGGGTCCGCCGACGGCTCGCCGCCGTTCGGAGCCCGCGCCGGGCCGGTTGCCATGGGTGACGGGACCCGGTTCCCGCCCCCTGGCGGGGACAAATCGACCCGGACCGGGTCGAAAACGTCACCCGAAACCAGTGGCCGCGCCGGCCCGCCATCACCGACCGAAAGTAACACCTGTCAACCCCAACCCATTACCATCACCATGGCTGAAATCACTGTCGAACTGATCAAAACGCTCCGCGAAAAGACCAACGCGGGCATGATGGACTGCAAAGCCGCGCTCACCGAAGCCAAGGGCGACCTCGCCGAAGCCGAAGTGATCCTGCGCAAGAAAGGCATCACCGGCGCCGAGAAGAAAGCCGGCCGCGCGACCTCCGAAGGCGTCATCGCCGCCCGCATCGATGCCGATGCCAAGACCGGCGTGCTCGTCGCGGTCAGTTGCGAGACCGACTTCGTCGCCAAGAACGAGAACTTCCAGAGCTTCGTCGACGGCCTCGTCAACCACGTCGCCACGGCCGAGCCGGTGGCCGATCTCGACGCCCTGCTTGCCCAGACCTACGTCGGCGACCCCAGCCTGACCGTCACCGAAGTCGTGAAAGCCAAAATCGGCCAGCTCGGCGAGAACATGGCCCTGTCCCGCTTCGCCCGTTACACCGTCGACGGCGAGGGTGTCATCGCCAGCTACATCCACCCGCCCGGCAAAGTCGGCGTGCTGCTGGAGGCCGGCTGCACCAAGGCCGCCACGGCCGACGCCGCGGCTTTCCGCGAAGTGGTCAAGGACATTGCCCTCCACATCGCCGCCGCCCAGCCCCTCTGCGTCACCCGTGACGAGGTGCCCGCCGCCAAGGTCGAACAGGAGAAGGAAATCTACCGGGAGAAAGCCAAGGGCAAGCCCGAGAACATCGTCGAGAAGATCGTGGCCGGCCAGATCGACAAGTTCTTCGCCAGCATGGCGCTTCTGGAACAGGGCTTCATCAAGGACCCCGACAAGACCATCAAGGACCTGCTCGCTGCCAAGGGCAAGGAAGTCGGCGACGAGCTGACCATCCGCCGCTTCGCCCGCTTCGCCGTGGGTGAGGAGGGCTGAGGCAGAGTCGCTCTCCTGTATCTGGGAGATTCCCTCTTTCGAGAAAGACCCCCGCCGGTTTCCCCGGCGGGGGTTTTTTGCATTCGGTCGGGCCGTCCGAACGGCCGTGATCCTCCTTGCCGAAGGCGCCCGGCGGCGGCATGATGCCCCGACTGTCTCACCCCACGCCGCCATGCAGGTCGAAATGTTTACCCTGTGCGATGCCGCCACCCGCCATGCCGGCAAGCTCAACTTGCTGGGCACCTTCGACACGCTGCGGTTTGCCGAATTTCCCGCCGAGTCGCCGCCTTTCGCCATCGTCACCTCCATCCGCTTTTCCCCCGACGATGGCGGCCAGCATGAGCTGTCCCTCGTGTGGCGCGATGCCGATGGCGAACCCATCGACGTTTCAGAGACCCGTTTCACCCAGCTCGATCCCATTGACCGTCGGGATTTGGCCCAGGATGTGTGGCCCTTCGGCGGGAGGACATTTTTTGCCCCGGGCGATTACCAGATCGCCTTGACCGTGGATGGCGTCGCCATCGCCGCCATTCCCCTTTTCATCCTGCCGGCGGCCGATGACTGAGGCCGGGCCGATTTCCGATCGTACCCTGTTGCATCGCCGATCCTACCCTGTTTCATCGGAAACTCCGCTCCCAGGTCGGGCCTGCCGGGACCGGGAGGCGGCGGTTTTCGGAAAGTTTTGAAAACCGGTGCCGTCAGTTGGCGTATGGTCGGGGCCTGCGACATCTTCCCGACATGCCAACCGACTCCCATCCGCCCATCATCGCTGCCGACGATGTCCACCGCGTCTTCGAGATCGGCGCCTCGCGCATCGAGGTGCTGAAAGGCGTGACCCTGTCGATCCAGCGCGGTGAAAAGGTCTTTCTCTGCGGCGCGTCGGGAGCGGGCAAGACGTCGCTGCTCTACACGCTGGCCGGCTTGGAAAAGCCCAATCAGGGACGGGTGCTCATCGAGGGCGAATCGCTCTACGATCTCAGCCGGACCCAGCAGGCCCGGCTGCGTAACCGGCGGATGGGCTATGTGTTTCAAAATTACTCGCTGCTCCCCGAGCTGACGGCGTTGGAAAACGTGCTGGTGCCGTCGATGATCGGCGGGCGGACCGATCGGGATCGGGCGGGAGCCTTGCTCAATACCGTGGGTCTGGGCAGCCGACTCGGACATTTGCCGGCAGAGCTGTCCGGTGGCGAGCAGCAGCGGGTGGCGATCGCCCGGGCGCTGATGAATGACCCCGAGGTGCTGTTTGCCGACGAGCCGACGGGCAACTTGGATTCGAAAACCGGCGCGGGGGTGATGGATCTGCTGTTGTCCCTGGTGGCTGAGCAGAGCAAGACCCTGCTCGTGGTCACCCACGATGGCGGGCTGGCGGCCTCGGGAGACCGGCGCCTGGAATTGGTAGACGGCCGTCTGGTCAGTTGACGCCCCGCCGCCTCCGAGCGTTATTGGCGGCTTGTGCCAAAGTCCGGCCGGCGACGGGCCTTTTCGGGGTGTCCCGGCGGCGGCTGTGGCCCGGTCTCTTCGTTTCCGACCTTTCTGCCCCCCCTTGCTCCCCTGCCATGAGTCAACCGCTGAAAATCCACATCGACGGCCAATTGTACGACGAGCCCGAGGCGAAAATCTCGGTGTTCGACCACGGATTGCTCTATGGCGACGGGGTGTTCGAAGGCATCCGGTTTTACAACGACCGGGTGTTCCGTCTCGATGAGCACATCGACCGGCTCTACGACTCGGCCAAGGCGATCCACCTCACCATCCCGATCGACAAGGCCGAGATGATCGAGGCGGTGCTCAGCACCATCCGCGCCAACGATCTGCACGACGGCTACATCCGCCTCGTGGTGACTCGCGGGGTCGGCGGGCTCGGCCTGTCGCCCTACCGGTGCAAGAAGGCGTCCGTCATCGTGATCGCTTCCACGATCGCCCTCTACGATCCGGAGGCTTACGAAAAAGGCCTGAAACTGGTGACCTGCGCGACCCGTCGGCCGAATCACGATTCTCTGAGTCCGGCGGTGAAGTCGCTGAATTACCTGAGCAACGTGATGGCGAAGGTCGAAGCCATCGCCGCCGATGGTGACGAGGGGGTGATGCTGAATGCCGCCGGCTATGTGGCGGAGTGCACCGGGGATAATATCTTCATCGTCAAAGGCGGCATCGTTTACACCCCTCCGGTCCATGCCGGAGCCCTGAACGGCATCACCCGCAAGGCGGTGATCGAGCTGGCCCGTGCCCGCGGACTGGAGTTGGTCGAGACCGAGATGGCGCGCTATGACCTCTACACGGCCGACGAGCTGTTCCTCACCGGCACCGCGGCCGAAGTGGTTCCGGTGCGGATCTACGACGAGCGAGTGATCGGTGACGGCACGCCCGGGCCGGTGACGCGGGATTTGATTGCCGATTTCCACCGGCTGGTGCAGTCAACCGGCACGCCCATTTACACGGTCGCAACGTAATTGCCTGGAGGAGCCCGGGTCGGCGTAACGGGAGGGCGGGACCGCCTCCCACTGAGCCGGTCCGCTCCCTCCGCGGGTCTAAGCCTGTCGAATCCATGAAGTGCGACGTCTGCCAGAACCTGGAAGCTTCCGTCTTTTTCAGCCAGCTCATCGAGGGCAAGCTGAAGAAGGTGAACCTGTGCAAGGTCTGCGCCGAGGAAAAGGGCGTCACCGATCCCACCGGCTTTGCCCTCGCCGACATGCTGCAGGGCATGGGACAGGAAACGGTGACGGAGAAGCGGGTGGCGCCGGGCGAGCGGGTCTGCGACGAGTGCGGATTCACGCAGAGCGATTTCAAGAAAACGGGTCGCTTCGGCTGCGCCCATTGCTACGAGGTGTTTTCCGATGGATTGGAAAATCTGCTCGAAGCCATGCACAAGCGCACCCAGCACCGGGGCAAGGTGCCCCAGCGACACCAGATCGGACTCGCCCAGCATGAGCGGCTCGGAGAGCTGCAGGACCAACTTGCCGCCGCCGTGAAGGCCGAGGACTACGAGACGGCCGCGCGGCTGCGCGATGAAATCTCCCGGCTCGACCGCCCGGAGGAAAACCCGTGACGCGGCCGGCGCCAACCGGCCTTTTCCCACCATGATGCGCTTTTCCACCCTGCTGAAAAAACCGGCCGAATGGATGCGGACTTCGGGTCCGGACCATGAGATCGTGATGACCAGCCGCATCCGGCTCGCCCGGAACCTGATGGGGCATTCCTTTCCAGGATGGGCCCGCAAGGAAGAGCGTCTCGAACTGATGGCCGAGGTGAAACCCCTCGTCGAAGACCTCGCGGAGATGAAGGAGGCTTTCTCCGAAGAGATGACGAATCTCTCCGCGATCGAAAAGCAGGTGCTGGTCGAGCGGCACCTGATCAGCCGCGAACACGCCGCCAAGGGGCCGGGCTGCGCCACGGTGATGAACCGGAAGCAGACCGTCAGCATCATGATCAACGAGGAGGACCATCTCCGGATGCAGTCCATCCAGCCCGGCCTGCAACTGATGCGTGCCTACCGGGCCATCGATGGGATCGACTCCGAGCTGGAGTCACGCCTCGACTATGCCTACGACCGGCGCTATGGCTACCTCACCGCCTGTCCGACGAATCTCGGTACCGGCATGCGGGCTTCGGCCATGCTCCATCTGCCCGGTCTGGTGTTGGGCGACCACATCAACCAGACCATCCAGGCGGCCAACAAGATCGGGCTCGCTGTCCGCGGTCTCTACGGCGAGGGCACGGAGGCGCTGGCGAATTTGTTCCAGATTTCCAACCAGACCACCCTCGGACGCAGCGAGGAGGAAATCATCGAGGATCTGGAAAAAGTGATCCGCCACATCATCCAGAACGAGAAAAATGCCCGCCTGAAGCTGTTGGAGGACAAGCCCACCATGCTCCAGGACCAGATCGGCCGGGCTTACGCCATCCTCCGCCACGCCCACATCATCCCGTCGAAGGAGGCGCTCAATCTGCTTTCCCTGATCCGCCTCGGCAGCGATCTCGGGGTTTTCGGCCAGGACGACCGCGACCTGATCAATATGCTGCTCACCGAGATCCAGCCCGCCCATCTCCAGATCGAGGCCAAGCGGAAACTTGATGCCGAAGAGCGGGACATCCTGCGCGCCGACATCATCCGGCGGAACCTGAAGGGCCTGTCCGAGCCCCGTTTCGGCGACCTGCTGTCTGGCCGTGAGCCGGAACTGCCCATGTGATCGGGGCCGTTTCCCCGACCGGAGCCGTTCGGTCGAAAAAATTCCCTGTCTACTTGAACGAGTGACGAAGGGCGTCGAAATTGGACCGTGGCCTCGTATATGCTATAGTCCATTGACGGGACCTCGATTCCGCCTCTGCCGCCGATGAACAACTTCACCCCCCGAGCCCAACAAGTCCTCGCTCTCGCGCGCAAGGAAGCCGACCGATTCAACCACAACTACGTGGGCACCGAGCATTTGCTCCTTGGCTTGATCAAGCTGGGACAGGGTGTCGCCGTCAATGTGTTGCAGAAAATGAATCTGGACCTGGAGACCGTCCGCATGGAGGTCGAGAAGCAGGTCGGCAATGGTCCCGAGACCAAGATGATCGGGAACATCCCCTACACCCCGCGGGTGAAAAAGGTCCTCGCCCTCGCCGGCAAGGAAGCCAAGGGACTCAATCACAGCTATGTGGGCACGGAGCACATCCTGCTCGGCTTGCTGCGGGAGGGCGAGGGAGTCGCCGCCCGCGTGTTGAAAAATCTCGATGTCGACCTCGAGCGCACCCGCAACGAGATCCTCCGCGAACTGGATCCCAATTTTTCCAGCGACGACAGCGACGACAACGAATTCGAAGAGGGCATCGGCCCCGTCTCGCCTCCGTCGAAGAAGGACTCCAAGACGCCCGCCCTGCGCGCCTTCGGTCGCGACCTGACCGAGTTGGCCCACGCCAATGAACTCGACCCCGTGATCGGCCGCTCCGGCGAGATCGAGCGCGTCATCCAGATCCTCTGCCGCCGCACCAAGAACAATCCCGTGCTCATCGGCGAGGCCGGCGTGGGCAAGACCGCCATCGTCGAGGGTCTCGCTCAGGAGATCGCCTCCGGCAATGTCCCCGAGATCCTGCGCGACAAAAAGGTCATCACCCTCGACCTCGCCCTCATGGTCGCCGGCACGAAGTACCGCGGCCAGTTCGAGGAGCGCATCAAGGCCGTGATGGATGAGATCCGCCGGTCGAAAAACGTCATCCTGTTCATCGACGAGTTGCACACCATCGTCGGCGCCGGCTCCGCCGAGGGAGCCATGGACGCCTCGAACATCATCAAGCCCGCCCTGAGCCGCGGCGAGTTGCAGTGCGTCGGCGCCACCACGCTGAACGAGTACCGCAAATACATCGAGAAGGACGCCGCCCTCGCCCGCCGCTTCCAGCAGGTCAAGGTGGACGAGCCCTCCGTCGAGGACGCCATCCTGATCCTCCAGGGCCTCCGGTCAAAGTACGAGATGCACCACAAGGCGCATTACTCGAACGAAGCCATCTCCGGCTGCGTGAAGCTCTCCGCCCGCTATCTGACCGACCGATTCCTGCCCGACAAGGCCATCGATATCATGGACGAAGCCGGCGCCAAGGCCCGCATCGCCGCCATGACGCGTCCGCCCGAAGTGAAAAGCATTGAGGCCGAGATCGAAGGCATCGTGACCGAGAAGGAAAAGGCCATCAAGGATCAGGACTTCGAGAACGCCGCCGCCCTGCGCGACCAGGAAAAGAACAAACGTCGCCAACTGGAGCAGATCATCGAGGAATGGCGTGCCACCTCGCAGGAGACCATCGTCGAAGTCACCGAGGACGACATCATGTCCGTCGTCTCCAAGTGGACCGGCGTGCCGCTCCAGCGTATGGAGGAAAAAGAGGCCGAGAAGCTCCTCAAAATGGAGTACGAGCTCAAGGCCCGCGTCATCGGCCAGGACGAAGCCTGCGTCGCCATCTCCAAAGCCCTCATCCGCAGCCGCGCCGACCTGAAAAATCCGCGCCGGCCCATCGGCTCTTTCATTTTCCTCGGCCCCACCGGCGTGGGCAAAACCTACCTCGCCAAGAATCTGGCCGAGTTCATGTTCGGCGATCCGGATGCCCTCATCCAGATCGACATGTCCGAGTACATGGAGAAATTCACCAGCAGCCGCCTCATCGGTTCACCTCCCGGCTACGTCGGATACGAAGAGGGCGGACAGCTCAGCGAGGCGGTGCGCCGCCGGCCTTATTCCGTGGTGTTGTTCGACGAAGTCGAAAAAGCCCACCCCGATGTGATGCACCTGCTGCTCCAGATTCTGGAGGAAGGCCAGATCACCGACAGCCTGGGTCGCAAGATCGACTTCCGGAACACCATCATCATCCTCACGTCCAATGTCGGCGCCGAGCTGATCAAGAAGCAGACTTCCCTCGGATTCGGGGCGATGGGCTCCGAAACGGCCGATTACGAGGGCATGAAGGGAAAAATCCTCGATCAGGCCAAGAACGTCTTCAAACCCGAGTTCCTGAACCGTCTCGACGAGAAGATCGTCTTCCACATGCTGGAGAAGCCCGACTTGATCCGCATCGTCGATCTCGAGATCAACACCGTCCTCAAGCGCCTCGCCGAAAAGGAGATCATCCTCGAACTGGACCAGAGCGCGAAAGAGTTCCTCATCGAAAAGGGCTACGATCCGAACTACGGCGCCCGTCCCATGCGGCGTGCGGTGGAGAAATTCCTCGAAGACCCCCTCGCCGAGAAGCTGTTGCGCGGAGACGTGCGGCGCGGCAACAAGGTGAGCGTCACCCGTCTTCAAGAAGGCGAGGGCAAGGACGCCACCGACGAGTTGATCTTCACCTCCGAGATTCCGGAAGAAGGCAACACCGAGGAAGAGGCCGCCCAAGCCGCCCAGTCGCCCGGTTGATCGCCACTGGCCCGGCCGGGACTTCCCCACCGTTTGCGATGCGCGCCGGCCGGCGGATGACCGGCTGCCGCTCCCGTATCGCGGGAGCGGAACCGGCGCGACCCGGTCGGATGCAGGGCGAAACTTTTTCGTGTCATCCGGCTTTTCCGTGATTCAGTCACCGCTTCCCAGCCCTCCGGTTCCCCGCCGCAGCCGATGACCGCCGCCCTCTACCAGTTTCTCTACGACGACCTGTCCCTGAAGACGGTGGGCTGGGTCGTGGGGATCGCCCTCATGGCGGCCCATGCCTACGCCTTCGCCAACCGGGACAAATTGACCGGATTCCTCACCGCCCTGCCGCGGAATGAGCGGATCGGCGTGGCCATCCTCGCCATCGATTTTGCCTGGGCGCTGCTGGTATGGTCCGAAATGGATCTCGGCGAATTTTACAATCTGGAGCATCCCGTCCAGGCCATCCTAATCGCCGGATTCTTCGGCGTTTCGATCTATGTGAAGGAATTCCTCGCCGTGCGGGCGATCGGCTTTTTCCTCATCCTGGCGGCCTGTCCCGTGCTCGATGCGGCCTTCCTCGAACCGCCGGTGAGCCGGCTGCTCCTGGTGGCGCTGGCTTACGTCTGGATCGTGCTCGGGATGTTCTGGGTCGGGATGCCCTATCTGATGCGGGACCAGATCGCCTGGGCGCTGGCCGAGCCGGGTCGGTGGAAGCCTCTCTGCCTCGCCGGTCTCGGCTATGGACTCGCGGTCACGGTGTGCGCGGCGCTGTTTTACTGAGCCCCGCGGCGCCCGTATTTCCGAGACAACAGGGTTGACTCGGAGACCGAACCCTGTTTGATCGGAGTCATGATCCTTTCCGACGCCGAAATCCTCTCCGCCATGCAGCGGGGAGACATCGTGATCGAGCCCTACGACCGCGATTGTCTGGGCACCAACAGCTATGACGTGCATTTGAGCCGGCATCTCGCGACCTACCGGAACCGCGTGCTGGATGCCCGCGCTCACAATGAGATCGACCATTTCGAGATCCCGCCGGAGGGCTACGTGCTGGAGCCGCAGATCAACTATCTCGGATCGACCATCGAATACACCGAGAGTCACCACGCGGTGCCCTTTTTGGAGGGCAAATCGTCCGTGGGACGGCTCGGCATCGACATCCACGCTACCGCCGGCAAGGGCGACGTGGGTTTTTGCAACCACTGGACGCTGGAGATCTCCGTGAAGCAGCCGGTGCGGGTCTATGAAGGCATGCCGATCGGGCAGTTGATCTATTTTCTCGTCCAGGGCGAGGTGCTCACGCCCTACAGCACCAAGGTCTCGGCCAAATACAACCAGCGCACGCCACTGCCGGTCGAGTCGATGATGTGGCGCAACAAATTCTGATCCGGCAGTTCGCGATCAGTCTGCTAGCAGCCGGCGCACCGCGTCGGCCATGGCCCGGCCGATGGCGGCGTGGCCGGTGTCGTCGATGTGGATGCAGTCAGTCGCCGGGCAACTCGCGTGGGCGCCGGCATCGAGGAACGCCACGGCCCGGTCGTCGGCGATCTCGCGGTAGGCGGCCGCCAGCTCGCGGGACAGGGGCGCGGCACGGTCGAAAAGGCGGCCAAAGGGGCATTTCGCCTCGGGATGCACCGGCACAGGCGCGACGACGAGTACGCGGGGGGCGGATTTTGCCGGTCCGGAGTCGCTGGCGAGGACGATGTCCACCAGTGCGCCCATGCCCTCGGCGATGGCCCAGGCATTGTGATTCATGTGGTTCTTCAGGTCGTTGGTGCCCAGCATGAGGATGGCGAGGTCGATCGGCTTTTGCGATTCCAGCACGACCGGCAGGTGGGTGGCGCCGCACTTGTTGACGAACGGCTCCGTGGGATCGTCCCAGGCGGTCATGCGGCCATTCTGGGCTTCCTCGACGATGCGATAGCCGGACCCGAGCGCCGCTGCCATCACGCCAGGCCAGCGGATGCCGGGTGCGTAACGCTCGCAATCGCTCCCGGGGATGAATCCCCAGGTGTTCGAGTCGCCGAAGCAGAGGATGGTCTTTTGCATGGCCGACAGGATGGCGGTGGGGCGGCCGGTGGCTCAAGCGAAAAATGCGTGGCCAAAAGTTTGGATTTCACCTGAAGGTGAGAAAAACGGACAGAACTGAGCGCCGATGGGATCATTTTTCGCACCGGTGCGTTGCTTGATCCGGTCGCTGTGAAAACCTCCGGCTCCCTCCTCGGCAAGGGAGGACGGGCTGATTGTTCAAAGTTGATCGTCGCACACTTCCCACATCGGATTCTGGGGTTTTGAACCGTTCTCGCGAAATGATTTGGCATCTTCGCAAGCCCTGTTTAGCCAAAACAGCCTCTTTCGTGCCTTTGGAGTCACTTTGCCTGCCAAGGCGTCGATGATCGCTGGCACGCCGGCGGAATCCCGCATGATATTTCGATCGTGCAGATCGCCAACCAGCCAAAACACATCATCGACCCAGGTGACGAAGACGCGTTGCCTCAGTCCTCCTCCGATGGGGAGTATTCCGCACATGCGGTCTTCTGCGACCTCCCGATCGGCTAAAAAATCCATCCATGGGCTTGCCATGGGTTGCTTGGCGATCAGGAAATCGCCGCTGTCGGACAACCCCACTATCTCGGTCGGCAGACCACCGCCCGAGTTCAAAAGAGAGATCTTTTCCAGCACGTCGATCCAAGTCGCATCGGCCACATCGACTTCGAAACCGTCCTCGGAATCGTTGAAAACGAGCTTCTTTCCGAGAGATCCATTTTCTCGGAGGTCGAACAATTTGTAAACGACGCGGGTTGCATCGTCTGCATAGGGCTGCGCTTCAGCCCCTGGAGGCAGGGCGCGCAAGCTGTTTGAGACAAGGAAGCCGTCGGAATCGCGAACGATGCCCAGGTGGCTCAGTCGGATGGGTGGGACTTCCCATTCTCTTGCAGCGCTTTCAAAAGCGGTTGTCCAAACATCAGCCGGAATCGATTCGCCGGGTGGAGTTTGCTGAGCGATTGCCAAGAGGCCGCGCGTTCGCTCGCGGTTGAGGGATTGGCAAGCCTGTCGGACGGCGTCCGAAGCATTGTCGCCGACGATGGCGGTTGGCATTCCGGTTCGGAAGTCGATCTCGAGTTGGATTCCGTCATTCAATGCGGTGGTTTGGACAGGCGCAGACTACGCTTGCGGGCCGTGGTTTGAAACCGGATTTTTGGTGGTCAGCCCTGGGGACGGCATTCCCGTCATGACGAAAGGCAGTTCGGTGGCTCAAGCGAAAAATGCGTGGCCTTCGCCTGGCCCGCGATGGCGTAAGGCTCCGGATTTTGCTCGATTTTAGCGACGAATCCCGGCAATCTCCGGTCGTTTCCCAAACTTCTTCCTGTTTTCGACCATGAAAATCCGCCCGTCTCAATTTCCAACGCCCCTCCTCGCCGTCAGCCTGATTCTGGGCGGCAGTCTGATTGACCGCGCCTCCGCCAAGGATTGGCCGGGCTGGCGCGGGCCGAATCGCGACGGCATCTCGCCGGAAGGCGTGAAGGCTTGGCCGGAGGGCGGCCCGAAGCTGCTGTGGCAGGCGGAAGGTTGCGGTCAGGGATACTCCAGCGTCGCCGTGGCGGACGGCCGGATTTTCACCCTCGGCAAGACCAAGGACGGCGAGGCATTGTTCGCCTTTTCCGCCACCGATGGCAAGCCGTTGTGGACCACGGTCTTCGGTACCGGTGGCCACAGCAATGGATCGCCGCAGGTGGATGGCGACCTGGTCTATGCCATCGGCCTGGCTGGCGATCTCGTCTGTGCCCGGGCGGAGACGGGCGAGGTGGTGTGGAAGAAAAACTTCGCCAAGGACTTCGGCGGCGTGATGATGAGCGGCTGGGGCTTCAGCGAGTCCCCGCTCATCGATGGTGACCGTCTCATCTGCACGCCCGGCGGGGCGGAGGCGATGATGGTGGCCCTCGACAAGAAGACCGGAGCGGAAATCTGGCGCGCGCCGGCCCCGGCCGAGGCGGGGAAGAAGGGCAAGGATGGCGCCGGCTATTCGTCGATCGTGATCTCCCAGGGCGCCGGGGTGAAGCAATACGTGCAGGTCACCGGCCGTGGGGCGGTTGGCGTGCGGGCCGAGGACGGGAAGCCGCTGTGGCATTACAACAACGTGGCCAACGGCACAGCGAACATCCCGACGCCACTGGTGCAGGATGACTACGTGTTTTGCTCGACCGGCTATGGCACGGGCTCGGCGCTGCTGAAATTGGTCAAGGACGGCGACGGAGTGAAGGCCGAGGAGCAGTATTTCCTCGATGGCAAAGTGCTGCAGAATCACCATGGCGGGATGATCCTGAAGGACGGCCACGTTTACATGGGCCACGCGCACAACAACGGCTTTCCCGTCTGCGTGGAGTTGGCCAGCGGCAAGATCGTGTGGGGTGGCGACCAGCGCGGTCCCGGATCGGGTTCCGCGGCGATCCTGATGGCGGGCAGCGACCTGATTTTCCGCTACGAGGACGGCGTGGTGGCGCTGATCGAGGCCACCACCAAGGGCTACAACCTGAAGGGTCAGTTCAAGCCCGCCTTTCAGAAAGGCAAAAGCTGGGCCCACCCCGTGGTGGTCGATGGCCGGCTCTACCTGCGCGAACAGGAGAAGCTGATGTGCTACGCGGTGACCGAGTGAGGCGCCTGGCGATCGATCAGGTCGTGACCGGCACGGCGGTGGCGAGCAGGCCCGGGAGGTCGGAGTGCTCGTCGGCTGGGAGACCGATCCACGAGCGGCAGCCGCCAAATCCGGCCCGGTCGCGCAGCACCCACGGTTCCGGCAGGCGATAAATGCGCAGACGGGCCAGGCTGATGCCGAATTCCTCGTCGCCCCACTCGTAGCGCTCGCGGATGGTCTGCTCCGTCCAGATGTGCTCCGGAGCCAGGGCGGTGATCGCTTCCCAATCGGTCAGACGGCTGGTCTCGATCGTTTCGGCGAAAAGCCGGATCTCGATTTCCTCGCCCCCGGCCCGTTGAGGGCGGAAGCTGCGCGGCTGGTCGGCGGCATCGGGTTTCACTTGCTCGACCTGCTCGTGGAAAAAGGTGGGGAACAGGAAAAAGCGCTCGTGGAGCCATTGGAAGCCGAGCTTGCCTTCGGAAATGCCGCCTTTGCGGAGGATGATGGCTTGTTCACCACTTTCGAGGGCATCGCAGACGACCTGCCATTCCTTGAAAGCGACGGGCCGCCAGTCGGGGGGGATGATGGGCATGATGATGAGTGGGAAAATGAGTGAGTCCGGCTCAATGCTCCAACGAAGGGCCCGTCCCTGCAAGAGTCATTGCTGTGTTGCCGACTCGTCCGACTGGCGCCGCCACCACTCTTCCAGCCCCGGATTGAGCCGCCGCCAGCCAATGCCGTGATAGGAGGGGAGACGCATTTCCCACCCGATGAAACAGGCGGCCAGGCCGAGTGAGAAAGCTGCGACGATGATCCAACCAGGCATCCCAAACACGATGGTAGAGCCCGCCGAGGCAATGAACGTGCCGGCCCAGTACAACTCCGATTTTCTCCCAATGCGGAAAACATTGCAGAAAAGAAAGAAGTGCCCCACGACGAAAACGGTCAGAAACGCCGCTTCGGGAAGCATCGGATAGGCAAATGCCGCCGCGGTGCCTCCCACCGCCAGGACGATCGCGTCCAGCAGGGACAGCCGAAAACCCGGGCGGAAATCCTTCATCTCCCTTACTTCGTATCGGCAAACACCCGAAACTCTTCCTCCAGTTTGCCCGCGTCGGCCTTGCCGGCGTGGATGAGCACGCGGTAGCGCAGGGTCAGGCTGTCGCCCTGGCGGATGAGGTGGTCGCCGGCTGTCTTCGGGGCGTCCTTTTCGAAGTGTCCTTGGCCAAAGGGGCCGCTCGAACAGAGGCCGTAGTGCCGGGCATGCCACCACGTGGGATGCCGGAAGCTGGTGGGATGATCAAAGAGCGCAATACCGAGCGCCCGCCCCTGGGAATCCTCGCCATCGTAGGAGACCCAGCGAGCCCGGCGTCCCCACACGTCCCGGCCGGTCACGCCTTCACTGTTGCGGGCGGCACCCTTGGCGGCGGGACCTTCGAGTTGCAGGGAGGGCATCATGCGGATGGCCAGCCCGCACTCCTCGGTGTCGCGCAGGGTCACGTCGCCTTCACTGGCTTCGAGGGTGACCGTGAAATCGAGGGCAAAGCCCCCATCGTCGCGGCATTCCAGACGAATGGTGCGACGGTCCTGACAGATTTTGGCCCCGGTCTGGTGATCGAGCCAGTCGGTGCCGGTCTTGAGGACGATGGCTTTTTCCTGGCCTTTGATCTGGGTGCTGCTGAGGCCGGTGTGGACGGTGCGGCCAAATTTCGTGCCTTCCTTCCCCTGGCTGCCCGGCTCGTGCCAGAAATCGAGGCCATTGACGCTGCCGATGCCAAACCACAGCGAGCGGTGGTGGAGGTGGTCGGTGGCCTCATGAGCCACGCCTTCCTTCATCGGGTAGTGACGGGTTACGTTTTCGCCGGTGGGACCGATCAGCGGATAGAAAAAGGGCTTCGGCAGGCTCGCCGATGTCTGGTAGACCGTCACCACTTCGCCCGCCCACCGGATCTCGATCGGATCGGTGCCGGTCAGCGACCAGCCGCCTGAAGAGATGGTCGAGCCGCCTCCGATACTGATCTGGCTGCTGGCTTTCATGGGAAACAGGAGGGAGGCGAGCAGCCCCAGCCCGACCGCGGCGGCGATCGGAAACGTCGGTGAGGGTGAAAAGTGGTGCCGCATGTCGGCAGTATCCCCAGACTTGTCCGCCGGAGCAAGACCGGATACGCTGCCGGGCCATGCAACGCCGCCATTTCCTGAAACAGTCGCTTTCCGCTGCCGCCGCTTCGATTCCCGCGCTGGGCGCCGCTCCATCCGCCTCCGCCGCCGGCGAGGGCGGGCGCTACACGTTCTGCACCTTCACCAAGGTGATCCAGCACCTCAGCTTCGAGGAGACTGCCCGCGCCATCGCCAAACTCGGCTTTGCCGGCGTCGAGGCACCGGTCCGGCCGCGCGGCCAAGTGCTGCCCGAGCGGGTGGAGGAGGACCTGCCGAAGTTCATCGAAGCGCTCAAAAAAGAAGGGTTGGAAATGACCATCCTCACGTCGGGCATCAACGAAGTGAGCGCTGAACAGCACACCGAAACCGTGCTGCGCACGGCCGCCAAGCTCGGGGTGAAGCGTTTCCGGATGCTCTACTACACCTACGACCTCGCCCGACCCATCCTGCCCCAGCTCGATGAGTTCCGCCCGCGGCTGCGGGACTTGGTCGCCCTCTGCAAGGAGATCGGCATCAAACCGGTTTATCAAAATCACTCGGGCAAGACCTACTTCGGCGCGCCGGTGTGGGACCTGGCCGAACTGCTCAGCGAATTCGATCCGTCCGAGGTAGGCGTCGCCTTCGACATCGGACATGCCACCATCGAGGGCTCCAAATGCTGGCCGCTGCACTGGGCACTGGTGCGCGACCGGCTCGACTCGGTTTACGTGAAGGAACCCCGCTGGGGCGAGGATCAGAAGCCCGTGATCGCCCCGCTCGGCGAGGGTGGCGTGGACCGCGGCTTCTACGAACTGGTCAAGGACAGCGGCTTCACCGGCCCCGTCAGCCTGCACATCGAATATCTCGACCACGACGACCCGGCGGTGACGCCCCGCGTGCTGGAGGCGACGGCGCGGGATTTTGCGCTGCTGAAAAACCTCCTCGGCGTGGCCTGATCGATTTTTCGCCGTCTCTTCCTGATTCCCGCCGCTCGCGTCATGACCCGCAAGACCAAAATCATCGCCACTCTCGGGCCCGCCACTGAAACCGCCGATGGCATCCGAATGCTCATCGGGGCCGGGGTGAATGTCGTCCGACTGAACATGAGCCATGCCCGGCATGACTGGGTGCGGACCGTGGTCGACCGGGTGCGGGCGGAGAGCGCCTCGGCAGGCCGGCGGGTGGCCGTGCTGGTCGATTTGCAGGGGCCGTCCATCCGCACCGGCGACCTGCCAGAAAAGCTGTCCATTGTTCCCGGCGACGAGGTGGAGTTCCGCAATGCCGGGCTGCCGGCCGGGCTGGCTCTGTCCACCGAGACCAACTACACCGGCCTGGCCGACGATGTGTCCGTGGGCGACACCCTGCTGGTGGACAATGGCGTGTTGCATTTCGAGATCATCCGCCGCGAGACCGGGCGATTGATCGGTCGGGCACTCACCGAGGGCGCCATGGGCTCCCGGCGGCACATCAATCTGCCCGGCGTACGGGTGAACCTGCCCTCGCTCACCGATAAGGACCGCGCCGACATTGCCCTGGCGGCGGCTGTCGATGCGGATTACGTGGCCATCAGTTTCGTTCGCGATGCCGCGCACATCGGTGATCTGCGGGAGGAACTCGCCCGTCATGGCTCCGCCGCCCGCATCGTGGCCAAGATCGAGGATCAAGAAGCCGTAAAACACCTCCGCGGCATCGTCGAAGCCGCCGACGCCGTGATGGTCGCACGGGGCGACCTCGGCATCGAGGTGCATGTGGAGGAATTGCCCGTCGTCCAGCGGGCCATCGTCAGCGAATGCGCCCGCGTCGGCCGAAAAGTCATCGTCGCCACCCACATGCTGGAGTCGATGATCGGCAATCCCGTGCCCACCCGCGCGGAAGTCACCGACGTCGCCAATGCCATCTACGAGCAGGCCGACGCCGTCATGCTCAGTGGCGAGACCAGCGTCGGTGAGTATCCCGTGAAATGTGTGGAAATGCTCGACCGCATCGCGCGCCGCATGGAGCGGGAGCCGGGTGCCCGTTTCTGCGACCAGATCGAGTTGCCGACCGAGAAACACCGGACGGTCAAAGCCGCCGTGGTGCTCGCGGACTCGCTGCCCGGGTCAAAAATCGTCGTTTTCACCGCCCGCGGGGTGCTGGCGGACTACCTGACGCACCAGCGGCCGGTGCACTCACCGATCCACGCCTTCTGCCCGGACGAGCGCGTCTGCCGGGCCCTCAGCCTGAACCGTGCCGTGACCGGTCACCTCATGACTTTTTCCGAGCGGCCCGAGGAGACCATCCACCAAGCCGTCGAGATCCTGCGCCAAAGGGGAGATGTCTCCGCCGGCGATGCCATCGTCGTGCTGAGCGATGTCCTCACCGGCGCCTTCGATACCGAGGCGATCCTGCTGCGGAAAGCCTGAAATCCGTCACTGGGAGGAGGGCTGTCAGTGGCCCTCGGCTTCTCCGATCTGCTGGGCGAGATAGTTCTCCATGCCGGTCAGACGGATCAGGTCGATCTGGGCTTCCGCCCAGTCGATGCTGTGTTCGGACTCGACCACCATCCGCTCCATCAGGTCGCGGCTGCCGGCGTCCATCTTTTCCAGACAGAGCTGGATGGCCGCGTTGTAGGTGGCCACACCCTTCGTTTCCAGTTCCAGGCTGTTCTGGATCATGTCGAGAGGGTTCTGACCGACCTTGATCGTGTCGTAGCGGGCGATTTCCGGCACGCCGTCGAGATAGAGGATGCGGTCGATCACCTCCTCGGCGTGCTTCATTTCCTCGATCGATTCGTCATAGAAATGCTTGCCCAGCCGCTTCAGGCCCCAGTTTTCGCACATTTTGGCGCTGATGAAGTAGAGATTGATCGCGGTCAGCTCGATGGTCAGGCCGGCGTTGAGGGCGTCGATGACTTCCTGGTTTCCTTTCATGGGGTGTGGCTTGGGTGTGAGTGGTTGAGATAAAAAATACGTCCGTAACCGTCGCAAGGTGCCCGCTACCGGCCAATCTGCCAACAAAACGATCCGCCCTTTTTGGCGAATGGTGACAAATGGGTCCGCCCGCCGATCAGGCTGTCATCCGGATCGCAGCCGGGCTCTGGGCTGCCGCTTGGTGGCTGCATTGGCCGAGCAACTGGCACAGGCGCCCACACTCTGCCGGCTTCCCCTCGATCAGCCGGTCGATCCGGCAGTGGCAGGCGCGGCATCCGCCGCCCGCCTGGGTGATCTCCATCACGGCTTCCACCTCGACCGCCTGAAACACATGGATCGCCCGCTTGATGGCCGACTCCGTGACTCGAAAGCAATGGCAGATCAGCGGATCAGCCTGGGGGTCCGCCTTTGTCACGGGCGGAGCGAGCAATTCGGAGACCAGATTCATGATTTTCGTCGACGGTCGTGTATTAAGACCCAGTATCAATAGTGTCGACCCCTCAGGGGCGCAACCTGAAAAAGCCGCACCCCGATTCCGCGATCAGGGGATCGCGGCGGATCATCCTGCCATCGGTGACCCATCAGGGGAACGTGACCGCACCCGCCGCCAAACAGTGACAGAAAAAGGGGTTGCCGGTCGCGTCCGCTTTCCCTACCTTCCCGTCCTTTTGCGCCCGCTCCCCGGCGGGAAACTTCGCGAGTCTTTTTTCCACCCTCATCGTTTTCGGAACGCATGCTCTCCCACTTCGTCAAAGCCAAATTCCTGGTGCTGGTCGTGCTGGTCGCCCTCTTCGCCGGCTTGGCCTTCTTCTCGACCGATTACGACACCCGTGGCGGCACCGTCGGCCCCGCCTGCCCCATCAAGGTCTACGGTCGCTGCTACCGCGAACAGGAAATCCGCCGCCTCGTTTCCTACTTTGAAATTTCGCGGAATCTCCTCCTCATCGAGTTCGCCGGTTCCCTGTTTGGCGAAAACCGACTGGACAGCGATCCCACCGATTTCGTCACCAACCTCATCATCCTCCGCCGCGAAGCCGAGCGCCTCGGCATCGAGCCCACCGACGAGGAAGCCAAGGAAGCCATCCGCACCGCTCCGATTTTCTCGATCCAGACGATGATCAACGACGAGATCCTGGAGCAAAACATCCTCGCCCCCCGTGGCCTCACCAAGGCTGACCTCGTCCAGCTCGGCAAGGACTACCTCTGCTGGCGCAAGCTCGGCGACCTCCTCGAGGCCGGCAATGCCCCCGTGCCGGTGGAACTGGAGAAGTCCTACACCCGGCAGTACCAGCAGTTCACCGCCTCCCTCGCCGAGCTGTCCATCGACGCCTATCGCGACAAGGCCACCGTCACCGACGCCGACATCCAGAAATACTACGACGAAAACAAGGACAACCTCCTCACCGACGAGAAGCGCGGCCTGACCCTGATCAAGTTTGCCCCGCCCGCCGAGGCCGAAGGCATGACCAACGAAGCCAAGGCCCAGCAGCGCCTCGACTTCAACAACCGCGTCAACGAGATCTATGCCCAGCTCGCCGAGGACGAAAGCCGGTTCGCCGAACTCGCCAAAGGCCTTTCCGCCGATCCCGCCAACAAGTTTCCCATCACCGTCGAGGAAGTCCCCGCCTTCGCCAAAGTCTCCCCGCCCGAGTCGCTGAAGGACAAGACCGAACTGCTCGACGACCTGTTCAGTGGCGCCCGCAGCATCGAGGCCGGCGTCGCCGTCAGCGTGCCTTTCCCCCTGCCGGAGGGTGGCTACCTGCTCTTCAAGCTCACCCAGGTCGTGAAACCCGTCGGCCTGACGCTGGACGAAGCCAGGGAGCAGATCAAGACCGCCCTGACCAACCAAAAGGCCAACCTCCTCGTCAACGAAGCCGCCACCGCCGCGCGGGCCAAAATCCTCGAGGCGCTCGAGGCCGGCAAACCCGCCGCCGAAGCCGCCAAGGCTGCCGGCGTCGAACTCAAGCCCCTCCCGCCCTTCTCCCAGAGCGAGCCGCCGGCCAAGATCGAAGGCGCCGACACCCTCGTCGCCGCCGCCCTCGGCACGAAGAAGGGCTCGGTCAGCGATGTCCTGCCTCTGCCGCTCGGGAAAGGCTACCGGTTCCTCGTCGTGGACAAAGTGGAACTCGTCGAAAGCCCCGATGCCGATAGCCGCAAGTCGTCCCTGCGCATCAGCGCCGCTGGCGACTATCGCCGGGCGATCTATCAGGCGTGGTTCGACAAGCGCCGCCGCGAAGCCGGCGTCTCCCGCGCCGGATCCGTTGCCTCCCAGGAGCCCGAGGCTCCCGTGCCCGCTCCCGCCGGTGACGCGCCCGCGGAAAGCTGACCGGCTGCGGCCGCTTTCCCCAGATTTCCCATGACTGGCGCGACGCCACCGGCCGAACCCGCTGACGGCGTCGAAGAGCTTTTCGACGACGCCAATGGCGACCTCGCCCTCGGCGATTTGGAGGCTGCGGTCGAAAAATATCGGCGTTGCGTCGCTCTCGATCCCGGCTTTTTCGATGGCTGGCACGCCCTCGGCATGGCGCTGATGAAGACCGGCCACCTCCGCGAAGCCATCGGCGCCGCCCTCCAGGCCACCACCCTGCGTCCGAACGATCTCCTCGCCTGGACCGCTCTGTCCCAGATGTATGTCCAGGATGGCCAAATCGGCCCCGCCGAAGATGCCAAAGCCAACGCCCGCATCCTGTCCCTCGGTGGCCGCATCGTCCGTGAAGACAAGGGGTCATCCCATCCCGGCGCCTGAGCCATCTTCCCGATTTTCGATCAGACCCGGTCTCATCTCCGATCAAACAGGGTCTGATCGCACCCCGCCGGCTCAGTCCTCGACAAACACCGGCCGCTTCCACACTGGCACGGTGGCTTTGATCCGGCGCAGGTATTCCCGGCAGATCTCGAACGCCGCCGCACTGTGGGCCGTCTGGACGCGAATCAAGAGACTGGCCTCCCCGGCCGCCACGAAGCCGGTCCGATGATGGATCGCCACCCGGTGCTCCGGCTGTTCGGCCAGCATCGCGTGGACGATGGCTTCCAACTCGCGGTCCGCCATCGGGCGGTAGGCCGAGTAGTCGATGCCCAGGATGGGACGCCCCTCCTCGAGGTCCCGCACCACGCCGTGAAAGCGCAGATCGGCCCCGTGCCGGCTGGAGGGCTCCAGTCCGGCCTCGAACTCCGCGTCCGGCATCTCGCCGATCGATGTGATGAATTGGGGCTTTTCCATTCCGGTTTTACGCGTAGGGTGCGGCGCATTTTTCTACAAGCACGCGCATGAGCAAGAGTGATTTCGGATTGATCGGCCTCGCCGTGATGGGGCAGAACCTGGTTTTGAACATCGAGAGCCGCGGATTTCGTGTCTCCGTCTACAACCGCACCGGTTCGGTGACGGAGCAATTCATCGCCGACAATGCCGGCAAAAATCTCTACGGCGCCACCACTCTGGAGGATTTCGTCGCCAGCATCGAGCGTCCGCGCAAGATCATGATGCTCGTCCAGTCAAAAGCCGGCGCCAATCCCGCCGACCGCGACGCGGTGGACGCGGTGATCGACTCCCTGGTCCCGCTGCTGGAGCCCGGCGACCTGATCATCGACGGCGGCAACACCTATTTCATCCACACCGAGCGCCGCTCGAAAGAGCTGGAAGCCAAGGGCCTGCTCTATATCGGTACGGGCGTGTCCGGTGGCGAAGAAGGCGCCCGCAAAGGCCCCGCCATCATGCCCGGCGGCCCGGCGAGCAGTTGGGAACTCATCAAGCCGATTTTCGAAAGCATCGCCGCCAAGGTCAATGGCGATCCCTGCGTGACCCACATCGGCACCGGCGGCGCCGGCCACTACGTGAAGATGGTGCACAACGGCATCGAGTACGGCGACATGCAGCTCATCTGCGAGGCCTATCAGATCTTTAAGACCGCCGGCTTCACCACCGACGAGATGGCCGCCATCTTCGATGAGTGGAACCGCGGCGACCTCGAGAGTTACCTCATCCAGATCACCAGCAAGATTTTCACCATCCGCGATCCCGAGACGGGCGAAGCCGTCGTCGAACTCATCCTCGACAAAGCCGGCCAAAAAGGCACCGGCCGCTGGACGGTGATGAATGCCGCGGACAATACCGTCGTCATTTCCACCATCAATGCCGCCGTCGAGGCCCGCATCCTCAGCTCGCTGCGCAATCAGCGCCTCGTCGCCGCGAGCGAGTTCGCCGGCCCGACCCCGCACATCGTCCTGCCGAAAGATGTTTTGGTGAAGAAAGTCCACGATGCCCTCTACGCGTCGAAGATCATCAGCTACGCCCAGGGTCTCGACCTGATCAAAAAGGTTGGCGCCGCCCACGACTGGGGTCTCAATCTCGGTGCGATCGCCCGCATCTGGCGCGGCGGCTGCATCATCCGGGCGCGTTTCCTCAACCGCATCACCGAGGCCTACGAGCGCAACCCGGACCTGACCAACCTGATGCTCGACCCCTTCTTCAAGGACATCCTGAATCGCAACCAGGCCGACTGGCGCGAGATCGTCGCGCTCGGCGTGACCAACGGCATCCCGATCCCGGCCTTCAGCGCGTCGCTGGGCTACTACGACAGTTACCGGGCCGCCCGCCTGCCTGCGAACCTGCTGCAGGCCCAGCGCGACTTCTTCGGAGCGCACACCTACGAGCGCACCGACAAGCCCGAGGGCGAATACTTCCACACGGAGTGGCCCGAGGTGATCGAGTGATGCCGCACGCTTAGCGTTCGTCGCATCGCACCGCCTTCACGCCCTGGCCGAGGTCTTCCACGGTGAAATTCACGGGAAGGAACTGCTCGATCAGGGCGATGTTGGTGCGGGTGTGGTGGGTGATGGCGAGGGTATGGATTTCGCCGCCACCGGCCAGAGCCATGGGCAACAGGAGTTGATCGGCGAGATGGGCTCCGATCGGAGCTGAGGAGGCGAGGTAGCCGCGCAGCCCTTTCGCGGCACCGGAGGCGATCGACTCGACGGACTTTCCCATCTGGGCGACGCCGCTGCTGATCTCACAGACATTCGCGAACCGGGCGCCGAGCAGGATGATGCCGCCGGGGCCGGCGCTGTCGGTCGCGTCGTGGATTTCGAAGCGATCCTCGGGCCAGTTGAGTACACGCGAGGCGGTGGCGATCCCACGCCGGGCAATGTCGTTGGAAAGGTGGGCCTGCATCACGCGACCGAAGGTCTCCACGGCCTCGCCGCGTTCGGTCAGATGGAGCTTTCGCCATTTCTTCACAGGCACAATCGAGGCGGTGAGCATACCACCGCCCGCCTGCATGAATCCAGGCCGTTCCAAAGTGACCTCCGCATGGACCCCCATCTTCCCCAGTACGGGTAGGTAGCAATGCCGGATGAACTCGAACGGCGGTGCGAAAGGATTGTGCGTGCCGCCTTCGATGCGCAGCGTGCTGGGGCAGGCGGCATGGAGCAGCGCCGGCAGCAGGGTCTGCAGGACCAGAGTGGTGCTGCCCCCGGACCCGATGGCAAAGGAAAAGTCGCCCCCGACCACCGCTCCCGGAGAGAACAGCAGTTCGGTGGAGCCGATCTCCGCCCCCTCGACGCCGGCGCCACCGATCCCGGCCGCGGCCTTCACGCAGGTGAGATGTTGCCGCATCAGGCCGGGCTTCGGGCGCTGGCCGCGGATGCCCGTCATGCGGAAGGCCTGGCCGGTGATCAGCGACAGGGCCAGCGCCGAACGCAGGAGCTGGCCGCCGCCATGCTCTCCGCAGAGGGTGAGGATCGATGTCATGGCACGGTTGGTGGGGGCTACGATCAGTCGTCGGCTTCGGCGGCGTCTTTGATGACGAAGCGGGCCTTCAGTTTGCACACCTGTCTGGCCAGACCGGCGGACTCGACGCTGCGGAGGACTTCTGCGAAATCCTTGTAGGCGTTGGGAGCCTCGTCGATGGGATACTGGCGGGCATTGAACAGGATGTCATGGGCGTGGAAATCGGCATCGACGGCCTTTTGATCGAGTGCCCGCGCGGCAGCCTTGCGTCCCATGCAGCGACCGGCGCCGTGGTTGACACTGTATCGGCTTTTGGCGGCGCCGGGCTGCGCCACCATCACCACGGAGCCGTCGCGTGGATTACCAGGCAGCAGGATGGGGTGGCCGGTCTCGGCGAAGGGCGTGTCCTTCAGCGCCTGATGTCCGCCGGGAAAGGCGCGCGTGGCGCCCTTGCGGTGTACCCAGGCCTGCTGTCCATCGACCTCTTCGAGACGCGCGATGTTGTGGCTGATGAAATACACCAGCCGGCCGGTCGTGCCGGGCAGCACTTCCTGAAACGCCTCCAGCACCAGGGCGTTGATCAACAGGTGGTTCACCGTGGCGAAGTTCGCCCCCAGGGCCATGTCGTCCAGGTAGGCGTCCGCCTCGGGCGAGCCGAGCGGCGCGTACACGAGCTGGCGGTCGCCGGCCGGAAACGGCAGGTTCCAGGCGCGGAAGTGACCTTCCAGCGTCTTGAACTGCCGCTGGGCGAGCATGTTGCCGAATCCGCGGGAACCGCAGTGGCTCAGGAAAGCCACCCGACCATCTGCGAGGCCGAACACTTCTGCCGTGTGGCGCAGGGAGGGGTCGCTGGACAGCTCCACGACTTCGCACTCGCCGAAGTGATTGCCGCCGCCGTAGGAGCCGAGTTGCAGCATTTTGCTCTCGAAGTTGGGAAATGCATTGAATGCCCGCAGTCGCTCGAGCCGCTCGTGGAGAGTGGAGACATTCCCGTCGTGGCCGAAATGGGCATGGTCCTCGCAGCGCTCCGCCCACTCGGGCGGGATGCCGAGAGCCTCGCAGATGGCGTGGCTCGCGCCCTCCGCGCAGATCTGCGCACCGAGATCCGCCGACACACGTCGCGATTTTCTTGCCTCGCGCTGGCCACGGCCCGCGCCGGTCGGCGTCCGCTCCACAATGGCCTCGATCAGGCGACGGCGTACGCGCTGGTCCGCGATCTCATCGGCCGGGATGTCCATCTGCAGCAGCGACATCGAGCATTTGATGTCCACCCCGACCGGGCCGGGATAGATGTGCGTGGGCGACACCATCACGCAGCCCACGGGTGCGCCGTATCCGGAGTGCGCGTCGGGATTCAGCACCAGATCAGTCACGCCAGGGGCGCCGCGGGAATTCAGCGCCTGCTCGATGCAGGCGGGATCGAAGGTCGCCCGGATCGCCTCCGTACCGATCACCGTGATCGGCTTGCCTTCGCTGGCGCGCATCGGCAAAAATGCCTCGGCTTCGCCTGTGATGTGGAATCGGGACTGGTGCATGGTGGTGGCAGGGTTGTTTTCAGTAACTTGGCTCATGATCCGCTGATAAAGGCCAAAATCGTGCCAGGAATGTCGGTCGAGTGGTCCGATGAGCCTGGAAGCCATACGGGAAGGGGAAAGAAAATTCATCCTGCCGTAATTTGCGCAGCCACTCTGCCGGATGAAATGGCGATAAATGTAGCCGAGAAAATACAAATTTATCTTTTTAGCGAGTCTTGCTATCGTGGCCGGGAAAAATGAAGAAGCCCCTCGTTGTTCTCGGATTTCTCGGCACCACGCTCGATCGCCACCAGGAACGGGACCGGTGGTCGAAATGGCGTCCCACCGTGGGTCTGTGCCAGCAGGAGGACTTGCTGGTGGCGCGGCTGGAACTGCTCGTCGATCCGAAGTTCGTTGACCTTGCCGACATGATTATTTCGGATGTTAGGCAGGTGTCGCCCGAGACCGAGGTGCGAGCGCATCTGTTTCCGCTCCGTGATCCCTGGGATTTTCAGGAGGTCTATGAGCAGCTCTACGATTTCGTCAGATCCTATCCCTTCGCGCCCGACGACGAGGATTACCTGATCCACCTCACCACCGGAACCCATGTGGGCCAGATCTGCTGGTTTCTGCTCAACGAGGCCCGATTCGTGCCGGGCCGGCTGTTGCAGACCGCTCCCGCGTCCCACAGAGGGCGGGATTCGAATCCGGCTGGTCGCTACGAAATCATCGATCTGGACCTGTCGAAGTACGAGCGGCTCGCCACCCGATTCGCTCAGGAACAGGAGCGCACCCTCGACCTGCTGAAGGGCGGCATCACGACCCGAAATCGCGCCTTCAACGAATTGATCGGGCAGATTGAATTGGTGGCGGTGCGTTCGCGCGCGCCGATCCTGCTGACCGGACCGACCGGAGCCGGCAAGTCGATGCTCGCTGGCCGGATTTACGATTTGCGCCGTACCCGGGCGGGACTGGCTGGCGAATTCGTCGAGGTGAACTGTGCCACCCTGCGCGGTGACCAGGCCATGTCGGCCCTTTTCGGCCACAAACGCGGGGCTTTCACCGGTGCGCAGTCCGAACGGCCGGGCCTCCTGAAACAGGCGGACGACGGATTGATCTTTCTCGATGAGATCGGCGAACTCGGCCTCGATGAGCAGGCCATGCTGCTGCGAGCCTTGGAGGACAAGAGCTTTCTCCCCCTAGGAGGCGACAAGCCGGTGCGGAGCGATTTCCAGCTCATCGCTGGCACCAATCGCGATCTTCGTCGCGAGGTCGCGTCCGGTCGTTTCCGCGACGATCTCCTGGCGCGCATCAACCTCTGGACCTTCAGCCTGCCCAGCCTGGCTGAGCGACGCGAGGATCTCGCTGCCAATGTGGATTTCGAGTTGGAGCGCTTCGCTGCCAGTCACCGCCGGCGGGTGCGGTTTCAGAAAGAGGCGCGGGAGGCATTCCTGCGGTTTGCCCGAGGACCGGAGGCCAGGTGGAGCGCGAATTTTCGCGACCTCAATGCCGCCGTGACACGCCTGGCCACCCTGGCTCCGAAAGGCCGCATCACGGAGGCTTGCGTGGCCGCCGAGATTGCCCGGCTACAGGAAAGCTGGCGCGACCCGGAGGAACCTCAAAAGCCAGGCGGCCCGCTGTCTGCCGGGCAACGAGCCGCGATCGATCCCTTCGATCTCGCGCAGCTCGACTACACCATCTCCGTCTGTCGTGAAAGCCGCACCCTGTCGGAAGCCGGACGGACCTTGTTCGCCGTGTCGCGGACCAAACGGCGGGTCACCAACGACGCCGACCGCTTAAAAAAGTACCTGGCGCGTTTCGACCTGACCTGGGACGCCATTCGCAAATCCTGAAGGCTCACCGGCGCCATCGCACGCGCCCGGTCACGCCACCGCCGGAGCCTCCTCCGCCACGCGTCGGCGGCGTCCGGCCACCAGCGTCTCCAGGAGCAGGATCGCCAGGGCGGCCACGACGAACCATTTCCACAGCTTCTGGCCGGACTCTTTTTCTTCGGCCTCGATACGGCGCTGCTGCGATTCGTTCGCAATGGCCGGTACGTCCGCCTCGGCCGCGGCGCTCGCCAGCCGCACTCCGAAGTCGCCCAGCACCACCGCGGGATCGGTGAGTTCGGTGCGGCTTTCCGCCGGCGTCAGATTGATGGCGTGGACCCGGCTTTGGGCCTGCCCGAGTGCGTCCCGCGAGGCCACTGTGTAAAAGCCGGGTGCCTCGGTGCCGGAAAAACTGGTCGCGCCGGTTTCCGGCTTCACAACCGAGCCGTCCGGTCGGGTCACCGACAGCTCCGTCTCGCCGGCAGGCAGCGGGAGCGGCTGTCCCACATAACGCGTCGGCTCAGCTACAGCCGAGAAGCCGGCCTGCGCCAGCATCGCGTAGAGGAGGGGCACGAACTTCGACGACAGGGCGAGCTGGCTTTCCCGCGGCTCCCAGCCGGAGAGAAACAGGAATACCCGGCCCGCCTCAACCGGGATCTCGAGCCAGGCGGGCGTGCCGCCGTCGTAGCGGGCGATGACGCGGGCGCGGTCCGCCACCGCCTCGGGGAGGATCAATTCCCGGTGCCGCCACGTGTGGATCTTGGTGAAATCGCGGATCTGGGCCTGGGCGAAGGGTGCCAGGATGGGGTGCTGAAAGTCGAGCCCGGCCAGCATCGCATAATCACGCACCTCAGCCTCGCGCAGGTCCAGCTCCGTGATGCCCGTGATCTGCCGTAGCGCCGCTGCGGTGGCCCCTTCATTCGCGATCGCCACCACCAGACCGCCGGCCCGGGCAAAGCCCCCCAAAGCCGACGCCGTCGCGTCGGGCAGGGACGCGTCGCAGCGGACCACCGCCACCTGGGTCGCCTTCAGCCGGTCGGGTTGACTGTCGAGTGACGCAAAGGTCAGCGCCGCCACCGAGGGATCGATCGCCGCGGTGCGGTGCATCGCCCGGCTCAGGTAAAACAGGGGCGAGCCCACGTCGTCGGGCTTGGCTTCGCCCGCGAGGTAGAGGATGTCCACCGGCCGGGGCTGGGCGCGGGCCAGATAGACGCGGTTGTCGAAGGCCGCCCCGTCTCCGGAGATCTCCAGCACCCCGTCCACCGTCTCGTCCGGCCGCGGCGGCACCGGCATCACCCGGCTCGCGCCGGCGGGGAGAATGCCTTCAATCTTGGACTCCGGGGCGCCCTGCCAGGCTAGGGAAAAGGTCTCCGCCTCCGCGTCGCGGCCATTGGTCAGCCGCACCCGCCGGCGGGCCGGTCGGGACGCGTCGCCAGCGGCGGCCGGATCGCCTGCGACGGCTTCGGCCTCGGGGTCCTCGGCTCCGGCGGCCACAAGGTGGAGAGCGAGATTCCCCGGATCGTCGTCACCGGCCACGGATACCGGCCGCACCGCGATTTCCTCGGGCCAGGCAAAGCGGTTCAGCGAGTCGTTGTCGGCGCCCTCCTGGAAATCGCTGATCAGCACGACCGACTGCTCCTCCAATTCGCGCCCCGCCGCGGCGTCGGCGATCGTCTCGGCGGCCTCGGTCAGGGCGTCGCCCATTTTCGTGGAAAGCCAGCCCGGACCCGCGATGCCGCCCGCTTCGAGCGCCTGACGAAAGGACTCGGCCCGTGCCCCGCCCGGCAGATTGGCCAGCGAGGCAAAGTCACGCAGCACGCGGAGCCGCTCGTCGAACAGGGCCACGGCCACGTCGTCGGTCACGGCGGTGTCGCGCAGGGCCTTTTCCGCCTCGGCAGTGGCCCGGGTCCAGAGGTCGCCCCGGCGCATCGAGGCGCTGGCATCGATCAGGACGAGCACCCGCTCGCCAGCCCCGGCCTCGGGCGCGACCGTCGCGCTGCGCAGGAAAGGGCGGCCGAACATCCCTGCCAGCAATAAGAGCGCCAGACAGCGCAGCGCCAGCAGCAGCCAGCGCTCCAGCCGCGTCCGCTGGGTGAGGCGCTCCGGCGTTTTCTCCAGGAACATCAGGGAACTGAACTCCACATGCTCCTTGGGCGGACGCCGCCGCAGGTGCAGCAGGATCGGGATGCCGATCGCCAGCGCGCCGAGGAGGTAGAGGGGAAAGAGGAAGGACACGGGAGGGGGAAAGTTTACGGTGGCCAGTTCTCAGTTTTCAGCGGCATCTCGCGTTCCGATCAGACCCTGTTGCATCGGCGATCAGACCCTGTTGGATCGGTTGACCGCGCGCGCTGGTGCGACGCCGGAGTCCTTGCGGCTGCGGACAAAGTCGAAAAGGGCCAGTTCCATGGGCTGGTCGGTGGGAAGGAGCCGGTAATCGATGCGGTTGCGCTCGCAGAGGCCGCGCAGGGCGTCGAGGTGGGCGTTCAGTTTCTTGAGATAACCGGCCCGGGCCACATCGGGGTCGATGTAGAGATCGCGGCCGGTCTCGCGATCGCGGAAGTGGGTCGCCTTGTCGAAGGTGAACTCCAGCTCGGCCCGGTCGAGGGTGTGAAAGATCACGAGGTCGTGCCCCGCGGCGGCGAGGTAGCCGAGATGCTTTTCCAGATCGTCGATCGGCGCGAGCAGGTCAGAGATCAGCACGAAGACGCCGCGGCGGGTGATCAACTCGGAGATGGCGCGGAGCGGGGCGATCAGATCGGTGCCGCTGCCGCGGGGCGCCTGCTCCAGCCGCACCATGAGCCGGCGGAGGTGTCCGGGACGGTTGCGGGCGGGAATGGCCTGGTCCGGCTTCTCATCGAAGGTGGCCAGGCCCACGGCGTCGCCCTGTTCCATGAGGAAGTAAGCCAGGGTGGCCGCCAGGGTCGCGGCGTAGTCGGCCTTGCTGTAGCCCTTCGATCCGTAGCCCATCGACTGGCTCTGATCGACCAGCAGGGTGCAGCGGAGATTGGTCTCGTCCTCGAACTTCTTGATGAAGACCCGGTCGCTTCGCGCCACCACCTTCCAGTCGATGAAGCGCGGGTCGTCGCCCTTGGTGTAGGGGCGGTACTCGCTGAACTCGACCGAAAAGCCGTGGTAGGGCGACTTGTGCAGCCCTTTCCAGAAGCCCTCCACGACGACACGGGCCCGCATTTCCAGCGACTTGATCCGCATCAGGGCGGCGGGATCGATGAGGGCGGGCGCGGGCATGGGTGAGGAATCTTTAAATCCTAAGCTCGAAATCCGAAACGAATCCGCATCAGCAAAATCGGGAAAGGCTCATGACGGACTTCGGATCTTTCACATCTTGCCAGCCCGTCTTTCCGGGACGTGTTCGATGAGTTTTTTGATCACGCTGTCCACCGTGACGCCCTCGGCTTCGGCACGGTAGTTGACCAGCACGCGGTGCCGCAGCACCGGACCGGCCATGGCGCGGATGTCCTCGAAGGTGACGTGGGCGCGGCCTGCCAGCAGGGCACGGGTCTTGCCGCCGAGGACGAGGAACTGACTGGCGCGGGTGCCGGCACCCCAGTTGACCCACTCGTTGACGAAGCCCGGCGACCCCTCGCGGTTCGGACGCGAGGCGGCAGCCAGGCGGACGGCATAACGCGCCACCTCCTCCGCGACGGGGACGCGGCGGACGACGGTGTGGCATTTGATCAGGTCGTCGCCATTGAAAAGCCGTTGAACGGGCTCGCCCGGTCCGGCGGTGGTGCGGCGGACCACCTCGACCTCGTCGTCCTCGGTGAGGTAGTCGATCACGATGTTCAGCATGAAGCGGTCGAGCTGGGCCTCGGGCAGCGGGTAGGTGCCCTCCATCTCGATGGGATTCTGCGTGGCGAGAACGAAAAAGGGCTCGTCGAGCTTCAGGCTCTGGCCGGCGACGGAGACCTGCTTTTCCTGCATCGCCTCCAGCAGCGCGGCCTGGGTCTTCGGCGGGGTGCGGTTGATTTCGTCGGCGAGGATGATGTTCGCGAAGATCGGCCCCTTGGAAAAGACGAGTTCGCGCTGGCCGCCGGCGGTTTCCTCCAGAATCTCGGTGCCGGTGATGTCGGCGGGCATCAGGTCCGGGGTGAATTGAATGCGGTGAAAGCTGAGGTCGAACACTTTCGCCAGCGTCGACACCAGCAGCGTCTTGGCCAGTCCCGGCGCCCCCGTGATGAGGCAGTGACCGCCCGAGAGCAGTGCGATGAGCAACTGGTCGACCACTTCCTCCTGCCCGACGATGACTTTGGACAATTCGCTCCCGATCTGTCGGCGGGCGTCTTTCAGCTTTTCGGTCATCTCCCGCTCCAGTTCGAAGTCGGGATTGGCGTCGTTTTTGGGAATGGGAGGCGGTGTGCTCATGCGGTGAAATCAGGGTCGGGCGATGAAAGGAATTGATCTTGGTATCTTGGTTAAAAGGCGAGGGCTTCCTGACGGGGAATGGATTCGGGACCCGTCGGCAATATCAGCCCCGTCTTCCGGGAGATTTGTTCGAGATCTGCGACGTTGCAGTCAGCCAGCAGCCTCCTCAAGGTGTCGACTGTCGTGACGGTGTGAAATGCCTGGTGGGGTGCCAGGTAGACCAACACGGGCTTTTCCTGGTTTGCCAGCTCAACGATGTTTTCCAAGGAGCCGGGACTCTTTCCATCCCAAAGCACCATTCCGAAGTCCGCTTCGGCGGCCATTTTCCGGTCTTTTGCGGTGTAAAAATCACGACCGGCGACACCTTTCGCCACTGCCACCGCCCGCACGGGCCAAGCGCCGACATTGTTGCGGCACCGACCACCGGACGAAAAAATTTCCACCTGTCGGTATCCGGATTCGTGCAAAAAGTTCTGCACCGCCTTGTCGGCTCCGTTCGCGTCCCCGAGGATCACCTGAAAGGATTGTCGCATGACATTCCGAAGCCGATCTCGAACCGCCTCGTTCAATCGGCCGATGGCGCGCGATCCTGAAACGAAGACGGTTTTCATCGATTGCTGCGGGTTTTTGTCATGGTCAATGCTCCAACGTATCGCACCCGTCCGTGGTCAAAAAGCAGATTCGTCGCCGCATTGAGGGTTGCTCCCGATCTGAAGACGTCATCGACGAGCAATACCTTGGCTCCGGTCACATCCCGAACGTGGGTCAGGGCCATCGACTCCCTGAGGAGATGTTCCCGTTCTCCCGGCGATTCCACATTTTTGAGTGGTGGACTCTCCAATTTCACCAGCAGGTCGGACGCCACATCGACGCCGTGTTTCGCTCCCAGGGCTTCGGCAATCAAGCGGACGGGTTGGTACGTGCGCGAGCGATCCGTGGCCGGGATGGGAACGATCAAGTCGAAGGTCTCTATGCCCTTGATTCGGTCCAGGAGAGAAAGGATCGCGTTCACCGCCTCGCGGTTTTCCTGATATTTCAATTGGTAAACCAGTTCGCCCATTTCCGAGCGGGTGTTCTCCCATTGTTCATGGCCGTAGGCATCGGTACCGAGGAAAGAACTGGAGAGGGTGTGAAGGTCGTAGGCCAGGCCCTTGTTCCAATTTCCTTCGATTCGGTGGGGCATGGCGCCTGTTTCAGAGTGCGGGCTCAGGATTTCGGATTTCCCCCGCCGGGGGCTCAGTGCGTCATCGCATAGAAGATGATGTTGATCCCCAGTGGGTAGGCGTATTTTTCGGAAAATTCCTTGAAATACCAGGGATCGGTCCCTTCCTCCTCCCAGCCGTCGCCGAGGTCGGTATTCCAGCAGATCATCATGCACATCCGGCCTTTGTCGTCGTAGATGGCCCGGTAGTGGGGCGTTTCCGAGCCGGGTTTGTTCCACTCGTAGGTGATGCCCTGTTCGCGCCCCATCATGGCCATGCCGACGGCGGGGATCTGGGGCTTGAGGTCGAGGTCGAAGACGGCGTGGAAGATGGGGTGATCCAACTCCAGATCGATCGGCTCGCGATCGGGGAAGATCTGCTTCAGGGCGCGGTAAAACTGGTTCCACTCGTAAATGCCCCAGAAATCGTCCACCATGATGAAGCCGCCGTTGAGCAGATAGTCGCGCAGGATGCGGGCCTCGTCGTCGGTGATCCAGATGTCGCCGGGTTCGATCATGTAGATGAACGGATAGTGGCGCAACTGCTCGGGATCGATGTCGACCACGGCGCTGATGGGGTTCACCTGCAGCGCGGTGAGTTGCTGGAGGCGATAGGAGAAATTCAGCTCGCTGTCGGGATAGTCGATCAGCCACTTGGAGCGGCGGCCCATCCAGGTGCCGGAGTTATAGCGCAGGCGGGCGAAAGTGAAGACGTCGTTGGGCAGTTCGGGGCTGACCTTCCAGGTGGGAAAGTCCCAGTACTCGCCACGGCCCCACTCGCGGGCATCCTGGGGCACCTCGTCGTCGGTGATGCCGAACCAGGTGGCCTTCGGGGCCGGTTCGCCGCTGTCCTGGGCGAACAGCAGCAAGGGACCAGCCAGCACGGCGGCCAGCGCGAGGAGGCGGTACCACTGGCGGGCGGGCGGGATCATTCCGGTTTGGCAGGCGGGGTCGTGGCCGGGGCGGCTGGCTTTTCGGGCTGCGGCTGCGGCTGGTTTTCGGCCGGCGGTGCGGCGGGAGCGTGAAAATCGAGCAACAGGGCATGGGCCTCGCGGTAACGGGGCGCCTGGGCGAGGGAATCGAGGAGATAGCGCCGGGATCGGTCGGCATCCTCGGGCTTCAGCAGGCGGGCGAGGCGGAATTTCACTTCGCTCGGGTTCACCGGCTTCAGGCTCAGCAGCTTCTCAAATGAGGAAACGGCCTCTTTTCGCTGATTCTGCGCCTCGTGGGCGCAACCGCGGCAATAGTGCGCCTCCTTGAGGAAGGGATTGATGGCTTGGGCGCGTTCGGCATTTTCCAACAGGGCCTCCCAGCGACCGGTCTGGAAGTCGAGGTCGAGGAGCCGGGTGTAGGCGGTGAAAGCCTCCGCGGAGCGCTCGGCGAGCCGTCGCAGGACGGCGGCCTCCTTTTCCGTGTCGCCCAGGGCTTTCCAGGCGCGGGCTTGGAGGGCGTAGCCGCTGGCGCCGTGGGTGTCGTCGGGATAGAGGGCGATCAGCGCCTCGGCCGACGCGGCGGCTTCGGCCCATTTCTCCTGGGCGAGCAGATTGTGGGTGTGGGTGGAGCGCGCCCAGTGGCTTTTCGGGTTCTTTTCGAGGTAAGCCGCCACGGCGGCCGGGTCGAGTGGATCGACCTCCTCCGGCGTCGGCTGGGTCCAGTCCACCCCGGGCGCGAGATTCTTGGCCAGGCCGGTGGCGTATTCCTGAAAGCCGGCTTCCAGAAAGACCAGGTCGGTCGAGTTCTTCGCCAGGGCGTCGTTGATCAGGACGCCCTCGCCCAGATCCTTGAGCAGGGAGCGGAATTTTTCGATGCCATACTCGTCGATCAGGTATTTCACCACCAGATGGGCCTGGTAGTAGGCAAACATGAGGTGTTCGCCGCTCTCCGGACTGAGAAAGGCGCTGCTCAATTCGCCGATCGGGGTGAGGGCGCCGTCCTCGAGGATCATTTTGCGGTACTGGGGTGTCATTTTCTGACCCCACACCGGATTGCGCTCGATTTCCTCATAGACCGAGATGCCCTCGCTCAGCCAGCGCGGCATCTTGTTGTGCGTCACGGTGAGGGTCACGACATGGCAGAACTCGTGCCAGAGGGTGGCCTCCCAGTTGTTCTTGTTGTGGGCCATGCTGCCCGGGCTGTTCATCGTGACGACGGTGCCGAAGCAGGCGCCGAGGATGCCCGCGCCGCCGAGATTGCCGAAGGTGCGGATGGCGAAATCCTGCTGCTCGGGGAAAAATTCGACCAGCACGGGATGATCGAGGTCGAGCCCGTATTTGGCGCACAGCACCTGCTTGGCCTCGGTGAGGAGGGCCATGGCCCGGTCGCCGTAGATGGCGGCCTCGTTCTCCGGCATGCGGATGGTAAAGTCGGGCGACTGAATGGTGGCGAATGTCGCGATCTGGTCCCGCAGAATGGTGAGGTTGTAGGACAACACATCGTAGGGATCCGCCTCGCTGACTTCGGCAGCCAGCTTGAAAGCGGTGTCCTCGTCGCCGAGCCGGAGATTGTCGTGGGCGAGCTGGAGCTTGGCCGGCAGGTAGTCCGGGTCAAGAGCCAGAGCCGCCCGCTGCCGTGCCGCGCCCTCGGCGAAGCGGTAGTTCCGCGAGAGGATGCGGCCGATGGTGTGGTCGACTTCGGGATTCTCCGGCCAGACCTCCAAGGCGCTTTTCCGCGAGGCCTCGAAGGCGGCGGCATCGGCCCGCGCCAGATTGTCGAGCGTGGCTTTCACCGCCCAGGCCAGAGGGTGCTTCGGGTTGACCGACAGGACCCGCTCGGCCCGTTCCCCGGCGGCGGAGTAATCCTCGGAATTGATCAGCATCTCCGCCTGGGTCAGCAGGCTCGGGGCGTGCATGGGATTAGCCTCCAGCGCCCGGTCGAGGTGTTCCGCCGCGGTCTTCTGATTCGATGGGGCAAAGGCCATCGCCAGCCCGTGGCGGATGTCGGGATTGTTCGGCTGAAATTTGAGGGCGGCTTGGTATTCCTGGGCAGCGCGCTGGTAGTCCGACTTGTCCAGCGCCAGGCGGCCGGCGGCGAGATGGGCCTCTACCAGACCGGGCGGGATCTCGTCCTTGGTTTTCGGCTTCTGGCTTTTGACCGGGTCGAAATACTGCGACATCACCGCCTGCGGGTCGGCTCCGAGGGCCAGGGCGGCGCGGCCCAGTGCCACCTGCACCGGCCCGGCGCGTTCCTCGCGCTTCAGCTTCAGGGCGGCCTCGTTGACGAGTTGGAGCGTCTTGGCGGCCTCTTCTTCGCGCCCCAAGCCGGCGTAGAGGTCGTGCGCCCACATCAGGGCGGGGATTTCATTGGGGTAGGAAATGGGCAGTTTGGCCGCCTCCTCGAGGGCGGCATCGATGTCGCCCTGGGCGGCGAGGGAGAGGAACTTGATGACCCGCCAGTCCACCGCTGGCTGGCCGCGCTGCTCGGCGATGCGACAGACCTGTACGCAGATGTCGTAGCGGCCCGCGTGGTAGAGCTCCCAGACCGGCGGGACATTCTCGTCGTCGAAGAATTTCTTGTAGTCGGCCTGACCGTGGCCGGACGATGCCAGCCCGCAGACCACCGCGGCCGCCAGACCGGCGATGAAACGGGGGAGGGGAGAAACAGTCATCGCCGGACAATGAAGCGGAAATCACGCCAGAGGTAAAGCCCAATGCCGGGGGCGGCATCGCGGTGCCACGGAGGGGCGGCGTTTCGATCAGACCCTGTTGCCTCTCCGATCCAACCCTGCTCGATCGGATCGCCTGACCGGCTCAGGGAATCCGGGGAGCAGAACGGCACGGGATTTTCTCGGATTTTGCCCTGCCGGTGGCCTCTCTACCGGATCGGACCCTCACGCGCCCTTGGCGGGCGCTGGTGCGGGAGCCGGCGTGGGCGTTGGTGCCGGCTTGGGGGCGTCGGGCGCCGGGGCGGCTTCGAATTCGGCGAGGCGCTTCTGGAAGTCGGCGTTGTCTGGCTCGAGTTCGAGGGCCTTTTTCAGATACTCGATAGCCTTCTCCCGGTCGTTGAGTTTGAAGAAGGTCTGGCCGAGGTGGTCGTAGATCACGCCGTCGGGCTCTTTGACGAGGCCTTCGGCACGCAGCAGTTCGCGCTTGGCTTCCTCGTAGCGGCCTTTTTTGAAGTAAAACCACCCGAGACTGTCGGCGATGGCTCCGGACTCGGGGGACAGGGCGGCGGCTTCTTTGATCAGCTCGCCGGCTTCGTCGATGTTCTTGTCGTTCTCCAACCACATGTAGCCGAGGTAGTTGTAGGTCTCGGCGCGCAGGGCTTTGACGCGCTCGTCCTCGGCATCCTCCTTGGCGAGGAGGTCCATGGTGGTGCGGAACAGGGTGGTGGCGCGTTCGATGTCGCCAGCCCGCTCGACGCAGGCGCCGTAGCGGAAGTAAAAGGAGGCGTCGAGCAACTCGGGCTGGGACTGCTGGGCCAGGGTCAGCACTTTTTCGAACCACGGCACGGCCTGGTCGTACTTTTCGAGCTGTGACAGGGCAAAGGTCAGGAGATTCGGCAGCCGGGCGTCGTCGGGGTGCAGGTAGGCGCCGCGCTCGAGGAAGGTGACGGCCTCGGCGGGCATCTGGGCGCCGAAGATGATCATGCGGCCGATGGCCTCATACTCCTCGGCGGTGCCGGAGGTGAGCTTCATGGCCTCGCGGAAGTGGACGATGGCGCCCTGGTAGTCTTCGCGGCCGAGATAGATGCGGCCCAATTCGCGGTGGATCTCGGCGTCTTGGGGATTGATCTCGACGATGGCTTTCAGGGTCTCGATGACGAGGTCGTCCTCGCCGAGGGCACCATAGACGCGGGCCAGCTTTTGGCGCACGGCCAACTGGTCGGGGAATTCCTTCACCAAGGCCTCGAAGATCTCCCGGGCACGGGCTGGCTGGCGGCTGTCGTGGAAGTAGTCGCCGACCCGCTCGCGGATGAAGGGATTGTCCCGGCCCCGGTCGAGGGCTTTTTCGAAGACGGCATTGATGGGCTCGGGAGTCTGGTCGGGATTGAGCGGCCAGACGCGCTGGGCCACCCGGCCGATCTGGAGCCAGTAGAAAGGGTTGGCCTCGTCGCGGGCGATGGCTTTTTCCAGAGCGGCGCGGGCCTCGAGGGGCTTGCCGGCGATCAGCAGCATGCGCACGAGGTGCTCGTGGCTGGCGGCCTCGCCGGGGTGGCGCTCCACGGTCTCGGTGGCGAGCCGCATGGCCTCGGTCTGGGCAGTCTCGTCGCCTTTCTGATAGGTGGCGAGATACTCCGAGAGGGCGATGGCGGCTTCCATCGATTCGGGGCGTCTCTGGAGGCACTGGGTCAGCACCTCACGACCGGCGGCGGCCTGCCCGGCTTCGGCGAGGAGCCCGGCGACCTTGCGAGCCAGTTCCACGGCTCCGGGATCGATGCGCAGAACCTCCCGAAAGGCGGCAATAGCCTCGTCGGTGCGCTCCTGAGCCTCCAGCGACAGTCCGCGGGCGTAGTGGGCCAGCGCCTCGCTGCGGCGCACGCCCGCTGCCTGGAGTTTCAACGGCTCTTTGGGCGGAAAATACCGGTCGAGGTAGATCTCGGCGAAATCCTCGGGACTTTCCTGCGCCGACAGCGTGGCGGGCCGGAAAATCGGGCACAAAGCCGCGAGGCCGAGCCCGAAGGCCATCGACACGGCTTTCCCGCGACAGGCCGAGGCTCCGCCGCGGGGGCGCTGAAGCAGCGTCACGGATGCCGAAGAAAACCGGCCATTCCCGGCCCCGATGCCGGGGATGAGACTCCGAAAAGTGAGCCCCCATCGACGAAAACAGCCGCAGGGTCCCGACGCACTCATGCTCTCAAGCTAGCGGTCAGCTCTTGTAACGCAAACGCTTCTTGTGCCGGTTGGCTTTCATGCGTTTGCGCCGCTTGTGCTTGTTGATCTTGCTTTTCCGTCTTTTTTTGATGGAACCCATGCGTCTTGGCGGCTGCGGTTGTCTGGTCTGTTTGGTTTGGTCTCTGCTCCGGCACGGCCGGAAAAAACAGGCGGTCTTTCTGAGAATCTCAGAGGACCACCTTGTTGAGCGGATATTCGATGATTCCCTCGGCGCCCAGCGCCTTTAATTGGGGAATCAAATCCCGCACCGTTTTTTCGGCCGCGACGGTTTCCACCGCCACCCAGCCTTCAGAGGTTAGGTGCGAGACAGTCGGTTGGCGGAGGGATGGTATGCAGGAGAGGACGTTTTGCAACTGATTTTCCGGCAGGTTCATCTTGAGCCCCACCATGTCGCGAGCCTGGAGGGCGGACTGGAGCAGCAGGGCGAGACGGGCGATCTTCTCCCGCTTCCACGGATCGGCCCAGGCGGTGCGGTTGGCGATGAGCTGCGGGTAGCTCTCCATCAGGGTGTCGACGATGCGCAGGTTGTTCGCCCGGAGGGAGGAGCCGGTCTCGGTGATGTCCACGATGGCGTCGACGAGATCGGGCACTTTCACCTCGGTGGCGCCCCAGCTGAATTCCACCTCGGCCTTCACGCCTTTCTCGGCCAGGTAGCGCTCCACCAGGCCGATGGCCTCGGCGGCGATGCGTTTGCCCTCCAGATCCTGCACGCTCTGGATGGGGGAGTCGTTCGGCACCACCAGCACCCAGCGGGTGGGATTCGCGGTGGCCTTGCTGTAGCGCAGGTCGCAGACGACCTCGACGTCGGCGCCATTCTCGGCGATCCAGTCGCGGCCGGTGATGCCGCAGTCGAGGAAGCCGTGGTCGACATAGCGGCCGATTTCCTGGGCGCGGATCAGCCGCACCGAGATCTCGGGGTCATCAATGCTCGGTTTGTAGGAGCGGGAGGCGCCATGGATGGCGTAGCCGGCTTTGGCAAACAAGTCCAGAGTGGGCTCGCCGAGGCTGCCGTTCGGCAGGCCGATCTTGAGGAGGTTGGCGGTCATGGGTGGCGTCGGTTTGGCCGGGGAGGCGGGAAATTTTGGGCCGGTATCATCGTCGTAAATCCCGGGGTGTCATCCCGGAAAATGGGGAGCTGTCGATTTCCGCCCAAGCCCGGTGCCACCGCCGGCGCGGCGGGCGTGCAGAAAACCGCTTTCCTTTTCCCGGCGACTGGGCCAAACAGGTGCCATGGACATCGTCAGCATCCGCGAATTGCGCCAGAAAGCCGGCCCGGAGGCGGGCGACTACCGGCTCCACGCCCAACTGGAACAGTCGACCCGCAAGCTGACGAAGACGAACAAGCCGTATTACGAGCTGAAGTTCGTCGATTCCGAGGATTCGCTCGTGCTCCGGGCCTGGGACAATACCGCGGCCTTTGGCGCCTGCGCCACCGCGGCGGCGGCCGATTTCTTCGCTGTCGAGGGCTCCTTTTACCAAAATGCCGAACGCGGCGGCATCGACGCGAAGGACTTCGCGCTGCACCCGCTGGAGCCCGCCGAGGTCGAGGCCCTGCTGGCCGGATCCGCCAGTCTGCGCGACCGGCAGGCGCGGGACTACGCCGAAATCGAGCGGCTCGTCGCGGCGATCGCGGATCCGCGGCTCCATCTGTTGTGCCGCACCTTCCTCGATCAATTCGGCGAGCGGATGCGGCGCACCGGAGCCGCCCGGCGCAATCACCATGCCCGGCGCGGCGGTCTCGTCGAGCACGTCGCCCAGATGATGCGGACGGCGGTCCAGATCTGCGAGGCCTACCCCACCCTGAACCGCGACTTGCTCATCGCCGGGGTGCTCTTCCACGATGTCGGCAAGCTCTGGGAGAATGCCTACGCCGCCCGCGGCTTCACCATGCCCTATACCGAGGCCAGCGAGCTGATCAGCCACATCCCCGTCGGGATGGATGTGGTGAACAAGCTCTGGCGCGAGATCCTCGACCGCCCCGAGGCGGCCACCTGGCGCGGAGTTGATCCGCCCAGCGATCGCGTCCGGCTGCACCTGCTGCACCTCGTGGCCTCGCACCATGGCGAGTTGGCATTCGGCTCGCCCGTCGTGCCCAAGACCCCCGAGGCCTACGCCCTCCACTACATCGACAATCTCGACGCCAAGCTGCAGATGGTCTTCGAAGCCTACGAGCGCGCCCCGGTCCTGGCGCCGCACGTCTTTGAAAAGCAATGGCCGCTGCCGGGGAATCTCGTGCTGCCCCTGACTCGCTACGCCGGTCCTGTAGCGCCCCCGCCTGCTGCCGACTCTTCAGCCTGCCTCGTGGCCGAGGAAATGATGCCTCTGGAGCCGGTCGCCACCGCCACCCACGCCGGTGACCGTTCCGAAGCCCCGCCCCTGTCGTCCGTGTCGTCCGCGTCGGCGGAGGTGAATCCCGGCGACCTGCTGCTCATCCCCGAGCCCGATTTTGGCGACGAGCCCCTGCCGGATTTCGAGAACGAGGACGAGGACGAAGAGGAGCCGTTTTGACCTGCCGGCTTACCGTTGCGGAGGGGGCGGCGTCGGCGCGAGGAGCGGGCGGAGTGTTTTGTGCCGGCTATGGAGAGGCTGGCCTTGTGGGATGGGAGCGGCTGGGCGGACGTCCCGGATCAGGCAACGGCGGGTGCGGGACGGTTCGGACACCACAGAAAGCCATCGAGCTGTTGCCTGTATCCGTTTCGCCTCACGGGACTACGGCTTATTGGCTGCCAGCCGCTCTACGAGAGCGATTCGCTTCTGGACATGCGCTTCCCAGTCCGCCATGGCGTCGTCGCCGGAGGCCTTGTGCGACTTGAACCAGATCACCGTATCCGGTCCCACGCCAACGACGAACTCATTCGGCGCTTTGGCGGTCGTGTCGCGCAGGGCAATCAAGCCCTCATAGCCACGGGACGGCGTGTTGCCTGGCACGATCTGTTCGAAGGTCTTCCCCTCGACCACCTGGAAGGCATTCTGTTCTAAGGCTTGGATAAGTGCTTCAGAGTCCGCTCCCTCCGCCAGGCCCGCAGAGCCGATGCTCTGCGCTGTTGACTTTGATGGGCCAGCATGAGGTTTGCACCCCGAGAGACTTCCAAGCACCAGGATGGCGACAGTTACGAAGGGGATTAGTTTCTTCATTTTCTTTGCAAAACGTCCGAAGATAGGCAGTCTCACCCGAGAGCGCCACTCCGAATCTGGGTGAAAAGCTGAATGTCAATGAAGCTTTCGACCCGCGGCGTGGTGAGGCTTGCCTACTCTGGCTTGTGTGTGCCCGCCGGTTGTCGCGGGGAGGCCGTCTCAGCCGTAAATGATCCGAAGATCACATCGGTAATCCCTGCCTCTGCGCACGCTTCCACGACAGCCTTGATCGTATGAGTTGGCGTTGTCTTGTCGGCTCGCAAGTGTAGCCTGGGTTTCGCTTGATGGCTCGTGACTAGCTTCGCAACCGCCGCTATCTGTTCGAGATCGAACTCAATGCCGTTGATTAGAATCTCTTGTGACTCCGGGATCGAGATCACAAATCTCCCTTCCGGGGGGAGTGGATTCGCTGCGGCATACTCGCTCCAACTGTCCTGGCAACGATCGCAGACAAGGTTGTATTCGGGAAACTTTGCGCCTTCTGAATCGTCGACTCTATGTAAATTCGAATCCCAGACTGCGTATGGGAAGCGAGTCCTGATTTGCTCAACGGTTAGACCAAGCTTCGGGTCCCAGATATAGCAGGAGATGGCGTATGAAGCATGGACCTTGAAGACCGGAACCTGATGAACTGGACACACGATCTCGGTCACTTCCCTTTCAGGTGGAGCAACTGGGCCTCCATCGGGGCCTGCAGTTTGGTTCTCCGAGCACGAAGTGAGCGAAAAAAGGAGAAAAGACTGCCAGTAAAGCTTCCAATTTTGAGGCGAACGACTCGGATCAGCCGACGGCGAGCGCAAGACGTTGCTGACACGACAGATAGCCTTCGAGCCGTTGCCTGTATCCGGTTTGATCGGGCTCGTTTGGCTATGGGGTCTTAGTCCCTGCTTCATGAAGTTTATACTCGGTCCACAAACGGAGGAATAGTGACCATGAATCTTGCTCAGAAGCTGAATGACCCTCGATTCGCGCACTCCAAGATGGCCCACCAGTTGTCTCCTCTAAACGAGCGCACACGAACGATATAAACCCGGGAGGAATCGATGAATGACGGTAATCCATGCTAGACTCGTCCCAACCGGACTCGAAGCTGACACCCAAATCAAATGCGACAATATCCCTCAGATAACCATCGCGAGTCCCAAAATACATCGCAGGTCGGTCAATCATGCTCTGTAAGGCGGTCAAGCTCACTGGCGGAGGATGTTGGTGCTCATGGTCAGGGCAATGCACTCTCGTTTCTTGGCCGAACGTAGAGGCATGGCAGCCCGATCCGGGAGCGCGGCCTTGATGGGAGGATAAGGATTCGAGTCGGGGTTGTCAATCAACTCGCGGCGGGATCGGTTTGTCCACCACCGTCTTATATGTGCCCAGCATGGGCACGTTGTAAACGGGGTTCAAGTCCCCTGTGGAAATACCAGAACATGAAAAATGTAGAGACCATCATCTGAGGCCAACTCGGGAAGGGTAGCCAACCCGGGGAAGGAAGCCCAGGAGAATCGTAGCGAAGCGGAGTCAAAGCGATCTGGATCGTGCTGTACTACGGGCCAAAAGCCCGAGTCTGATTGGAACCGCCCTGTACGGAGCCGTACGCAGGGATGCGAAGCAGGTAGCTGCGACGACCCGTGGTCGGCGGAGCCTTTGTGGGACCCGTGGCTGGCTGGG
>JAEUHH010000092.1 GCA_016795505.1 Verrucomicrobiales bacterium | reverse complement strand
CATTCGCGTCCATTCGCGTCCATTCGCGTCCATTCGCGTCCATTCGCGTCCATTCGCGTCCATTCGCGTCCATTCGCGTCCATTCGCGTCCATTCGCGTCCATTCGCGTCCATTCGCGCGTCCATTCGCGTCCATTCGCTAGCGCCTCCCACCGGCCCTCAGGAGCCCTTCGCAGCCACAGCTGATCAGCCAAAAGGAAAACCTCCGCGGCCCTTTGCTGCTCGGCGCCTTTGCGTTGAACTCACCAGCCCTGCCCCCGGCATCCCCCCGTTCTCCCAAGGACCGGCTCCTGAATGATTGCGATTCACTCCAACCCCCGCGGCACGCCGCCGACGGTCGGCGGGCCGGCTGGAGCCGCCGGGGTTGCGGCCGGAATCGATCCCACGGGCGGCGCGGCCACCGGAGCCGGCTCGGCAGGCGGAGCCGCGGGAGCGCCACTGCCCAACTGAGGCAGGAGCGACTCCATTTCGTCGAGCCAGTCGGCCACCTTCACGTTCTGAGTCTGCTCCCGCAGGAACGCCAGCAAACCGGCCACGCCCTGAACCTGGTCCACGTAGAGCGCCATGTCTTTCAGCCGGTTCCATTGCAGATTCGGCAGGGTCACCTGCTTGAACTCATTCTCGTCGTACTGCCGGATCACATTGCCCCCGCGGCCGTCGCCCACTTGCCGGGCGCGGTTCTCGGCAGCGCGACGGTCGTCCCGGTTGTTGCCTTTCTCCTCCAGATTGGCGATGAACTGCGCCATCTGCGTCTGGTGGGCGATGCGCTTGTCCCAGGCCCCCATCAGCCGGGACGGGTCGTTGCGCCGCAGGTGGGGCATCACTGTCTTTTCGTAAATGCCCGGGATGTTGAAGGGCACCATCTCCCACTCGCGGTTCCGGGCGAGCAATTCATCGAGCTGATAGGCCTGCGCGAAGACCGACTGGTTCACCCCCTGCAGCAGTTGCTGGCTCGGCACGTCGCTGAGTGCGGTCAGGCTGTCCACATAGGTCAACAAAGCCGGAAAGACCGTCTCCAGTTTCTCCGCCTCGGCCGCCTCACAGCTCAGGGCGAGGTAGCGGAGCTGCACCAGGATGCCCTCGATGAACCGGGGATCCTTGAAGGTGTCCTTCTGCGAGTCTTCCCAGTCCCGGTATTCGTCCTCGCGCCCTTCCCGGACGAAATGGACTTCGCGATAGCACTTGGCATACAACTCGACTGCCGCCTTCGGATCCTGGGCCGCCTGCCGGAAGACATCGCCCGCGCTGCGGTTCATCTCCGAGAAGCGCCCCTCCACCGTCGCGCGGAGCTGGCCAAGCTGCTCCTGAATCGCCGCAATTTGCTCCGGCGAGAGTTTCGCGGCGGGTGCCGCGGTCTGGGCATTCAGAAGGGTCGGCAGGGCGATGCCAGCCGCCAGAGCGGCGCGGAGGCAGATGACGGAGGAGCGGGTTTTCACGGGAGTTTTGTGGAAAGAGGCTGAAAAAGGGGGACAGACTGTCCGATGGAAAACCCCGGCTCCGGCCGGCAGTCTCCAAACTGACGCGGAATGCTATCGTTTTGTCCCCGAAAGGACAAGCTCCGTGTCGGCGTCTCCGACGGATTCGCACGGCTCCTGATAGAATGACAGCGGGAGAAATTTGAAGCGGAGAGGTTTGATGGTCGTTGCCCAGAAATTCATGATGCAGGGATGAGGCAGTTGGAGAATGTCGAGCCCGCCCCCCTCTTGACCGCCCTCTTCCCGATGCCATCGTCCCGCTCATGTCCGCAAGTACTCTGACGACCTGCCTCGTCCTTCTCCTGATCGCCTCAGGCGTCCAGGCCCAGAACCGGACGGTGGTCCGGATGGAAGCCAAAGCCGGCGACCGGCTCGTCGCGGCCGTCGTCGTCGACACCCACGATACGGCCGATCTGGCGGAGTGGGGCGCGAGAGCAGGCCGCGAAGCCCTCACCTGGCTGCCGAAGTTGTCCACCCTGCTCGCCAGCGAGGGACACACGCCGCCGAACGAGGTCACACTGCGGTTCGATCCCGCCTACGACGGCGTAGCCTACACCCAGGGAACCACCATCGTGGTGGCGGCGGACTGGGTGCGGCGCCATCCCGACGATGTCGGCCTCGTCATCCACGAACTGGTCCACGTGGTGCAGGATTATCGGGGCCGGGGCGAGGGCTGGCTCACCGAGGGCATCGCCGATTACATCCGCTACTGGATCTACGAACCGGGTCGGCGGACCTTCCCCATCGAACGGGGCAAAAGCCACTACCGGCAGGGCTACGGCACCGCTGGCGCCTTTCTCGACTGGATCGAGCGCACCCGCTCCAAGGGCGCCGTGGCCAAACTCAATGCCGCCTGCCGCGAAGGGCGCTACGATGTGGCCCGCTTTGCCGAGATCGCCGGCGCGCCCCTGGACGAGCTCTGGGAGGCCTTCGTGACCGCCTCGGAGATGCCCTGACTCACGCCAGAATCGGCCGCACCACCTCGCCGGCGATGTCCGTGAGCCGAAAGTCGCGGCCGGCGTGGCGGTAGGTCAGCTTTTCGTGATCGATGCCCAGCAGGTGCAGCATCGTGGCGTGGAGGTCGTGGGTGTGGACCGCTCCCTCGGCGGGCAGGATGCCGTGCTCGTCCGATTTCCCATGCACGTAGCCGCCTTTCACGCCGCCGCCGGCCATCCAGGAGGAAAACACCAGATTGTGATGCTCCCGGCCAGGATGATCGGCTTTCTGGTGAAACGGAGTGCGCCCAAACTCCGTGGTCCACACCACCAGGGTGCGCTCCAGCAGCCCGCGCTGTTTCAGGTCGGTGATGAGGCCCGCGATCGGCTGGTCGATGGCGCGCGCCAGCCGCTCATGATCGGCCATGTTGCCGTGGCTGTCCCAGTTCGAGGAGGAACCGACATCGATCAACTCCAGGAAGCGCACCCCGCGCTCCGCCAGCCGCCGGGCGACGAGGCATTGCCAGCCAAAGCCGGTGGTGGCCCCGCGTTGCAGCCCATACAGCGCCAGCGTCGCGTCGCTCTCGCCAGAAAGATCAAATGCCTCCGGGGCCTCCCGCTGCATCCCGAAAGCCGTCTCGAACGACCGGATGCGCGCATCGAGGGCCAGATCGGCCGAGCGGCGATCGTCGAGGTGGGCGCGGTTCAGTTTGCCGAGCAGACTCAGCTCCAGTTCCTGCAGGGCCGGACTTTTCACGCCCGGCTTCAGGTTCGGCAGCGGCTCGGGTCCCGGCACCACATGGGTCCCCTGATGACAGGCCGGCAGAAAATCGCTGCCCCAGGTCTGCGCCCCGGCATAGGGAGCCGCCGGCGCGAGCACCATGAAGCTGGGCAGATTCCGGTTCTCAGTGCCCAGCCCATAGCTGACCCAGGCCCCCGCGCTGGGCCGGGCGAACTGCGCCGAGCCGGTGTGCGCCGCCAGCGTGGCCTTGTCGTGACCGTCGCTGTCGCAGTGCATGGCATTCAGCACGCAGATGTCGTCGATGACCGTTCCGATGTGCGGAAACAGGTCGCTCACCATCGTCCCGCTGCGGCCGTAGGGCTTGAAGCCCCAGCGCGACTTGACCAGAAACCGCTCATAGCTACCCGACTTGTTCAGCCAGCGCGTCGCGGTGATGCTTTTCCCATGATCCCGCGTCAGTTGCGGCTTGTGATCGAAGGTATCCACCTGCGACACGCCGCCGGTCGAGAAAATGAAGATGACCCGGTCGGCCCGGGCCGGATGATGCCCCTTCCCCGCCGCGAGCGGGTCCGTGGCCGCCTGCAGCTCGTCCCACAAGCCTGCCAAAGCCACCGCCCCGAAGCCTCCGGAGGCCCGTTGGAGAAAATCGCGGCGACTGGTGAGGGATCCGGTGTTCATCTCAATCGACATACAAAAAGGCATTTCCCGTCAGCAGCACCCGCGCCAGCGCCGCCCAGGCGGCTTCGTCAGGATCGCCCGATGTGCCGGCGGCCTGCTCCCGGTAGGCGGCGAGGAAGGACTGCGTCTCCGCCAGTTCTGTCCCGCTCGCCTCGCGACCGTGCGCGCTGAGAAAGGCGAATCGCATCCGCGCGGCCTCGTCGCCGGAGCTTTCCACGATCCGCCGGGCGAAGGCCTCCGCCTGCCGGTGGACGAAGGGCGCGTTCATCAGGTAGAGCGACTGCGTCGGAGTCGTGGTCGGCAGCCGGCCCGGCACGCTCTGGTTCGGGTCCGCCGCGTCGAACAACGCCAGGTAGGGATGCCGGCGATTGCGCTGGACCATCAGGTAGAGGCTGCGGTGGTCGCTGTCGTAGATCTCGTGGAAAGGCCGGTGAATGGTATAGGCCCAGGTCGTCACCGGCGGAAACGGATGCGGACCGCCCGGCGAGCGGTTCAGCAGGCCACTCACCGCCAGCATGGCATCGCGGATCGACTCGGCATCGAGAGGCCGGCGCGCATATCGCCACAGCCAGCGGTTGGCGGGATCGATCTTCAGATTGGCCGCGTCATCGGCACTCGACTGGCGGTAGGTGCGGGAGTTCAGCATCAGGCGATGCAGAGCTTTCACCGACCAGCCTGACTCGACGAACCGCGCGGTGAGCCAGTCGAGCAACTCGGGATGACTCGGCGGATCGCCCCGCAGGCCGAAATCGCTCGGCGTCGTCACCAAACCCTGCCCGAAATGCCATTGCCAGACCCGGTTCACGAAAACCCGCGCCGTCAGCGGATTCGACGGCCGCGTCAGCCAGTCCGCCAGCGCCAGACGACCGCTCCCGCCCTCCGGGGGCACCGGATCGCCGCCGAGGAGGGTCAAAAACCGGCGCGGCACCTCCGCACCCGGCTTTTCCGGCTCGCCCCGGAGCTGGACGCGGGCATTGACCGGCGCGCCCTCGCTCACCCCGTAGGCCACGGGATACAGCTCCCGCGCCGCCGCCTCGTCGCGAACCTTTTGCGCCGCCGCGATGGCCGCATCGAGCGATTTCACCCGCTCCGTCAGGTCGGCCGGCGGCTTCGGAGCCGTCACCGGACCACTGCCGGGCTCGCCAAACGGCTTGCCGGCTTGCAGGCCGAGATTATCCAGATCCCGCACCGGCGCCGGCCCCGCCACGTGGCCGATGCCATCGCAGATGAACGTATCGATGGTGCCGTTCCACGTCGCACCCAGCGCCTTGCCGGAGAAAGCCGTCAGGTCGCCCGGCCTGCCGACCACGCCTGAGAGGGTTTTTGCCGCCGGATCGATGGTCAGGCGCAGCGTCTGCCAGGTGCCTGGCTCGAGGCGGCGGATCGTTTCCCATCCCCCGCCCTGCCGGATCGCGATCTCCGACGCCGTGATGCTGACATCCACCGCCGCCGATGTCGCCACTCCCGAGCCGAGATAAAACCGGTAGGCTCCCGTCGCCTCGGCCGGAACCGGCGCCAAGGTGCGAAAATCGATCGTGAAATGGATCGGTTGCCCCGCCGCCGCCTTCAGTGGCTGGGCAAAGACGTAGCGCACCCCGTCGTTCGGCTTGCCGGTGCCGATCCGCACCCCGCGCGTGCCCGGCGGATGGATGTGCGCATACGGACTCTGCGCCTCGGCCACCACCGTCTGCGGCCCCTGACCCAGCCAAGGCGCGGCGAGCGGCTTGCCAGTGGCCTGCGACTCCAACGCCAGATCGATCCCCCCGGCAAAAGCCAGCCCGTCGAGCGCAGCTTTGTCAGCCTTCAGCCTGGCCAGATCAGCATCGAGCCCGGCCAACTGATTCGCCTTTTCCGCATCCAGCCGCGCCGCCTCGTCGGACGGGATCAGCGGCGGAAAATCCGAGGGCCGCTTTTGCTCCTCGCCGCCCGGGAAAGCCCATTTCGTGCTCTGAAAGATGCCATACAGCGCGTAGTAGTCCTCGATCGTCGCCGGGTCATACTTGTGATCATGGCACCGCGCGCAGCCGAGCGACAAGCCGAGCACCGAGCGGCCCACCGAATCGATCGCATCGGCAAAATCGAGGTGCTGAAAGTCCGGCGACGGCTTGTAGCCATAGCGTTTCCCGATGGCGAGGAAGCCGGTCGCCGTCACCCGGTCGGCGAACCGCTCCGGCGGCCCCTGCCGGGCCAGGATGTCTCCCGCGATCTGCTCGCGGAGGAATTCGTCGTAGGGCTGGTCGGCATTGAAGGCCCGCACCACCCAGTCGCGGTATTGATAGGCCTCCCGCACCGGATAGTCCGCCCCGTCGCCCGCCGTGTCGGCGTAGCGCGCCACATCGAGCCAGTGCCGCCCCCAGCGCTCGCCGTATGCCGGACTCTCCAGCAGGCGATCGACCAGGGAGGAAAAAGCCGACTCGTCCGAAGCCGGATCGGCCAGGAATGCCGCGATCTCCTCCGGTGTCGGAGGCAATCCGGTCAGGTCAAAGGTGACCCGCCGAATCAGTGTCGCGCGATCAGCCGGCGGATTGGGGCGCAGACCACCCGGTTGGGCAGCCAGCCGGGCGAAGACAAATCGATCCAACCCTGTTTCATCTCCGATCAGACCCTGTTGCATCGGAATCTCCGGGTCCCGGAGCGGCTGAAACGCCCAGTGATTTTTCACCGTCTCGGGATCGATCCCCGCCACCGCGCCCGACCCGGCCGGTCCGACCCGCGGATCGGGCGCGCCCAGCGCGATCCAGCGCTCCAGCGAGGCGATCTCCGCCGTGGTCAGGGCATCCTTGCGAAAGGGCATGCGTTCCTCGCGATTCGCCGCCCGCACCCGCGCCAGCAGCGGGCTCTCCGCCGGCTGACCGGGCACGATGGCCGCCCGGCCCGAGTCGCCGCCGCGTTCCCAGCCGGCTTTGCTGTCGAGCCGCAACCCGGACTCCTGCACCTTTTCCCCATGGCAGCCCAGACAACGCGCCGCGAGCAGGGGGCGGATCTCCTTTTCGAACAAAGCCAGCCCCTCGCCCTCGGCAACTGGCGCCGCCGCTCCCACACCGGCTGCGGAAAACAGTCCGGCGGCGACGAGGCAGGCGGCGCGACGCGGGAGAACCATGAGACTACCACGTTGCCCGATCGGACCAGCGACGGCAACGGCGGGATCGTGGCGGAGAGTGATCAGGCCGGCGGGGCCAATCCTGCACCCCGAAGCCGTAAGCAAGCCTGACGCCTCGCGTCCCGCACTCAGATGCCGCTTGGTCAAATCATGGGAACTCCGCAGGACCGAAACCCGACTGAACCCGATAGCCAAAGACCCGATCTCACCTTCGCCTCGGGCAACGCCCCGGATAGCGGCAGGAGGACTGAGACGCGTTCGCTGAAAGCCAACCCCGGAGTTTCTACCTTTTCGAGCCTTTGAAGACTCATGGTTCGAGGCCCAGTGAAGTTGCGCGAAGCGGTGGACGCATCCAGCCTGGCGTCTCCGTTGCCCCAAAGGGGCATGATGGGAAAGCCCAGGGCAGCCATGCCCTGGGTAACCCGGTTCCCCCCTTTTTCTCAAGCCCTTAAGGGGCAAAATACCGGCAGGCCGCCATCACTTGCCCGAATCCTGATACATCTGGTCTTCTCGACCAAAAACCGGAAACCGTGGTTGACGGACGCCATTCGTGACGAATTGCACGCCTACATTGGCGGCATCGTTGAAAACCAAAAGGGAACCTTACTCAAAACCGGCTCGGCGAGCGATCACATCCACCTCTTGATCGCCCATCCGAGAACGTGCGCGCCGTCCGATCGATCTGGTGCAGGAAATCATAACGGGGTCATCCAAGTGGCGTAAGGCCAAAGGCGCGCTATTTGAGGACTTTCACAGGCAGAGCGGCTTGGGGATCTCTTCGTTGCCTTCGATTTGATGAGGGGCGCTACGCCAGGGGGCGGGCAAAGTATTCAGACAGAAATCACCTGCCTCCCCGCCTGTCTGACCCACTCCCAGCATCTTTGTGCAGGCGCGGTCCATTGACACCTTCCGGAACACCTCCGCCTCCCCCTCATCGATTCCTCACCCGTAGTTGACTACTCAAATGAAAAGGTTGGAAAAAAAAATCGAAAAATAATTTTGACAGATCCGCGGGAACCGAATAAAACGAATTCATGACTTTGGGAAGGCCGCCTCTAACACTCTTGCTCGCGCCCTCCCGCGACCGTTGGCAAGCGCCTGCCATAGACGGTCCTTTATTCCCGGACATTGGGTGGCAGACAGCCGACCACGCGCACCGACTCCCGGCCCCTTTGGGTTGGTATTCAATTTGGCACTTTCTATAATCGTTGAAAAAATCATCCCTCTCCCAACGCATATGCCTGAAGAATCCAGTTCCTCTTCCTCCTCGTCGAGCAGTAGTTCCTCACAAATAGGCAGCAGCTCTAGCTCTTCGAGCAGCAGTTCCAGCTCTTCTTCGTCGAGCAGCAGTTCCTCATCGACCGGGAGCAGTTCTTCTTCATCATCTTCATCGAGCCGCAGCAGTTCCTCATCGTCGTCCAGCAGTTCCTCATCGTCGTCGTCTTCTACAACCAGCAGTAGTTCCTCTTCTTCAAGCAGTAGGGGTTCGTCGTCCTCGTCATCTAGCAGTTCATCATCTTCGTCGACGAGCAGTAGTAGCAGTTCCTCGTCGAACAGTAGCTCATCGTCCTCATCCTCCGACTCAATCAACAGTTCATCCTCATCATCAAGCAGCGCCCAGATCACGATCGAAATCACCGGGCCCGATAAGACTGCGGATGGATTGGCCTCCGGCGAGTTTGAGGCAAAAGTGACGCCCGAGGGAACCCAAGTAGAATCCTGGCAATGGAGCTTCGAGGCAGTGCCTGGCGCAGGGAACAATCCCGCGGTCCCTTTCGCCAGTCCTGACCAGCCGAAGACCACAGTCACCAAGGCCCATTGGTTCGCCCTGCCCGATGTGGCGCCTCCCAACGCGGCGCCAAACAGATGCACTTATACCCTAGTTTGTGAGGCGACCGTGAATGGTCAAGTCATTAAAGGCACGAAAAATTGGGTCGTTTCCGTCGAGGGCGGCTTGACCAAGCATCCGACACTGACTGGAGATGTCACGATCGGAACAAGAGTGCAAAAACCAATCGGGAATCCAAATGGTCCGGACGAGACAGTGTGGTATGTGAAGGACAAGGGAACACTGAACCGAACGAACGCCTCCATAAAATCCTTGCCTCCGGCAACTTCCCAATTTTACGACAAAATTTTGGCCCATGAAAACGAGCATGTCAACCAGTGGAACCAGGGAAATTGGTCCGGCTACTGGACTGTCGTAGGATCGGGGCATCTGAGTTACTACCCTAGATTGGAGAATCTCATTTCCCGAACGAGCGAGGAGCACCTTAGGAAAGAAATACAAAAAGCACGCGCTATTTACGACGATCACATGAGACGGCTGATCGCACTATCTGCTGCCAACCGTGAGGCTGGTGCGCACGCCGTTTCGGACCCGATCCCGCCCAATTATCGAATATCTAACCTTCACCCGGAATGAAACAAAATTTTCTTTACTTATTGATTCTAACCGCCATGAGCTCTTCGTCTTCCTCCGCCCCACCCACCGCCTCGAGTTCGTCATCCTCATCCTCTTCGGGAGGCATGAATGACGGCGTGACAGAGGAAACCTTTGTGGACCCATCTGAAACGTTCCACAATCCTCCCCCAACCCTTATCCCGCTCGGTGAGCTGCTTGGTGAGGCAGAGATTATTGCCGTAGTTTCTCTCGTCACCGTCTCCGAAACCGAAGACTGTCTGGGCGATGTGCTCAGATTGAAGCGGATTTGCGCGGTGCGGGAGGACTGGATGTACCAAGGCCCGCCCAGGCCGCGCATCCTGCGGAATTCGTGGGGGGATGAGTTCCTTCTCGATGTCGCGCGGCATCGCCGCGAATTTTTTGCCGAAAGCGTCGATCCGGACGCCTGGTTTGGGCCCCAAATTACGTTTGAGATACCCTACCTCTACTTTGGGAGGACTCGCCTCGTCACCGAAGTGCAGGCGCAAGAACTGCGGGAGAATCTGGATGACAGCGACTATGACGGCCCGCTCGATGCCATGGATACTGAGACGATTCCGCTGGATTTCGAGATCACTCCCCGGACACCCGTGCGGGCGATCCAAGGCGCCCGGGGGGCCTACCCCCTTTTCAGCTTGGAGAAAATGGCCGGGACGCTGGACCCGAATTTGTTTCCGGTAGCCGATATTAGCGCGCACGATTTCAAATACCTGAACCAGACCTACGGTGCGCCGGACACCTCGCCTTTGGTCCGGGCCGTTAACCGGCTGCTTGAAGCCTTGTCAAAAGAGGAACCCGAGGCACGGCAGGCGCTGGAGGCCATGGAAGCGGACGCGGATGTCTCCGTGGCGGCTGCGGCGACCCACCTTTTGGGAAAGGAAAAGCTGCCCCGCTTCGACTTTCGCAATCCCATCCCGCTGCCAGTGGCAGCTGAGAATTGAGGGATCTGCCAAGACTCCCTATCAAGTCAGGAAACCGCTTCGGGCGAAAGTCCGCTGCACTAGTGCCGCCCTGCCCCACTGTCCGCACCTTTGTGCAGGCGCGGTCCATTGACACCTTCCGGAACACCTCAGCCTCCCCCTCATCGATTCCTCACCCGTAGTTGACTACTCAAATGAAAAGGTTGGAAAAAAAATCGAAAAATAATTTTGACAGATCCGCGGGAACCGAATAAAACGAATTCATGACTTTGGGAAGGCCGCCTCTAACACTCTTGCTCGCGCCCTCCCGCGGCCGTTGGCAAGCGCCCGCCATAGACGGTCCTTTATTCCCGGACAATGGGTGGCAGACAGCCGACCACGCGCGCCGACTCCCGGCCCCTTTGGGTTGGTATTCAATTTGGCACTTTCTATAATCGTTGAAAAAATCATCCCTCTCCCAACGCATATGCCTGAAGAATCCAGTTCCTCATCTTCCTCGTCGAGCAGCAGTTCCAACCAGTTTGGGTTCTCTTCGAGCAGTAGTTCCTCCTCGAGCAGCAGCAGTTCCTCCTCTTCGAGCAGTAGTTCCTCACAAATAGGCAGCAGTTCCAGCTCGTCGAGCAGCAGTTCCAGCTCTTCTTCGTCGAGCAGCAGCTCCTCATCGACCGGAAGCAGCTCTTCTTCGTCTTCTTCATCGAGCAGCAGTTCCTCTTCTAGCAGCAGCAGTTCCTCGTCATCGCCCAGCAGTTCCTCATCGTCGTCTTCTTCTACAACCAGCAGTAGTTCCTCTTCTTCAAGCAGCAGCAGTTCATCGTCGTCCTCTTCTCCCAGCAGTTCATCATCAAGTTCCAGTAGCAGCCATTCAAGTTCATCCTCCTCCTCCTCATCATCATCATCATCGAGTTCGGTCCCACCACCTTGCGATTGCGACCGGCAGCCGGAAGGGTGCGAGGAAAGCCAACATCCGGTCACTTACGCAGACGGTCTCATCGTGCTGGGAGAAACCGACATCAGTTGGCGCGGCTTTGGCTTCAGTTGGTCGCATCGCCGATCCTACGCCAATGTCCTTGAAACCATTGGAGGCGCGGGCCTTTTGGGAAACCGCTGGTTTGTGGACGATCAACCGTACCTCGTTAAAGACTTCGTTGGAGGCACCTCGACGCCGGCGATTACCCTCGTTTTTGGTGCGAATTCATCCCGATGGTTTCAATCCAACGGCTCTGGCGGCTGGGCGCCACGCTTCGGCGGACGTGACACGCTTGTCTACGATGCGACGGCTCACGAGTACATCCATACCTCCCCTGGCGGGGCCCAATCGATTTTCTATGATGATTCGTCGTCGGTCGATCCCGACCTTCGCCACAAACTGAAAGGCCTCCGTAGCCCGGGTGGCGGCTCCGCCACTCTCGTTTGGTCCGACGCAGGTGATTTGCTGGCGATCCGGTTCGCGGACTCGGACGGCTCCAGAGCCGAGTTTTCCTATTCCTATTATTCCGATGGTCAGCGGCACGGCCTATTGTCCAAAGTCATACTTTCGGTCGATGGGCGGCGGGTGAAGCGGGCTTGCTACGATTACTATGTTTCCGGGGATACCCATGGCCCTGCGCAAACCCTCCGCCAGGCAGTCGTTGAGGAAATCGACACCCTGGGCGAGTGGAGATTGGTCCGCGAACAGTGGTACCGCTATTACAAGACCACCGGTGCTGGAAAATACCTTTACGGCATCAAGCTCATGCTCAATGCCGAGGGAGTCGCCGCCGCTCGTCGGGCAGGCTACAATCTCGACACCGCCACCGACGCCGCATTGGCTCCCTTTGCGACGCACCAGTTCACCTTCAATGACGAGGGCCGAGTCACCAGCGAAACGCTCCGGGGTGGCGAGGAAACCATTTCCTTCTCGTGGCTGACCGCCTCTCCAGAGCCCGGTTACGATGCCGTCAACACCTGGTACCGACGTTGCATCGAAACCCGGTCCGATGGCAGTACTTATACCGTTTACACGAATCGCGGGGCGTCCACGCTCTGTAGCATCCTTAAAAGGACCGGAACTGCCGAAAAATGGTACGCCTACAACGAGTTCGATTCGGACTATCATGTCACCCTCAAAGCCAGCTCTGCCGCCGTCGCCACCGTCGCCGAGCCGGCGGCCGCGAGCGATCCCCTTTCCGTCACCTTGAAGACGACCGACGGCCTCATCGAGGTGCGCACCTATTACACCGCCGATGACCCGGAAGCCGGCGCGGTCAAAAGCTACCTCGAGTCCACCGGCGTCAAACAGGGCACCAACGGTACCGTCGTCATCACTCGCAAGGTGCGATACGCCACCCGCACTATCGGCACCTCACCCAATACGTTCACCATTCACCCTGTTGCCGAGGATCTTGCCTATCCGGTTGCCGCTTCGAACCCGCCAGATTCGGAAGCCGCCACCACCACCTACGAGCGCACCTGGCACGGCGATACCTTCCAGGTCGCCCAACTCACCACCACCCCGCCCGTGGTGCCGGTCGCCCAGCACGGCACCGACACGGCGGAGCCCACCTACCGTGTCTTCGACATCGATGGCTTCCTGATCTGGGAAAAGGACGCCCGCGGCGTCATCACCTGGCACAGCTACGATCCGTCCACCGGTGCAGAGACCCGCCGCATCGACGACGCCGATCCCGCGCTGCTGCCAAACCCACCCTCCGGTTGGGTCGCGCCGTCCTTCGGCGGCACCCATCTGGTCACGGATTTCCAGAACGACGACCAGGGCCGCACCCTGCGGAGCATCGAGCCGGAGCATAGCGCCCTCATCGATGGCGAGACCGTCGAACCCTGCCAGCCCGCGAATATCCGCGCCGCCGCTGTGCGCCGGGTCCGCTACACCAGCTACTTCGACAGCCGGCACCAGACCTGGAGCGCCCAGGGCTACGTCACCGGTTACGGCACCGCCGAGGAAAGCTGGCACCTGCTGGGGCCGGTGTCCGTCGATGCCCGAGACGCCGCCGAGCGTCCGCTCGATTCCATCCAGGCCCGGCCCGCCTGCGCCTGCGGTGCGCTCTCGCTGGCCACCTTCGGCGAGCTGAATGCCGCCACCGGTCTGCCCGACCGCGCCCTGTGGACCCGCTGGTCCCACACCCTGCGCGATCTCTGGGGCCGCGAGACCGGTCGCCGCGACTACTTCGACATTCCGCCACAGAATGGCTCCGCCGGATTCGAGGGCGTCAATTTCCACCTTACCCAATTCGGCTTCGACGAGAAAAACCGGCCCAACCGCACCGTGTCGCCCGATGGCACCATCACCCGCACCGTCTATGATGTGCGCGATCTAATCGCCGCCACCTGGGTTGGCACCGACGACACCGGGGCCACCGATTCCAACCCCGGCAACGGCGGAGCCGATGCCAACAACATGGTAGCCGTCGCCGAAATGGAATACGACGGCGGCGTGGCCGGAGGCAATGGCAACCTCACCGAGGAGCGCCAGCCCGTCGATGGCAACAGCGCCAATGACCGTGTCACCGGCTACACCTACGACTTCCGTGACCGCCGCATCGAGACCCAGAGCCACGACGGCACCCGCTGGTTCATCACGGTCGTTTCTTACGACAATCAGGACCGCGCCACCTCCCAGACCGGCTACCACACCAGCGCCAGCATCTCCAACCGCATCGCCTACAGCGAAACCGCGTGGGACTTGCGGGGCCGCGTCTTCGAGCAAAAGACCTGGGGGGTGGAATCCAACGGCGGCCTCACCACCCACGCCCTCGTCGCCGGCACTTGGTTCGATCCGAACAGCAATGCCATCACCCAGACCAGCGCCGGCTCCCAGGCCGTCACCAAGAACACCTACGATGCGCTGAACCGCGCCATCGTCACCTACCTCGTCAAATCCGACGCGCCCGCCGGCCCCGTCAGCGCCGATACCGTGATCGAGCAGAGCGAGACCGCCTACGATCGCGGCGGCAACGCCATCCTCCAGACTCGGCGCGAGCGCTTCCACGACGCCACCGGCACCGGCCCGCTCCATGGCCCCACCGGGACCGCGGGCGTCTCGCCCGCCCCATCAGCCCGGCGCTCCTACGCCGCAATGTACCAAGACCCCATCGGCCGCTCCCGGTATTCCATCAACATCGGCACCAATGGCGGCGCCGCCTACGAGCGCCCCGCCCTGCCACCCGCACCCTCCGACACCGCGCTCGTTTCAGAGACGAGATACGCCGCCGATGGCCAGCCCGGCTCCGAGATCGGGCCGGATGGCACCATCGCCCAGACCACCCGCGACCGCCTCGGCCAGCCGCTGCGCAGCGTCGAGGCCCTCGGCACCCCGGCCCAGCGCGTCACCCGCTTCCGCTGGCACGCCTCGGGCCAGATGTCCCATCTCATCCTCGAAAACCCCGCCACCGGCGAGCAGGTCACCGAATGGCTCTTCAGCACCACGC
>JAEUHH010000066.1 GCA_016795505.1 Verrucomicrobiales bacterium | reverse complement strand
GTCCTTCACCGGCAACGGCGGCACCGGCACCAGCAACAACCACGGCGTGCAGATCCACTCCACCAGCCTCATCGCCAGCGGCGCCCTGACCGTCACCGGCGAGGCCAACGCCGGCACCTCGGGCACCCTCAACTGCGGCGTCTACATCAGCAACCTGTCCACCCTGAACGGCTCCGTCGGACTCGGCTCCCTGATCACCGGAATCGGCGGCGGCGGCACGGACAAAAACCACGGCATCTTCATGACCAAGGACACCTCGACCAATCTGCTCACCGGCAACTACGTCGGCACCGAGGGTGATCCCGGCGCTCCGAACAGCCTCGACCGGACCGGCGGCCACGCCCTGTTCGCCTGATGGGTCCAGATTCCCGATCCGACCCGGTTGGATCTCCGATGATACCCTGTTGGATCGCCGATCCAACAGGGTATCATCGTTTTCCGCCCCGGTTCTTCGAAGGGGTGGATGGCGCAAGAAAGTTTCGCTGACCGCCGACGAATCCGCCAGACCACCCCCCACTGACCCAACCCAAAGGCCAGGTGACTCCTTGATCCCTGGGTCGGGGTGCTTTACTCATGTTTGGGTTACCCGCCCAATCGACGCAACGCCATGCCCCTTCCCTACCAGTCTTCTCTCGACCGCCGGGTGGCGATTATCAAGGCGCTCGCCCATCCTTCCCGGCTCTCGATCGCGGAGATGCTCCAAGATGGGGAACGGTGCGTATGTGATATCCGGGATCTGATCGGCGGCGATCTTTCCACCATCTCGAAGCATCTCTCGGTGATGCGGGACGCCGGGCTGCTGGATCTGGAAAAACGGGGGCTGAACGTGTATTACCGGCTTCGCTGCCCCTGCCTGCTTAGCTTTCTGGAGTGCGTCGATTCCCTGGCCCCCGAAGGTGGGGAAGCCAACGGACCCTGAAGGGTGAGCCGGGTGGATGGTCAGCCAAAATTGGCGCGATCTTTCGCCTTTACTTGGCGATTTCGCCAAGTAGTTTGAGCCATGATCAAATCCATTCAGGTTTACGACCCTCCGATGTGCTGCTCCACCGGGATTTGCGGACCCGACATCGATCCCGATCTGGTGGAATTCGCCTCCGTGCTCTCGCAACTCGCGGCGCAGGGTGTGGAGGTGACGCGATTCAATCTCGGACAACAACCCATGGCGTTCGTCGAGAACGCCGTGGTCAAGGGCCTGCTCGATACGGACGGCGTGGAGGTGCTGCCGGTGATCTTCTGGGACGGCGAAGTGAAGCGCAAGGGAAGCTATCCCGATGCGTCAGAGCGCGCCTCATGGCTCCATGAAGGCCGGTCACTGGAATCCGCCACTTCATGAATCTGCCTCCCTACCATCCCGATCCCACCCGCGCGACCCGTTACCTATTCTTCACCGGCAAGGGCGGCGTGGGCAAGACATCGCTATCCTGCGCGACGGCCATGGCTCTGGCTGAAGCGGGACGGCGGGTCCTCCTGATCAGCACTGATCCGGCCTCAAATCTCGACGAGGTGCTCTCCACGCGCCTGTCGGGCAAGGCCACTCCCGTCCCGGGTGTTCCAGGGCTGGAGGCGCTGAACATCGACCCCGTGGCCGCTGCGGCCGCGTATCGGGAGCGGGTCATCGGGCCGATGCGCGGTCTGCTGCCCGAGGCGGCGCTTCGCAGCATGGAAGAGCAACTGAGCGGCTCCTGCACGGTGGAGATCGCGGCCTTTGACGAGTTTTCCAGCTACATTGGCCAACCAGAGAATTCGAAAGAGTACGATCACATCGTCTTCGACACAGCCCCGACCGGCCACACGCTGCGATTGATGAGTCTGGCCAAGGCGTGGGACCATTTTCTGGACCAAAACACCAGTGGCACATCGTGTCTGGGACCTCTGGCGGGACTGGAAAAACAGCGAGCGATCTACGAGGGCACCGTGCGCACTCTGGCGGACGCGACGGCCACCACTCTCATCCTGGTCAGTCGCCCCCAGGCGGCAGCGTTGACTGAGGCGGCCCGCACCGCCGGTGAACTGCGCGCACTCGGGGTGGCGAATCAGCAGTTGGTGATCAATGGCGTCTTTGAAACCAACTGCCCGGACGATCCGATCGCTCAAGCGTTGGAACAACGGGGCCGCGCGGCGATGCTATCGGTGCGGGATTTCATCGACAGTCTCCCCAGCTATCAGGTACCCCTGCGGCCGATCAACATCCTGGGTATCTCGGGCGTGCGCCAACTCCTCGGCGACAGCCCGCCGGAGACAGGGTTGCCGCAGGTCGATGAGCCCGCGTGGTGTCCTCCATCCATGCAAAGCCTCGCCGATCTGGTCGGGGATTTGGAATCGGCCGGCCGCGGGCTGGTGATGACGATGGGCAAGGGCGGCGTGGGCAAGACCACCATCGCCGCAGCGATCGCGGTGACTTTGGCCCACCGCGGGCACCGCGTCCACCTTAGCACGACGGACCCGGCTGCCCACATCGAGCAGACGCTGGCAGGCGAGTTGGCTGGCCTGACCGTGAGCCGCATCGACCCGGCAGCGGAGACCGCCGCCTATCAGGCAGAGGTGATGCGCACTCAGGGCGCTGCGCTCGACCCGGCGGCCCGGGCGCTGCTGGAAGAGGATCTGCGCTCACCCTGCACCGAGGAGATCGCGGTATTTCGGGCCTTCGCCCGTGAGGTGGCGAGGGGTTCGGATCGCTTCGTCGTACTGGACACGGCGCCCACGGGTCACACCCTGCTGCTGCTGGATGCCAGCGAGGCCTATCATCGGGAATTGCAGCGGCAGGCTCGGACTTCCCAGCCGGATGAAGTCTTGAAACTCCTCGAACGGCTGCGCGATCCCGCCTTCACCCGGCTGCTCCTCGTCACGCTGCCAGAGGCGACGCCGGTCCATGAAGCCGCCGCTCTGCAAGAGGACCTGCGCCGCGCAGGTATCGAGCCCTACTCATGGGTGATCAACCAGAGCCTGCTCGGCTGCGGCTCCTGCGATCCGGTGCTCCAGCGCCGGGAGCGGGCAGAACACACCTACATCGAAGAGGTGGCCGCCCTCCTGGCAATCCCCCCGGCCTGGGTGCCATGGCAGGCCACCGAGCCAACCGGTCCGGAGGCACTTCACCAACTCGCCGCCCGGAGGCAGATCGACGCAGTCGTCTAACGCCATTCCTTCCCCCTGTTTTTCCCACCAACCTCAACCGAACCAAAGTCCCATGACCTACCTCTATGAAACCATCCCCGCCAACGAAGGTGATGAAGTGAAACGCTATGAGATCAAACAGAGCATCCACGATGACGCCCTGACCGAGCATCCCGAGACCGGCGAGCCGATCCGCCGCGTCATCCTTGGCGGCTGGGGTCTCATCACCGGGAAAGCCCAGGCCGGATCATCCGCGGGTGGTGGCTGCGGCTGCGGTCCCGCGGGCTGTTGTTGATCCGGCACCACATTTGCCACGACCAATCGGCCGCAAGGGCCCTCATTTTTAACAACTCCAGTCAAGCCTGCACCGAGCATGAACCCGCCCACCATACTCATCCTCTGCACCGGCAACTCATGCCGCTCCCACCTCGCCGAAGGCATCCTGCGGGCTGCTTTGGGTGATCGCGCCACCGTCGCCAGTGCCGGCTCCAAACCGGCTGGTTACGTCCATCCGCTCGCCATTCGCGCCATGGCCGAAATCGGCATCGATCTGGCGGGGCACCGCTCAAAGCACCTCAACGAATTTCTCAATCAGGAGGTCGAGACGGTCATCACCGTCTGTGGCAACGCTGACCAAGCGTGCCCGATGTTTCCCGGTCAGGTGAATCGCCACCACTGGGGCTTTGATGATCCTGCCCACGCGGAAGGGACCGAGGAGGAGCAAATGGCCGTTTTTCGACGGGTTCGCGATGAGATCCGGCGGGTGTTTGAAGCCTATGCGGCGGGGAGATTGGACGCGTGGAAGGAATAGGGTTCGGCACAAGCCTCGGCCCTGAGGCGGAGGTTTGGGAACCGAGGCGCTGAATCGCTTTTTTCAGGAAAGGTCCACCACCCTCACGGCCCCGCCTCTGGGTTTCCGCCGCTTCGGCGTGTCATTTCTCCCCAGTTCCTTCTCATCTTCCACCAACCACTGGCTGCCGGCTACCGTTTCCAGTTTACCAGGCATCAAAAAGCCCCCGCCGACACGAACGTGCGCCGACGGGGGCTCGGGTGGGATGGAACTTGGGGAAGTCCGGGACTGAAACGGAAAGGGATCGACTCCCCCGCCCCATCCGGTCCGGTCACTGGTCGAGATCGATGCCGATGGTCTGGAAGGAGCCGCGGGGCACCACCGTCAGCGGCAGCGGCACGCGCACCAGACCGGCGCCCACCTGGGTGCCGAAGCTGGCATCCTGCAACAGCACGCCATTGACCACGCCCGCGCCATTCGGCAGCGTCAGGATGCCGGTGAAGGTGCCCGTCTTGTTGAGCGCCACGCCCCGGCTCCACGGCACGGCCACGTTCGGCGCGATGCGGAGCAGGCCGAAGCGCTCGGTGAGGCGGAACTTGGTCGGCAGGTTCACCACGCCCAGCGGATTGTGGTAGCTGACATTGATCTCGTTGAAGGCCAAGCCCAGCGAGTCACCCATCGCAACCGAGGTCGGCGGCAGGATCCACTGACTGGCCTGCGGGTCGATCTGTTGCAAGGCAAAGCCGGCGGGATAGGACAGCTCGCGGGCATCGGCCTGCTTGAACCATTTGATCCCCTCGGCCAGCGGTGCCGTGCCGGAGCCGCCACGACCGGGCAGACCCAAGTCGCCGATCGTCACCACGCCACCGAGGTAGCTGCGTTTGTCCAGGTAAGGCTGCATCCAGACGACAGTCTGGTTGGTCTGCGACAGGTCGAACGCACCAGCCACGGCTTTACCATCGCCAGTGAAGCCGGTGACCCTGACCAAGCCGTTGACATCCACCGTGCCGGTGAGGTAGCCGGTGCCACCGGGGACATTGACCCCGTTGCCAGGCACCGTGTTCACCAAGGCGACATTGATGGTGCGGGTGGACGCCGGCCTGCGGCCGACCTTGGCAAGACGGAAGCCGCGCAGCGTATTCACGCCGACACCATCACGGTTGCCAGTGAAGGCGTCGGAGGTCGCGGCGGAATCCAGCACCACAGTGACCGTGGTGGCCGCAGGCACCCCGCCCTTGCCGGCCGGGAAGGTGACCGCCAGCGTGCGCTGGGCACTGCCGGGCGGGTCGGTGAAGGTGCCTTTCGTCGTGCGGACACCCTGACCAGCGAGGGTGACATTCGCGGTGTAGACGCCGGGACCGGTCACGAAGAGCTTGAAGAAGCCCTCGGGCGTGGTGTCCGGCTTCTCCAGCAGGCCGACGTAGTTGCCCACGAAGGGATAGGGAGACACGGACATGTTGAAGAGGATGGAGCCGTTCAGCACCTTGCCGGTCACCTTGCGGATCTCGACCGGAACCTCACCGAGCATGGTGAGAATCTTGCCGGTGATGCGCTTGGTGGTGGTGCTGAAGAGCAGCCCCTTCGGCAGACCGGTCACCACGATGCTCTGCCCCGGAGTCGTGCTGAGGAAGCTGAGGTCGATGTCCACCGTGTCGCCGATGAAGTAACGCTTCAGGATGGCGTCGAGATTGATCTCCTCGAAGGCGCTGAACTTGTTGCCGTCGGTGTCGGTGGCGTCCGGGCCGAAGGTGGCGCCGATCGTCTTGTCGGCATCCATCAGCACGTCGAGCGGGTTCACCGTGCCGCTGGCGTCGCCGGTCCAGCCGGTGAAGGCATAGCCGGTGGCGGGAACTGCGAGGAGCTGAGCGGTGTCGTTCTCAACAAAGACGCCACCGCCCTGGATGGTGCCGTTGGTGGGCGGCGTGACCGTCAGGTTGTAGGTGGTTTCGTCGAAACCATAGACCGTGACCGTGTTGCTCACTTCGTTGGTCACGATGAGCAGCGCCTTGTTGTTGGGCGACTCGGTGGCCGAAACGAAGGTCAGGCCCTCGGGGCTGACGTCGCCGGTGTGATGGAGGAAGCTGACGAAGGTCGGGGTGTTCACATCCGTCACATCGAAGACCATCACGCCGTTGGCGCGCTCCAGACCGATAAACGCCAGGGTGCGGCCGTTGACCACGCCCACCGTCGCACCTTCCGGCTCGGAGGCCTTGTTGTCGCTGCGGCTGTCGTCATGGAATGGCGTGCCATAGCTGTGGATCGTCTTCTCGATGAAGTCGTCCGAGTCATAGACCATCGCGCCCGCGGCGTTGAGGATCGAGAACGAACGACCGCCCAGCGCGAGCAGTTGATCGACCGGAGTACCGAGGGGCTCACCATCTTCGCCATTGGTGGTGACAGTGAGGCGGCCCAGGTTGCGGTTCTGTTTCAGAGTGGCCTCGTTGGGGAACTCCGTGTCGTCGAGATCAAGCGCGCTGACGCGCGACGTCTCATCGGGCGCGAGGAAATCGTCGCGATCATCACCCTCGTTGGCCATCACGTAGTAGGTCTGTCCACCAGACTGGAACGAGGCGATCGCGTCGGGCATGTAGAGGCCAAACACCGGATTGCCGGTCGTCAGCACGCCCATCGCTCCCGTTCCGGCCGCATTGTCGCGGTCGCTGAAGTCCGCCAGCAACGTGCTGAAATCCTTCAGCCCCAGCGGCAGGATGTTGGTGAAGGTCGCCGTAGCGATGTTCAGGATCGCCACCGCATTATTTTCCTGCAAGGTCACGAAGGCGGTCGCGCCATCCGGCGAAACCGCGATGTATTCCGGCTCCAGGTCGTTCGAGGGCAGTTCCGCGCCGAAGATGCGAACACCAGCCGCCTTCAGCGTCGCCACCTGGCCGTCGAAGGCCGTGAAGCCAACCGTGTTCACCGGCGGCGCGCCAAAGCCGCCCGAGACATCGACGATGCTCACCGATCCCGGCGTCACGCCCGGGCCGCCGACGATGTATTCGCCCTCATTGGCGACGAGGAGCT
>JAEUHH010000065.1 GCA_016795505.1 Verrucomicrobiales bacterium | reverse complement strand
GTCCTTCACCGGCAACGGCGGCACCGGCACCAGCAACAACCACGGCGTGCAGATCCACTCCACCAGCCTCATCGCCAGCGGCGCCCTGACCGTCACCGGCGAGGCCAACGCCGGCACCTCGGGCACCCTCAACTGCGGCGTTTACATCAGCAACCTGTCCACCCTGAACGGCTCCACCGGACTCGGCTCCCTGATCACCGGCATCGGCGGCGGCGGCACGGACAAGAACCACGGCATCTTCATGGCCAAGGACACCTCGACCAATCTGCTCACCGGCAACTACGTCGGCACCGAGGGCGATCCCGGCGCTCCGAACAGCCTCGACCGGACCGGCGGCCACACCCTGTTCGCCTGATGGGTCCGGATTCCCGATCCGACCCGGTTGGATCTCCGATGATACCCTGTTGGATCGCCGATCCAACAGGGTATTATCATCGTTTTCCGCCCCGGCTCTGCGAGGGGTGGATGGCGCAAAAAACGCCGCCGCGGCCCATTGCAAAGGTGACCGGCTTGGCGTTCACTGACCGTCCATGAAATCCATCCCTCGTCTCCTGACCACCCTCGTCGCCTCCGCTGCCTGCGGCGGACTCCTCCTCGCCCTGCCCGCCCTGCGCGCGGAAGAAAAAGGCTCGCTGACTGCCGGCGAGTTCATCTTCAAATTCGCCAAACCGTGGGAAAACGTGTCTTCGGGCCGGCCCATGCGCGCGGGCGAGTTGAAGTATGACCATACCGCAGAAGGCATGGAAGATGTCGAGTGCATTTTCTACTACTTCGGCCCCGGACAGGGCGGTGGCATCGAAGCCAACATCGAGCGCTGGATCGGCCAGTTCGATGGTCAGCCGAAAGTCGAGCGCGAGACTGCCGAGCACAAGGGACACAAGATCCACTATCTCTATGCCACCGGCACTTATCTGGATGCCGGCATGGGCGGCCCCTTCTCCGGCGCCCCGAAAACGCCGAAGCCGAACTCCATGATGCTCGGCGCCATCATCGAGAGCCAGCAGGGAGCCGTCTTCCTCAAGCTCACCGGCCCCGAAAAGTCGGTCAACGCCGTGAAGGACGCCTTCAAGAAGCTCTCTACCAGCCCCTTCGAAGGCTGATCCGCATCGCCGGTTCCCTTTCAACGAACCCCAGAGGGCCGGCCTTATGAGCCGGCCCTTTTTTTTGAGCACACCAGCGGGAAGGAGGGCGGAGTAAAAAAGTAAAAAGTAAAAAGTGCCAGCCATCACCGGCAAATCTGAAACTCTTCACTCTTCACTTTTTACTTTTTACTTTTGACTCTTCACTTCCCCACAGCCGCTCCGTAAACCCCGGCCCATTCGCCGAGGACGGCTTTTCGCACCGCGACCCGGTGGCCTCCGGGACGCCACTCGAAGCGATCCAGCCAGACTGACAGCCGCGGCTCGATCAAGTCCCAGGCTTCGGCCACGCCGCCACCGAGCAACACGACTTCGGGATCGAAGGCGTTGATCAGCGAGACCACACCGGCGGCCAGAGCGCGCATCGACTCATCCCAGATCGACTCGGCTGCGGGATCGCCGGCCAGAACGGCCTCCAGCAGGTCGCGGGTGGACTCGAACCGTCCGCCGGACCGCTCCGTCACGCTGTGATTGCCGACGAGATCCTCCAGACTCCCTGGGGTGCCGCAGATATCTCCGGGCGCGCGAAAATCGAGGGACAAATGCCCCAGATGCCCCGCCCGGCCCAGATGGCCACGCAGCAGCCGGCCTTCGCTGACCACCGCGCCACCGACTCCGGTGCCCAGGGTCAGGAAAACAACATCGCGGATCCCGCGGGCGCCGCCCTGCCAGATCTCCCCCAGCAGCGCGGCGTGGGCGTCGTTCAAAACGGTGGCCGGCTTCCCAAACACCTCGGACCATACCAGTCCCTCCAGCCCGGCGAGACGGCCCGGCATGAAGTCAATTGCTGTCGCATCCCGATTGGCCAGCCCCGGCGAGGAAACCCCCACGGTCCCGGCCACGACTCCGGCCCGGTATTCCAAGGAGGCCGCCAGCCGCCGGGCCTGCGCGACAAAAGCCGGCTCGCCGCCCTCGCGCTCGCCGTCGCGAGTCGGGACCATGTCCCGAGCCAGCACCGCCCCGGTCTCTGCGTCGAACAGCGCGCCCTTGATCCGCGTGCCGCCCAGATCGATGCCCAGCAACGCGGTCATGCCAGGCCCTCCGAGACGCTCCAGCCGCCATCGACCGCCAGCACCTGACCCGTGACACAGGCCGCGCCGGGGCCGAGCAGGAAAACCACCGCCGCGTCGAGATCCGATGGCAAGCCGATGCGCCCGCCGTCGAGCGGCTGTTTGGCGCGGATGAACTCCAGGATGGCCTCATCATTCCGCGCCCGGCCCGACATCGGCGTTTCGACCAGGGCCGGCGCGATGACGTTCACCCGGATGTTATCCCGCGCATAGTAAGCCGCGATCGATTTTGAGAAGCCAATCACCGCCGACTTCGCCGCTGCGTAGGCATGGGAGGCGAAATGCCGCGGCGAGGGCGAGAAGCCGAGCACGCTGCCCATGTTCAGGATCGCTCCGCCACCCCCCTGCTCCAGAAACTGGCGTACCGCCGCGCGGTTCGACCAAACCAACGACGTGAGATTCAAATCGATCGTGTGCGCCCATCCCTCGTCCGTCATCTCGTGCAGCGGACCATCGCCCCGCGAGCGCCCGCTGCCGCCTGCCACATGATAGAGTCCGTCGAGCCGGCCATGACGGGCCACCAGATCGCCGATCAGGGCGGGCGCCAACTCGCTGTCCGCCGCATCGCCGCAGAGGCCGAGAGCCTGGTCGTGGCCGAGTTCGTCCAGCGCGGCATCCAGCGACTCCAGTGATCTCCCGCAGAGTCCCACTTTCGCCCCCGCAGCCACCAGCGCACGGGCGGCGGACAGGCCGAGGCCGGTCGTGCCGCCGATGACGGCGATGACTTTGCCTGGGAGCGATGGGGAGAGATCGGGTGACGACATGACTCCGCCAGCCTAGGCGATCCCCCGCGATCGGGCAAGCCGGTGCCGGCTCAGATCAGTTCCGGCATCGGGCGATGGCCGTCCACGAGGTAATGCGGGCGGCCCGACAGGTCCTCCAGGGTCACCTGTCCGGCGTCGATGCCGAGCTGATGATACAGAGTGGCGAATACCTCGCCGAAATGCACCGGCCGGTCCGTGATCTCGCCGCCGAGCCGATCCGTCGCGCCAATCGCCTGCCCGGTCTTCAGGCCGCCACAGGCCAGGAGCCCGCAGCCCACGCGGGGCCAGTGATCGCGGCCAGCGTCCTTGTTGATCATCGGCGTGCGGCCAAATTCTCCCCAGGCGACCACCGAGACATCGTCGGCCATTCCCCGCTCGTGCAGATCTTCCACCAGCGCGCTCAGCCCCTGGTCAAACAAGGGCGCGTGCGAGCGCATCCCCGAGAAATTCTGACTGTGAAAGTCCCAGCGGCCAAAATTCAGCGTCACGCAGCGGGCGCCGGCTTCCACCAGTCGGCGGGCCAGCAGGAAATGCTCCAGATTCCGCGGGGCGCCGTCGCCGACATTCCGCGCATCGCCTTTTCCGTAACGCTCGCGCACTTTCGGGTCCTCGTTCTCCAGATTCAGGGCATTGGCCAGTTCGCTCGAGGTGAGCATGCCGAAGGCCTGCTGGTGGAACTCATCCAGCCCCTCCATCATCCCCGTGCGATCAGCCTCGCGGCGGAACTGGTCGAAAGACCGCAGCAGCCCCTGACGCTCATCGAGCCGGCCGGCGTTGATCGCCTTCAGCACCAGTTCCTCCTTGCCCGGACCCGTGGGGCGGAAAGGCCCGTGGGAAAAACCGAGATAGCCGGGCTTGCCCGCCGACCCGTAGGGCGGATGCCCCGCGCGCGGAGCCAGGCCGACGAAAGGCGGAATGTTTTCACTGACCGGCCCCATCAGCTTCGACATCACCGCCCCGATCGACGGCCAGCCGCCGGGCGGTTGACCGTTCGTGTCGAGCGTCGAGCCCACCTTGCCCGTGTAGCACATGAATGAGTCGTGGCTCCCGTTCGGCGCGCCATAGAGCGAGCGGATCGGCACCAGTTTGTCCATGATCTCCGCCATCCGCGGCAGCAGTTCGCAGATCTCAATGCCCGGGACGTTCGTCGGGATGGGGCGGAATTCCCCGCGCACCTCCGACGGCGCGTCCATTTTCAGCTCATAGAGATCCTGATGCGGCGGCACACCCGCCATGTAGATCATGATCACCGCCTTGCGCGAGTTCCGCAGGCCGGCCAACTGCTCTGCCTGCAACAAGCCCGGCAACGAGAGGCCACCGAGCCCCAGACTGCCAATGCGCAGAAAATCGCGCCGCGAGACGCCATCGCAAAAACGGGATCGAGGAGAGGCGGAGCCGGAGATCGTCAGCATGACGCCCAAGAAACCGCATCCTCCCGCCGCGAACAGCCCGTGATCGCGCAACGAGGCGCCGGGATGGCGCCAGCAGGGCCGGCTTTCAGTAAAATTGGGAATGCTTCCGGATCCACGCCTTGTAGTTCTCCACCGGCGCGCCCGATCCCACCTGACGGCTGAGTTCCTCGTTCTGGGCGTCCATCACCACCATCGTCGGGTAGCCACGCACGCCAAACTGCTGGGCCAGGCGCAGATCGCTCTGCGAGGCCTTTGATCGATCAGCCGGGATGTCCACCACCCGGAACCTCAGCTCCTTCTTCGCGAAATCCTGCCACGCCGCCGTCCCGATCACGGTCGAGTCGAGATGCTGGCACGCCCCGCACCACTCCGTGCCGGTGAACAGCACCACGCGAATCTTCTTGTTCTCCGGCTGGAGACTGGTCGGCGTGACTTGGTTGATCTGGATCATGGGAAAATCCACCTCGCCGCCGCCGCGTCCCCCCTTGATGATGGAGAGCAGCAGTGCGCCCAACGCACAGAGAATGAGAAATCGACCCATGCGGGTATTTTATGGAAATTATTGTTTTTATCAAACATAATTTACCTCAATTTCCCGAAAATCTCGGGAAACCTCATCCAACTCGCTGTCGCTGAGCCCAAAAAGCCGATCAATTACCGTCGATCAGTCGGCCAATGCCGCCCAGCACACTGCCCTCGCCCACCGATCGTCCGCCCGCGCTCGGCGCGTGAGCCAGGATGCGATCGGCCATGCGCGAGAACGGCAGGCTCTGTAACCAGACCCGCCCGTGACCACTCAATGTGGCCAGGAAAAGCCCTTCGCCGCCGAAGAACATCGACTTCAGGTTGCCCGCCCGCTGAATGTCGTAGGTGATGCCCGGCGAAAACGCCACCAGACATCCCGTGTCCACCCGCAGCGTCTCGCCATTGAGCTGCCGCTCCACCACCGTGCCGCCGGCATGGATGAAAGCCATCCCGTCGCCCTTCAGCTTTTGCAGGATGAAGCCCTCGCCGCCAAAGAAGCCCGCACCGAGCCGCTTGTTGAAGGCGATCGTCACCTGCGTGCCGAAAGCCGCGCAGAGGAACGAATCCTTCTGGCACGTCACCTCGCCGCCGATCTCGGCCAGGTTCATCGCCATGATCTTACCCGGGTAGGGCGCCGCAAAGGCCACCCGGCGTTTGCCGCTCCCACCCCGGTGCGAAAAATGGGTCATGAAGATCGACTCCCCCGTCAGGGCACGCTTTCCGACCGCGAGTAGTTTGCCCATCAGTCCCTCGTTCGGCTGGGAACCGTCGCCCATCTTGGTTTCAAACGTGATGTCCTGCTCCAGATAGTTCATCGCCCCGGCTTCCGCGATCACCGTCTCACCCGGATCGAGCTCCACTTCCACGATCTGCATGTCATCGCCGAAAATCTCGTAATCGACCTCGTGCGATTTCATCGGAAACGGAGCCATCCCGCCACCCGTCATCGGAGGCGGTCCGCCCGCCGGCATCGGCGGAGGCGCGCCTTGGAACAGATGCCCCAGCGCCTGTCCGGCCGCCTGCCAGTTGGGCATGCCCGCCGTCCACACCGGCGTCTGTTGGGTGATCGCCCCCTGCTGCACGGCGGCAGCCAGTTGGGAATCGTCCACTTGAAATTGCTGTTTGTTCGCGTCTGCGTAGTGCCACGTTGCCATAGTGGGCGGATAGTAGCACACGTTTGTCCGAAAATCCCACCTTCTAAAAAATCGGCATCGGTTACCTTTTCGCCACCCGGCTATCACTGAAATGCCCCCCGACCTTGGGTCCCACCTCTGGTTGCCAGCCGACCGGACCGGCGTAGGGTGGCGGCCATGATGACCTCCCGCCTGTCTCCCCCCCACCCTTTTTCCCGCCTACGCTGGATCGCCCCATTCGTGGCCCTGGCTTTAGCCGCGAATGCCCCCGCTCAGGGAGGCGACGATTACGCGCCGGGACCCGATTCGAAGCCCCGCGACGGCGTGGCCAAAGGCCAACTGCTGAAAGGCGAATACGTCGCCGCGCAGACCAGCATCTTTCCCGGCACGGTCCGGGAATACCAGATTTACCTGCCCGCCGGGCATGACACCTCCCGACCCGCCCCCTTCATGGTCTTTCAGGATGGCGTCATCTATCAGGCTCCGGTCGTCTTTGACAATCTGATCGCCCGAAAGGAGATCCCACCCCTCGTCGGCATCTTCATCCGCCCCGGCGTGGTGCCGGCAGCTGGCGACAAGGCCCTGCCGCGGTTCAACCGCAGTTTTGAATATGACAGCGTGAGCGATCGCTACGCCCGCTTTCTGATCGACGAGTTCCTCCCCGCCATCCGCCAGCGGCACGGGCTCAACCTAAGCGATGACCCAAACGCCCGGGCCATCGCCGGCAGCAGCAGCGGCGGCATCTGCGCCTTCATGGTCGCCTGGCACCGGCCGGACCAGTTCCGCCGCGTCTTCACCAGCGTGGGCACCTATGTCGGCATCCATGGCGCGGACCAGTTGCCAGTTTGGGTGAGAAAATGCGAGCCCAAGCCCCTGCGGCTGCATCTTCAGAGTGGCGAACAGGACAACAATCTCTACTGCGGCGACTGGTGGATGGCCAACCAGACGATGCAGCGCTCGCTCATGTGGAATGGCTATGACGTGAGCCACACCTGGGGCACCGGCGGTCACAATCAAAAGCACGCCACCGCCATCTTTCCCGATGCGCTCCGCGGTCTGTGGAAAGGCTACCCGGCCGAGCCAATCGTGGCAAATCCCCGGGGCGAAGCCCGCTGGCGCGGCACCGAAGTCGTCGGACCGGGCGACTGGGAGCCGATCTCGGGAAAAACCGGTCACCGTCTCGACGTCGATGCCACTGGCGCAGTCTCGGTGACAACCGAAGCCCTCGCCCGCGCCATCCGGCATGACGGCGCGGCTTTCGCGAGCCAGCTTTCCGAGCCCGGCACCGTCTCCGGGCTATGCCTGTCGCCCGACCAGACACTGCTCTACGTGGCGCGGACGGGATCGAACTTTCTCGAATCGCATCAGATTCAGGCAGGCGGACAACTGGCCCACGGCCAGCCCTATTACCAGCTCGATCACCTGCTGCCCGAGCCGGTCGAGGCCGGCGGCCTCTGCGTCGATACCAAAGGCTGGCTCTACGTCGCCACTCGGGTCGGGGTGCAGGTCTGTGATCAGGCAGGACGGGTGAATTTCATCCTCCCCACCCCGCGACCTGCCACCGATGTCTGCTTCGGCGGCCCGGAATTCCGCGACCTTCACATCGCCTGCGGAGACGCCATCTACCGCCGCGCCACCCTGGCCACCGGATGCGCCAGCCGGCACCAAAAGCCGGTATTGCCCGAAAAGCCCCGGCTTTGACTGCCGCCGCGCCGGTCCGACGCTCGATTTCCCCTTTCCCCGACCCGGATTTGCGGGTTATATCGCCTGTCGGCCGGAAAGCAACCCGAAGCCACGGCTACCGAATCATCTCACCCTTTCACCACTCCCTTTCCCCCGTTTTTCCCATGTCACTTCCCCTGCTTGTCACCGGTTGCCGCGGCCGCATGGGCCAGACAGTCACCGCCTGCGCCGAGGCCGATCCCGATGTCTCTGTCGCGGCCGGCATCGATGTCGGCGACTCCCTGCCCGAAGCCATCGTCAAAGCCGGAGCCGTGATCGACTTCACACTCCCGCACTTCACCGACGAGTTGCTGGCCGCCTGCGTCGAGCATCGCAAGATCCTCGTCATGGGCACCACCGGCCACAGCGACGCCCAACTCGCCGCCATTCGCGAGGCATCCGCGATCATCCCCATCGTCCACGCGCCGAACTTCTCCGTGGGCGTCAACACCCTGTTCTGGCTCACCCGCCGGGCCACCGAGATTCTCGGCCCCGACTTCGATCTCGAAGTTGTCGAAATGCATCACCGCCACAAGAAGGATTCCCCCAGCGGCACCGCCCGCCGGCTCGCCGAGATCCTCGCCGATGTCCGCCAGCTTTCCTATGACCAGGATGTGCGACACGGCCGTTTCGGCGATGTCGGCGCCCGCACCCCCACCGAGATCGGCATGCACGCCGTGCGCGGAGGCGATGTCGTCGGCGATCACACCGTCATCTACGCCAACGACGGCGAACGCGTCGAACTCACCCACAAAGCCAGCAGCCGCCAAACCTTTGCCAACGGCGCCATCCGGGCCGCCAAATGGGTCGCCGCGCACGGCCACCAGAGCGGCCTCTACGACATGGAGGATGTTCTGGGACTGAGGTGAGTTTTCAGCCCCTTCTTTAGGGACGGAGCAAAAAGTAAAAAGTAAAAAGTAAAAAGTGAAGAGTCCGAGATAGAAAGAGAACGCCAAAATTGATACTCCTATCAATCGCTTTTATCACTTACATTTTCACTACTTCTAAAACTAACTCCCCACTCTTCACTCCCCACTCTTCACTCCCCACTCTTCACTCCCCACTCTTCACTCTTCACTCTTCACTCTTCACAGCTCCACCCATGCTCCCCGCCGGCATCGCCCTTGGCTCGAATCTTGGTGACCGACTCGGGCACTTGCGCATCGCCCGCGACCGCTTGCTGGATTTGCACGAAGGCACGGCGGCCGATTTCCTCGTTTCGCCGCTTTTTGAGACCGAACCGGTCGATTGTGCGCCGGGAACGGCGCCTTTTTTCAATGCCGTGATCGAATTGCACAGCTCCCTGGAGCCGCTCGACCTGTTGGAGGCCGCCCAGAGCATCGAGCGCGACCTCGGGCGAGCCAGCCGTCGGCCCAAAAACGCCCCGCGGACCATCGATGTCGACCTGCTTTACCTCGGCGACCGCGTGCTGGCCGATGACCGGCTCGATCTGCCCCATCCCCGCCTGCTGAGCCGCCGCTTTGTCCTCACCCCGCTCGCCGCGATCCGCCCAGGCCTCGTGCTGCCGGGCGAGACGCGCCCCATCGCCACCTGCCTCCGCGAACTCGACTCCCCTGAGCCGGAGCCGACGCTGGCCCGGTCCGCCTGGTGACACCACACCTACTTGCCCGGCTCGGCCGGAATCGGGCTCTCGTCGATCGTTGCCTCCGCGCCGAGCAGTTGCTTGCTCAGAAACGTCAGGCATCGCTCCTTCAGCACCGGATGGCTCACCGAACCGTGGCCCCCGCCCGTCACCGGGATCAGCCACGACGCCACGCCGGCCTTTTTCAGCGCCGCATGGATCATTTCCGCATGCGCGAACGCCACCCGCGCGTCCGCCGTGCCGTGCCCGGTGACGATCGGCGGATCATCGGCCGACACATAGGTGATCGGCGACGCAGCGACGGCTTCCGCCACCTTTTCCGTCGCCAAGCCGCCCAGCAGGCCCGACACCGCGTCGTCTTGGAAATTCGGCTGCCCCGCCGGGTCCCGCATCAGGGGCTCGCGGAAATCCTGCGGCCCGCAGTGGTTGACCACACAGCTCACTCGGCTGCTCTGCGACAGATGCGGCCCCAGATCGCCTTCCAACTCCTTCACCCCGCCACTCGTGCCCAGCAACGTGCAGAGGTGACCACCCGCCGAACTTCCCCAGACCCCGATCCGATCCGGATCCAGCCCATGCTGCGCCGCCATGCCGCGGATCCACCGGATCGCCGCCTTGCAATCGTGAATCTGCGCCGGCCAGCGCGCCTCGTTCGTGAGCCGGTAGCCCACCGTCACCGCCGCATAGTCGCCCGTCCGGGCCAGTTGCAGCGCCAGCCCGCCGTAGCCGATCCGGTCCCCATTCACCCACCCACCGCCGTGGATCAATGCCACGACCGGCAGTGGACCGGGCCGCTTCCGCTCCTTCGGCAGATACAGATCGACCCGCTGCTTCGGATTCTCCGTTCCGGCATAGGGCAGGTCAAAAGTCACCGTCACCCCGTTCTTTTCCGCCAGGTCGCGGATGGCGGTCTGGCGCTCGGCCAGTTCCTGCCCGGCCGACCAGCGGCAGGCGACGAGCAGGCTGAAAACGACGAGAAAGCGGAGCCGGTATTTCATAAAAGAGACCGCCATTTCACCGCCAACTGCACCGCAGGTCAAGCCCGCAGCCGCGCCGCCTCCGCGGCTCGACGCAATCGTCGGTTGGCATTCGGCCCATTCCCCGCCATCGTGGGACGTTTCGCCGTCATCGCCCACCATGTCCACGCCCGATCCCGCCACCGCTCCCTCCGAAACCGACCCGACCGTCGCCGTCTCCTCGCCGTTGCCGGGCTGCATCATCCTCATCTCCATCATCGTCGTTTTTGGCACTCTGGCGACGCTCTTCACCGTCGTTTTCGTCAAACAAAGCCGGGCCATCGCCGAGTTCACCGCAGAGACCGCCGCCGCCGTGCCCGTGGCCACTGCCACACCCGAGCAGATCGCCGATGCCAACCGCAAACTGGAGGATCTCCTGCTCGCCGCCGCCCGCAATGAGATGGACCGCGTCCTGTTCACCGCCACGGACCTCAACGCCATCATCGCCAGCCAGGAGTTGCTCGCCGATTTCCGCGGCCAGACCCACATCCGCGGCATCAGCGAGGAAGGCATCGAGGCCGAGATGACTCAGCCGATCCGCACCGGCTTCCTCCGCCAGGGCACCCGGCACCTGAATGGCATTTTCCGTGTCAAACCGGAGTTGGCAGGCGGCACCGTGCTGTTCCGGGTCGTCGGCATCGAAGTCCCGGGCAAAGAGGTGCCCGCCGGCTTCGTCAACACCTACCCGGCTTTCATGAAGATCGACCCCAAGCTCTCGCCCATCGACCAGGTGCTGCCCAAGATCGGCCGCATCTATCTGGAAGGCGAAAACGTCGTCGTCGAGACGCGCGTCTCCCTCCCCCGCTGACCCGCCCCGTCTGAAACCGGCGGAGAAGGCGGAGCGTTTCCGATGATACCCTGTCTCATCGGCGATCAAAGAGGGTCTCATCGCCGATGCAACACTGTTATGAGGCGGAGGGAGTCAAGGTTGATTTGTGGAATCTTTTTTTGGTGGGTTTTGCTTTCAGGGTTTTTTCCAAAAAAGTGAGGCGGCTTTTTCCTGGCCTACCTGTACTCGAACACGGACAACATCCAGGCCAACCTCCACTATCTGGACTACATGAGGCTGAAGGAGCGGGATCGGTGATGTTTTCTTGATTCCCATCTGCCCCGGTCTTTAATCCTTTCCCCCCCGGAGCCAACGGACGATTACCGCCAGGCCGGAATCTGGCTGGTGGGCTTGGCTGACGGCATAATGGAACGAATCAACGCCGTTCGAGAGCAAGTGCCACCCCCACCCAACAAAACATGGGATCTCCTGACAGGCGGAGTCGAACGCCATCGGAAAATTTTGGAAAACGCGCTTTCCCGCTCCTCGGTAGCGGCTTGATGCCGGTCCACAGTCTCTTCCCCCCGCCGGATCCTCGCCAACGAGCCGCGTGAGTCGGAAAAAGGCGGATTCCCTCCTTGTCTGGCCCCGGTCGGAGCGTACCTTCCGCGGTGTCTTCCCCTTCCCTGCCCCGCGTCGCCATCGTCGGTCGTCCGAATGTCGGCAAATCCGCCATTTTCAACCGCCTCGTCGGGCGGCCCATCTCGATCGTTCACGATCAGCCCGGCGTGACGCGCGACCGCATTGCGTCGGAATGCCGGCCAGCCGGCCGCATCGCCTATGAACTCACCGACACGGGGGGCATCGGCGCCACCCTCGACGATGGCTTTGCCGCCCAGGTCAGGACCGAGGCAGACATCGCCATCGAGACGGCGGACCTCATCCTCTTCACTGTCGATGCGCGCGATGGCATCACGCCGATCGACCGCGACCTCGCCTCGGTGCTGCGCCGCAGCGCCCGGCGCGTCGTGATCATCGCCAACAAGGCCGACACTGCCCGCACCGATGCCCATGCGGTGGAGTTCTCCGAATTCGGCTTCGGCAATGCCATTCCCCTCAGCGCCGCTCACGGGCGGAATTTCGACGTGTTGGATCGGCGGATCGACATCGAGCTAAGCCGCATCGCTCCCGCCTCCGCAGCGGCATCCGACGACACCGACGCCGGGGCGGATGACGATGACGACAGTGACGAAAGCCGATCCAACCCTGTTGCATCGGAGACCAGACCCTGTCACATCGCGATCGTCGGCCGGCCGAATGTCGGGAAATCGTCGCTGGTCAATGCCATCCTCAATGACGACCGCACCATCGTGAGCAATGTCGCCGGGACGACCCGCGACGCGGTGGACATTCCCTACAGCCGCGACGGACAGGACTACATCCTCATCGACACCGCCGGCCTGCGACGCCGTCAGCAGATGGACACGTCGGTGGAAGTGTTCAGCGCGATGCGGACCGAGCGCAGCATCCGCCGGGCCGACATCGTACTGATGGTGCTCGACGCCTCGACCGGAGTCGTCGCCCAGGACCGGCGCATCACGCGGACCATCCTCGACGAGAACAAGCCCTGCGTGATCGTGCTGAACAAGTTCGACCTCTATCATCCGGGATCGCGCTTCCACGACCGGGTGGAGCAATTCCTCGAGGAGACGGGCGACGCCCTGTTCTACCTCGACTACGCGCCCAAGGTGGCGGTCTCGGCAAAGGAACGCGAGTTCCTCGGGATGATCTTCAAAGCGGTCGAGCGGGTTCGCCAGGCCTCCGAGACTCCGGCTTCGACCGGCGTGCTGAATCGCCTGCTCCGCGAAGCCATCGAGGTGAATCCCCCGCCGATGAAAGGCGGCAAGCGGCTCAAGCTGCTCTACGCGACTCAGAAACGGGATGACCGCCCCCGCACCGTGCCAGTCCCCGAGTATCTGCTGTTTGTGAATCACGCGGACCTGCTGACGCGCACCTACCAGCGCTACCTGGAGACGAAGATCCGCGAGACCTATCCGATGGAGGGCCTGCCCTTTGTGTTCACCGTGAAGGCCCGGGAAAAGCGCGATGACACCGACAAGCCGAAGTCGAAGTTCCAGGCCCGCGCCAAGAAAGCCGGGGCAGCCAAACGCAAGACGCCCGCCAATCGCAAGGCTCCCGCCCGCAAGCCGAAAGGCCGTCGCTCGACGCCGTGAGCCGGCAGGCTACCGATCCGACATGGACATTCCCGCCACCATCACCTGCATCGATTGCGGCGCCGACGCCCACCGGCTCACACCCGAGCCCGAGGACGGCTGGGAGGTGGGCGACATCGTCGCCTATCGCTGCGCCGGCTGCCTCGACCGCTGGGACCTCGTCGTGGCCGATCCAGAGGAGTCCGCGCGCTCGGAGGCGGCCGCTTTCGACCTGCGCCAGTGGCTGGCGGACCGCCAGTCGGGAAATACTGGGGCCTGAAGCCCGGCTTCGGCCCGGCGCGATCAAGCCTCATCGCAGGCTTGTCAGAATCGACGATTTCTGGCTCGATCGGGGGAAAGAAATCCCCTGACCCAATGTCCCGCATGAAAAACGCCACTCTGCTCCCCGCCTTGTCCGCCCTCCTCGTGCTGCCGTTTGCCACTTTGTCGGCCGATTCCAAGGACAGCGCCTCATCCTATTTCAAGCAGCCGCAGAAAGGCGGCCTGGAGATCCAATCCGCCGGCCAGATCGGCTTCGGTCCATCGGGCATGCTGCTGGTCTCCGATCCCAAGTCCACTTCGGTGCTGGCGATCGACACGGGCGATGCCGGTCCCCTGCAAAAACTGTCCAAACGGGTGGACAACATCGAGGCCGCCCTCGCCAAAGCCGCCGGAGCCGAGTCGGTCACCATCGTGGACATGGCGGCGAACCCGGCCTCGGGCAAAATCTACTTTTCCGTGAACGGCCAGCCCGGTAACCGGCCCCACATACTCGCCCTCGCCGCCGACGGCAGCGTCTCGAAGCCCGATCTGGCCGGCGCTGCCCATGTCCGCATGAAGCTGCCCTCCGCTGAGAACGCCCAACTGCGCAACGTCACCGATCTCGCCTGGGGCGACCACTTTGTCATCGTCGCCGGCCAGTCGTCGGAGGAGTTTTCCAACAAGATCTACCAGATCCCGGTGCCGCTGGAGCACGGCGTGAACGCGAACTACTACAGCGCCGAGACCTATCACGTTGCCCATGGCAAATGGGAAACCAAGGCGCCCATCCAGAGCTTCATTCCGTGGGAGGAGGACGGCAAATTCTACGTCGTCGGCGCCTTTGCCTGCACCCCGATCGCGAAGTTCCCCATCAGCGACCTCGAGAGCGGCGCCCAAATCAAGGGCACCAGCGTAGTCGAACTCGGCAGCGGCAACCGGCCGCGCAACATGTTCACCTATGAAAAGAACGGCCAGCAGTGGCTGGTGACGAACACGCACCGCTTTCACAAAAACCTCTTCGGTCCCAGCAAATACTGGGCCGCACGGGTGAAAATGGAGTATCTCGACGCCGACTCGCCGGAGAACACCAACGAGAAGGCCATCCGCCGCGACATCAAGGTCAACGACGGCCCCGAGGCCAAAGGCATCGAGGTGGTGGAGCCCCTCTTCGGCGCCGTGATCGTGAGCCAGCTCAAGAATGAGGAAGTCGTCGTGCTCCGCGAAACGGACACGGCTTCCGACACCGCGCCCCATGCGGTGGAACTGGTGACGCTCCCCTGATTTCCCGCCGCCGGCCTGTTCTTCCATGCCTGCGACCCTCGCCTGCCTGCTCGGCATGCTGTGCCTGCTTGGCACCGCGGGCTTGGGGACAGCCGGCGAGTCGCCGGTTCGCATTGAGCCGGATACGGCGGTGGTCCCGGCGAATCATCTCAAATTCTATCTCCACTTCCCCGCGGCGATGGAGCGCGGCGATGTCTTTCGCCACCTCCGGCTCGTCGAAACCGATGCACAGGGCAAAGAGATCGCCGAAGTGCCCGATCCCTTCCGCGATGTCGAGCTGTGGGACGATACATTCACCCGGTTGACCCTGTGGTTTCATCCCGGTCGTCAAAAGCCCGGCGTGAACCTGAACGTCGAGATCGGCCCCATCCTCGAAGCCGGCAACCACTACGCACTGGAAATCGCTGGCGACTGGCGGACCGAAGCCGGCTCGCCGTTGTCTCCGCTCCCGGTTCGCCACCGGTTTCAGGCCGGGCCGATGGACGAAGCCCAGCCCCGGCCGGACGCGTGGCGCATCGACACCGGCACATCACCCCCGCGGATCGTCACCGACGACCAACTCGATCCGGTGAGCCTGCGCAGATCGATCACCATCGAGACCGCCGACGGCACCGCCCTCACCGACGTGACATTCCGAATCGACACGGCCACTGCCACGACCATCCGGCTCCTCCGCGCCACCGGCGACGCCTGGCGACCCGGTCGCTACCGGCTTGTTCTCCATCCCCGGCTGGAGGATTTCGCGGGAAACAGCCTCGCCCGGCCCTTCAATCTCGACCTCGGAGCCGCTCCGGCTTTTCAGGAGCGCACCGAGCCGTTCATCCTGCCATTTGAGATTCCCCGGCCCTAACCGGCGGCCTTATCTGACCTTTCCGTTCAGCCCCTCCTCGCGCAGGGCGGCGAGCACCGCGCTGGCCTTCATCCCCTCGCCTCGAATGGTGAACGACGTCGCATCCACCTTGGCAGTGTGGCTTTCCGCCCCCTGGATGGCTGCCACCACGTCGTCGATCGCTCGCACGCATTTGCCACAACACAGGTGCACGCCGCTCACGCTGATGGAATCCTTTGCCTTCTCATCGTCCTCAGCCTCGATCGGATCCATCTTCACCTTCTCGTTGTCCGAGACGCCGTAGTAACCGGCCCCGGCGATGGCATCAAGGCCCTTCTTCACCAAGTCGCCGCTGCCGCCTTTGAGATGAATGTTGCCGCTCTGAATCTCCACCGTCAGCCCCTCGATCCCGGCCACCGCGGTCATCACGCCGTCCCGGCATCCGCCGCAGCACAGATGCGCACCCGCCAGGACGACCGTCGTTTCCTCCGCCGGCAGGGCGGCCTGCATCGCGATGCCCGTCTTTTCACTGAGATAAGCCCGATCCTCGTTCGACAGCGCGGCCACCGGCACCTCGACGGTCGCCCCTCCCTTTCGCTTGAGGTAAGCCGTCGCATTGTCCTTCATGCGGACAAACTCCGCCTCGATCTTCGCGCCATCGGAAAGCCGCGTCCACGTGCGCACCTCGGCGCGCACCACCGTCGCCGCCGACAGCAGCACCGCCGCCGTCGCCAGCCAAACCATCAGGAAAAAGGCATTCCTCTTCATGCCACCAATCTACCGATGCCCGACCGCCACCGCCCCAACGCGTTCACGTGAGTCGCGACCAGGCGATCTTGCCAAGCTCGGTCCGGGGAAAAGCCGGCACCGCGCGGGCCTCATCGAGGCGGGCGTAGGGCTCGGCACCGGCATTGAAAAGCGCCACGAGATCCGGGTCCACCGTGCCCTCGAACACCGCCACCAACCGGTGCTCCAGCCGCGCATCCGGCACCGCGATCACCGTGGCCGAAAGGCCCGCCGCCCTCGCCAGCATATCGAGCCGCCGCCGCGCGTCGTCGAGTGAGACGAGTTCCCCGAGCTTCTTCACCCAGTCGTCGATCCTGCCGAGGAACCTCAGCTCGCCATCCCGCAGCTCCACCCGGTCGCGGGTCTCGAACCAACCATCGGCGGCGAGTCGGGCCGCCTCGAAACGCCCCGTGGCATCCACCGTGCCCGAGAACAGCGATGGACCGCGCAGACGCAGCCGGCCCGATTCACTAGCCGCCACCTCCCAGTGGGGCAGCACCGGCAACCAGCCGTCGTCACCTGGCCCGGTGGCAATCTGCGAGCACGCCTCGGTCATGCCGTAGCTCGCCAGCACCAGCCATCCGAGATCCCGCGCCGCGCGGGCCAGATCCGGCTCCAACCGGCCGCCTCCAACGATGACGGCCCGTAATGAATCGGGCGCACCCAGTCGCTCCGCCACCAGATCGTAAACCTGAGTGGGCGTCACCGACGTGAGCGTGATGCCCGCCTCCCCGCAGAGGGCAACGAATTCGGCCGCCCGATCCCGCCAGCGCCCGGAAAAGACCACGGCCGGTTGCCCGATTGCATAAGCCCTCGCAAACACGCCCAAACCGCCCACATGATGCGCTGGCAGGGCGCACAGCCAGCGGTCCTCCGCCGTCGCGCCGAGATGGGCATTGACCGCGCGGGCGGAGGTGAGCAGGGCGGCTTTTGACAGGGCGATCCACTTCGGCTCCCCGGTCGAACCCGACGTCGCCACCAGAACATGCCCGGCGAGGCGCGGATCGGTGCGCGCCGATTCGATCAAACCCTGTTGCTTCTCCGATCCAACAGGGTTGCATCGGAAATCGGGCGTCTGGCTTTCCCAGTAAGCCGGATCGTTCAGGTCAGTGGCTTCCATGGCAACGCCTCCAGCAAGTCGTCAAAGCCCAGCCCCGTCCCCGCGGGCGGCACGAGGCGCGAGCCATCCAACGCAAGCCGTTCGCTGAAGGCATCCGGCTCAAACAGGGGGTGCGTGACCAGCCCGCAGTCGCCCAACCGATCGCCGAAGATGCCCGCGCACTCCGCCGCCCGCCACGCGGCATGGAGTTGGCCGATGGGATGGTCTAGGTAGCTGGTGAAAGCCACGCGCCGGCCGCTGCGCCAGGCGAATTCGCCGGGCTCGACCGCATTGATCGTGGCCGGCTTGATGACGAGCCAGTCGGCCTCGGCGGCGCGAGTCATGACGTCACGGTCGGCGGCGAGCGGAACGCCCAGATCGATCCGCAATTCGCGCCAGACCACCGCATCCCACGGCACGGGATCCTCGACGAACTCAATCGCCGCGCGGGTGTCGGCATCGAGCCCCAGCCAGAAATCGCGGAACTCGACCGGGGTGAGGTTTTCATTGAAATCGAGCCGCAGGCGGTGATCCGGGAAGGCTTCCCGGTAACGTGCCAGCTGGCCGATCGACTTCAGCTTGATGGCCCGGAAGCCGTCCGGCGGCTCAACGAAGTCAGGCCCCGCCGTCCAGTGGCTGGGCGGCACCCGCAGACCAGCAAAGAGGCTGCGCCCCTGTCGGCGGGCCAGGCCATCGGCCTCGGCACAGAGGAGGGCCTGCTGCCCGAGATTCGTCGGCCGGCCGGCGGCAAGAGCGGCAAGTTGGTCATCGAGCGGGGCGTCGCCCAATTCCGTCCAGGGATGCACACAGCCCACTCCGCCCCCAAAATCGCGGATCAGGCAGCCCTCCCGCGCCGTCGTCGTCGCCCGACTCCCCACCAGACCGCGCAGGTGCAGCCTGTAACGCCAATACCAAAGACGGACCGTGCTCATCGGAGGACAGCCACAGTCAGCAGGCCGGCAAAGAGGATCAGTTGCCCGGCGCCGAGGGCGAGGAAGCGATTGTAGGCTGGAGAAGGTTCGGTGACAAAGACCCGGCGGGCAATCATGAGGCCGAGCGGGAGGGTGAGCATGGGCAGGGTCATCCACGGGTCGCGGCTCAGCCAGGCGAGCAGGCCGCTCAAGACCACCGGACCGATGCAAAACACGGCGATCTCGCGCCGGGCGAAGGCTTTCCCCCAGCGCACGGCCAGGGTGCGTTTCTGTGAGAGCCGGTCCTCGTCGATGTCGCGGAGGTTGTTGATGGCGATGAGCACCGAGGAGTAGAGCCCCGCCTGGAGACCGGTGATCCATTGAAACCAACCCGGCCCCCGGCCTGACTGGACGAACCAAGCCCCGATGACGGCGACAAAGCCGAAAAAGAGGATCACAAACAGCTCCCCCATCCCCCGGTAGGCCAGCGGAAAGGGGCCTCCAGTGTAGGCGAAAGCCATGAGCAGCGACACGACACCAATCGCGATGATGAGCCATCCGCGCGCCACGATCATCGGCGTCGCGACCGCCGCCGCCAGTGCACAGCAGACCAGCGCCCCCGCCATGACCTGACGGGCAGAAAGCAGCCCCGATGCCGTCGCCCGGACCGGCCCCAGCCGGCGCTCGGTGTCGGCTCCCTTGTGCGAGTCGATCGCGTCGTTGAACAAATTGGTGGCGATCTGGATGAAAAGGCAGCTCACCAGCGTGGCGGCGAACAGACCAACATCGAAGGCAACCCCCACGCTGCTGCCGGCCAGGGCGGGTAGGGCTCCGATCCACACCGGGACCACGGCCGCGGGAAGAGTCTTTGGACGGGCGGCCAAGAACCAAGAGTACATGTCACGAACGGCTAATAACCCGCTGCTGTTTTATGATCACGCGCACTCTTGATGGTTCATTCCCCTGTCACGGCAGCCGGGGAAACTTCGAGAAGTCGGGCTTTCGCTTTTCCTTGAAGGCATCGCGCCCCTCCTGGGCCTCCTCGCTCATGTAATAGAGGAGCGTGGCATTGCCGGCGAGATCGAGCAGGCCCATCTGGCCATCGCAATCGGCATTGAGGGCGGCTTTCAGGCAGCGCAGGGCCAGCGGTGAATGCTGAAGCATTTCGCGACACCATTTCACCGTCTCGGTCTCCAGTTCGGCCAGTGGCACCACCGCATTGACCAGTCCCATCTCGAGGGCCTGGGTGGCGTCGTATTGGCGGCAAAGGTACCAGATCTCGCGGGCTTTCTTCTGCCCGACGATGCGCGCGAGGTAGCTGGAGCCGAGACCGCCGTCGAAGGAGCCGACTTTCGGACCAGTCTGGCCGAACCGGGCATTCTCAGCCGCAATGGTCAGATCGCAGACCACGTGCAGCACATGGCCGCCGCCGATGGCATAACCGGCGACCATGGCCACGACCGGCTTTGGCAGGGAACGGATCTGCTTCTGCACGTCGAGGATGTTGAGTCGCGGAATGCCGTCGTCTCCGACGTAGCCGGCGTCGCCGCGGATCTTCTGATCGCCACCGGAGCAGAAAGCCAGTTCCCCCTCCCCGGTGAGTATCACCACGCCGACTTCGCCATCCTCGCGGGCAAGGTGGAAGGCGTGGGCCAGTTCCTTCACCGTGAGGGGCCGGAAGGCGTTCCGCACTTCGGGACGATCGATGGTGATCTTGGCGATGGCGCCATCCTCCGATTTCTCGTAGCGGATGTCTTGGAATTCGTGGGCTTTGATCCAGGTCATGTTCTAGGGCGAAGTAGAGCGGGATACGTGCACCACGAACTCCACAGACGCCACCTAGAATGTGTACGCCGGCACGATCTGCCGTCTCGACCGCCCGTTCAGGCCGCGTGGCGGCGCGGTGCGAGCGCGGCCTCGATCGCGGCCGACATGTCCTCGAACCGATACGGCTTTTGCACAAAGCCTTCGGGGCAGGAGCCGCACTCCTCGGCGAATTCGGTGAGATCGACGAGATAGCCGCTGCAGATCAGCACCGGCACTCTGCCATGGCGCTCGCGGAGCAGCTTGAAGGTCTCCCGTCCCGACAAGGTGGGCATGGTCAGGTCGAGCAGCACAAGATCGATCTCATCGCCGCGCGCTCCGAAGATCTCCAGCGCTTCCGCTCCATCCCGCGCCTCGATGATCTGATAGCCCAGCTTTTTGAGCAGGGACTTGGCGACCCGTCTCACCACGTCCTCGTCATCTACGATGAGCACCGTCTCCCGGACCACGGACATGATGGGGGCAGAAGTGAGAATCGGAGCGATCGGCTTGTCGGGCTGCGCCTCGGCGGCGGCACTGCGGGGCAGGAAGATGTCGAAGCGCGTCCCCTCGCCCGGTCTGGAATCCATCTCGATCCAGCCGCCCAACTGCTTGACAATACCGAAGGAAGTCGCCAATCCCAGCCCCGTGCCCTTCCCCTGCTCCTTGGTGGTGAAGAAGGGCTCGAAGATGCGCTTTTGGATCTGCAAAGGAATGCCCTCGCCGTCATCCTCGATCGATACCATCATGTACTCACCGACCCGTCGCTCGCCTCCTTCGACCACATCGTCGGCGGCGATCTGGCAGTTGCGCGAACGGAACCACAGATGGCCGCCGGCCGGCATGGCATCCTTGGAGTTCACCGCCATGTTCATGATGACCTGACTGATCAGGCTCAAGTCGGCCATGACCCGCCACGGAGCGGACTCCAGGTCCAGTTCGATGCGGATGCGGGGATCGATCGTGGCCGAGAGGATGTCCCGCACCTCGGTGAGCACGTCATTGGCATCGCACGCCCGGAGGTCCATGCGGCTGCGTCGGGAAAAGCCCAGCAACTGCTTCACGAGATCCGCGGCGCGCTCTCCGGCGCGGATGGCACAGCGGAGGTGCTCGCTGTTTTCTGCCGCGGCTCCCTTTTCGCCGTCCGTTTCGACCAAGGCCAAATTTCCCAGGATGCCGGTAAGCAAATTGTTGAAGTCGTGGGCGATCCCGCCGGCGAGCTGGCCGACGGCTTCCATCTTCTGCGACTGCCGGAGACTGGCCTCGAGGCGGCGCTGCTCGGTCAGATCCTGCACGGTCCACACCCGGCCGACCGGCTGATAGCGATGATCGAAGATCGGGGCCGAGAACACGTGGAGCGTGCACTCGTCGCCCTGCGTGCGGCTCAATTCAGCATCGATCATACCCCCAGTCGCCACGATGGCGAGCCAATCGCGTGTGCTGCCTTCCCGGATGGTCCACCCAGCCGAGAACAGGGCAGCGACGCCCCCGTCGAACCCATTCAGCAATTCATCCCGTCCCCGTCCCATCAACGACGCGAACAGATCGTTGACCACCGCCACCCGGCCCTCCAGATCCTCGACAAGGAATCCGTTGTTCGTACTGTCGATGGCCGCCTGGAGCCGGGCGCTCGCCTTTTCCAGGTCAGTCTGGCTGCGCCGGAGACTCTCCGTCCGGGACAGCACCAGTCGCTCGAGATTGCTGCGGTGCTCGGAGAGTTCATTGACCATCTGATTGAATGAGGTAGCCAGCTCATCCAACTCGACAACGCCCACCTTCTCCGCCCTCACAGACTGTTCGCCACCGGCGATGCGCCGGGCGACCGCTCCCAGCCTCTCCAGCGGAACGGACAAACGGCGCGAGAAATACCAGCCCAGCGCCGTGGCCACGCCAACCATGATGATCGTCGCCGTGATCAGTACGGACATCGTCCGGTTCATGACCGCATCCACCTCGCGGATCGGCTTGATGGCCAGGACCACCCAGTGCGATCCGACGTGAGTCGCCGCTCCCGGCAGGGTTTCGGCGCCATACAGGAACTCTTCCCCGTGGGCGTCCCGGTAGGTGCCGATCGGCTCGCGGACCCAGCGCACCACCGGCACTTCGCCATCGAACTTCTCCATCAGCACGAGTTCGTCCGAGCCGCAGATCACATTGCCCCACGCATCGATGAGGTAGATCGCACCGGAGTCGCCGATCTTGTTTCCCCGCAGCAGTTCCATAACCCGCTCGAACGAAAGCCGGGCCTTGATCACCTGATCGACCCCGCCGTCCTTGGATCTCACGGGAAGAAAGACGGAGAGAAACAGGGAATTCTCCTTGCCGACGATCTTGTGCGGCAGAGATACGGCGATCTCGCCCTTCAGTGCCGACTTGAACCAGTCTGAGTAATCGCGGTAGGAGGGATGATTGTCCGTGGTCGAAGTGAGGAGGAAACCATCCTTGTTGTAGAGGCTGAGATCGAAGTAGGTGTCATGAATCGTCACCAACCGCTCCATCTCACCAAGTTTCCGATCCATGTCCCCCTGCGGATCGGCAAAGAAGGGATTCGTCACCAGCGTCTCGAGGTCGCGAGCAGTCCGATCCATCACCTCGGCCACATGCTGCCCGACTCGTCGGGCGATGTCGGAAATCTTCCCTTCCTCCGACCGCCGGAGATCCCGGGCCAGCACGGTCACCAGGGGGATCAGTACCAATACCACCGGCACAAAGCCAGTGATCAGCATCACCAAAAGCAACCGGTGTCGGATCGTGTTCACAGCAAAAGGGACTCAGACTTGATCGATCACAGGTTGCTCGTTCCTTCCGGCTGGTGGGACGCCACCTGCTCCACATCGATCGACAGTCCCTTCTCCCTCAGTCGCTCGAACAGTCGAATGACCTGCCGATCGGCGAAACGACGGTTCTCCGGCGGAAAGATCAGGAAACGATGCTTCTCCGGGCACCCGACCTGCGGGTAGAGATTCGGATCGTTGGCCAGATCCGGATCCAGCAGATCGCGGGCGGCGAGATTCGGCGTGGCAAATCTCAGCCGATTTGATGAAATACCCGCTATCTCAGGCCTGGTCATATAGTCGATGAACTGATGAGCCAGATCGGGAGCCGACGAATCCCGGCTGATCACGAAGCTGTCCAACCACAGCAGACTGCCCTCCTTTGGCAACACGAACGCGATGTTCGGATCTGACTCCATCCGCTGCGCGGCATCGCCCCCGTAGGTCATCACGACATCCATGCGGCCGCTCTGAAGCAAGTCGATCGCCGTGATGCAGTCCGTCATCCGACCTTCCACATCGGAGAAGATCTCGACCAGTTTCAATCCAGCCTCATCGAAATCAGCCTCCAGAGCGGTCTCGGGTGATTTCCCCTCGGACAGGAGGGCGATGTATTGCAGGTCGATCGGTTCATCCAAGACCGCCAGACGCCCCCGAAGTTTGGGGTCCCAAAGGCTGTCCCAACTATCAACCCCACCGGGCAGCCGCCCCTTGTGGTAGGCGAACCCCGTAGCCCCCCAGAGATAGGGGACCGAATAGCGATTCCGCGGGTCGAACCAGAGATCGACGAACTGCGGATCGAGTTGACCGAAATGGGTCAGCTTTGAGTGATCGAGCGTGGCCAGCAGGCTCAAGTCCGCAAGGCGGCGGACCGAGTCATTGTCCGCGATCACGATATCAAAGGCACCAGCCTTCTCCCCCAATGTCTGGATGAGGCGATCGGAATTCTCGACCTCGGTCACCTTGACCGTGACTCCGGCTTCCTTCTCGAATCGTTCGATCACTTCCGGCACCAGATATTCCGACCAAGTCAGGATCGACAACTGGGTCGCGGCAGCGGGCGGTGATGCGTGCTTGTCGGTCGCGTTTGGTTGCCGACAGGAGACGGACGATAAAGAGATGGCGAGGAGAGTTCCGTAAACTCCCTTTCGAATGGCTCTGCTGATGACGTTCATGTTGGGGACGGGGCTGGGATGGCTCGTGGCTTTGTTTCGGTTCCTCGCCACGGGGCGGTTCACTCAGGGCTCGGCAATCGATTCGGCCGGCATCGCCACCGCCCGCTGCTTCGAGGCCTCAGCTTGCCGGATCTCATCGAAGATCCGCTTGAAGCCCTGATTGACCGCCATCTGTCTCGATGGACTGGATTGTCTCTCGAACTGGCATCGCGCCAGCACTTCCTCAGAAAGATAAATCGTGGGATCCTCCAGCACTTCCTGGGAAACGAGAGCCCGGGCCTCGCGATTGGCAGACGCACACCACAGCTCGCTCGAATTCGCCGCCGCCACATCAGGACGGCAGAAGAAATCGAGGAAGGCGTGAGCCATCTCTGGGTTTTTCGCCTCCCGAGGGACCACGAAGCAATCCAGCCACAGGGACGCCCCTTCCTCCGGCACGAAGTAGGAGATGTTGGGCTCCTTCTCCGCAAGGACGGCGGCGTCGCTACTGTAGGTCATCGTGATCCAACAATCCCCCGACAGCAACCGGTCCCTGACCTCAAAGATGTCCACAAAACGGGAGTCGAAATCACGGACATGCTGCGTGAGGCGCTGCGAGGCTTTCTCCAGTTCATCTGAATCCTGGGTGTTGATGTCATACCCCAGCGTCATGAGCGCGGCCGCGTAGGTGTCGAACGGCTCATCGAGCAGGAGGACATGCCCCTTGTAACGGTCATCCCACAGCGAAGCCCAGCTTTTGGCCGGGTCGGCGATCTTGTCTGACCGATAGGCAATCAAGGTGGGGCCCCACATGTAGGGAACGGAGAAGCGGTTGCCTGGGTCGCTGCCCAGATCCAGGAACCTTTTATCCAGATTCGAAGCCAATGGAATGCGATCCTTTTCGATGGGCTGGACCAACTGCGTTGCAATCAAGTCGGCAACCTTACCATTGGTTGTAAGAACCAAATCGAAGTCCGATGGGCGGGACCGCATCAATTCCTCCATTTCGTCCACGTTCGTGAAATGAACGAAGTCAACGTTCACTTTGTGCTCACGCTCAAAATCCCTGATAAGGTCCATGGAAAAATACTCATCCCATGTCAGGATCGTAATGGAGGACAAGCCGTTGTGGGCGTCGTCAGCCGCAGAGATCTGGACCTCTGAGTTTCGATTGCAAGAAACCCAGATGGCGGATGTAGCGGCAATGACGCAAGCCAGTAGTCGCGATACCTTTGAACTCGGCGAACAAATTTTCTGCATTTTCATGGCACTGTAAAATTTGAAAAACAATAAATTCGATAAAAACAATAAAATCAAGGTTAAATTTTTGAAGATTCTCTCATTCATTTTTGAAAAATTATTGAATTAGCGACAATCTTCTGAGAATCTCTGTATTGGCCTGTCAGTCAGCGCCTTTTCACAGTCATCTCAGGAGATGGAAAAAGTCATCGTCAACGAGTCGCCACTTGGCCGGGGGGTATTCGCCAGAGTTCCAATTGAGCAGGGAGAGACGATTTTCTTCGTTGCCGGAAAGCTCATCGATTTTGAAGCGTCTCGAACGCCGGGGGGCGAGTATTCGATCCAGATCGGTCAAAAAATCTACGTTGATCCCATTTCTCCGTCCCGCTTTCTGAACCACTCTTGCCAGCCCAACGCCGGGTTGGTTGATGACATTCGTTTGATTGCCCTCCGCCAGATCGTTCCGAACGAAGAGATCTGCTTTGATTACTCAACGAGCATGCTGGAACGACATTGGGAGTTGGATTGCCTCTGCGGATCGGAGAATTGCCGACGGGTCATCCAAGATTTCGACCTCTTGCCGACACCACTTCAACGGCATTATATTTCATTGGGAATAGTGCAGAGCTTTATCCTTCAAGAAATCGGAGCCCCGATCCCGCCCGGCTCAATTCCCTTGGAGCCACTTGTTTCAAAGAAAGCGACATCGGATCGGATACTACACTCGATGTAGATGGCCAATTGAGCAGCAATTGGCAGCTCCCTAATTTTATTCTGCGAAGTTCTTTTTTGAAATGTTCTCGTAGCAGATTTTCGAAAAAGCCGTAATTTCCACAAGTCTTAAATGTAGACTTCTGGGACAATGGCCGCAATTCTGATTACGATCCTTCTCGCGCTGGCTGCCGTTGCTGGAGACGGCTTTCTCAAAGTCGCCAGCGAGAGCCCTCGCCCATTCGCGAATTGGCACTTTGTGGCCGGCTTCCTTATCTACGGCCTCACCGCCTTCGGCTGGGTGATCGTCATGCCGCACCTGAAGCTCGCCTACATCGGGGTGATTTTCTGCCTCACGATGGTTCTGGGCCTGTGCGCTCTCGGATTTTACTTCGGAGAAACCCTCCAACCCCGCGAATGGCTCGGTGTGGGGCTGGCGGTCGCCTCGCTGGTTCTGCTCTACCAGCGGCTTGTCTGAATCACCCGTCCCCCTTTAGTCACGCCTCCCCGGTTCTCACCCAGTCGCCCGCCATGATTACCGTTCGCATTTCTGTCGGCCCCAGCGACATCCACGGACTCGGCTGCATCGCGGAGGAAAACATCTCTACAGGCCAGATGGTCTGGCGCTTCGAACCGGGCTTCGACCTCGCCCTGTCGCAGGCGCAAATCGACTCCCTCTCCCCCGGTTCGCGGGAAAACGTGCTGCGCTACGCCTACGTGAGCAAACTCACGGGCGACTACGTCCTTTGCTCGGACGATTCAAAATTCACCAATCACAGCACGGCACCCAACGTAAAGTGCCTGATCCCCGAAGGCGCCACCGGCAACGAACTCGTCTGCTACGCGGTCCGCGACATCCCGGCCGGTGAGGAAATCACCAACGACTACCGCGACTTCGACCGTTCGCCCGACGATGTGAGCGAGGTCGATTGATCCCCGGCGTCGCCCGTCGCATCACTGGCCTTCCGCGGCCGGTTCGGCGACCACCTTCGCCACGATCAGCGTGGTGTCATCTTTGCCCGCCAGCCGGATGGCCTGCTCGAGGATGGCCGTTGCGGTGTCGGCCGCCGACTTCCCCTGAGCCGCTGCCTCGTCGAAGGCCCAGCGGATGTGCTTGTTCCACAGGCCATCGATGATGCCGTCGGAGCAGATCAGATACCAGTCCCCTTCTCGCAGCGACACCGTGCCGGTCTGGGGAATGACAATCTGGCAGTCAGCTCCGATGACCTGGGTCAGGACATTCTTGCGGGGATGCGTCCGCGCCTGGAGTTCCGAAATCTCTCCGCGCCGCAGCATCATGCCGACCCGCGAGTGATCGTGAGTCAGTTGTTCCAGTTCGCCGGACCGCCAGCGATACATGCGGCTGTCTCCCACGTGGGCAAAATGCAGCTCGGTCCCGACCACCAGACCGCACACCAGCGTGGCTCCCATCCCGCTCAGGTCGGGATTCACGCTACCCCGGCGCTTGATGTAATCGTGCAGATCGCGCACCGCCTTGGACAGCAGCCCCATCGGATCGGCACTGTGGCGCAGATCCCCCAGCACGGCGGGCAGGAAACGGCGCAATTCTGTCACCGCCAGCCGGCTGGCGACGCGTCCGCCTTTCACCCCGCCCATGCCATCGCTGACCGCCAGGACCAGTCCCTTTTCACGCAAATTCGCGCCGCCGACCGCCTCCTGCTCATGCGCCCAGCCCAATTCCGAAGTGAAAATCGCAAACGCGTCATCATTCCCGGGCTTCCGCGAGCCATCCTGCGTCAGGCCTCCCCACTCGATCCGCAGGCGCCGCCCGCCCACCAGGTCGGTGTCGCGCTCGATCACGGTGGCCAGCTCGAAGTCGATCACACAGAATCGCCCCATCCCCGCATGATAGGTGATGTTCCGCGCAAACGGATCGTCGTGGATCACGCCGTATTGCTCCTTCAATTCGTCAAAAATTGCCTTCGTCTTTTCCTCGCTCAGATTCTGCACCACTGAGCCGCAGTTGGTCGTCACCAGCGTCAGGGTCGACTCGTCGGTATCCAGGACCCGCGGCACATAGTTGCAGCCCCGCTCCTCCAGCAGCCGGAGCACCCGCACCTCGTTCGCAAAGCGCTTGTCCGAGTCGGTGCCGCGGAAGGTCTTGTAGACCCGGCCATCATAGCCCACTCTCACGATCGATCGAATGCCATCCTTTGCGATTTTCATCGCGCCTTGTCTCGTTTGGAATCCGCCCGCCTTCAAGCAAAAACGCCCGGGTTCCCACGACGGGAACCCGGGCGTCTGGTAAAGGATTCAGGATCGGGCGGGAGTCAATTCATCGCATGCACCCGGCTGTTCCTGATCCAGCGGACAACGCGATCAGGGAATCGGCACTTCGGCGATCGTCTGCAGGATGCGCGAGGCGATCTGGTAGGGATTGCCCTGGCTGTTCGGACGGCGATCTTCGAGGTAGCCCTTGTAGCCGTTGTTCTTGAAGGCGTGGGGCACGCGGATCGACGATCCACGGTCAGCCACACCCCAGGTGAACTTGTCGATGCTCTGAGTCTCGTGCAGACCGGTCAGGCGCATGTGGTTGTCCGGGCCGTAGACGGCGATGTGCTCTTCCATGTTCTTGGCAAAGGCGTCCATCAGCGCGAGGAAGTACTTCTCGCCGCCGACTTCACGCATGTGCTTGGTGGAGAAGTTCGAGTGCATGCCGGAGCCGTTCCAGTCGGTGTCGCCCAGCGGTTTGCAGTGCCACTCGATGTCGACGCCGTACTTTTCGCACAGGCGCATCAGGATGTAGCGGGCCACCCACACCTGGTCGGCGGCCGTCTTCGAGCCCTTGCCGAAGATCTGGAATTCCCACTGTCCCTTCGCCACCTCGGCATTGATGCCTTCGTGGTTGATGCCGGCATCGAGGCAGAGATCGAGGTGCTCCTCGACGATCTGGCGGGCGATGTCGCCCACGGCGGCATAGCCGACACCGGTGTAGTAGGGACCCTGCGGGGCCGGGTAGCCATTCTCCGGGAAGCCGAGGGGACGGCCGTCCTGGTAGAGGAAATACTCCTGCTCGAAGCCGAACCAGGCGTCCGGATCATCGAGGATGGTCGCGCGGTCGTTCGACGCGTGGGGCGTGCCGTCGGCGTTGTAGACCTCGCACATCACCAGCACGCCGTTCTTACGGGTCGTGTCCGGGAAGACGGCGACGGGCTTCAGCACGCAGTCGGAACTGCCACCGGGAGCCTGGCGGGTCGAGGAACCGTCAAAGTTCCAGTCCGGGAGTTGCTCCAGCTTGGGGAAGCTGTCGTAATCCTTGACCTGCGTCTTGCTGCGGAGGTTGCGGACGGGCTCGTAACCGTCGAGCCAGATGTACTCAAGTTTATATTTGGCCATAACTTAGCTGCTTTTTAGGTTTGTTGGTCTCACTGAATACCGAGAATTCAGCGCTGGGCCCCAAAGAAAGACCTCACGAAGAACCCTAGGGTTGAACACCTTGGATGGAAAAGCAGGCCGCGTGCCAAAATCCCTCCCGGATGCACCGCGATGAAAATTTTCCTCCCCGACCTGCGGGGCGAATTCTCACAGCACCAACCAGCGGCGTCCAGCGTAATCCCATGTGGAGACGAGAAAAACAGCGACCGCCTGCCCCCGGAATCCAACGTTTGACATCCCGGCTCCGGACTTCATCTGTTTACACCGCCGCCCACCACCGCATGAATCCCAAGACGGACACACCCGCCGACCTCGCCGCCTCGCTTGCGGCCGCTTTCCCGACCGACCTGCTGCGCGGCGATCTTGAGTCCGTGGAGGCCGCCATCCGCGAACAATCGCGCGCATTCGACCCCGCCGTCGAGCCCTATGTCGCCTATCTCTGCGGCACCAGTGGCAAGCGCATCCGGCCCGCCCTGGTCTTCCTCGCCGGCGGCGCCACCGGCGGCAGCCATGCCGGCCACCTGAAGATCGCCATCACCCTGGAGCTCATCCACATCGCCACCCTGGTCCACGACGACATCATCGATGGCGCCGAGATCCGCCGCCAGGCCCCCACCGCCAATGCCAAATGGGGTAGCGCCCTCAGCGTGCTGCTCGGCGACTGCCTGTTCGCCCACGCCCTCCGGCTTTCCACCGAATTCGACGACCAGCGCATCGGCCGCAAGGTCGCCCAGGCCGCCAACGAAGTCTGCACCGGCGAGATCGTCCAGACCCAGCGCCGCTTCGACTTTCAGCTCTCACGGACCGATTACTTCGAGATCATCCGGAAAAAGACCGCCGCCCTGTTCTCCGCCGCCATGGAGCTGGGTGCCATGCTCAATGATCAGCCCGACGCCGTCGTCGAAGCCCTCTACGACTACGGCTCCCTCATCGGCACCGCCTACCAGGTCTACGACGACTGCCTCGACCTCACCGGCGACGAGGCCGACGTCGGCAAGACCCTCCGCACCGACCTCAACAAGGGCAAACTCACCCTCCCCATCCTGAATCTCATCGCCTCCGCCACGGAACGGCAGCGCGACAAGCTCAACCGGCTCTTTCTCCAGAAAGAACCCATCGACCTCGCCGCCTTGGCCAGCATCGCCGACTACGAAGGCGCCATCGAGTCCGCCGTCGACTCCGGCGTCGCCCTCGTCCGCCAGGCCCGCGAGCGCCTCGCCGTGCTGGAAGACAATCCCCACACCCGTGGCCTCCACCAGATCGCCAATCTGCTCGACACTCTGCTCCTGAGCTGCCGCCAGTAAAAGCCGAGCCGAGCCCGCCCCGGCCGGCCGCATCAGACCCAGCGGCGCCACTCGCCCTCGTTCGCATCCACCTGGGCCCGCAGCGATTTCGCCGACCACACCTCCGCCCCCATCGCGGCGACCAGGTTCTGCTCGGCAAAGTCATCCGTCGCCACCACCAGCCGGCAGGTCCCGGCGTATTTCGCCACCAGGCGCTCGATCACATCGTCCGCCGTGCTCCCGCCATCAGTGTAGATCACCTGCAAGCCCGACGGCTCACGCTCCTCCACTTTCTTTCTCCCTTTTCCATCGAACACCACCACCACCCGGTAGTCGGACTGATCGTGAAACTGCCGCAGCCGCTGGCACAGCTCCCCATGCCCCAGCCCCCGCCGCCGCCGGTGCAGGGCGAGCAGGTCCGGCCACGCATGGATGATGTTGTTGCCATCCACGAGCAGGTAGGCGGGGACTGATTGCGGCGCGCTCATGCGAACGCCCCTTTCATGCGTCGACTGGCCCGCCCCCGCAACGACAAAAAAAGAGGCGACCGGTAAAGTCGCCCCTCTCTCGTTTCTGCCGGGTTCCTCGCGGAATCCAGCCGGGAAAAAATCGGGTCAGTCGCGTCTCAGGCCTCGCCCTCGCCACCTTCCGCCGCAGCCGTCTCCGTCGTGGCGGCTTCCGCTTCGACAGCGGCCACCTTCTTCGCCGGAGCCTTCTTGGCGGCCGCTTTCTTGGCCGGAGCCTTCTTCTTCGCGGCGGCTTTCTTCGCCGGAGCGGCCTCGTCACCGGCATCCGCGGCGACCTTGTCGTCCTTCGCGGCCGCCTTGCGGCTCTTCGGAGCCGCCTTCTTCATCGCCGAAGCGGTCTTGTCCCGCTCCTTGCGTCTCTTCAAATAGCTGAGCCGGCGACGGCGCTTGATCTCTTTATTGTACTGCTTTCCCATGATGAAATGACCGCCTCTGCGGCGGGAAGCGCTAGTTAAGAACGGATTCCCCGACACGCAAGCGGAAATCCACCCGCCGAGACGCCTCAAAATCGGTGACACTGCACGCACTGGGACGCCAGCAGCGGCCTCGGCTCGTCGCCCAGCGATGCCAGCGTGATCGGGCTGCCGGGCTCACCCGGCCCCTTGGGAAACGCCCCCGGCATCCCCGCCGACAGCATCCCCGCCGTGACGATGGAAGAGGGTTGCCTCTCCGATCCAACCCTGTCTGATCGGAAAGGCCACCCGGTCGCCCCGCCGATGAGGAGCCCCGTCAGCACGGCGATCGCCGCCACCGCGGCCATGCGGCGCCAGGAATTCAGGCCCTGTCCCACCGCACCTGCGGACGAGGCCGGCGCGGGCATTTCCAGCCGCCCCATGGCCACCCCGGGCAGCGGCACCACATTTTCCGGCCAATCGGGTTCCATCATGGCCTCCTCCAGCCAGGGCTCGCACTCCAGCGCCACCAGCAGCTGGCAATAGCCGGCAAAAATGTGCCTCGCCGACTCCGACCGGGCCAGCCACTCGGACAGTTCCCGCGCCTCCCGACCATCGAGCAGGCCCTCGGCACCCTGCTGGGCGAGCCAGTGCAGCCGGGGATCATCGGCTTCGGAATCGGGTCGAAACGAGGCATTCATGCGGTTTTCGATGGCTTTTCCTCGGCCTCCAGCGCGGCCTGCATCGCGTGAAACAGATTCTGCCGGGCACGAAAGAGCAATTGGGAGATCGCGTTGGCATTTTCCCCCGTTTTCCGGGCCAGATCAGCCACCGACCAGTCCTCCAGATAGCGCAGGCGGATCACCTCGCGCTGGCGCTCGGGCAGCCGCGACAGGCAGTCGCGCAGCACCTCCACCCGGCGCAGATACAACTCGTCCTGGCCTTGCGCAGATCCCGCCATGCGCTCGACCAGTTCGTCATCGAATGTCAGCCGACTCCGCCCCGCCCGGCGCCGCCACGACAGGATCTCGAACCGCGCCACGCGGAAGGCCCAGGCCGCGAAATTTGTCCCCGGCCGGTAGTCCCGCGATTTCCGGAGCAGCACCACATTCGTGTCCTGCAAGATGTCGCGGGCCGCATCCGCATCGCCCGTCACCGCCCGGATGAAGCTCTCCAGCCGGCCCTGATGCGCGGCCATCTGGTCGGCAAACTCTTCGGCAGGCTGGCGGTCGGGCAATCCCATGGCGGAAAAATCTGAGGAACTCCAGGAGCGAAGGACAGGCGGGCAGCGTCAGTGACGCCACAGACCATACCCTCACTTGCCCCGCCGCTCCGGGTGCGCCTTTGCGCCACCGCGCCCCGGGATGCGCTCACCTTGCGCGGCCCCGTGCGCGGGCGTGTGCCCCACCCCGCTGATCAGCGCCGAGATGAACACCGCCAGATACAGCGTGCCCACGATCGCCTGCATCGACGCCAGCCAGCGCATCGGACGACTGACGGGCACCAGATCGCCATACCCGGTCGACGTCAGCGTGACGATGCTGAAATACAGCGTGTCACCCGGGTCAGCCCCGAGAGCACTGCCATCGGCGCGGCGCACCCCGCCGGGCCAGAGCGTCTCGCTCAGGGAGTACACATCCGCCCACACCAGGCTCAGCAGCAGGTAGCCACAGATCCCCGCCAGCACCCGGTCCAGCCGGCTGGCCAGACTGTGAAACAGGGAAAAGCGAAACACCAGCCACATCAGCAAGCCCTGCAGCACCACCCCCAGCGACTCGTGACAGACCGCCAGCCAAACCGGTGAATGCGAGCCGAATGACGCCAGAGTCCCGCCCGAAAGCAAGGTCGCCCCGGCCACGATGACATAAGCCCACAGCCAGCGCCGCCTCGCACCGATCAGGTAACCCGCGAACGAAAAGACACCCACCGTCAGCAAACCAGCCACGGACCTCCCCACCGTCCCGGCTTCGAACGGCAGGAAAGACGCCGCCATGACCGCGAGGAGCGCGATCAACAGCAGGGCCGAACGGAGAAGTCTGTTTCGATGTTCCATGACGAGGGGCTTTCTGCGACAGATCCGGGCTTTCTCATTCAGACCCGGCAGCGGACCTTCACTCCGCCATCAACGCCCGACGCGACTCCGTGAGCGCCGCCTGTTGGGAGTCCGACAGTTGGGGGTAGTGGAGATCCAACGACGAGAGGGCATCGATGATCGCGCCCGCCACCACCACGCGGGTGAACCATTTGTGATCCGCCGGCACCACATACCAGGGCGATTCCGGCGTCGAGGTCGCCCGGATCGTTTCCTCGTAGGCCTTCATGTAGTCGTCCCAGTGACCGCGCTCCTTCACATCGTTGGCGGAGAATTTCCAGTTCTTCTCCGGATCATCGATGCGGTCGAGGAAGCGCCGCTTTTGCTCCCCCTTCGACACATGGAGGAAAAATTTCCGCACGATGGTCCCGCTTCGATACAGATGCCGCTCGAAGTCGCGGATCGCCTCGTGCCGCTCCTCCCAGATGTGCTTCGTCACCCGGCCCGCCGGGAGCTTCTGCCCCTCCAGGAATTCCGGGTGCACCCGGACCACCAGCGTTTCCTCATAGTAGCTGCGGTTGAAGATCCCGATCCGCCCCCGCTCCGGCAGTTGCTTCACACAGCGCCAGAGGAAGTCATGATCCAGTTCCTCATCCGACGGCGCCTTGAACGACGACACCTGACACCCCTGCGGATTCACCCCCGACATCACGTGTTTGATCGCCCCATCCTTTCCCGCCGCGTCCATCGCTTGGAAAATCAACAGCACCGACCAGCGATCCTGCGCATAGAGCCGGTCCTGCAGCCCCGACAGCGCCTCGATGCCCTCGGCCAGTTGCGTCTTCGCCCGCGCCTTGTCCTCCTCGTCGAAGTCCCCCGTATCAGCGGGGTCCCAGTCTTTGAGATGGAATTTCTTCCCATTATCCACCCGGTAGGGTCTGGAGACCTGGCGGGCGGCTTCGATGGTGGCTTGGCTGGCTTTCACGGCCGCAGTAAAGCGGACAAATGCCCGTTTCGGCAAGCCCAAGATTGCAGCCCAGCCCGCCGCCGCCCAATCGCACCGTTAGCCCCATCCGGCGCCGGCGGCCGCTCGACCGGGCTTGTTCAACCAGGAGGTTCCGTCCAAGGGATCGTTCCTCGCCTTGGCTACACCGTTTATTGTTCGCTCCCATTTTGAGCGTCAGCCTTGCGTATGCCTGAAGGTCGCGACTTAACGCTCTCGATCAGCAGCAACATCGGAAGGACAAATGTAATCGCGTAGTGGCCTAGCACGACCAGTAGAGGAATCCATTCGACGTCTATTCCGCTGTCCCACCACAATCGAATCCAGGAGCTTCTCAGTTCAAACAACCCTCTTTCCAGGAGGCCCAGACCTAACAAGAATATCCCGGTAATCACAAAGCGTTCCACCACCAGGGAGCCAAGCAGAATCGTGGTAAATGAGGCCAACTTAAGGATCCAAACAAGATCATCCTCAGGCTCAATCCCACGCCCCGGACCATGAACGAGGGAGGTTAAGAGGATAGGTGCTAATCCGAGTGCTACGATAACCCTCAACCAAATCGCTGATTTTACGCGACTCATTTTCTAGAGCGAACAGTGCTTTTCGTATGACCGCCCCCAGTGATATCCACCTGACGATCCAAGGGCAGAATGCCCATGAATCCCCGTCCTGACAAGGATTTCCCCAGTGGGAGTGCATCTATCGGGTCAGGCGGAACGGCTGACTTCGTTCCACCATTCCCTTTCGGATATCACGGCCTCAGGACGACGGGAACCCGCTCCTGAGCGAGCGAGGCGGACGCGGCATGCGGCGGCGGAGAGGGGCGCATGCCGCCATTTCAAGAGCCGCCGGGCCGTGAGCGGCCGCCCCCGATGCCGTTCCGCCGCCCCTGCCGGGGCGGTCTCGTCAGGGCGGGCCGGTATCCGGTGGCTGTCGCCACCGGCTGATTTCCGGGAAGCCTCCGGCTCCCTCTTTTGGCCTTCTTTCTCGACGCAGCCGCTCGCGATCGAACCGGGTCTGATCGAAATAGTCACGCGATCGAGCGCGACCGTCGGGCGGGCAGGCCGTTGAGTTCCACTTTCCCGGCTTTCGAGCCGGAGGCTCGACGGATATGAGCCGGTGGCGACAGCCACCGGTATCCGTCCCAAAAACCACGAGCGCCCCGGATGGGGCGCCAACAAGAGGCCGCCGGGCCGTGATCGGCCGCCCCCGATGCCGTTCCGCCGCCCCTGCCGGGGCGTTCTCGTCAGGGTGGCCGGTATCCGGTGGCTATCGCCACCGGCTGATTTCCGGGAAGCCTCCGGCTCCCTCTTTTGGCCTTCTTTTTCGACACACCCGCTCGCGATCGAACCGGGTTGTCTCTCCGATCCAACCCGGTCGCTTCTCCGATCCAACCCGGTACGATCGGAAGACATACCCGGTCGGATCAGGTTCCGCCCCCGCGCCAGGGCGAGCCGGGGGCCGACGGGGACGCGGACGCGGACGGCCCGGGGGGATGGTGGTGGACATTCGCCAGCGGCGGTATGTGATGCCGCGGCACTTCATCGTGGGCGGGGGTCGGCGGGTGATGTTGGCTTTCAGCCAACGGGGCCCTGGCCCCGGGCCGATTCCTGGGGCGTTGCCCCAGGCTACGGTGCGGCCGGGCCTTTGGCCCTGGGTTTTCCTCGGCTAGGGCGATCTCTGGGGCGTTGTCTCAGGCTACGGTGCGGCCGGGCCTTTGGCTCTGGGATTTCCCTCTGCCGGGGCGATCGGTAGGGGCCGAGGCCGCTGGTTCGCGAATGTTCAGCGCGTGAAATCGCGGGAAATGGATGCGTCTGCGCGCCTGGAACGGCCGATTGTTTGGCCAATACATGCGTCTGCGCGCATGGAATAGTCAATTGTTTGGCCGATACATGCGTCTGCGCGCATGGAATTGTCGATTGTTTGGCCAATACATGCGTCTGCGCGCATGGAATTGTCGATTGTTTGACCAATACATGCGTCTGCGCGCATGGAATTGTCGATTGTTTGGCCAATACATGCGTCTGAGCGCATGGAATTGTCGATTGTTTGACCGATACATGCGTCTGCGCGCATGGAATTGTCGTTCCAACGACCGATCCATGCGTCTGCGCGCATGGATCTGAGTTTGCCGGGCCGATCCCTGAGGCGTTGCCTCAGGCTATGGTGCGGCCGGGCCTTTGGCCCTCGGATTCCATCTGCGGGCCGATCAACGGGGCCGGGCTCACGATTCAGCCACGGGTCGGGCGCCCTGGGCGAATGGCTTTCCGGTATCGGAAACGACGGTGGCACGAGCCACCCGCCACTCAAGTGCCCTTGATGCCGGGCAGGCGGCCGTAGCCGACGAGGCGGTCGGTGTCCTTGCCGGGGTGATACTCGAAGATGTCGACGCCGGCGCCGTTGAGGCCCTTCACTTTTTTGCCGCGGGCTCCGAACAGGTAGTGGGTGCCGCCGCGGCTTTTGCCCAGATAGACCATGACGTGGGAGACTTTGTGCCCGCTGTTGTAGGTGCCGCCCCAAAAGACGAGATCTCCGGGGCGCAGGTTGTTCACGGCGCGCTCGGCGCTATGGAAAACGCCGATCTTCTTCAGGGTGCCCTGCTCGCCGAGCCAGGCGAATTGATCGTAGGAGGTGCGGGGAATGTCGGGATAGCCCATCGATTGGAGCAGGAACTGCATGGTGCCGGAGCAGTCCATGCCTCCCTCGCTGGGATGATCGCCGCCGAATTTGTAGGTCAGGCCCTGGCGGGAGAGATACTCGGCGCGGCGGCGCAACTCCTCGACGGTTCGCTGCCCGGTGAAACCGGACGGTGGGCGCGACTCGGCCCGGGCCGGCTCCGGCGGGGGCGGCGGTGCCGAGCGGCCGATGGTGGGCTCGGCGGCGGGGCGCGGCGGCGGCGCGGGTGGCATCGGTTGGGAAAAGGGCGGCACGCCATCGGCCGCGACGGCCTGGTCGCGGGAAATGGGCCGACTCGGCACGACGGGCGGTGCGGCCATGGCCGGACTGGTGGACAGGTAGGGATTCAGCTCCGGCGCCGGTATGGATGCGGGGGGCGGAGGGGCCATCTGACTCTGGGCGGGAGCCATGAGGGCGACGGTCTGGTAGCCGGAGGCGTCCGCCGGTGGCGGGGCGGGCGCGGTGCCGCTCTGGATCGGTCGCAACCGGCTGGCGCGGGCGGCGGAGCGGGCTTCTTCCTCGGGCGAAAGCTTCTGTTTCACCCAGCCCATCACGGAAAAGCGACCGTTATCGGCGCGGCTCTCGGTAGAAAATCCGAGAAAGATCGCTGCCACAGTGGCCCAGGCGATGGCTCTACGAGTCTGATGTGGCACACGATGGCTCATCGATGAAAGGCACGCCGCCGATCTCGGGCTGACGGGATAGAAAAGCTACAATTTTTTAAAAAATATTCAAGTTATCAGAATCATTTGTCCCTTCGGCTTGAACAATTTTTCACTGGTGCCGGAGCGCCAGTATTGACTTTCCCGAGGCCCGCCGTCAGCATCGCCGTCACACCGTTTCTCTCTTTCCTCCAGCCTTCCGATCTCCGCCGTGTTTCCCACAGGATCAATGCTTTACCGCCGACTGTCCGCCCTGCTCCTGGGCGCGGGGATGGTGGCCGGTCTGGGCGCGGCTGAACCGGGGCCGGATCCGATCCAGGTGCGGTTCTGGGCGGATGAAATCGAGGTGACCGGAGCGATGCCCGACAAGCGCACCGCCCACCGCTGGCTGATGGCGATTTTTGCCGCCCAGGGTCGCCGCGGCGTCTGCGACCGGCTCACGATCGATCCCGGCCGGGCCATGATCGAGCTGCCGTCGATCGATGAAATGGCCGGTCTGATCCTGGAGCTGTCTCTGTCCACCACGGACGGCTGTCTCACGATCACGCCGGGCAGCATCGCGGTGTCGGGGCTGACGGACTCGCAGGTGACGCACGCAGCTTTTGCGGCCCGCCTGCAGCTCATCGACGGGCGCCATGCCGGCCGTCTGGCGGTCAACCGCATCTGCATCGTGACCGAGGACGAGCTGAAGCTGGCCTACCCCAATCGTCCTCGTCCGGTGCTGAATCCCGAGCCGCTCCCCATCGCCCCGGTGCTGCTGGCCGATGCGGAACTGGGCCCTCCCCCAGCCCCGCTGATCGCTGCGCCTATCGCCCAGGCCCTCGTCGCCCAACCGCTGGCGGCCGGAGTCATGACCGCCACCGCCGCCGCGTCGGTCCTGCCTCCGGCGCTGACGCCCTCGCCGACAGTGGTCGAGCCGGCTGCCGCACCGGACAAAGCCGGGGCCTTCGAGGCGCTGGCGCCGGTCGGCTTTGAGCAAAACACCTACTTGGTCCGCTCCGATCAATTCCGCCCCATCGACGCCGCGATCGACCGCATCCGGGCGCTCCCGGCCGACGCGGGGCCCGTGGTGGTGCGCGGCTATCCGGACGAGCCCGGGCGTTATGAATTCGGCACCTGGCTGGGGCAGTCGCGGGCCGCGTCGGTCTCGAAACTGATCGAAGAAGCCGGCATCCCGGTCGAGCGCCTGCGCATCGAGGCCGCGCAGACCCGGCGGCGCGATCCCCATCTTGGAAAAGTCGTCATTCTCATCCCCAAACCGCCTACGATGACGGCGGTGGAGGCCTCGCCGCCTCCTGTTCCCGCTCCGGGCGATCCGATGTAACCGGTCCGCGGATGGCGCCGTCTGTCATTGGCTGAACCGATGTCGCCCGCTTCACAGACTCCCCGACCGGCCACCGCGTGGCTTTCCCTCGCCGCCCTGGCCCTGCTGGCGGTGGCTGCCGCTCTCTGGCTCTGGCAGCCGCGCGATCCCGCGCCGCCCGCGGTGGCGGCGACACCTCTGCGGACGACCGACACGGATCTGACCAAGGTATCGGCAGCGATCGATGCTGCGCTCGAGGCCGACTGGTCGAGCCGGGGCATCCACGGACTGCCTCCGGTCGACGATCTCATCGTGGCGCGGCGGCTTTCACTCGCCCTGACCGGCGCCATCCCGTCGCTGGAGGAGATCCGGCTGCTGGAAAGCCAGCCCGCAGAAGATCGGCTCGATTTCTGGCTCGACCGGCTGCTGGCCGATCCGCGGAGCGCTGACTACCTGGCCGAGCGGCTCGCCCGCGCCAGTGTGGGCGTGGAGGGCGGCCCCTTTCTCGTCTATCGGCGGCTGGCTCTGGTGCGCTGGCTGTCGGAGCAATTGCAACAGCGGCGACCATACGATGCCATCGTGCGGGAGATGATCACAGCCGAGGGATTGTGGACCACGAATCCGGCCGCGAATTTCATCACCTCATCGATCGACAACAACAACCAGAAGGAAGGCCCCGACCAGATCCGCCTCGCCATCCGCACCACTCGGGCCTTTCTCGGGGTGCGCATCGACTGCGTGCAGTGTCACGATGACAAGTTCGGCGATCGCTGGAAACAACAGGACTTCCACCAACTCGCCGCCTTTTACGCCGGTGCCGAAATGAAGATGACCGGCGTCCGCGACGATCGCCACAAACCCCACGAGGTCCGCTTCCGCGGCGACGCGGAGGAGCGCACCGTGCTGCCCGCGGTACCTTTCCTGCCTCATCTGCTGCCGGACCAGGGTCGTCCCCGCGAACAACTCGCCGTCTGGGCGACGCATCCGGAAAACCTGCCCTTTGCCCGCGCCACGGCCAACCGGATGTGGGCCATCCTGTTCGGTAGGCCGCTGGTCGAGCCGATCGACGACATCCCGCTCGATGCCGCCGACGTGCCCCCGGCTCTGGAGGTGCTGGCGCGCGATTTTGCGCAGCAGGGTCACGATCTGCACCGGCTCATCGCCACCATCGCCGGCACCCGGGCCTTTCGCCGCGACAGCCGCTCTCCCGATCCGGCCCAGCCGGCCACCGCGGAGCAGGAAAAGGCCTGGGCGGCATTCCCCCTGACCCGCCTGCGCCCGGAGCAGGTCGCCGGCGGCGTGATCCAAGCCACCCAGCTTTCCACCATCGACCGCCAGTCGCCCTTTCTCATCCAGCTCGCCCGGTTCGGCCAAACCACTGATTTTGTGAAACGCTACGGCGATCCCGGCGAGTCGGAGTTCGAGGATCCCGGCGGCACCATCCCGCAGCGGTTGCTGATGATGAATGGCAAGCTGGTGCGCGAGCGGGCCGACAAGAATCCCCTCTTCGGCGCCGTCTCCCGCATCCGCGCGCTGGCTCCCGATCCCGCCGCGGCGGTCGAGGTCGCCTACCTCTGCCTCTTCACCCGTCGCCCGACCGAGACTGAGCGCTCGCACTTCGCCGGCCGCCTGACCGAAGCCGCCCGCCCTGAGGCGCGCCAACGGGTGCTGGAGGACCTCTACTGGTCGCTGCTCAACAGCACCGAGTTTTCCTGGAACCATTGATTGCCCCACCATCATGTCCCCGATTCCCTCCCTCTGCGGCTCCGATCACTGGCAACGCCGCACTCTGCTGAAGGCCGCCGGCCTGTCCGGGCTCGGCTGGTTGACTCCGCTGGCCGACAGCCTGGCCATTCAAGGAGAGCAACTCGACGGACCGCCGAAGTCGGTGATTCTCCTCTGGATGCAGGGCGGGATCAGCCAACTGGACACCTGGGACCCGCACCCCGGCTCGCCGATTGCCCACGGAGCCAAAGCCATCGCCACCCGGCTGCCGGGCGTGTCGATCGGAGCGACCCTGCCGCGCCTGGCGGAGCGGCTCGACCACCTCCTGCTGGTCCGCTCGGTCATCAGCAAAGAGGGCGACCACGAGCGCGCCACCTATCAGATCAAGACCGGCTACCAGATGGATCCATCGGTCCAGCACGCCTCCATCGGCGCCGTGATCTGTCACGAGTCGCCGGGCTCCCCGATCGACATTCCCACCCATGTGTCCATCCTCCACTCCCAGTGGCCCAGTCGGGGCGGAGCGCTCGGCGCGCAGTGGGATGCCTTCAAAGTCGGCGATCCCACCCAGCCCATTCCCGATGTGAAAGCCCGCGTGTCGGACGACCGCTTCGTCCGGCGACTCGACGATCTCGCCGTGGTCGAGTCGGCCTTCACCGCGGGACGCTCCGGCGACCTGACGGCCGAGCGCACCCAGCACCGCCCCCTGATGGAGCAGGCCCGGCGCATGATGACCTCTGAGCAGCTCGCCGCCTTCGACGTGAATCAGGTGCCCGCCTCCGAGCGCGCCGTCTGGGGCGACACGCCCTTTGGCCGCGGCTGCCTCGCTGCGGCCCGCCTGATCGAGGCCGGGGTGCGCTGTGTCGAGGTCACCCTGGGGGGCTGGGACACCCATGTGAACAATCTGGAAGGCCAGGCCACTCAGGCGGAGATCCTCGATCAGGCCTACTCCGCCCTCATCGACCATCTCATCGCCCGCGGGCTGCTCGACCGCACCGTGGTGATCTGCGGCACGGAATTCGGCCGCACCCCCAAGGTCAACGCCGTCGAAGGCCGCGACCACTGGCCACACGGATTCAGCGTCGCGATCGCCGGCGGCGGCTTCCGGGCGGGCCACGTCCACGGCGCCACCGATCCGGCGGGGGAAAGCCGCGCCCCGGACCAGCCCGTGACCGTTGCCGATCTCCACGCCACCGTGCAGACGGCCCTCGGCATTGATCCCACCATCGAATACCACACCCCGATCAACCGCCCCGTCGCCTACAGCGAGGGCCGGGTGATGAAAGACTGGCTGCTCTGAAAGCCGAGGGGCCGCTCATTTTCGGCCGTTTTCGGGGATGTTTTTCCCGCCGCGCAAACCCTGCGCATCTCCCGACAATCCGCGCGCAGCCCGGTTCATTTGGAGGGTGCATACTCTCACCATGCTGAAGGGCGTCGCTCACCGCGATCCTGACAGCGCGAGTAAGAGTTGGATTTTCTTTTTGTGAGACTCTTCCCACCGGCTGGACCCGATCGGTCCACCGGAGGGTTGACCAAGGCTGGAGACGATGCCTCCTCGTCGGCGTGAGCCGGCGAGGAGGTTTCCGCTTTCGGGCTCAGGGCACCGAACATCCGCCGTCGCGCAGATACGCCTTCGAAAACACGCTTTTTCCATGGTCAACCGGGCCGATTTCGCCTTATCCCTCTCCCATGGCCCCTTCTTTCCCGACCAAACCCGCCCTCGCCGGCGTCGCCGCCCTGATCCTCGTCACTGCCGGGGTCTGGTTTCCCTTCGCCGCGCCCTCGCAGGATGCCGGCGGCAGCTTCGACCACGACACCACCGGCTGGTTCCGCGGGAATACCCACACCCATTCCCTGTGGAGCGACGGCAACGACTTTCCCGAGATGATCGTCGGCTGGTATCGCGATCAGGGCTACGACTTCATCGCCCTCAGCGATCACAACATCCTCGCCACCACCGAGAAATGGATGGATGTCGAGGCCATCGCCAAGCGCCAGCGCGCCATCGGCCGCACCGCGATGCAGAAATACCAGGCCCAATACGCCTCGAAGCCCGGCTGGATCGAGACCCGCGACAATGGCGGAAAGACCGAAGTGCGTCTGAAGCGCATCGACGAATACCGTCCCCTTTTTGAAAAGGAAGGCGAGTTCCTCGTCGTCCAGGCCGAGGAGATCACCAGCTCCAGCGGCGAAGGCAAGCCGGTGCACATCAATGCCGTCAACCTGCCCGGCGACGAACTGATCCCGGCGGTGAAAAAGGAGGAAGGCCTGAGCGGCGAAGTCGCCATGCGCACCATTTTCCAGCGTGTCGATGCCCATGAGAAAAAGACCGGCACCCCCATCCTCGCCCATCTCAACCACCCCAATTTCCAGTGGGCCCTGACTGCCGAGGAGATGGCCCGCGTCGCCGAAGGCCGCGCCTTCGAGGTTTACAATGGTCATCCCGGCGTCAACCACCTCGGCGACGCCACCCGGCCCGGAGACGAGCGCATCTGGGACATCGCCAACACCATCCGCCTCGCCGAACTCGGCTACCCGCCCCTGCTCGGCGTGGCCACCGACGATTCCCACACCTACCACGGCGGCGATGTCTCGCCCGGCCGCGGCTGGGTGGTCGTCGGATCGGAAAAGCTCACCGGCGACGCCCTGATCGAGGCCATGAAAGCCGGCCGCTTCTACGCGAGCACCGGCGTTTACCTCGACCGCATCACCTGGGATGCCGCCAGCCGCACCCTCACCGTGAAGATCCGCCCCGACGGCGACGCCACCTTCCGCACCGCCTTCATCGGCACGCGCCAGGACTACGACGCCACCCAGCCCGCCGGCAAAAACGGCATCGGCGAGGTGTTCGCCGAGATCGAGGGCCTCACTGCCCGCTTCACCATGCCCGCCGACGCGCTCTACCTCCGCGCCACCATCACTGCCTCCGCCCGCCACACCAATCCCTCCTACCCCGAGCAGAAAAAGCAGGCTTGGACTCAGGTGGTGGTCGGAAAGGAGTGATCGGCCGGGTATTTTCGGCTTTCGGGAATCCGCTTCCCGTTTTCAGGAAGCCGGAGATCAAGGCTCCTCGCACTCCGGAAAAAATGCCGCCCTCCCCTTGCTCCGGGCCATTTCTCCCTTACGGGTGACGCCCAGCCGTCGCCAGCCCCGATTTCTTCAGAATGCTCATCGATCTCCTCCTTGTCATCGTCTCCCTCGCCCTCCTGGTGGCCGGCGCTGAGGGATTGGTCCGCGGCAGCTCGTCCATGGCCCTGAAACTCGGGCTCACCCCGCTCATGGTGGGGCTCACCGTCGTCGCCTTCGGCACCAGTTCGCCCGAGTTGGTCGTCAGCATCAAAGCCGGGCTCGCCGGTCAGGGCGATATCACCGTCGGCAATGTGGTCGGGTCGAATATTTTCAACATCGCCGTCATCCTCGGCCTCACCGCCATCATCTGCCCCGTCGCTGTCCAGTGGCAGCTTATCAAGATCGACACCCCCATCATGGTGGCGCTGTCCGCCCTGCTCGTCGCCCTGTTGTGGGACGGCCATCTCGGGCGACTCGAGGGAGCCGCCCTCTTCGCCGGGCTCCTCGCCTACACCGTGATGAATGTCCGCATCGCCCGCCGCACCACCAGTGCCGCCATCGAGGCCGAGTTCGAGGAAGGCATGCCCAAGCCGACCGGCCATTGGTGGACCGACATCCTGCTCATCGCCATCGGCCTCGGCCTGCTCGTCTACGGCAGCGATCTGCTGGTGGAAAATGCCGTCTCTCTCGCCCGCGATCTCGGCGTCAGCGAAGCCGTCATCGGTCTCACCATCATCGCCGCCGGCACCAGCATGCCCGAGCTCGCCACCTCCGTCGTCGCCGCGCTGAAAAAAGAGCCCGACATCGCCCTCGGCAATGTCATCGGCTCCAGCATCTTCAACATTCTCTGCATCCTCGGCATTTCCTCCATGCTCACCCCCATCCAGACTGCCGGGGTGCGTCCGCTCGACTACGGCATGATGATCGGCTGCTCCGCCCTGCTTCTGCCCATGCTCTGGACCGGTCTCAAAGTCAGCCGCACCGAGGGGGCCATCCTCCTGGCCGGCTACGGAGCCTATCTTTTCCTCCTGTGGCCCAAGGGCTGATGGGATTCTTCGCCTTTCGGCAGCCCTTATCTGCCTCTGACCACCCAGGCACGCACACGCTCTGCGGACGGCATGAGTTGAAGTCTGCTTAATCGGTTGGACTTGGCAAGGAAGGCGACACCCACCGAAGGCGTGGAATACCGCGGAAAAATGACGCTTTGAAGCGATCCGCCAGACTCGCCTTTTCAGAGACTTCAATCATCCACAGGATTCGCTTCCGGAGATCTCTTCCACCGAGGATTCGCCTCTTCGGCATCCATCGACACCTCTGAAGGTGCAATTAGAGCGTTTTAAAAAGCCGTGGCCGCCTTCGCCAGACGTGGGTGCGCCGGAACGGTGGCAAGGCCGGACCGACTTCCGCACTCTGGCGAGCGCGGCTCAGGATCGATTTGATTTGGCCGTTCGCCAAGGGCGCGTCGAGGCCAATCGGGCCACACCGCTACGGGTCAGCCACCCTTTCCTGACAGAAAGAACAGGAACGCCCCACTTGATTCAACCCTGTCTCGTCTCCGATCCAACCCGGTTGCATCGGTCTTGCCCCTCTTCCTGTGCCAAACCACCTGCGATCGCTCCGACCATCCGCTACTCATCCTCGAAAGCCCAGCATCCGGCTAGCAGGTCACCGAATGGCGCTTCGGCACTTCCCTTACCGGCAATGGCATTGCCCGCAGCGATCTCTTCTTCGGTAAAGTCTGGCCCACCGGCAGGATGCTCCGCTCCAGGATCGCGGACGGAACCGCGGTTGCCGGTGCCGCCCCACGCCCCCGACCAACTACAGACCTGAAGCGCTTCTTCATTCCGCTCTTGCCATGAGTCGGCTCGCTGCGCTCCTTCGTTCGCGCCTTGCCAGCGAAGGCTCTGGCTCGCTCTTTTCGGGCAATTCTTTTTGGCAAAGGGTCTACATTTACCGGAGCCGCCCATCGATCACATTGGCAGCTCCGAATCACCCACCCCATGCATCACTCTCCCCGACTCGTGCTCCTCGGCGGCGGCCTGTTGGCGTTTGGCGCCGCCTTTGCCAATACCGGTGTCTTCCTTGAAGCCGGCGCGTCCATCAGCCATCTCACGGGCGACATCTCGCGCCTGTCCATCGATCTGGCCAAGGCCTCGTCGGCCGATACCACGCCGGAGATCGCCCGCGTGCTCACGGCGGCATTGTCCTTCCTGCTCGGCGCCGGACTCGGCGGTCTGCTGATCCACCACCCGGTTCTCGATCTCGCCCGCCCCTACGGCCGCACCATCTGCGGCATCGGCGTGATGCTCATCGCGGCGGCGTGGTGGATGCCCCGGCAGCCGGTGGGCGCCATCGGCCTGTCGGCCCTGGCCTGCGGCTTGCAGAACTCCCTCGCCACCCGCTACCGCGGACTCGTGCTGCGCACCACGCACCTCACCGGCCTGTTCACCGACTTGGGGGTGAACCTCGGCATGCGGCTGCGCGGCTACGACATCCCCGGCTGGAAGATCGCCGTGCCCACCCTGCTCATCGGCGCCTTCTTCGCCGGTGGCATCCTCGCCGGCTGGGTGGCGCTGGAGGATCGCCACAATCCCCTGCTCCTCGGCGGCATCGGCTACCTGGTCGCGGGCCTGGCATGGACGGTCCTGAAACACGTCATCCGCCCCGACTTTCTTGAGCCCCATCCCGGCATCGCCAGTGAACGCGAACGCGGCGTGGACGAGTGATCTTTCCCGTCCGGCTCTTGCCTGCCGCTCCTGAACCCGGTCGTAGCCGCCTTCGCCAGCGGGATGCTGCGCGGGCAGCCATCAGGGGCCGACTCTCTCACCCCCGGCGGTCTCGGGCGTCGGCCCGCTGGACATGCCGCCGCCCCACCCTTCGCGAGAGCATGTGATGGCTGGCGGGCCGGACTTCGCTGGCTTCGCCCAAAAAGGAGGGTCGGGTGGCGACGCGGGCGAGCCACCAAGCCATAACCAGCCAGGTGAAGCCGGAAATGACACCGATGCCGACGATCCCGGCGGTGTCCCAATTGCCGTAGGGACCGCCCGCGGATTGGTAGAAGAGCTTTTCGATCCATCGGGCACCGAACCAGTTGGCCAGCGCCACGGACCCGACGGCGGCGTGGTCGATCCGCGGCAAGGGTCGGCTGAGCACCCAGGCCAGAGGCAGCGCGAGCACGACGAAATCGTAGCGGAAGTGAAATCCCACCAGACAGGCAGGGATCGCGAGCAAGCCGAGAGCCGCCAGGGGATCGCCCGTGCGACCCACCCGCCACGCGACGACCGCGGCCGCCATCAGGCAGACGAGGCTGATGGCAGGCCCCATGACCGGCCACTCCGGCCCGAGGGCGCGACCGATCGCGAGGGTGTCCCAGACATTGGAGTACAGGCCGAGCCCGAACAGGCCGATGCGGGTCGTGTCGATGAACTGCCCCACCAGATCCAGCGGCCCGGTCCTCAGCCAGCCGCACAGCAAGCCAAGCAGCCCAACATGGATCGCCAGCGCGCCCGCGGCCTCGCGCCACCGGCCCCGAATCAGGAAGATCAGCGTGAGCGGCACGGTGACGGAAAACTTCAGCCACGCCGCAGCGATGAGCATCGGCGACAGCCATCTCCGCAGCGACGGCTTCTCCCCCGCCATCCAGGCTCCCAGCAGGCAGGCCAGGGAAAACAGCGTGTGCTGCCCGGCAGAGATCTGGTCCCGCGCCGGAGCCGAGCAAAGCATCAGACACCCGGCCACCACTCCCCAGAGCCGGGCCACGCTGCCCGCTGGTCCAGCGAGGCGGGCCAGCGCGATGACGATGAATATCGCGCAGCCGAGATTCGTCGCCGCCCACGCGACCTTGGCGGCCGACCAATCGAGCAGACCGTAGGGAATGAGGAAGACAAAGCCGGTGATCGGGTAGTTTGGCGGGGGATTGTTGGCAGTCGCAGTGGTGACCCGCGGCCGATCCGGCGCGTCGAGAAAGACGCGGTAGGGATTCTCCCCCTGCACGAGCCGGGACACCGCGTCCCATTGAAAATCGTCGCTCCGATCCGGTCGCAGCGCGTTCGAGACCGCCTTGCCCATGGACACCGCCGCAGCAGCCAGGAGAACGACTGCCAGCCACCGCAGCCATGTCCGAGCGCGACCGGGCATGGCAGACCGCGGCAGGTCGGGAGCGGGGACAGATGGCTGGCTGGGGTTCACGGTGCGCATAAAATATTGTATTTATGGAAATAATAAAGCCATCTTTCCTGTCGACTCCGCTGGCGAGCTCTGGATTCACTGCCGACACACACCGCGGAAGAAAGGTGCGCCCTTACCCGAAGATCGCGACCGTCGGGAGAAGGCTCTATCGAGCCATGGTTGCCCCGGAAATCATGCCGGCCTTCCAAGAACGGTCACAATTAACGCCTCAGGCGCGATCGGTTGAGGGCGAAAGCCGCTGCCAATGAGCGGATCAAAGTGCCTGTCGCTGGTGACGATCCAGTCTGCGTTCGCCGATATGGCACAGTCGGCGAATTTGTCATCGTCGCGGTCAGCGCTGATGGTGCGAAAGAAGTAAGAGGGAGAAACCCTCTTTACGTTACCTCCATGGATCGCCGCCAGATCGAGCAAGCGGCCCAGCATCTGCCAGCGTTCAGAACCAGACTGGCGCGTCACCACCTCTTGATACTCCAGCAGAATGTCGGTGGAAATCGCCCAAATCAACTGGCGGGCATACCAAGCCCTCAAGATGTCGGCGTAGGGATGCCGCTGATTGAGAGCAGGCAGCACCACATTCGTATCCAACACCACAATCATGCCGCGTTCTGCCGTTCGGCACGGACTTCCCGGATGATCTCATCGAGCCTCGCGTATTTGCCTTCTTCCCAGTCAGACGTAAAGCCCTCCTGCACGCTCTGCCATAGCCGATCCATTTCCAACCGTTCGAGGACACGCTCCACCAGTCCCAACTCCTCCGCGGGCAGCGCATCGATGAGTTTGTGGAGCGCCGGTCGCTTTTGCTCCAGCGAGACAGTGGAATGGTCGTCCATGAAAAAAGCTATCACCGCAGCGAGCCGCCTCCAACCACCTTTTCCGTCTCCGTTCCAGAGCGAATGCCTCTCTGATGACTGACCTGAACTGCCAATTTCACCATATTTTCCGTAATTTCAGCGATAAAAGCTCGCCTGTTCCCTGAGCGGCTCCGCTGCCGCTTCGCGTTTGAGGAATGCCTGGAGAGGCCTATTTTCCACCCCATGGCTGAAGTCCCCTCCACTTTCCGGCTCGTAGCCGGCTCACTCGCTCCCGATTTTGCCCTGCCCGACGGGCGGGGCATCCGGCATTCGCTTGGGAATCTGGCGGACGGAAAAGCGGCCACGGTCATCGTCTTTGCCTGCAACCACTGCCCCTTCGTCGTCCACCTGGCTGAGTCGCTCGGCCGACGCGCGCGCGACTGGGCTGGCCGCGGCGTGCAGACGATCGCGATCAATGCCAACGACACCACGAAGTATCCCGCCGATGCGCCCGACCGGATGCCGGGCTTCGCCGAGGCCCACGGCTGGGACTTTCCCTATCTGGTCGACGCCGATCAGTCGGTGGCAAAGGCCTATGCAGCGGCCTGCACGCCGGATTTTTACCTGTTCGACCGAGATTTGCGGCTCGCCTATGCTGGTCAATACGACACCAGCCGGCCCGGCAAGGGTGTCCCGACTGGCGATGATCTGGCCCGCGCCATCGACACGCTGCTGGAAACCGGCGCGGGTCCGGCGGCCCCGTGGCTGCCCAGCACCGGCTGCAACATCAAATGGCTGCCGGGGAATGCCCCGGACTACTTTTGACCCCACCTCGGCAGCCCACAGAGCCGGCAATTGGTGAGCCGTCGGGCGCTTTTCCTGGTTGACAGGGGTCACGATCTGGCTTTTCGATTGGGAAACAGTTAACCATCCCGAGCCCCGTCATGAGCGATCCGACCTCTCCCACTCCGGACCGGCCTGAACAGCCACCCACCCCGCCAGCCATCAAGCCGATCGAGTTGCCCAAGCCGGACGGCTTTGGCGACATCAACCAGCAAGCCGCGGTGAATCGGGAAAAAGCCAAGGCTGAGAAGCGCAAGCGGAAGTCCAAGGATCGCCGCCATCCCACCGACGGCTACGAACCACTCCAGAACCGGAAAGGCTGCGGCTGTGGTGGCTGTCTGGTCGTCATCCTGCTGCTCGTTCTCGCGCCGCTGGTGGGCGGTGGCCTGTGGTTCAATCACGTGAAGACCGACCTGACGACCGGGCAGGGATTCGCCTGGGAGATGCTGTCCGGCAAGAATGTCACCACCGCCCCGGCCGCCAAGACGGCTTACTTTGGCTCCACAGTCCTGTACGAACCGAAGGAAACCACCACCGAAATCGCCTTTGTCGGCGGCCAATGGTGGATCGGCGGAGTGTTCAACGAAAAGGTCACCTTCCGCGGCGGCATCCTCACCATTGAGCCCGGCACCCGTTTCCTCAAAGGACTCGATGCGGAAGCCCTGATCCTCGACACGGGCGGCGCCGAGATCGGAGGCGAACTGACCGGCAAGGTGATGCAGCAGCGCTGAGGCCCCTCCGCCTCTCACTCATCGGTAGCACTGAGCCGGAGAAAACCCTACGCCATCGGGATTTCCGACAACGAGTCACCGCCATCCCGACGCCGGTGTGAGCGACGGTGCAGCCCGATGTCGATCCCGATCTTGCCGGCGATCAGAATCGCTAGCAGCAGCACCGGACTACCCAGTGCCGAGATGGCAAACGCACCTGCCAGAATGGCCACATGGAGCACCACCACCCGACCATAGGGGGCGAACATCTGCACCGGGGCGATCGTCCGACGGAATTCGCCGCCGATCAGGAAATGATGCACAAAGGACACCCCATGGCTGACCACCAGAGCCAGCAGGGCCCATTTGCCGCCGCCCTCCACGATCTCCGCGATCATCGATCGCATCCCCGTCATCGGCCCCGCCGATTCGATGCCGGAATTCCCACCCAGCAGGGAAAACACGAACAATCCGTGGACGAACGTGAAGATCCCGTAGTGAACGACAAAGAACGGAATGAAAAACAGCTTCGACACATGATGGATCGCCATCTGGCTGCCGGCCGAGCCGATCGGGGCGCCGTCGGCCGACTTGACCTGCATCGGAACCTGCCGCGGATCCGGTGCGCAGAGGGCCATCTTCAGCACATTCATCCCCCCGACCACCACATTCTCGGCCCAATACAGCGCCACCACATCAAAGATCCGCCAATCCCACAGGAACACTCCCACCAGCGGCACCAGATTGGCGGCAATCAACATCACCAAAGGCAGCGACCATGCGGCAGCGGGCCTGGCGGCTGGACGGTCGTTTTCCATCAGAGACATGCGGCCTTCTTTATCCCCGCCATCCGGCCCCCAGTCAACTCCGATGCGGATGCAGGTCGACGCGGCAGGCGATCACGAAGCGCACACCCATCCGCGCTCTCCCCTTACAGGCGGAGCGTCGGAGAGCCAACCGGGACAGCCCACCCCCAGATTACCTCAGAAGCGTCCCTCAAAGTCCTATTTCTTCCCACCCAACAGGCCGCCGAGGGCCTTGCCGAGCAGATCTCCAGCCGTGGAGCCGGCTGACTCCCCGCCACCCTCTCGCGCGGGACCGCCGCCACCCAACAGAGAGCCGAGCGCGCCGCCGCCGCCGAGCATTCCGGCCACATCGTCGAGGATGCTGCCATCGCCGTCGCGATCGAGCAGACTCGTCAGCAGGGAACCTCCCGCTCCGCCGGTGCCGGCAGAGGCCTTCTGCTTCACCAAAAAGCCCATCACCAGAGGCGCGAGCAGCGGAATGATCTCGCCGGCCTTTTCTTTCGAAATGCCGACCTTCTCCGCGATCGTCTCCACCAGCGGCCCCGCCGCGCCAGCACCACCGAGCAGACCACCCAGACTGCCAAGCCCGAGTTCGCCCGTTGCACCAACGGCCGCAGTCTGGCGGGCGAAGAATCCGGACACATCGTCGAGAATGCCGGCGTCACCCTGACTGTCCACGATCTCCTCTACTTTCGCCTCGCCGCCGGGCTCGCGGGCCTGGCGCTGGAGACCGCCCAGAATGAGCGGAGCCACGGCGGGGAGCACCCCGGCGGCCTTTTCGGCCGGGATACCGAGCCGGGATGAGATCTGCTCGGCCACCTGGGCGCCGTGGGTCTGGATGAGTTGTTCGACGATAGAAGACATGGTATGGAGGGATGCGAAATGGGGCGTCTGGAGACAAAATGCCGCTCTTTTGACCCTCCGTCGCGGCGGAAAGTCACACCCTGCCCAATCGCCCCCGGGGGACTACGAAGGAAACGATGAGATCCCGAGGAAGAGACCGCCCCGTCGCAGATATCCCGCACCCGACACCGGATGATCTCCGGGATCGACAGCCTGCCTTACCGCTTCTCCTCCGCCTCGATCTGTTCCGCAGTGAATCCCCTGCGGACCTTCCGCCCCAACCCCGCATCGGCCACCAGTCCCGGTTCTTTTCCAAAAAAGCAGCAGCCGATAGATTCCCGCCGTCTAATCCCATGTCACGTCCCGGTTCACCCCGTGGCAGGTGTGATTCAAGATCGCAAAAAGCCCCCTCCGCGCCGGGCGTCGCCCTGCCACGGCTTCCGCATAGCCACACCAACGTCGTCCTCCTGGCGCGCTACCATTCCGCCCCACACCGGATTGAGATCAAATCCTTCACGAACCTCGCCAAATCGTAGCGCCGGCTCTCGAACCGCTCCAAAAGTCCCGCCAACCACGTCGGATCTACCGAAGCCGCCGCCCGCGCAACCTCCTGCTCGCCCCCCAGCCGCTGCGAGGCGTCGTAGAGACCTTTTTTCGGTTCCTGGCCCTTCAAATTGCAGTGGAAGGAGACTATTGGGCTTTGAGGCCCGGCGGCTGAGTGGGCGAGAGCTACGAGCCGGCGTCGTCTCCGGGCACCTCAGGCTGTTCCTCCCGTCCGGTCATCCTCAATCCAGAGAGGGAGCCCCCCGGAATTCACGGAAGGCACGGACGAAGAACCGATTGGAAAAACGAATAAACTCTCCGAATAGGCGCGTCTCGAGGATCGCTTCAACACCCCATCCTTCCGTGGAATTCCGTGCCTTCCGTGGGCCTTCATTTCCCTTTTGAGGATCATCCGAAGCGGCAGAGACGATCAAACCCTGTCTCATCGGCGATAAGACCCTCTTTCATCGGAAAGCCGACGCCCGGCTCAGCGGACCACCCGGGCGCCGCCGCCGCCGACTGTCTTTTTCACCTCGGCCAGGGTGGCCATGCTGGTGTCGCCGGGCGTGGTCATCGCCAGCGCGCCGTGGGCGGCTCCGTATTCGACGGCCTGCTGGGCATCGTTGAATGCCAGGAACCCGTAAACCAGGCCCGAGGCAAAACTGTCGCCACCGCCGACCCGGTCGAGGATCTCCAGCCGCTCGTAGGGCTTTGATTCGAAAAACGCACCGTCGTGCCACGCGATCGCCGCCCAATCGTTGACCGTCGCGGTATGCACCTCGCGCAGGGTCGTCGCGGTGGCCTTGAAGTTGGGAAACTCCTTCACCGCCGTGGCGATCATCTTCTTGAAATTGCCCACATCGATCCCGCGGACATTCTCATCCACCCCCTCGACGTGAAAGCCGAGACAGGCGGTGAAATCCTCCTCGTTGCCGATCATGACATCGACGTATTTCGCGATCTCGCGGTTCACCTCCTGCGCCTTGGCATGGCCGCCGATGGCCTTCCACAGCGAGGGGCGGTAGTTCAGGTCGTAGCTGACGATGGTGCCGTATTTCTGCGCGGCTTTGCACGCCTCGATGGTCAGTTCGGCGGTCGTCTCGCTCAGGGCCGCGAAAATGCCGCCGGTGTGGAACCAGCGGGCGCCGTATTTGCCGAAGATCTCCTCCCAGTCGATGTCGCCCGGTTTCATTTGCGAGGCCGCGCTGTTGGCCCGATCCGGGCAGCCGACCGCCCCGCGGATGCCGTAGCCGCGCTCGGTGAAGTTCAGCCCGTTCCGCACCTCACGGCCGATGCCATCGTAGGCGCGCCATTGGATGAACCGGGTGTCCACGCCGCCCTGGAGGATGAAGTCCTCGATCAAGCGGCCCACCGGATTGTCGGCAAAAGCCGTGACCGTCGCCGTGCGCAGCCCGAAGCAGCGCCGCAGACCGCGGGTCACGTTGTATTCCCCGCCGCCCTCCCAAGCCGTGAACTGGCGCGCCGTGTGCACCCGGCCCTCGCCCGGATCGAGACGGAGCATGATTTCACCGAGTGAGATGCAGTCGTAGGCGACTTCGGAAGCGGGACGGATATTCAGGGACATGGTGGCGCTAGTAAATGACACTCAAGGCCATTGTCAAAAGGAAGCAATGCCGGGGCTGGACCGATCAGGCGACCTCCTGCATGGGCCGGGTGCGCGCCTCGGGCAGCGGTCTGCCATCCACCCGACAAATCTCCTCCCATTCGTCGATCGCCTGCTGCAACTCCCTCGCCACCTCGATGGGATCGTCGCCATGCACGCCGCCATGGAACAGATCAGGGCAATAGCCGATGTAGCATTGATCCGCATCGGACCAGGCAACCCAGCGGTGGAAAATGTCGGTGGCCTTCATGGGGTCTGAGTTGAATGCCACGGGATTACCAGTTGGCTTCGGCGAGAACCCACCGGGACCGCGGGCGTCCCGCCCGCCCCGGATGGCTTTGCCGAGGCGTTTGGGGCAGGCGAGACGCCTGCGGTCCCGGTATGTTTTTCCCGAAGAACACGCTATTCCGATGGCTGCCCTTCCCGCCCCGGCTCACAAAACCGGCCCGCTCCAAGTCGCGAATCAGCTCCCGAATCTTCCGCAGAGTCCCCTCATCCCCACTGGTTCGCCTGAATGAAGTCCGGATCGCCGTTCAGGTAATTGATCAGGTTGTGCGTCGCCCGGAGCGCCTGCCGCTCGACACTTTCGTAAGTGCGCGAGGCGATGTGGCTGGTGATAATGCAGTTTTTCGCCGTGAGCAGCGCGTGACCGGGCACGGGCGGCTCGGTGTCGAGCACATCGGCGCCGTAGCCACCCAGTTTCCCCAATTCCAGGGCCTTCACCACGCAGTCGGTCTCGACCAGTTCACCGCGGGCGCAATTGAGCACGATCGCTCCGTCCCGCATCTCGGCGATCTTGGCCGTATTGATCATCCCCCGCGTGTGCTCGTCGAGGAAACAGTGCAGGCTCACCACATCGGCCCGGTGCAGCACCTCGTCCATGCTGGCACAGCGCTCCACGCCGTGGGCGGCGGCAAAGGCCTCGTCGAAATAGGGATCGAACGCGATCACCGGCATGCCGAAGGCCTTCGCCCGCGTCGCCACCTCCTTGCCGATGCGACCGAGGCCGATGATGCCCATGGTCTTGCCGAGGATCTCGTGGCCGACCGGCTTTTTCCAGCCCGCCACCCATTTTCCCTCGCGCACGTCCTGGGCATTTTCCTGGATTTTCTTGGTCAGGCTCAGCAGCAGGCCGAAGGTGTGCTCCGCCACCGTGGTGTGGTTGACGCCCGGCGTATTCAGCACCGGCAGCTTCTGCGTGGTGGCAAAGGCGACATCGATTTTGTCCAAGCCGATACCGTATTTGCTGATCACCTTCAGCCGCGGCAGCGATTTCTCGATCACGGCGCGGGTGATGGCGTCGTCGCCACAGAGAAAGGCGTCGAATTCCCCCGCCAGAGCCAGCATTTCGGCCTCGGGGAGCGGGCCGCGCTCGCGGACGATCTCGTATCCCTGCGAGGCGAGCAGATCGTGGTGCGGGCCGGGGGTGTCCTGATAGGAAGTGGTGGAAAGGAGAATTCGGGTTGTCATGGGATTCGCCAACGATTAGCGATCCGGGCACTTGAATCAACCGGAATGGACCCATCCCCCCTCACCGACCTCGACGACGACCGGAATTTCGGTCCGCAGCCCCTCGATGCCATCATGACCGAGTTGGCTCTGGACAATCACGCCCTCGTCGCCGCCAGCACCGAGCAGCTCACCCACAAGCAGGTGCAGAAAGGCCGCAAAGGCCGCCGGCTCACGCCGCACATCCAGCGCAAGATCGCCACCGCCCTCACCGCCCTGTGCCAGTCCCGCGGGATCGAACGCGCCTTCCGGGCCGCGGATCTGTTCCGCTACGACCGGGAGTGAATCTCCCTTTTTCCCCTCCCGGATGCACTCCTGGCTCGCCTTGCTGCTCCAGATCGGCCTCATCGCCGGCCCGATCCTGGCATTTCTCGGCTTTCGCTCGCTCACCGGTTCCCTGCCGGCCCGCCTGCTCGGCGCCCTGCTGCTGGCCGTGGCCTCCGGATGGCTGGCGGCCTGGTGTGCGGAAAACTGGGGCTGGCAACCCCGCGGAAAAGCCGGCCGGATGATCGAGACGAGCCCCCTGGCCCTGTTCTGGATCTTCGGCATCGGCCTGTTGATCGTCTTTCTCATCATGTCCTTCGGCAAAAAGACCGGCCCGCCTCCGCAGTCAGGCGGCTGGCGCGTCACCCACACCGGCCGCGACCAGATGCTCTACGAGGAACGCGCCAACGGTCGCTGGCGATCGCTCGTCATCGACGGCGAGATGCTCCTGGGCCCCGCCCACCACGTGATCTATTTCAGGTCGGAGTCCGAGTGGACCCGCTACCCGGACTGGGCGCAGGGCCGGCGGGACGAGATCATCGCGCGGATCAAAAGCCGGTTCCAGCCGCCCGATTACGAATACCACGGCGCCTGAAAACGGCACCCGGCACCGCCGCATCTGACAGTTTCGCCACAAAGCCGGTCAGACTTCGCGGTTGCGGCGGCCGAGGCGGGTCGGTATAATCGGAAAGTCGCTGCCGGCCTTTCGACCGGAAGGCCTTGCGATGGAACAGGGTTGCTCCTCCGATGGAACCCTGTTTGATCGGAGATCGAACCCTGTTCGACCGACATTCGCCGTCACCTTCCCGCTCCCACCCCCCAATCGCCCATGAAACGCCTCCCCACCCAACGAAGCCGCGGTTACACCCTGATGGAGATGATCCTGGTGCTCGGCATCATCGCCCTGCTGCTCGGCACCGGCGCCTTTGTGATGAAGGGGGTGATGGGATCGGCCGACGACGGTCGCGCGAGCGCTGATATCAAGACACTCGATGCGAGCCTGATCCGCTACAAGATCAATGCGGGCTGGTATCCCTCGACCCAGCAGGGGCTGGAAGCACTGGTCAAGAGGCCGTCGGGCAATCCCGCGCCGAAGAAGTGGCAGCAATTGCTCAAGAATGACCAAAACCTGATCGATCCGTGGGGTCGTCCCTACCAGTATCGCCAGCCGGGCAAGTTCAACACCGACTCCTACGACATTTTCTCCACGGGGCCGGATGGCCAGGAGGGCACGGAGGATGACATCACGAACTGGTAAGCGTCTCCGGATCAGGCGGGCGGGCGCCTTTTCACTCCTGGAGATGGTGGTGTCGCTGGCGATCATCGCCATTCTGACGGGGTATTTCGTGGTGCGGTTCAGCGAATCGCAGGAGGAGCAATTGCTGTCACCTCCCAGCTCCCAACTGCGCCTGCTGAGCCAGCGGGCGCTGCGCCAGGCCTCGGCCTACCGCGAGGAATACACGATGGTTTTCACCCAATCGGCGATGGCGCTGATCCGCGGCCGGGGTTTGGGCGGCGAGGTCAGCGAGGGCGAGTTGGTCGAGTCCATCGCGGTGCCGGGCGAGGTGGCGGTGCTGCTGCGTCTGGCGGGCGACGAGAAATGGGTGCCGGCCGACGGAGACACGTGGTATTTCCGCCCCGGCGGGCTGTGCGAGCCGATCGAGGTGCGCTTCGAGTCGGGCGAGGCCTTTGTGGAACTGGCATTCGACCCGCTGACGGCGCGGGCGGAGGAAACCGCCTACTACCCATGAAAGCGAGCCCGACCAGATCCGGCGCCGCGTCGCCGGCTTTCTCCCTGCTGGAGGTGGTGCTGGCTATGGGCTTGTTCGGCCTCGCGGCGGTGGGCCTGATGGGCGCGCTGAACGAGGTGAGCCGCTACACCCTGGACACGGTGCAGGAAAGCTGGGTGTCGGAGCGGCTGCGGTCGCTGCTCACGGAGATCTCGAAAAATCCGCAACTGCAACCGGGCGAGCTGGCTTTCGATGCCGACAAGAACGGCATCGCTTTCCGCGCCACGATCGAGCGCCACGAGCCGCGCTCGGCCAAAGGCACGACGCTGACGAATCTGCTGCACATCCGGGTGACGGCGCTGCGCGATCTCGGTGGTGGCCGCACCGAGGTCATCGACGAGGCGGAGACGCTGCGCTACCTGCCGCTGTTCCAACAATGAAAGCCCCCGCTCCAGGAGCCGGCGATCGCAGCCGGGCGGCGCGCCGGGCCTTCACCCTGCTGGAGTTGAGCATTTCCATCGCCGTGCTGGCGATCCTGGCGATCGGGATTTTCTCGCTCACGACGGGGAGCGCGCAGTTGATGGACGAGTTGCAGCAATTTCAGGATCGCGAGGCGCGAAAGCGGCGCTTCGTCGAGCTGTGCCGGGACAATTTCGAGAGCCTGCCCGCGGCGGCCCGGCTGGAGTTCGACTACGAGGACCGCGGTGGCCACTACGACACCTATTTGTCGTTCGTCGATGCGCCGGCGGCCTTTGGCTTCGGCTCGCTGCGGCCGGATGTGAAGCGGGTGATCCTGGCTTCGGAGGTGGAGAGCAGCGGCTTCGCGCGGGCGGCGCTGTATTTTCTGAACGCGGAACAGGATCGCCAGCGCCATCGTCAGGGATTGGACAGCCTGCGGCTGCGCCCGGTGCCGATCCTGCGACGACTGAAGCAGATCACGTGGCGCTTTTACGATCCCCGGTCCCAGCAGTGGCGCGAGGTGCTGCGCGAGGGCGACGCCCAGCCGACGCTGGTGGAATTGACGCTGGCAATGGATGGCGACGCAGAGCCGCTGCGGTCGGTCTTTTGGGCGCCGGTGCGGCAACAGGTCGATCTGCCGACGCCGCAGGAGAATGGCCCGCCGGATCCCAACAATCCGCCCGACCCGAACAATCCGCCCGACCCGAACAATCCGCCGGATCCGAATCGCCCACCGGCCCCGAACGACCCGAACCTGCCGCCATTGCCCAGCCAGCCCTGACGGGCGGGAAATGACACCCCTTTTCCCTGTGAAACGACTCCGACAACATCCCACGCGGCAGAGCAGAGCCTCGGCTCTGATCGCGGTATATTGGGTGATCGCGATCCTGTCGCTGGCGGTTTTCACCAGTGCTCAGTTCCTGCGCCTGGAGATGGAGACGCAGGGCTCGAACCAGTGGGAATTCCGCGCGAGCCAGTTCGCCGACCGGGGCATCGCCCTGGCAGCGCATCCCGACGTGGAGCGCTGGGACCCGATCCTGCGGCAGCAGGTGGACGGCACCGGGGGCTTTCGCGCGATGCTGCGCAGCGAGGGGGCGCGGATCAACCTGAATCACTTCCTCGTCTCGGACAACGGGCGGATCATCCTGGGCGAAATCTTCATCCGCTGGGGTCTCGATCCGCAGGGCGCGGCCGAGGTGGTCGATGCCCTGACCGACTGGATCGATGCCGACGACAATCTCCTGCCCTTCGGCGCGGAGGGCAATGCCTACCGGGCCCGGGGCTTCCGCGATCAGCCCTACAACCGGCCTTTCCGCTCGCTGGATGAGGTGACATTGGTGATCGGCTTCGAGCAGGTGATGGCGATGGCCCCGGGCTGGCGCGACGCCTTCACCCTGCTGAGCAGCGGGCCACTGGACCTGAACGACGCCTCCCCTGAGCTGATCCAGCTCGTCTGCCAGTGCGGCGCGGACGGCGCGCAACGCCTCGCCAACGTGCGGCTGGGATCGGACCGGACGCCGGACACGCAGGATGACGTGCGCTTCGAGTCGGTCGAGGAGGCCACCGCCCTGCTGGGCATCGGCGAGGCCCAAAAGCAGGCGCTTGCAAATCTGCTGTCGGTTGACGACGCTGCGACCCGCCTGATCTCCATCGGCACGGCGGGCGGCGTCTCCGTGGAAAGGTCTCTGGTCATCTCCGGGCGCGATGCCCAACCCGTGTTGTTGGAGGTGCAGACCCGCGTGCTGAGATGAAGCCGAACGCCTCCCAACCCCACTGGCTGCGCCTCCCCGGTCCCACCGGTTGGGAATGGTGGACCCGTGGCGGCGGCCACTCGGGAGACTGGAAGCCGTCCGCCGAACCTCCGAAATCGGGTGAACGCCTGGCCTACGGCTTCGAATCGGCGGCGTGCGACTCCGTCCCAGCCTGGGTGAGCTCGGGCGACCCGGAAATCATCGAATCGGTCATCGCCATGGAATTGGAGGGCCTCGGCATCCGCGTGCCGGCCGGGCCAGGCCGGCATCTCGGCTGGCGTTCGGTGGGATCGGACGGCCCCCGCCGGCTGGTCCATGCGATCGTCGTGCCAGGACAAATCGACGCAACCAGCCGCGGCCGGGCCACGGACTGGTCGGGTTTTTTCCCCGCGGCGGTGGCCTTCCGCCCTCCGGCGCGGGCGATCGTGCTCTGGCGGGAATTGGACCGCTGGATGGTGGGCTTCGAGCATCACGAGCAGTGGATTCATTTCCAAAGCCTCGGTCCGGGAGATCTCGATGCGGATTTACTCCGCGAGATCCAGTGCCTCCAATTGGAACTGGAAGGCCGTCGCATGAGCGGAACCATAGACAACCTGACCATCTGGAGCGATGGCGAGCCGGTCAAAGCCGCTCTCCGCGATGAGGCCCAGCAAATCCTGGGGCTGCCGGTCCGGGTATCCCCGCGTCCGACTCCCTCCCCCGCCCTCGTCGATGGCTGGCACTACGAGCCGGCGGAGATCGCCCTCGAGCGCGATCGGCAGGCCAACATCCGCCGCTGGATGCAGCTCGGCTTGGTGGCAGCGCTCGTGTATGTGCTGCTGATCGGGGCCGGAGTCGCCGATCTCCTCGTCGCCCGCCGGACGAATGCCGCCATGGCGGCCCGCATCGACGAGCTTTCCCCCACCGCAGATGTGATCCGCGAGGCAAAGGCCCGCTGGGAGGCGGTGGAACTGGCCCTCGATGTGGATCGCTACCCGGTCGAGCTATTTTACCGGGTCGCCAATTTGTTCCCCGAAAAGGGGCTCCGCATGACCCATTTCGAGATCCGCGAGGATGGTCAGATCGTCGTCCGGGGCGAGGCGTCGAGCGTCCCGGTGGCCATTGGCTTCAAATCCGACCTCGAAAATGCCCAGGGTCTGGGCGATTACGAGTGGAACATCCCCGCCCCCGAAATCGATGGTGACACCGCCACCTTTGTCGCCTACGGCACCTATCGCTACGCCCCGGTCACCGATGAAAGCCAGTGAACGCCTGCTCCTGAGCGCCTTTCTCACCCTGCTGCTGGTCGGCGGGGCCGTGATCCTGTGGGACCTCTACCGGGACCGCAAGGCGCTGCTCATCGACGACCGCGAGCGGATGGAACTCGAACTCGTCGAGATCGAAGCCCTGATGGAAGACAAGGCCACCTGGACCGCGCGGGCCGAGATGCTCGCGCAGACGCAACCGGCTTTCACCTCCCGGGCCGACGCGGACAACGCCATCTTCGCCGACGCCCAATCCGGCGACGGGGCCAATGTGGCCACCTCCGAGATCAAGCTGATCGAGCCCGTCGTCACCCCCCACTACGTGCAGTCCGGCGTGACGATGCGGGCCACCGGCACCGTCGAGGATGTTTTTCGTTGGTTGCACGGGCTGCAAACCCCGGAAACATTCCGGGTGGTCCGCTCGTTCAAGGCCACCCCTCACCCAGAAGAAAATGAACAGATCGAGTGCGAGATCGAGCTGCTCCGCTGGTATGCGCCATCGGATGTGGCCGTGGCCACGCCCTGAAGCCGGCAGGCTCTTCAGCGGCCCGTGGCGGCTGATCGTTCCCGCTCTCGCGGGAGCGCTCGGTCTGTATTGGTCAACGGCTGGCTTTTCCCAGGAAGCGCCCCCGCCCGGCGAGCCGCCCACGATCTCACCGGAGGCGCCGCCCACCCCTGAGGAGCCCGAAGCGATCATCCCCAAGGCCTACCCCGAGGAACGCTACCTCGAAATCTGGCAGAGATCGCCCTTCATGCTGGAGGCGGCTCCGGAGCCCGCTCAGGCCCAGAAATCCTTTGCCCGCGACTATTTCCTCGGTGGCTACGTCGAGAGCAAGTCCGAAACGGTCGTTTACCTGAAGAACCAGAAAACGGGCGAGACCATCCGCATTCCCCCGGTCTCCACTCCCGCCGCCGGCTCCCCGGAATTCAAGCTGATCGAACTGAAAAAGGACACCAACCCGAAGGAAGTCAAAGCCACCATCTCCCTGAACGGAGAAGTGGCCGAAATCGGACGAGACCCGGCCTCGTTTTCCCAGCCTTCCTCTCCCGGAAACGCGCCGCCCACCGGCGATGTACCCGGCCAGCCCGCCATTGATCCCGCGGCCGGTGGCCGTCCCCTCGCGGGACCACCGCAGGGCGGGTTGACCGCCGCTCCCCGCCAGCCCATCGGCACTCCCAATGGCGTCAAAATGCCCGCCTTACCCGGACCCGAAGCCGGTGGTCCCGATGCCGCGGGCGGAAACGCCCCCTATCTCAATCCCGCCGCGGAAAGGCTCCGGCAACAACAACAGGCCGCCGCCGCCGCGGCGCAAAAAGCCGGAGTCCCGGCGCCCAACGCCGGCAGCACCGGCCCCAATCCTCCCGGACGCCGCCGGATCGTGCTGCCAACGCCGGCTCCTCCGCCGGTCCCGTGAAGGCACCATCAGGAGAGAAATTGGGTAAATTTTTATAAATTCAGCACCCACTCCGGCCACTTTTGCAACTGACAAGATTGTAAAAAAAGCGCCGCAAACAGCGATTGCACAATACAGGAGCCTCTCCTATGATCCGGCCGAATGCCGGTGCTCCCGAATAAATTTTTAGCGTTTTTTTTGCTGATTTTGATCAGCTGGGAGCCGACCCACGCCCAGCAGGCGGCTACGGAAGAGGAGGGCTTTGGGGTCTCCTTCGTCAATCAGGATCTCACCATCGTGCTCAGCGAATACGAGGTCCGGGCCAAAAAGCGCATCATCCGCGACGCCGCCATTCAGGGCGCCACCATCACCATCGAGAGCAGCGGGCCTTTCAACACTCTTCAGGAGTCGCTCGAATTCATCGAGAAAAGCCTGCTCCTCAACGGCTTTGCCCTCGTTCCCACTGCGAACAAGGACACCCTCAAAATCATTGCCTACAGCGGCGGCAAGCAGCCCCGTTCAGAAGGGGTGCCGGTTTTTTCCGATCCGCAGGATCTGCCTCCCGGCGACGATGTCGTCACCTTCATCATGCCGCTGGAGCATCTGCCCGCGGACGAAGCCGCGGACACCTTCACTCAGGTGATGCCGCCGCATCCCTACGGGAACATCACCCCGCTCGGCAACGCCCAAGCCCTCGTCATCACGGAAAACGCGTCCGTCATCCGCACCCTGCTCGAGTTGCGGGAAAAGATCGACGTGGAACCCTCGGAAATGGAAGACCGCGCCTTTCAACTGCTCCGCGGCGATGCCGAGGAAGTGGCCGAAGCACTCGCCGAGATTCTCGGCCTCGAGTCGGAGGAAAGCGGCGTCGGCTCCGCTTCTTCCCGAGTGTCCCCGAATCAAGGCGTCGGGAATCAGGCCCGCAACACTGCCGGCACGAGCCCCGGAAATGCCGAAGGCGCCGTCGCCACCTCTGGCACCACCTACACCGCCGGCGGAGGCCTGTCCGGCTCGGCCGGCAAGCCGGTGATCCGGGCCATCACCCGCACCAATCGCATCCTCGCCGTCGCCCCGCCCGCCCTGATGGTGCGGATCGAACGCTACATCGAGCATCTCGACTCTCCCCAGGAAGTCCCGGACACGGTCACCCGCAAGTTGAGTCACCTGAAGCCGACCAGTTTCCTCGACATCGCCGGCGACGCGCTGACCCGCGGCCTGGATGAAAACGTCGCGGGAGGTGGTTCCAATTCGAGCCGCACCAACCGGTCGAATCAGGGCTCGGGCTTCGGCAGCAACGACTTTTCGAGCAATTCCCGGCTCGGCGGCGGCGGTTTCGGCAACAGCAGTGGCTTCGGCGGTGATTCCAGCGGCTTTGGGAGTTCCAGCGGCTTCGGCAGTTCCGGTGGAGGTTTCGGAGGTGGCGGCGGTCGCAGCCGCACCAGTGGGAGCGGCGGGAGTTCCTTCAGCGGGTCGAACATTTCGCTCGTCCCGGTCTCCTTTGTCATCGGCAAGACCCTGCTGATCGCCGACGATGTGAACAGCACCCTCATGATCTCCGGCCCGGAGGAGCAGATCGCGCTGATCGACAAGATGCTCGAGACGCTGGACGTGAAGCCGCGCCAGATCCAAATCTCGGCCATCATCGCCCAGCTCAGCCTCGGCGACGACTACGAGTTCGGCATGGACCTGATCCGCACCCTCGAGACGGTCGGCCCCGATGGCCGCCGCATCAATGGGGCCGGCCTGTTGAAGACCCGGAACGGACTCAATCAGAACCTGCTCGATGTGAACGAGCTGGACACCTTCGAGAACTTCCCCCTCTCGCAGGGCCTTTCCTTCTATGGTCAGGTGAATCCCTATCTCGATGTCTTCCTTTCCGCCCTCGCCACCACCAGCCGTTTCGAGGTGCTGTCCCGACCGACCCTCTACACGCTGAACAACGAGTACGCCCGCATCACCAACGGCCAGCGCGTCGCCGTCCCCCGCAGCACGCAGTCCCTCGTTGATCCCGATGGCGGCACCGCCAACCAGGTCGTCACGGCGAATATCGACTATGTCGACGTGGTGCTGAACATCGACGTGCTCGCCAGCATCAACGCCGACGACGAGATCACCCTCAAAATCCTGCAGGTGAATGACTCCATCGTCGGCAGCCAGAACATCGGCAACGATGACATTCCCACCATCGGCACCCAGGAACTGGAGACCACCGTCATGGTGCCAAATGGCGGCACCGTGCTGCTTGGCGGTCTGATTTCCGAGAGCAACGACAAGAGTGAATCCACCCTGCCCTGGGTAAAGGATGTCCCGATCGTTGGTGACGTGTTCGGCTCCCGGACCCGGGAGAAGGACCGCAACGAGTTGCTGATCTTCCTCCAGCCAAAGATCATCGACGACGAAACCGACCGTCAGGCGGCCGACGAAGATCTCAAGACCCGCACCGCCGTGGCAGAGAGCGCCGAGGATTTCGCCGGCGACCTCCCCAAAGCCGAGGCCAAGCCCGTCCCGAAGTCCGGCTTCTTCCGCCGCCTGATGGAGCGCGTTCGCTGGGGCGATGAGGAAAACGAGCCGTGACGACAGTTACCCCGACCTCGCGGATTCGCGAGGGCCGATTGAGGCTTTATCGGGCCTGCGCCGCCTCGGAAGCCTCAAGTCTACACTACACCGACGGCGGTTTCGTGCAGATGCAGCCCTTCACTTCGAAGGCGCGGTGGTGATCCTCGGCGGCGGCTGGTCAGGCAGCGTGAGCTTGAGTTGGTCCAGCAACAATTGCAGTTCCTTCTCGGCTGCGTGTGGCGTGACAGGATGATCTCCCGTCCGTCGGTGGTTGGCAGATGCACATCCAGCATCTGCACGGCGGCGAATTTCTCCAGTACAGTCCTCGGCGTCAGCCCGCTCGCGCTCCTTTTGAGCCGCGCTTTGAGCGTGACTTGCAACGCGTAGGCCAGGAAGCTGATAAAGATGTGCGCCTCAATGCGGTGGTCGAGCTGATGATGAATGGGGCGGATCGCGAGATCGCCTTTGAGTTCTTTGAAGGCCTGCTCTACTTCGGTAAGCTGGAGGTAGAACTGCCACAGCCTCGCGGGATCGGTCTCAGTCATGTTGGTGCGCAGCAGGTAGCGGCCTTCGCGTCGCCAGGCTTCGCGCAGCTTGGCGCGGTCGAGCCGATAGCTCAAGGTGGCCGTCTGACGCTTGCCTCTTCCTTTGCCAGCGTGGGTGACTTCAATGTGAACGAAGCGCGCATCGCGCCCGGCCTCTTTCTTCGCGCCTCCGATGGCCTGGTGCATGGCGTCGCGCTGTGCTCGGCAAGCCGGAAATCGCTGCCAAGCAAGTCGGCGACGGCGCTGTGGTCGAACCAATGCCGGTGCAGCCGCCATTGCTTCGCGCCGCCTCACGGCGCCCACCCCTTCGGGGCAGCCTTCCGGCTGGCTACCTCGTCCCTCGGTTCGCTGCCTGGATCAATGAGGCGGTAGAGCACGAGCGTCTGCAGCACCAGATCCCGGCGGGTGCCCTTGCGGCTGGCGAGCAGGTGCTCGCGCCAGAAGGCGTCGAGTCCGAGCTCGCAGCCCAGCCAGCAGGCGCCTCACTGGCGCGGTTTGCGCAGAGACATTTGCGAGAGGCGCACGCGCACGATGGGCAGCCCGTCGTCTCCATCGTACTGCACTGGAGCATGTTCCTCGGGAAAGAGAGCCACCTGCTGTGGCGCATCATCATCCTGACCGAACAACTCGACGATTTTGCGCCAAGAGGACTCCTGTCGGCCATTGAGTTCGCCGAGATAGAGAACTTTGCGCTGCACAATGCGGCCCCCTTGGAGTCGGCGGTTTTCGACGACACTCCAGTAGAAGTGCTCTTTGCCATCTTTGAAGCGTTTGTTGCGACGCAGGAACATGATGGCTGATAAAGGTAGCCATCGAAACGCGGGCGCAACCACCAAGGTCTACACTACAAGCCGCTTTGGAAATCGTACCCAGCAAAATCAAGGGCTCTAGCGCCGAGAAGGGCCGAAAATTGGCAAAAATGGCAGCGAATCCGCGAAGTGGTGCAGTATCCCAACTCCCTGATCACCTTCCCGTCTCCAGCCCCCCCCTTCCGACCTCTCCGAAAAAAGAGCCCTCGCATCTCACGCCGAGCCGCAGGGTCGCAAAGCCGCAGAGGGACCCGGCGGCTGCGCGAAAGGGCGATGGGCAGTGGTTGATGCCCAGAAAGGGATGGTCCACAGAACCGGTTTGGTCTGAAGCCTGAGCGAGTTTTCCCAGCACAGAGGGAGCGCGATGTAGACGCCGCATCCCGGAGGGATGCTCCGTGAATAGCCCGGAGTGAAACTCCGGGTCAGCAGCGGGCTTTGATGGCAACCCCGGATGGGGTTGTCCGATGGGGAAAGGGTGCGGCGGCGGGGTAACAGCATGGGACAACCCCATCCGGGGTTGCTGGTGGCTTCGTTGACTACCAGGGGTCTTCGACCCCTGGCTATTCATGGAGAACCGCTCCGCGGTTCGGCATCGAGCGGCGGCTGCGCGAGAAATCGCGGCCGATGCCCGTTTTGAACCTTTCCGAATTCGAAGATTCGAATTTTTTTCGGATTGCGAGCTTAGGATTTCGGATTTCCACCGCCAGGCGTCTGCCCTCGAATCTCACGCAGAGTCGCAGAGCCGCAGAGGACCCTGCGGCTGTGCGAAAGAGCACGGCCAATGACCGTTTTGAGCCTTTCCGAATTCGAAGATTCGAATTTGTTTCGGATTTCGAGCTTAGGATTTCGGATTTCCGCCGCCAGGCGGCCTGGTGTTTCAGTCCTTTACCCTTCCTCAGAAAGCAAATCCGCCAGTCTCATTCCGT
>JAEUHH010000008.1 GCA_016795505.1 Verrucomicrobiales bacterium | reverse complement strand
GGGGCAAAGCATTCCAGCCCAGGGTGCAACCCTGGGAAAACGGCCACGATGAAGATTGCGTTCTGAAGGAACGCCGCACCACTCGGGCGGCGAAGCGCGTTTCTACGAAAATGCGGCGTTCCTTCAGAACGCGGGCCTCATGTTGTGGTAGGGCACCCAGAGCGTTGCTCTGGGCTGGAATGCGTGGGCCCCGTTGGGGCCATGCTCTGATCCCTTTGGACGCATCGTTCCTGACAAGGCGCCTGCGGCGGAAATCCGAAATCCTAAGCTCGAAATCCGAAACAATTTCAAAGGTCTGATTGAGGAAAGGCTCAAAACCGATAAGTCTATTCCCTTGCCACCCTTTCCCTTGTCCCACCCTCTGCGACTCCGCGCCTCTGCGTGAGACTCGATCACCTCACTGAAATTCCGCCTGCGGCGGAGATCCGAAATCCTAAGATCGAAATCCGAAACAATTTCAAATGCCCAATCCGAAAGGCTCAAAACCAAGAGCCCTTTCGCCCCAACGAAACCGCGCTCTCCAACCGAACCCCCATTCCCCTGCCCCACCCTCTGCGGCTCCGCGCCTCTGCGTGAGATTCGACCAACTCGACCGCCTCGGCGCCTGCGGCGGAGATCCGCAAACCTCCATCTCGACAACCGCCGGACTGGTTCCACTGTTGAGGGCATGATCACCAGTCGGCTGTCTCTGTCCCATCGCTTCCACCGCGCGACGCTCTTTCTTTTCCTGCTCATCGCATGGGCCGGGGCAAAGGGTAACTGCCCCGCGGCCGATCCGGCGGTCAAGGCCGAAACCTTCGACCGCGATCCGGGCTGGGAATCGCATCGGAACCGGCTCCCACCCGCCGAGCCGCTCCTGGTGAGACAGGATTTCGGCCACAGCCTGACCCACCATGCCGGTCAGGCTCCCGGCGAAGTCGGCGGGCGCATCCAGCGATCGACCCGGCCGGCCCAGTATGCGGCGAAGCTCACCGCGAAAACGCTCGACCAGCCTTTCTCCGCCTCCGGCAGTTTTGCCATCACCCACAGCGAGAGCAGCGCCGGGGTATTCTTTGGATTCTTCCAAGCCGATCAGCCCGGGGGTAGTGGGCGACCGATCGGTTCGCTCGGACTCGATTTCGACTTCGAAGGCAGCGGCGGCCGGCTCGCAGTGCGGCTGATCACGGCCAGGAACCAGACCTGCGGCACGTTCGTCACGCCCTACCTGCCGGGCAAATTCCGGCCGACACCCCTCCGCAACGACGGCACCCGATACCAGTGGTCCCTCGCCTACGATCCCGCGGGCGCGAAGGGCCTCGGACGCTTCACCTTCGCCCTCGGCAGCGACACTCACACCACCCAGGACTACGGCCCCCTGCCTGCCGACTCTGGAGCCGAGGCGCAGGCCCGCTTTCCCCAAACCCGCACGTTTGTCATCGACCTCACCCCCGGCTTCAAGGATCACGGCACCACGTTCGACCGCTTCGGCCTGCTCAACATGATGAAATCCGGCGGCGCCGCCACCATCCACTTCGACGACCTGATCCTCGACAGCCGGCCCATCGATCTCGCCGACGATCCCGGCTGGGTCGCGGTGGGTAACCGCACCTCTTACGAGGATCACGAGGTGACCGGCGCCCACGACTTCGGCCACAGCCCGGACACGCGGCACGCCGGTGGAACTCAGCCCGGCGAGGTCGGCGGCGGTCTCTGGCGCAGCGGACCGTATGCCTACTATGCCGACCGCGTAGGCCCGCTCGACCTGAGCCGTCCGCTCAGCGCCCGGGGCCGGGTGAAACTCCTCACGGCCGGGCCGGACTCCGACATGTTCATCGGCTGGTTCGGCAGCGCCTCGAAAGACCGCTCTCCCGACGTGGCTGGTCACTTTCTCGGGATCCATGTCGGTGGTCCCACGCGTGTCGGGCATTACTTCATCCCCCAATATGCCACGGCGGCCGGTGAGATCGGCAAAGTCGACGCCGGCCCCGTGCTGACGCCCGGGCAGGTCTTCGATTGGTCTCTGGACTACCGGCCGGAGGGCAATGGTGGCCACGGGGAGATCGTCGTCTCACTGGGAAAGGAACGCGTCGTCCTGCCTCTCAAGCCCGGCCACCAGCAGTCCGGCGCCACGCTGGACCGATTCGGACTGTTCACTTCCCAGGCCGGCGGCCAGATGGTGAAAATCTACTTCGACGACCTGAGCTATACCACCGCCAACCCCTAGCCCGCACTTCACACTGGCTGAGGATTTCGGATTTCAAGCTTCGGAATTCCGCCCCGTGAGGAGGCTTCCCCCCGCGAAGACGGCGCTTGAGCCAGCCGCCCCATCCCGTATCATCCACCACCGATGAACGCCCGCCTTTTCACCTGTCTCACCCTCACCCTCCTCACCAGCTGGTCCGCCAGCTCCCTGCGCGCCGCACTGCCGGGGGATTTTGAGAAACACGTCGCCGCCCTGCGCGCCGTCGGCCCGGAAGGCGCCGGCAATGCCGAGGCCGCCGCCGCCTTCCAGTCCCTCTCCGCCGCCGAGGCCGATGCCATCCTGCCCCTGCTGCGCGCCATGGAGACCAGCGGCCCGATCGCGCGGAACTGGCTGCGCTCCGCGGTGGAAGTCATCGTCGAGCGTTCCCAGAAAGCCGGCAAAGCCCTGCCCTTCGCCGATCTGAAGGCCTTTCTCGATGACACCCGGCAATCTCCCGAAGCCCGCCGGCTTGCCTACGATCTGATGGCCAAGATCGACGCCCAGGCCGCGCAGAAACTGATCCCCGGCTTCCTCAACGACCCCAGCACCGAACTGCGACGCGACGCCGTCGCCCAACTCATCGCCACCGGCAAGGCGGAGGCGGAAAAGGACGACAAGACCGCCGCTATCGCCACCTACCGCCAGGCGCTCGACGCCGCCCGCGATGTCGACCAGATCCAGGAAATCGCCAAACAGCTTTCTGAAAAACTGGGACAGGAAGTCGATCTGCCCCGCCACTTCGGCTTCCTCACCCACTGGCACGTCATCGCCCCGTTCGACAACACGGGCCGCGAGGGATTCGAGACCGTTTTCCCCCCGGAGAAGGAGATCAAGCTCGACGCCACCTACCCGGGCAAGGAGGGCAAGGAGGTCACCTGGCAACCCCTCGCCTCGACCGATGAATATGGGAAAATCGATTTCAATCAGCCCTTCGGCCCCCTGAAGGAAGTCACCGGCTACGCCTACACCGAATACACCGCCGCCGAAGCCCGTCCTGCCGAACTCCGGCTCGCCTGCAAGAACGCGTGGAAGATCTGGTTCAACGGCGAACTCATCTTCGGACGCGACGAATACCACCGCGGCCAGCGCATCGACCAGTACAAGCTGCCTGTGCAACTGAAGGCCGGCAAGAACACCCTCCTCGTCAAAGCCTGCCAGAACGAGCAGACCCAGGACTGGACCGTGGAATGGGAATTCAAACTCCGCGTCTGCGACGCCACCGGCACCGCCCTCCTCGCCACCGACCGCCCCGCGACCCCGAAGAAGGAAGCGCCCAAGCGCCGCGGCGGTGGAGCGGAGGAGAGCAAGAAGTGAAGCGTCACGCGATAAAAGTGCCCCACCGCATCCATCCTTGAAAACTGAGAACTGAATTCTGAAAACTTGTCACGAAAGACCATGCGCTCCCTCCCCCACCTCCTCACCCTCGCCGCGCTCCTGGCTCTGCCGATGACCGGACGGGCGGACTGGCTCCAGTTCCGCGGGCCGAACGGCAACGGCTACGTCGAAGGCAATGCGAAGCTGCCCACCCAGTTGGGACCCAATGCAGTGACCTGGAAGGCGTCGCTGCCGGGACGCGGCCTCGGCAGCCCGATCATCGTCGGTGACCGCGTCTTCGTCTCCGCCTCCAGCGGACCGGATCAGAATCAGCTCCAGGTGCTCTGCTTTTCCGCCACCGACGGGAGGGAGCTGTGGCGCCGCTCCTTCTGGGCCACGGGCCGCACCATGTGCCATAGCAAGACCAGCGTCGCCGCCCCCACCCCGGCCAGCGATGGCAAACGCCTCTACACTCTCTGGTCGTCGAACGATCTGATCTGCCTCGATCTCGACGGCAATCTCGTCTGGATGCGCGGGCTGACGCTCGACTACCCGAATGCGTCCAACTCCCTCGGCATGGCCAGTTCGCCGATCGTCGTCGGCGACACCCTCGTCGCCCAGATCGAAAACGACTCCGAGTCCTTCGCCGCCGGCTTTGACCTCGACACCGGCGCCAACAAGTGGAAGATCGACCGCCCCAAGGCCGCCAACTGGACCTCGCCGGTGGCGCTGAAATCCGGCGATCAACTCGTCGTCGCCCTGCAATCCAGCAAGGGCGTGCTGGGCGTGCTGCCCTCGACCGGCTCTGACGTGTTCAACTACGCCAATGGCGCCGCCACCATCCCCTCCGGCGCGGCCGCCGGCGACACGCTCTACATTCCATCGAACGGCCTCACCGCCATCAAGCCGGGCGCGGATGGCGGCGAGGTGAAGCCGCTGTGGAACGAAAGCGCGCAGAACCCCGGCACCGCCAGCCCGCTGATCATCGGTGACAAGGTCTATGTGATCAACAATGCCGGCGTGCTCAACGCCGCCAGCCGCACCACCGGCGAGCGGCTCTGGCGGGTCCGCCTCAAGGGCCCTTTCTCCGGCTCCCCGGTCGCGGGCGACAACGGCCACCTTTACATCTTCAACGAGCAGGGCATCGGCCAGTGTGTCGATCTCTCCGGAGCGGAAGGCAAGGTCGTCAGCGAGATCGAGTTGGGCGAGGCCATCATCGGCACCGCCAGCCTCTCGGACGACGCCATCTACATCCGCAGCGACGCCACCCTGTGGAAGATCGGCGGCGGCCAGCCCTGAGCCACGCCGCATCGGCCTTTTCTGATCAAACAGGGTATGATCGGAGATCCAACCCTGTTTGATCGGAAACCACCTACCCACCCGATTTCATCCCCCACCCGCGATCGATCCCATCCATGAAAACCCATCTCTCCCTCATTCTCGCCTGGAGCCTGCTGGCAGCCGCCTCGGCTGCCGAAATCTCCACCGTCGCCGGCACGGGTGAAAAAGCCTTCGGCGGTGACGGCGGCCCCGGCAAGGCGGCAAAGCTGGACAATCCCTTCGGCGTCATCGTCGGCCCGGATGGCGACATCTACTTCACCGACACGGGCAACCACACGGTGCGCAAGATCTCGCGCAAGACCGGCGTCATCACCACGGTGGCCGGCACCGGTGGCAAGAGCGGCTATGCCGGCGACGGCGGCCCGGCCACGGAGGCGCTCTGCTTCGAGCCCTACGAGGTGCGCTTTCACCGGAATGGCGATCTCTACTGGGTCGAAATGCGCAACCACATCGTCCGCCGGCTCGACGGCCGCACCGGACTGGTGCACACCGTCGCCGGCACGGGCAAAGCCGGCTTTTCCGGAGACGGCGGACCGGGCACGGCAGCCGAGATGAAACAGCCGCACTCCATCCAGTTCGATGCCACCTACGAGGGTCTCTATATCTGCGACATCGGCAACCACCGCATCCGCCGGGTGGACCTGAAGACGGGCCTCATCGACACCTGGTGTGGATCGGGCAAGGCGGAAGCCACCCCCGATGGCTCGCCGGTCTCGGCGGAGACGCCGCTGAAAGGCCCCCGCGCCCTCGACATCGATCCGAACGGCGATTTCTGGCTCGCTTTGCGCGAGGGCAATCAGGTCTTCCGCATCGACATGAAGGCCCGTACGCTGCATCACGTGGCCGGCTCGGGTGAAAAAGGCTTCGACCCGTCCGGCCCTGCCAAGACGGCCAAACTGTCCGGCCCGAAGGGCGTGGCGGTCTCGCCCGACGGCAAACTGATCTACCTCTGCGATACGGAAAGCCACAGTGTGCGCGCCATCGACCTGCGCAATGACCCGCCGACGCTCGATGTCGTCGCCGGAGACGGGCAAAAAGGTGACGGACCGGACTCGCCCGATCCCCTGAAATGCCGCATGGCCCGGCCCCACGGCGTGGGCGTCGATCCCATCACGGGCGATCTCTACATCGGCGACAGTGAGACCCACAAGGTGCGCAAGGTCACCGGTCTGCCCGGCGCCAAACCACAGGCCTCAGCCAAACCATCCCGCGAGGACTTCGATTTCCAGGGCCGCAAGGCCAGCATCGTGAAGCCGGCCCAGGCCGCTCCCGGGAAGCCCTGGATCTGGCGGACGCGCTTCCTCGGCGCCTTTGCCCAGGCCGACGACGCGCTCGTGGCGCAGGGCTGGCACGTCGTCCACATCGACACCGGCGAGACCTTCGGAGCCCCGGTGGCGCTGGACATCTTCGACGCGTTTTACGATCATCTGGTGAAGGAACGCGGGCTCGCCGCCAAGCCGGTTCTGGCTGGGTTCAGCCGCGGGGGTCTCTACGCGATGAACTGGGCCAGCCGCCATCCCGACCGCGTCGCCGCCATCTATCTCGACGCGCCGGTGCTCGACATCCGCTCCTGGCCGAAGCAGACCTCGCCTGACCTCTGGAAGCAAGCCATGGCCGTCTACCAACTCACGCCCGAGACGGCGGACTCGTGGAAAGGCCCGCTCGACACCCTGGAGCCGGTCGCCAAGGCCGGCATTCCCATCCTGTCGGTCTGCGGCGGAGCCGATGCCGTGGTCCCCTTTGCCGCCAACACCGCCCACCTGGAAAAGCGCTACCGCCAACTCGGGGGCGACGTCGAAGTGGTGGTGAAAGCCACCTGCGATCACCACCCGCACTCGCTCCACGATCCCGCGCCGATCGTAGCGTGGATTCTCGCCCACGCCGGCGGCAATCAGAACAGCTGAGCGCCGCCGCTCACTTCATCGCGATGGCCTGAAGCACGGCCTTCTGCGCATGGAGCCGGTTCTCGGCCTGTTGGAAGATGGCGTCGGCGTGCGCCTCCAGCACGGCCTCGGTGATTTCCTTTTCCCGGTATGCCGGCAGACAGTGCTGCACGATGGCTCCGGACCGGGCCACGTCGAGGGTGGCCTGATTGATCTGATACGGAGCCAGAATGGCGAGCCGCTCAGCCGCCTCGGCTTCCTTGCCCATGCTGACCCAGGTGTCGGTGTAGAGCACGTCGGCACCGCGGGCGGCGGCGAGCGGATCGTCCGTCACCGAGACGGGCGCCCCGCTGCCGAGCCGGCTGAGAAACTCGCCGGGCGGCTGGTAGGCCGGCGGAGCGGCGATGACCAGCTCAAATCCCAGCCGCGTGGCCGCCCAGGCCCAGGAACGTCCCATATTGCAGTCGCCGTCGCCGAAAAAGACCACCTTTTTCCTCTCCCAGCCACCCAGCCGCTCGCGGATGGTCAGCAGGTCGGCCAGAATCTGGCAGGGATGCTCCTCGTCGGTGAGGGCATTGATGGTGGGAATGCCGCCATAGTCGGCGAACTCCTCCACATCGGCCTGGGCATAGGTGCGGATGATCGCCCCATGCACCATGCGGCCGAGTACCCGGGCGGTGTCTTTGATCGGCTCGCCGCGGCCAAGCTGGATGTCGTGGTGGGAGAGAAACATCACCGAGCCACCCAACTCCCGCACGCCCACCTCGAAGCTCACCCGCGTCCGGGTCGAGGATTTGGTGAAAATCATCGCCCAGCACTGCCCCGTGAGCGGCAGGCTCGCATGACGACCGCGCTCAGCCTTGAGAGCGACGGCACTGTCGATCAGGGCACCGATCTCGGCGGCGCTGAGCGATTCGATGGAAAGCAGATGCTTCATGGTCGGGCAAGGTGGGGCAACAGAATTCACGCGGAAGCGATGGCGTCGAGGGTGTGGCGCATGATCGACAGCGCCTGCTCGACTTCCTCGTCCGTGACGGTGAGCGGCGGCAGCCAGCGCACCACGCCGGGACCGGCCGGCACAGTGAGCAGTCCGGCCGCCATCAGCCGGTTCACCACATAGACGGCAGGCGTCTGGCCGCTTTCGACAAAAGCCGGCACCGCGCCGATCGCCTCCTCGTCGAGGACGAATCCGATCAGCAACCCGAGGCCACGGACATCCCGCAGCAACGGCTGGCGCCATCCGAGGGCGGCCTGACGAATTTGATCACCCAGAACGCCGGCCCGGGGAATGTATCCACCGGCTTCGAGCGTCTCCAAAACCGCGAGGCTGACGGCCGAAGCCAGTGGCGTGCCACCGAAAGTCGATCCGTGGGTACCGGGGCCGAGGATGTCGCAGACCCGGAAGTCCGCACCACCCGGAGCCGGCTCCTCGCTGGCCCAGATCCCGCCAATGGCGAAACCGCCGCCCATGCCTTTGGCCCAGCTCACCGCGTCAGGCTGGTAGTCCCAGCCGGCCCCGCGCAGGGCCGTCTCCCAGCCATTCCAGTCGCCGGTGCGCCCGAAGCCGCACTGCACCTCGTCGAGCATGAGCAGGATGCCGTGTTCCTCGCGCAGTTCCGTGGCCGTCCGCAGGAACTCCGGCGAGGCGACATGAATGCCGCCCTCTCCCTGCACGATCTCAAACAGGATCGCCGCGGTCTGTGGACCCACGGCCGCCCGCAGCGCGTCGCAATCGTTGAACGGCACGTGGCGGAAGCCTTCCAACAGTGGCTCGAAGCCCTTCTTTACCTTCTCCTGACCCGTCGCGGCGATGCCCCCGAGGGTCCGGCCGTGAAAGGAATTCGTGCAGGTGATCGTCTCGTAGCGCACCCGTCCGGTCGCCGCCGCAGTGTCGTGGCCGAACTTGCGCGCCAGCTTGATCAGCGAATCGTTCGCCTCGGCGCCGCTGTTGCAGAAAAACACCCGTCCGGGACGCCGCACCACCGTCTCGACGATGTAACGCGCGAGCTCGGCCTGCATGCGGTTCTGGTAGAGATTCGAACAATGGATCAGGGTGCCGCCCTGCTCGTGGAGCGCGGCACGGATGGCGGGATGGCAGTGCCCGATGGAGCAGACCGCGATCCCGGCGCCAAAGTCGAGGTAGCGGCGTCCGGCTTCGTCCCAGATCCAGGTGCCCTCGCCGCGGGTGAAAGCGATGGGAAAACGGGCGTAGTTGCCCATCACATAACGGCTCATCAGTTCGCCGGTCGTTTGCCCGACCGGCTGGGAAAGGGTGGCGTCGCTCACGGCGGTTCAGGCTTTGACGATTTCGGTGCCGATGCCGCTCTCGGTGAAAATCTCGAGCAGCAACGAGTGGGGAATACGCCCGTCGATGAGGTGAATCTTGCCGACGCCGGCATTGAGCGCCTCGACGGCGGAGCGCAGTTTCGGGATCATGCCGCCTCCGATGATACCCTGTTCGATCAGCGATTCGACCCTGTCTGATCGGACCGAAGGAATCAGGGTGTCCTCGTTCTTGGGATCCTCCATCAGGCCGATCACATCACTGAGGTAAACCAGCTTGGTGGCCTTCAGTTTCGCGGCCAGGGCGGCGGCGGCGAGGTCGGCGTTGACATTCAGAGCCAGCTTGGTGCCGACTTCGGATGCGATCGGCGACACCACCGGCACGATTTCGGAGTAGATCGCGGCCTGAATCTTGGAAAGCTCGACATCGACCACGCGACCGACGCGGCCCAGCTCGACCTCGCGGGATTCCTGATCGGACCAGGCCTTCATCCGCTCGCCGATGAAGGCGTCATTACCCGGCACGCCGAGGGCGCGTCCGCCAAACTCCTCGATGCCACGAACGAGGCCGGGATTGATCTCCCGGCTCAGGGTGCGCTCGACGAGGTCCATCGCCGCGTCGGAAGTGACACGGAGACCGCCGACGAACTCGGTCTCGAGGCCGGCCGCCTTCATCGCCGCCGAGATGGCCTTGCCGCCGCCGTGGACGAGCACGGGATTGATCCCGGCGACCTCGAGAAACACGACGTCGCGCAGCAACCGGCGCACCAGGCCAGGATCGTCCATGGCGCTGCCGCCAACCTTGATGAGAAAGGTCTGGCCACGAAATTGCTGCAGGTAGGGCAGGGCCTCCAGCAGCACGGCGGCTTTCTCGATCTGGTGTTGAAAGGCGGACGTCATCGGGGTCGTCGTCGACGGTTTTCGGGCGTTTTGGCGCGGGGGAAAAAGGGAAAAAATGCCAGAGTTCCCCGGCGCGGCAAGGGAAAGGTTGCATGCCGGATTCCGGATCAGGGGAATTCACGTTGCCCCATCCGCTCGATCGCTTAGAGTCCGGGAACCATGATCACCGTCGAATCCACCGATGACGCGATCCACGTGACGATTCCTCGTGGGGAAATGGACCACGAGCAGGTGGAAGCCATCATACGCCCCCTCCGCTTTCAGTCTCTCATGTCCGGGACCAAATTGACCCGGGACGAGGCGTATCGAATGGCAGAGGACTCCAAGGAAGATTGGTGGCGGAGAAACGAAGGAAAACTGGGTATCCCGAAGCTCCCGGAGACCGACCCATCACCGAATCTCGCCTCCGTCGCAGATGATGTCGTGGAAGGCTTGGAGAACTACCTGAAGTCCAGCTATCCAGATGCCCTCATCGACAGAGCCGATCTAAGAAGCCGGGTTCAAAGGACGCTCGAGAAATTGAGATTGATCGGTGGTTGAGCAAAAATGGCCGGAGAATCAACGATGCGGGTGGTCGTGGACACAAACATCGTTTTCTCGATGCTCGCCTCCGGATGCGGGGACCTCGCGATGCGAGTCCTGATCCCATCAGAGATCGTGTTTTACGCGCCCCGCTTTCTCTTTGTCGAACTGTTCAAACACAGCGCTCGGATCCTCGAAGCAACCAGGTTACCCGAAGAGAATGTTCTTGAGGCGCTCAATGAACTGATGGAGTCGCTTCACTTGATCGAGTCATCGACCATTTCTGTCGGGACCTGGATGCGGGCGAGAGAACTCTGCCACGATGTCGACATCAAGGACACCCCTTTTGTCGCGTTGGCTCTGCATCTGGATGCCGACCTTTGGACCGATGACGATGAACTAAAGCGAGGCCTCCGAGCGAAGGGCTTTCATCAGTTCTTTGAGCCGCTTCGGTGATGACACGCGGCGCAGCGCGGTCCTTCACACCTCCTCACCTGCTCCATCACCTTCCTGCGCCGCCTTGGCCGCCTTGGCCGCCGGAAGCGAATACTCGGCGCGATTGAAGACCACGTATTCCGGAGACAGGTCGGAGGTGAAAATGTTGTACTGGCCGGGCCCGAGATTCAGGTCGATGCAGACCTTGATCTTGCGGCGCTCCATGACCTTGAGCAGTTCGAGCAGCGGGGTGTCGGTGGCGAGTCCGTTCTTTGCCGCACAGAGGCCTCCAAAGTAGATGTCGACCATCTCCTCGCGGATCTTGGCTCCAGAATAGCCGACGGCATGGAGGACGCGGCCCCAGTTCGGGTCGTTGCCATTCCACGAGCACTTCACCAGCTTCGAGTTGGCGACGGCGCGGGCGACTTTCTCCGCATCGGCGTCGGTTTGTGCACCATGGACGACGACTTCGACGAGTTTGGTGACCCGCTCGCCGTCACCGACGATCTTCTTGGCCAGCTTTTTCATCACCTTGGTCAAGGCGGCGCGGAAGACGCGGCAGCCCGGTCCGTCCTTGGTGATGAGCCGGTTGCCGGCCTGGCCGTTGGCCAAAACGAGCACGGTGTCGTTGGTGCTCATGTCACCGTCGATGGTGATGCGGTTGAAGGAGCGATCGACAGCCTCCTGGGTGGCCTCCTGCAACTCGGCCTTGGTGATGCGCGCGTCGGTGGTGATGAAGCACAGCATGGTGGCCATGTTCGGATTGATCATGCCGGCTCCCTTGGCGATGGCGCCGATGCGCACCTCCTTGCCACCGAGCATGAACTTGATCGCATACGACTTCGGCCGGGTGTCGCTGGTCATGATGGCCTCCGCGGCGGCGGCGCCGGCGACTTCGTCGGAGCCGAGCGCCCCCACCAGATCGGGCATGCGGGGCTCGATGCGCTCCATCGGCATCGGCAGGCCGATGATGCCGGTGGAGCAGACCAGCACTTCGCGGCGTTTCAGGCCCAGCGCTTTCGCAGCCGAATCGGCCATGCATCGGGCGTGCTCCATGCCCAGGGCGCCGGTGCAGGCGTTGGCATTGCCGCTATTGGCGACAATGGCGCGGGGATCGCATTGTTTCAGGTAGGAAGCACTGAGTCGCACGGGCGCGGCCTTGACCTCGTTCTCCGTGAACACCCCGGCGCCGACGGCGGGAAAGTCGGACACGATGAGGGCGAGATCCTTTTTCGGCGAATCCGGTTTCTTGATGCCACACGTGATGCCGGCGGCGCGGAAACCCTGCGGAGCGCACACGCCCCCCGCGATCTTTTCAAACTCGGTAGTCATCTGTCTGTATCCTTCCTCCCTCTATTCCCGTCTCTCCGCCGGCGGTTTCGGTTCGCCCGGCAGGAGGGTCAGTAATGGAGCAGACCTTCCGTTTCCGGCAAGTCGAACATGAGGTTGAAACTCTGGACGGCCTGGCTGGATGCCCCCTTGCCCAGATTATCTTCCGCACTGCACAGGATGAGTCGTCCCGCCCGGCGGTCCACCACCCAGCCCACATCCACGTGGTTCGTGCCCACGACGTGCTTGGTATCGGGGAAACTCCCCTCGCCGAGCACGCGGACGAATGGCGCATTTGCGTAAGCTTCCTGATAGGCGGCGACGACGGTATCCGACAATAACGCCATATCGCCCGCCGGTTGGCAGAAGATGGTGCTGGCGATGCCGGCAGTGACCGGCATGAGATGCGGCACAAACGAAATCGTCACCTTCGCTCCGGCGGCGAGAGACAGCTCCTGCTCGATCTCACTAAGATGCCGGTGCTTCGGCGCCCCATAGGCGCGGACGCTCTCATTCACCTCGGCAAAGAGCAGGCTGGCATCGGCCTTTTTCCCGGCACCACTGGCGCCGCTCACGCTGGACACGGCGATGGAGCCGGGATCGATCAAGCCGCGGCGGACCAGAGGCAACAGAGGGATGAGGATCGAGGTCGGGTAACATCCGGGCGAAGCCACGAGACGGGCGCCGCGTATCTCGTCGGCACGCCATTCCGGCAGGCCGTAAACCGCCTCGCGCATCAATTCCGGCTCGGGATGACCGGCACCGTAGAATTCGGCATACACGTCGGGATCGTTGAGCCGGAAATCGGCGCTGAGATCGATGACCCGCAGTCCCCGCGCCACCAGCGGCCCGGCGAATTCCGCGGCCACGCCATGCGGCAGGGCGAGAAACGCACAGCGCGCTCCGGTGGCGACGATGGCCTCGACATCTGGCTCGATGAATGACAGGCCGGCGATTTTGGACGCTCCCCGGAAGCGGGGAAACACCGATTCCAGCGATTTGCCGGCCTCCTGGCGCGAAGTGACGGCGGCGAGAGCGACGCGGGGATGCTGAATGAGCAGGCGAAGCAATTCCTGGCCGGAATAGCCGCTCGCGCCCACCACCGCGGTGCTGATCATCCCCTCGGGCATGAATCGGTCGAATACTGACTGCTCGTTGTCGAAAAAGGAAAAATGGTCGGGATGACTGGATTCGAACCAGCGGCCTCCACAACCCCATTGTGGCGCGCTACCAAACTGCGCTACATCCCGGAACCATTTTTGCCCGCCGGCAAAGCCGACCGGGGACCGCTACTCTCCCGCAATTTCCCCAAAGCGCAACTGGCAGCGAGCCAAAAATTTCCGCCGGTCGCTCAGGCACCGGTCGCCATCTGACAGGCGCGGATGGTGTTGCGCATCAACATGGCAATGGTCATGACCCCCACCCCGCCGGGCACCGGGGTGATGGCGTCGCACTTTGGCGCCACGGCATCGAAATCGACATCCCCGACCAGCCGGTAGCCCCGCCGCGCGGAAGGATCGTCGATGCGATTGATCCCCACGTCGATGACCACGGCTCCGTCGCGGACATGATCGGCTCCGATGAACCGCGGGCGGCCGATCGCAGCCACGAGGATGTCGGCCTGCCGGGTGATCGATGGCAGGTCGCGTGTCCGGGAGTGGGCCACGGTGACGGTGGCATTGGCGCCCGGGCCCTTGCCCATCATGAGCAAAGCCAGCGACTTCCCGACCAGCAGGCTGCGACCTACGACGACCACGTGCCGACCGGCGGTTTCGATGCCGCTTTCGACGAGCATCCGCTGGCAGCCGGACGGCGTGCAGGGGGCAAAACCGGTCGGATCTTCCATCGCGATTTTTCCCAAATTGATGGGATGCAACCCATCCACGTCCTTGGCCGGATCGATGGCCAGGATCACCTCGTCCTCGTCGAGATGGCCCGGCAGCGGCATCTGCACGAGGATGCCGTGGATGGCGGGATCGGCATTCAGCTCCGCGATGGTCTCCAGCAGTTCTCCGCGGGAGATACCGGCCGGCCTCTCGATCTTGAGCGAGTGAAAGCCCAGCTCGCGGCACTTGTCATCTTTCGACGCGACATAAGCCTTCGATGCGGGATCGTCGCCGACGAGCACGACAGCCAGGCCGGGCAGATGGCCGGCGGCCTGCAACTGGGCGAGTTCGGTCCGGCACTCGGCATAGACGGCTTCGGCGATGGGCTTTCCTTCAATCAGTTTCATGGTCGGGATTCAGAATGCGTTCGATGCGCTGGCGCTCGGCCTCAAACGTGTCGCCATCCGCCGCCGGGTCAATCGATTGATACGGCTCGAGGACCACGCGGACGCGACTGAATGGCTTCGGGAGACGGAACCGGTCCCAGCTTTTGTGGAAAACCCACGCGGACTCGTACTCGATCCGGATGGGCAGGATCGGCGCCCCGGTCCTCTGCGAGAGCCGGATCAGGCCCGGCGCAAGGCGGTAGCGCGGCCCCCGCGGACCGTCCGGCGTGACGACGATGTCGTAGCCGGACTGGATCCACTCCACCATCTCCAGCATGGCCGCCGGGCCGCGCTTGTTGCTGGATCCGCGGACCGACGCCACGCCAAAGCAGCGCATCGTAGCCGCGATCAGCGCTCCGTCCCGGCTGGGACTGGTGAGGACGGCCCCCTGCCGCTCGCGCAGGTGACGGCGATAGATGGCCGGCATGGCAAAGATGCGGTTGTGCCAGAAGGCCCACAGGATGGGGTGATCGGGACGCGCCTGCAACACCCCGGAACGATCCTCCACCCGGATGCGGTAGGTGAGCCCGAAAAGCCCGATCAGCGCAGCCGCAAACCGCCCGATGACCCGCGCCTTGAACGGGAGCGGCATCTGGCTTTCCGGGCGCGGCAGAGTGGGCATGATCGGCGTCGAACGGCGGGTGGACCCCGCGATCTTCGGCCTTCCGGCCAAAAACGTCAAACGGGCAACCGGTGAATGCGGTGACCTACCGGATACCTAACCTGCACTTCTCATACCCCGACTGCTGCGACGGTCTGCGACCCGTCCCTGCTTCGTTCCGGTCCGAATACCCCCGGAACAGGATATTCTCATGAGGCCCGGCCTGTCAAAGAGCCAGCCACGTCGGTCTCGGCGCCCTCATCGCTGCCACTGTGGAAGTGGCGGAACTCTGTCGCGGACCGCCAAGTCAATCCGGGCCGACATGAGGGCTCAACAAGTGAAGTCCGGTGAGACAGTGCCTCACCAGCACAAGCCCTCGTAGCTCTGTGCGACATCGGCGAGGCCGGGCCAGCCATTCACATCGATGACGTGATGACACGGGCCCAGGGAATCGCGCAGGAGGTCGAGATCGGCGCAGGCTTTGGAAGCAACAACGGTTTGCCGACCATCGATCAGGACGGAGCGCAGGTCGTCGACCAAAAGCGTCTCCAGCGCAGGCAGACGGGCGGCGGCGAATCGCTGGTTGGCGCCGATGAGATTGCGCGGGGCGACATCGGGATCGTGGATCTGCACGGTGTAGTCGCGCATCAGGAGGCGGGCGGCCAGCTCCAGCATGGCACTGCCGCGCAGGTCATCGGTGCCGGCTTTGAAGGCGAGGCCGAGCAGCAGCACCTGCCGGGAGCCGGCGGCTTCGACCCGCTCGATGAGGGCATCGAGGTGCCGGGCATTGCTCTCCTCCAAGCTGTCGAGCAGGGGGGCGGCGACATTCAACGCACGCGCCTGGAGGGTGAGGGCGCTGACATCCTTGGGCAGGCAACTGCCGCCGTAGGGGGTACCGGGCCGCAGGTAGTAGGTGGAGATATTGAGCCGCTGGTCGCGGCAGAGCTGGCCCATCACGCGGGTGGCATCGATGCCAAGTGCTTTTCCGACGCGGCCGATCTCATTGGCAAACGCGACCTTGGTGGCGTGGAAGGCATTGCAGGCATACTTGAGCAACTCGGCGGCCTCCAACTCCATGGGCTCGGTGGTGGCATCAAGGATGCCGGCGATGGGGTCGGTGCGATCGCCGGATTGATACAGGCCGATGGCACTGAGGCTGGGATCGCGGAAGTCGGCGAGGGCGCTGCCCTGGCGCAGGAATTCCGGATAGAAATAGACACTGACGCGACCGCCGGCCAGCAGGTCGCCGAGGTGGTCGGCGGCGAGGCGGCGGCTGGAGCCGGGCAGCATGGTGCTGCGGAAGACAATGGCGTGGTGAGCGGCGCCTTTTTGCCGGATGGCGTCGGCGATCTGGGCGGTAACGGACTCGACATAGCGCAGGTCGAGGGCGCCGGAGGCGGCGGATGGTGTGCCGACGCAGATGAGGGAGATGTCGCTGTCGCGCACGGCTGCGATGGGATCGGTGGTGGCGCGCAGCCGGCCGGCCTCGAGCTGGACGCGGATGAGGGGCTCCAGACCGGGCTCGCCGATGGGGGCTTCACCGGCATTGATGTGGTCGACTTTGGCGGGCTGGACGTCGCAGCCGATGACGCGGCAGCCGCGCTCGGCGAGACAGGCGGCGGTGACGCTGCCGACGTATCCGAGGCCGAAGATGCTGACAGAGGGTAGGTTTTCCACGGTGGTGATGGTGGGGCTGGGGCTGGAATAGTGGGTGTCAAACAGGGCGGGAGCCCATCAGTCGAGGTAGGCGGCGTCGATCACAAACTCCCGGTCGCCGGTCTCGGCACCGGTGAACAGGGCGAGACGGTGGATGCGCCCCAGATCGAGGGGCCGGCCAGAGGGACCGGTCTGGATCTCGGCAAGGGGCAGTCGCAGGGCGACACGGCCGGGCGGGATGTGCTGCTGGCCATTGTAGCGGGAGTCGTGATCGCTGGAGGCGCTGCGGTCGTCATCAATGCGGATACCGAGGTCAAATGGGTCGCCGGGATTCCGGATGTCGAGGTGCAGAGCCTGATGGCGGGTCCAGTCTCCCTGGGCAGGTAGACAAGTGACGCCGCTGTACAGCCCGGGGCCCACGTGGACCCGCAGGGAGCCTGGGGCGGGCTGAGTTTCAAAATGCAGGATGGCATTCCCCTGCGGACGCCAGACTCGGGAGCTGCCGGGGTGGCTGAAGGCGCCCAGATCAGGAAAGCGCGCCCGTATCTCCCGCACCGCGCGATGACCGAGCACGGCTGGCATGATGAGCACGCCGAGCAATCCGGCCACCAGGAGGCCGAAGACGACGCGTCCGGCGGCGCCACCGCGTCGCAGCAACTGCCAGCCGATCACGCCGCAGGTGATGCCGAGGATGTCGACGCCGAAGTCTTTCCAAGAGGAGGAACGTCCGAGAGCATCGTGGGACAACTCGCTGAGGATCGCGACCAGAGTGGCGAGACAGGCCCCGGCGGCAATCTGACTGGTGGCACTGCGGGCCCACGGCCGGAGGAGCAGGGCGAAGGTCCACGTGATCAGGATAAAGCCGGGAAAATGCAGGGCGTCCCAACCGGCCTCCCACACGCGACCATGCGGGGGACGCAGGCGGGGCAGGAACAAGGGCACGAGCAACAGCACCAGCAGACCGGCGCCGACGAGTCGGGCATCGGGAGCAGCGCGTCCGGGGCGCGGGCTGGGGTCGGCTGGCGGTGAAGACATGGTCCTGAGTCTGTCGGGAAAAAGCGCAGACTGTAACCGCTGGGACGGCGGGATGCCACTGGTGGTTTGGCTGATGGTGGCGGCGTTGGCATTTTGCGGGAGCCTGGGCTAATCTGGGAGCTGCCTGCCTCGGCGAACCCGTCGGCCGGCTGATTCGCTCTGGTATCAGGCCCTTTTTTCCCTCCCCGACTGGTGTATTCACTGCTCTCGGCCATCGCGTCATTTTTCGTCCAACCAGCGGTCTGGCTGGTGACGCTGGCAGCTCTGTCCCTGTGGCTGCGACCGGGTCGTTGGCGGACGGTGGCGCGATGGGCTCTGGCCATCCTGGCTGTGGTGTTTTCCAATCCCTGGCTCTACCACCGGGCGATGCAGTGGTGGGAACCGGCGCCACTGGCCATCGAAGCTCTGGCTGGTGAGCCTTGGGATGAGGCGATCGTGCTCGGCGGCTTCACCCGGCTCTGGGCCATGCCGACAGACCGGCTGCATCTCAACGGGGACGGCAACCGCTTTCTCCACGCGGTGGAACTGTATCATCTGGGTCGGGTAGGCCGGCTGATTTTCGTGAGCGGCGGCATGACGGATACAGAGCCTCCGATGGCCGAGGCCGATCTCGCCGCCCGCACGGCGGAACGCCTGGGCGTACCCCGCGGGGCGATCGTGGCGCTGAACACGAGCCGCAACACCCATGAAAATGCGGCGGAGTACCGGGACTACCTCGACAGTCAAGCCGATCCCCGGCCGCAACGACTGCTGATGGTGACCTCGGCTTTTCATGCGAGGCGGTCGATGGCGGCGTTTGCCGGCCAGGGTCTGGAAGTGACGCTGTTTCCCACCGATCATCGCACCGGCCGCGACCATGCGGGACGCCGCTGGACGGTCGGAAATACAATCCTGCCGAGCCCCGGCACGGTCCTGTCGTGGGGACCGGTCTGCCGGGAGTGGCTGGGACTGGTGGTCTATCGCCTCAGGGGCTGGATCTGATGAAAACGTGGTCGCGATGCGCGCCGGGATCGCCGGTGGCACCATCCTCGGCGGCATGCACGAGATTCGCCATCTCGCGGGCACTGACGTAGTGAAGCCGACACCCGAACCGGTCGAGACTGGCGAGATCGTTGTGAAAGCGGCGCATGGCATCGCCGAGCAGCATGTGGAAATTGGACTCGATGCCACCATGGGTGTGGTATTTCACAAAAACCCACTCCGGCTGGCCCTCCACATGGATGGCCTCGGCGATCGCGACGCCAAGCCTCTGGAGGGTGGCGGGATTGGCCCCGGTGAGATCGCCATTCTCGACACGGGGGATGAGACCCCATTTCCGGCGGCCGGTGTTGAGAGCCAGCGGTCCCTGGATGGCGAGAAGGCGCCGGGGATCGTCCCGCCAAGCGACGGTCCGCCCGACCGCAGCCGGCTCCAGTCCATCGATCGCGCGGCGGCCAGGCAGGTCGGGCAGGTAACCGATGGTATTGACCACGCGGGCCTGGGTCGGCGACGGCGCGGAGGGCATGGTGAAATCGGCGTAGCATCCCGTCTGTCGCAGGATGGGAATCTCTCGCTCGACACCACAGCCGAGTCCGTCAGGGTGGGAGTGGTTGAGCGCCCAGTTTCCGTGGATAAAGCCGTAGCGTACCGAGCCGGAGGCATCGCGGGCCAGCAGACCGTGGGCAGCCAGATCGCGCTTCCCCTGCTCCAATGCGGCGGTGAGACCCTCGGGAGTGTCGCGGTCGTGATGAAGATGGATCTCCACCTCGGAGCCGGTCTGGTGACACAGCTCGGCCAGCGGCGCGAGCAAGCCGGGGTCGTACTGCTCGATGGGATAAAAAAAAGTGTGTCGCGGTGGCTGGCCATCGGCATCGCGGAAGTCGGCGGCAAAACGGGGAAACTCCCGGCGCCAGATCTCCAAGCGACGCAGCGCTCCCTCGCGATCGGAGCCATGCAGTGGCTCGAAGTGATCGCAGACCGCCAGCATCACGTGTCGCGGCCCACCCCCGGCGCGGGGCCGGCGGCGTAGCAGCCAGGGGAGCAGCCATTTGTCGAAGGCGCGAAGCATCGTCAGTGCAGGAGCCTAATTGGACGCGAATGTCGCCCCTGACAAGCGGCCATTCACGACCAGACTCCGCCGCGGGCGGTCCGGCGCAGGCGCAGGTAGTGGAAAAAGGCGCGCAATCCCTGCCATTGAAGAAAGAGAAAGCCGGCCGGAGCGGTGAACAGCGGCGAGCGAATCGCTCGAAAAGCCAGACCACACAGCGCGACGCCATAACAAATCAATTGACCAACCAAGGCGATGCGGAAAAATACGCTCTCTCGCGCCAGCCAGACCGAGCTGACGAGGCAGACCGCCAGCAGGAACGGTCCGGCAAGCCGGAGGTATTTGTGCGAAATGAGTTGCCACCACGCCCGGTTCCGCCACGGCAGCAGCCAGCCGGGATGGCGGAAGAGCATCTGGTAATTCCCCGCCAGGGTGCGGATCTTGCGACGTTTTTCGTGGTCGGGGGCCAGTTCCTGCGGATCGAAAGCCATGGCTTCGCTTTCGAACAACACCCGACCGCCCGCGACCAGGGCACGCATCGGGATGACGACATCGTCAAGGATGGTATCCGCCGGCAGAGGCTCGTAGGCCTCGCGCCGCAGGGCGTAGATGGCTCCCGTGCAGCCGATGGCCGAGTCAATCTCGGACTCCAGCCGGCGGATCAGTCGCTCCAGTTTCCAGTAGGCATCAATGCCGGCGCCGGCGCCCTGTCCCGAGGCGGCGATGTCGAGATTCCCGCTCACAGCCGCCACCGCGGGGTCGGCGAAGGGAGCCACCAACCGGACGAGGGCATAACGATTAAAGCGCTGCCTGGCATCGGCGAAAACCACGATTTCGCCCCGTGCCTCGGCGATGCCGCGATTGAGCCCGCTGGCTTTGCCCTGCCGGGTCTCCTGCTCGACCACCTTCACGGTGAGTCCACCCGGGCAGGTCCGCGCGATTGCCGCCGTGTCGTCGGTGCAGCCATCGCAGACGAGGATGACCTCAGTGTCCCACGGCCGCTCGCACTGGCCCAGATTCTCCAAACGGCCGGCGATGCGGTTCGCTTCGTTGTAGACGACGATCACGATCGAAATCAAACCGGGCGGCGTCGACGGCTCCGGCATCGGAACGGCCACCGCGGGAGCACGACGCCTGGCCCGAGCCAGACGCCTGTCCTCCTGGGCCCGCCGCCGCGCCTCTCGCCATCGGCACCACCCGGCCAAACCGCGCAACAACAGTGGATACCCGGCGTAGGTGTATCCCACCAGAAACAAGCAAAGCCAGAAAACAACAGTCATGGGGTCACCGCCGACGCGGGCACCGCCCTCCGATCCCGTGGCTTGCGGCTTGGTGCCGCTTCAGGAAAAAGAAAGGAACGCCGCTCCCGGCATTCTGTTGATAGCAGATTCCTATAATTTCCACAATTCAAATCCCGCAAGCATCGTCGATTTTCTTTCGATCATCCACCCATCTGGGTCGGAATGCCCCGCGAAAGGCCACCGTCACCGGGCCACCAGCCTTTCCCGCAGACCGGTCCAGCGCTTCATCGACTCCCGGTTGCCCACCGCGATCGCCAGCGCCTTCGGGTCGCCGATCAGGACGACGCGTCGCTTGCCCCGTGTGATACCGGTGTAGAGGAGGTTCCGCTGCAGCATCACATAGTGCTGCGTGCTCACGGGAATGACCACGATGGGAAACTCACTGCCCTGTGACTTGTGAATGGTGATCGCGTAGGCGAGTTGCAACTCGTCGAGTTCACCAGGCTCATAGTCCACCGTCCGATCTCCGTCGAAGACCACCTCGATGCGGGCGGGATCGGTGGTGATCTCCCGGATGATGCCGATGTCACCGTTGAAGACATCCTTCTCATAGTTGTTCCGCATCTGGATCACCTTGTCCCCGGCTCGGAAAACGACCCCGAAGCGCTCGACCTCGAATTTCCAGCCCTCGGCGGGATTCAGCGCCGCCTGGAGTCGGGCATTGAGCTGGCGCGTGCCCAGGCTGTGGCGATTCATCGGCGACAGCACCTGGATGTCCCGGGTCGGATCGCAGCCGTAACGGGCAGGCAGCCTCCGGGCGACCACCTCGACCAGCGTGGCGGCCAGTGCCTCGGGATCGGTGCGCTCGATGAAAAAGAAATCCGTGTCCGCCCCGCCCGCGGCCAGATCAGGCATCTGCCCCTGATTGATCCGGTGGGCCTCCGTGACGATCCGGCTGGCTGCAGCCTGACGGAAAATCTCCGTCAACCGCATCGTCGGTACCACGCCGCTGTCGATCAGATCCCCGAGCACCCGGCCGGGCCCCACCGACGGCAACTGGTCCACATCGCCCACCAGCAACACATGACCGGCATCCGGGACGGCGTCGAGGAACTGCCGCATCAACACCACGTCGATCATCGATGCCTCATCGACGACGAAGAGATCGCCATCCAGAGGTTTCGCCCGCCCCCTTCCGAACCGTCCGTCGGACTGGTACTCCAAAAGACGATGAATCGTCCCTGCTTCCATGCCCGTGCTCTCCGCCAGGCGACGGGCGGCCCGACCGGTCGGGGCGCACAAAACCGGCGCCACCCCTTTGCGCTCCAGAATCGCGAGGACCGTGCGCAGGATCGTGGTTTTGCCCACCCCGGGGCCCCCGGTGATGATGAGGAACCGGCTTCCCAGCGCCGCCATCACCGCTCGCCGCTGCTCCGCGCCCAGTTGCAGCTTCGACTCTCGCTCGCTCCACTCGATCGCCCGTGTCGCATCGATCGGGGGAAAATCAGCCGGCCGGGAAACCAGATTCCTCACCCGCTCCGCGATGTGGTGCTCGGCGGCGTGGTATTCCGGCAGATAAACGAGCTTCTCTCCGGCGATTGCATCCTCGATCAGCACCTCCGCCGCCACCAGGCGAGCCATCACCCGCTCGATCTGCGGTGCGTCCACCCCGAGTATCTCCGTAGCCTGACGACTCAACTCATCCCAAGGCAGGGCACAGTGTCCGGCGCTCCCCGCGGCCTGTTTCAACACATAGCCGACCCCGGCCTCGAGGCGGGCCGGCGCGTCCGGCGCCTGCCCCATGCGGCTGGCGATCTCATCCGCCGTCTTGAACCCGATCCCGGGGATCTCTTCGGCCAGCCGGTAGGGATTGCTGCGCAGGACATCCACCGCCTCCTCCCCATACGTCTTATAGATCCGCAGAGCCCGCGCCGCGCTGATTCCCTGGCTGTGCAGAAAGACCATGATGCCCCGGACGGCCCTCTGGCGTTTCCATGACTCCTTGATTTGCCTCCGGCGCTTCGGGCCGATGCCGTCGATCTCCTCCAGCCGCTGCGATGCCTGATCGATCACGTCAAACACCCCCGCGCCGAACTTTTCCACGATGCGGTGCGCATATTCCTTGCCGATCCCCTCGATCAAGCCGCTGCCTAGGAAGCGCTCTATCCCCTTCAGGCTGACCGGCGCCTCGGCCTCCAGCTTTTCCGCCCGGAACTGCTGGCCATACTGCCGGTCGTCGATCCACACACCCTTCGCCCGCACCCGCTCCCCTGCCGTGATGGCCGGCAGATTCCCGACGACCGTGACCGGTCCATCGTCGCGCCCCGCCACCCGCATCCTCATCACCGTGTAGCCGTTTTCCTCGTTGTGGAACACGACCGATTCCACCTCTCCGCTCAACTCACGGACAGGCCGATCATGTTCCCGGTTAGGAGCGGATTCAGGCATGGAAAAAGGGCGTCGCAACCGGCCTTGCCACCGAATTGCCGTCTGACTTTACAATGGCTTGAGGGTGACGCATATTCCCGCCCCATGCTCTCAATTTTTATTGGTATTTTAATGGTCGTGATGGTGATCGTGAGTATTCTACTCATTCTCATCGTCCTGATGCAGCGTCCCAAGCAGGAAGGCCTCGGTGCGGCCTTCGGCGGCGGTATGATGGATTCCCTCGCGGGTGCCCACACCACTGACGTTCTGCAAAAAGGCACTGTCTGGCTCGCCACCATCTTCCTCTCGTCCGCCGTGTTGCTGGCCGTATTGAAGACCCGCGAACTCAAAGCCAGCGACCCCGGCGAACTCCTTCCGACGCCTCCGGCCGAGACAGCTTTTCCCACCGAGCCGCCCTCGATCTCCAATCTCCCGATGCCGGAAGTGGAAAAGGCAGCTGATCCTGCCACTCCGGCTCCTGCCACTCCGGCTCCCGCAGCTCCGGCTCCTGCCACTCCGGCTCCCGCAACTCCGGCTCCCGCAACTCCGGCTCCCGCAACTCCGGCACCGGCAGCGACGCCAACGCCCACTCCGGCCCCGGCAGCTTCGCCCTCTCCGGCTCCGGCCGCTCCGGCCGAAGCCCCGAAGAAAGCCGATGCCCCCGCCCCGGCGGCGCCTCCATCAGGCACACCGCCGCCGGCAGCGCCCAAGTGATGGCTTTGGCCGCAGGCTCGCCTCGCTGCTGACCCGGCTGGAGCAGCCCATCCCTCACCACCTGCCTGTCTCGTGAAGGGAGCGGCCAAGACCAGCCTGCAGTATCTCGCCTACCTCGGCTACCGTTCGATCGTTGCCACTGCCGCCTTTCTTCCCCTCGGCGCGTGCCTGTGGGTCGGAAAATGGAGCGGCCGGATTATTTGGGCCTTTGCCCTGCCCTACCGCCGGCTCGTCGCCCGGAATCTGCGCATTGCCCTCTCCGACGAGCACGATTCCCGCAGGCTCGCGACCGTCAATCGCCGGCAGTTCGAGGCCATCGGTCGCAATTTCCTCGTCAGTCTCAAGCTTTCCGCCCAGCCGCCCGGAAAAGCCGAGGAGCTTGTTACCTACGTGGGCCGCGAACACATTGAGGCCGCCGCCGCCCGTGGAAAAGGCCTCATCGCTGCCATCTCGCACCTCGGTCCCTGGGAGCTGTATTCCCAATTGCCCTCGCTCGGCCCCGGCGTCGCCCCCGCCACCATGTATCGGGCGCTGGAGAACCCGTTCATCAACCGCCACGTAGTCGAACAAAGGGGGCGCATCGGAGTCGCCCTCTTTGACAAGACCACCGGCGTCTACGGCCCCCTGAAACACCTCCGCGAAGGAGGCGGCATCGGCATCCTCATCGACCAGCACGCCGGCGATCTCGGGATCTGGAGTCCGTTTTTCGGCCGACTCGCCTCGACCACCAACCTACCCGCCCTGCTCAGCCTCCGCACCGGCGCCCCCATCGTCACCACCTCCCTGTTGCCCGACGGCCCCGGCCGCTGGCGGGTCGTCTATCAGCCGCCCCATTTTCCACCCGACGAAAAGCCGGCCGACTTTGCCGCCGAAGCCGCCCGCCTCACCCACGCGCTCAATCGTGAACTGGAATACGCCATCCGCGAGGCACCCGAGGAGTGGTTCTGGCTGCACGACCGGTGGAAAACCCCGAAGCCGGCCTTTCTGCTCGGTCAGAACAAGCGAGGCTACCATCTCCCCGAAGGCGATGACCACCAACTGAAGCCCTTCCGGCTCCTCCTGCGTTCGCCGAACCCCCTCGGCGACGCCTGCATGGCAGTGCCTGCCATCCGGGCCATCCGGGCGACCCGGCCCGATCTCCATCTCACCATCCTGTGCCGCGACTCGCTCGCCCCGGTCTGGCGGCGCGTTCCCGGCATCGATGAGATCGTCACCCTGCAGCGCCGGGAAAAGCCACGCCATGTCGCCCGTCGCCTGCGCCAGACCGGATGCTATGACGCCGCGCTGCTCTTTCCCGGATCGCTGCGCGCGGCACTGGAGGCCTGGCTGGCCGGCATCCCCCGCATCGCCGGCTTTCGCGGCCACCACCGCCACTGGTTGCTCGATCAAGTCGTCCCGCCCCCGCCGCCCGGCCCACCGCGCCACCACGCCCACAGCTATCTGCATCTCGCCGCCCATGCCGGAGCCGACATTGCGGAGGAAAGCCAGGCGATCGAGACACCGCCGCTGCCGACCAAAGCCGGCGCCCGTCCAGATGGCCAGCCTCTGCTAGTCGGCATCTGCCCCGGCGCAGAGTATGGCGCTGCCAAACGCTGGCCCGAGGACCGCTTCGCCACCGTCGCCCGCCGCCTGCGCGACGCCACCGGCTGCGGGCTGATCTTGTTCGGCAGCCCGGCCGAGCGCCCCATCGGCGAGAAGCTGGCCGCCCTCATCGGCGACGGCTGCGACAACCGCGTCGGCTCGACCACTCTCGACGAACTCATCGAAGCCGTCAGCGGCTGCGACCTGATCATCACCAACGACACCGGCACCATGCATCTTGCCGCCCTGCTCGGCGTGCCCACCGTGGCTGTCTTCGGCTCCACCGAGCCCGCCTGGACCCGGCCACTCGGCTCCGGACACCGTGTCTATCGGCGGCACGTGGAATGCAGCCCCTGCTTTTTGCGCGAATGTCCCCGCGATTTCCGCTGCATGCTCGGCGTGGACCCCGAAGTCGTCGCTCAAGGCGCCATCGCCCTGCTCACCCACCAACCGGCCTGACCCACCACCACGGATTTCCGATCCAACAGGGTATCATCGCCGATCCAACAGGGTTCCATCGCCGATGAAAAAGGGTCTCATCGCGACCGTCGGCATAAAAACCTTGGCAAACCAACCGGCGGCCGCCGGAAATCGCAAATCGCCTCAGACGCGACGGCGCTTCCGCTTCAGATGGAGCTGGGCCATCGATTTTTGGATGGCGGCCTGCACCGTGGCGATCTCCTCGTCGCCGAGTTTTTCCTGCAGCGCCTTCTCCGCCCGTTCCAGAGCGGCCGCCACGGCGGCTTCGTCGATGTCAGCTTCGGCGATGGCGAGGTCGGTGAGCACCGAGACACTGGTCCCGGTGATCTCGACGATGCCTTCGCCCACCGCCAGTTCGTGCTCCTCGCCGCCTTTGGCGTAGCGGAGTTCTCCGGGGGCCAGCGTCGTGACGAGGGCGGCGTGGTTCTCCAGCACGCCCATCTCACCTTCCACCCCGGGGATCACGACCAGATCGACGAGATCGGAAAAGGTGCGCTTTTCCGGAGTGACGATTTCAAGACGCATCGGCATGATGGCGAGAGGGGCGTAGGTTCTGAAAATTGAATCCTGTCGACGAATTCCTCACTTCTCGACCGAGTCGATGCCGCCCTTCATGTAGAAGTTGCCTTCGGGCACATCGTCGTGCTTGCCGTCGAGGATCTCGCGGAAGCCGCGGACCGTCTCCGACACCGGGACGTAAACGCCGGGCGTGCCGGTGAAGACCTGGGCCACGCTGAACGGCTGGCTGAGGAAGCGCTGGAGTTTGCGGGCGCGGAACACCGTCAGCTTGTCCTCGGGGCTCAGTTCGTCCATGCCGAGAATGGCGATGATGTCCTGCAGGTCCTTGTAACGCTGCAACACGCGCTGCACGCCACGGGCGACCTGGTAGTGCTCCTCGCCGACGATGTCGGGAGCAAGGGCCTTCGAGGTCGAGGAAAGCGGATCGACGGCGGGATAGATGCCCAACTCGGCAAGCGAGCGCTCCAACACGACGGTCGAGTCGAGGTGGGCGAAGGTGTTCGCCGGAGCGGGGTCGGTCAAGTCGTCCGCGGGCACGTAAACGGCCTGGAACGAGGTGATCGAGCCCTTCTTGGTCGAGGTGATGCGCTCCTGGAGCTGCGCCATCTCGGAAGCCAGGGTGGGCTGGTAGCCCACCGCCGACGGGGTGCGGCCCAGCAGGGCGGACACTTCGGAACCGGCCTGGGAGAAGCGGAAGATGTTGTCGACGAAGAGGAGCACGTCCTGATTCTTCTCGTCTCGGAAGTATTCGGCCATGGCGAGGGCGGACAGGGCGACGCGGAGACGGGCGCCCGGCGGCTCGTTCATCTGGCCGTAAACCAGGGCCACCTTGGAGTTGCTGATGTTGCCCTGGTCGATGACGCCGGCTTCGCTCATTTCCCAGTAGAGGTCATTGCCCTCGCGGGTACGCTCACCCACGCCAGCGAACAGGGAGTAACCACCGTGCTGCTTGGCGATGTTGTTGATGAGCTCCATGATGACGACGGTCTTGCCGACGCCGGCACCACCGAAGGCGCCGACCTTGCCACCCTTGGTGAACGGGCAGATCAGGTCGATGACCTTGATCCCGGTCTCCAGAATCTGGGCCGACGTGGCCTGCTCGGTCAGGGAGGGGGCGGGACGGTGGATGGGGTAATGCTTGACCGCCTTGACCTCGCCCTTCTCGTCCACGGCTTCACCGACGACGTTGAAAATACGGCCCAGCACGCCTTCGCCGACAGGCACCGAGATCGGCGCACCGGTGTCGGTGATCTTCATGCCGCGCTTGAGACCTTCCGAGGTGGACATGGCCACTGCACGGACCCAGCCGTCGCCCAGATGCTGCTGGACCTCGAGGGTGAGCTTCGTGGGAGTGCCGTTCAGCTCATAGTTGACGGTCAGCGCGTTGTAGATGGCGGGCAGCTTCTCGGCATCGGAGAAGTCGGCGTCGATGACCGGTCCGATTACCTGTACGATTTTCCCTTCTTTGCTCATGGCGTGTGTGGCTTGATCTGATGGTTTTGATCCGAAATGGCGTGGTTCTGGGTCTCCGTGGCGATCACTCGAGGGCCTTCATGGCGGTCGTAATCTCGAGCAACTCGCTGGTGATGGCGGCCTGGCGCTGCTTGTTGTAGTCGAGGGTCAGGTCCTTGATGATCTGCTTGGCGTTGTCGGTGGCGCTCTTCATGGCGACCATCCGCGAGCTGTGCTCCGAGGCGCGAGACTCCAGCACCATCTGGTAAAGCTGGTTGTTCACATACTGCGGCACCACGGTGTCGAGCACGGCGCGGGTGCTCGGCTCGAACAGATAGCCACCACCCGCCGGGGCGCCCGCCTGAGCCGGTGCACCGGGCTGGAGATCACTACCCATTCCGACGAAGCCCTTGTCGCGACCAAGGTCGATAGGGCTGATGGGCAGGAGCGTCTCGATGAGTGGCTCCTGCTTGATCGTGTTGACGAAATTGGTGAAGGCCACCCGGACGCGGGAGACACCGCCTTCGAGGAATTTCTCCATGGCGAACTTCGACACGCGCTTGGTCTCGGCAAAATCGACCGGATCCTTGACCGGGAAGTCGGCGACCAGATCCCGCTTCATGCGGGTCAGATACTGCCGGCCTTTCGACCCGACGGTGACGTAGAGAGCGTCGGCGGGAGCGGTCTCCCCGATGAGACGGAGCAGGTTGGTGTTGAGCGGACCACAAAGTCCCTTGTCGGTGGTGACGAGGATGATCAACTCACGGCCACCAGTCGGCTCCTGAAGCAGCGGGTGCGATTCCTCGTCAGCCTGCTCCTTGAGATTCACCAACACCTTGTTGAGCAACTCGGCGTAGGCACGACCGGAGATGGCCTGATCCTGAGCCCGCTTCATCTTCGAGGCGGCGACCAACTGCATCGCGCGGGTGATCTGCGCGGTGTTTTTGATCGACTTGATCCGTCGGCGGATGTCTCGGAGATTGGCCATCGGTGGGGGGCGTCGGTTCTGGGTTTCCGGGTCGCGGAGTGGACGATCAGGCAGTGTAACCGGCCTTGAAGTCGGCAAGCGCCTGCTTCAAATCGGCCAGAATGTCGTCGCTCAGAGCCTTTTCATCGCTGATGCGCTGCATCAGGGCATCTTTGCGGGTGGTGAGGTAATCCTGCATCTTGGCCTGGCAATCCTTGACCTTGGCGACGGGCACATCGTCAAAGTAGCCATTCTGCATGGCGTAGAGGATGCAGACTTCGACTTCCAGAGGCAGCGGCGAATACTGCCCCTGCTTGAAGAGTTCCACGATGCGCTGACCGCGGTCGATCTTCTTCTTGGTGGCGTCGTCGAGGTCGGAGCCGAACTGGGCGAAGGCCTGCAACTCGCGGAACTGGGCCAGATCGAGCTTGGTAGTACCGGACACCTTCTTGATGGCCTTGGTCTGAGCGGCCGATCCGACGCGGCTCACGGACAGACCGACCGAGATGGCCGGACGGATACCCTGATAGAATAAGTCCGTTTCCAGATAAATCTGCCCGTCGGTGATGGAAATGACGTTGGTCGGAATGTAGGCGGACACGTCACCAGCCTGAGTCTCGATGATCGGCAGCGCGGTCAGCGAACCACCACCGTTTTCCTTGTTCAATCGAGCCGAACGCTCCAGCAGACGGCTGTGGAGGTAGAACACGTCGCCAGGATAGGCTTCGCGGCCGGACGGACGGCGCAGCACGAGCGACACCTGGCGGTAGGCCACGGCGTGCTTGGACAGGTCGTCAAAAACGATGAGGGCATCCATGCCATTGTCCATGAACCACTCGCCCATCGCGCAACCGGCGTAGGGAGCGAGATACTGGTTCGTGGCGGTGTCCGAGGCGGAAGCACAGACGACGATCGTGTAGTCCATGGCGCCGGACTCCTCGAGCGTCGCGATGGTGCGGGCCACGTTGGAGAGCTTTTGGCCGACAGCCACGTAGATGCAGTAAAGCGGGCGGTGATCCTTGAGGCGCCCCTCTTCCGCGGCACGATTCTGTTTGGCCTGGGAAATGATGGTGTCCACCGCGATGGTGGTCTTGCCAGTGGCGCGGTCACCAATGATCAGCTCGCGCTGGCCGCGACCGATCGGAATCATCGCGTCGATGGCCATGATGCCGGTCTGCACCGGCTGGGAAACGGACTGCCGGGGAATGATGCCGGGAGCGATCTTTTCGACCGGGTAGGTCGTATCCGCCGCAATGTCACCCTTGCCGTCGATGGGCTGACCGAGGGTGTTGACCACACGGCCGAGGAGCCCCTTGCCCACGGGCACCTGAAGCAGGCGACCGGTCGTGCGGACCTCGTCACCCTCCTTCACATCGGGACCCTCGCCGAGAAGCACGCAACCCACCTCGGTTTCTTCAAGGTTAAGCGCCAGGCCGAACACTCCGCCGGGGAATTCGACCATCTCATTGAGCATCACGTCGCTGAGACCTTCGACCTTGGCCACACCGTCGCCGATTTCGCGCACGAAACCGATGTTCGACTTCGACACTGAAGTCTTGAGGCTGGCGATTTCTGATTCCAGTTCCTGGAGGATATTACTCATGGCTCTTCGTCCGTTGAATCGTTGGTCTTTAAAAAAGGTTATTTCGAATATCGCATCATCCGATGCGGTCGCGGAGACGGTCCAACCGCCCCTTCACACTGCCATCCCACACATCGCTGCCGACACGCACGCGCATGCCGCCGAGCAGGGCAGGATTCACTGAAAATTCCAAAGTCACGCCGGCTCCATATTTTTTCTGAAGAGCGGTCGTCACGCTCGCCTGAGTGGCGGCATCCAGCGCCTCGGCGCTTTCCACCACGGCATGTCGGCGATCCAGCTCCAGACGCACCAGACGGGCGTAGGCGGCAATCTTGCCGATGTAGCCGCGGGATTTGTCGCGCTTCAAACCATCCACCACCCGGCGGACGATGATCGGATCGACCTGACCGTCCTTCACCGTCAACTTCATCAGTTGCCGGGCCACGCGACGGGATTCTTTGCTGATCTTCATGGCGGGACGGTCGGGAGATCGGAAATGGGGAAATCGATGGGTCGCGAGGCGATTTCGGACGATCAGATGGCCAACTGGCCAACGGCTTCCTGATTGATGCGGCTCTGATCTTTCTCGTCGAGCACCTTGCCGGTCACCTTGCCAGTGGTCTCGACCACCAGACGCCCGAAGTCGCGCTTCAGCTCGCCCAGCAGACGCTCGTGCTCCAGCTTGGAAGCCTCCTTGGCCTTGGCGACGATTTTCTCCGCCTCGGAAATGGCTTCCTGAGTCTTTTGCTCACGAAGAGCGGAGGCACTCTCGCGAGCCTCGCCGATCAGGCGCTCAGCTTTGGCATTCGCCTCGTCGAGCATGGCCTTCACACGGTAATCCGCCTGCTCCAGTTGCTCGCGGATTTTGACCAGCTCTTTTTCGCCTTCCTCGATCCGGCTACGGCGCTGCTCGAGCATGGCCAGCACCGGTCCGAAGGCATATTTCTTGAGGACCGTGTAAACGACCAGCACAATCAGGACCTGGGCGATGAAGGCCGGCCAGTTGACGCCAAATTTGGTGAGGACATCCATGACTTGCTGAAAGGTGTGAAAATGTTTCCGGTCGTTGAGTCGGTTTCCGGGCTTTCGCGGACCGGACAGCCCGTCCGATCCGCGAAGCCGGGAAAATCTTCAAGCATTACTTGCCGAGAGCGAAGGCCGCCACCAGCGCGTAAATCGCGATAGCTTCGGCGAACGCCATGCCCAGAATGCCGATGGTCAGGATCTTGCCCGAGGCCGTGGGATTGCGGCCCACCGCTTGGGCGGCAGCCATGCCGACGAGACCGACGCCGATGGCGGCACCGGCACCGGCGATACCCAGAGCGAGCGGAGCACCGCTTTCAGCAGCAGCCGGAGCCGCCGCAGCGAGGAGTGGAAGGATTTCGATCATGTTTATTTCCCTTTCAGGTTACGTTGTTTTTGTTTTCTGTTTCACCGCCGCCCACACCTTGCGCATGGTCCCGACAGCGAGATTCTCTCAGCCGCCCGGAGCCATACATCGCCCCGGTCGCGGCCCGACTCACTCAGTGATGATGTTCCTCCTCATCGTGAGCCGTGGAAAGCTGGACATAGACGGCGCACAGCAGCGTGAACACGATCGCCTGCACCAGACCCACCAGCAGTTCCATGAAATAGAACGGAATCGGCAGCACCACCCGGCCCACGAAGGCCAGCGCATCCGGCCATCCCATCTTCTCACCCAACTCCGCCATGGTGTGCAGGAGCGTCTCGCCCGCGAAAATATTACCGAACAACCGGAGAGACAGGGACACCGGACGGAACAGGATCGAGATCACCTCAATGATGCCCACAATGAAGAAAATGACCGCCATCAACAGACCCAACAAGCCAGTCATGCCACCCTTGGCACCGAAGATGTGCTTGAGGAATCCGCCGAGCCCGACCTCCTGAATCGAAATATAGAGCCAGACAATCATGAACACGGCCGCCATGCCGAGGTTCATGTTCAAGTCAGCCGTCGCCGGCCGCAGATAGGGCGTGTAGTGCTTTGACGCATCGAGCGTCAGCGGACCGGTCTGCTCACCATATCCGATGGAGCCAACACCCGGCAGCAAGCCGAACCAGTTCGACACCAGGATAAAGACAAAAATGGTCGCAAGCAGGGGAAACACCTTCAGCGCGATTTTGCGACCGAGAATGCCCTCCAACTCCGTCAGGACGAATTCGACGACGAACTCGACCAGATTCTGCTTCTTGCCGGGAATGGTCTCCATCCGCCGGGTGGCCATGCGGGTAAAGAGCAGGATCACTGTCGTCACAATCACTGCGACGAACATCGAGTTGGTCACGAAGCCGAACAGGCTCTCCGCATTCAGCGGAACGGCAGCCAGCATCGGCGGGACGGTGAACAGGGTTGAAACGGTCGGAACCATGAATCGGACTCGCGATTGTCAGGTTGAAAGAGAGGGACACCCAAGCCGGCCGGGGTCAGCCCTGGCTCCGGGCACGCTGTTTCTATACCGTCCCCCCAGTCATCGCAAGAACTTTGTGAAATTTTTCACAAAGTCTTTTGCGTCGCCGGAATTCCAACCGATTTCGCTTGATCCTGAGCCCGTTCCAAGGACACTTCCCACCACCTTTCCGGACGACAATCCGCGTCCGGTTTCGCGACCAGGCGATGCACGGGTAGCTCAGCGGTAGAGCGGCTGGTTTACACCCAGTTGGTCGGCGGTTCGATCCCGTCCTCGTGCACCATCTTTCCGCACTCCGCAGCCGGCCCGCATCCGACGGACGGCTCGACAGCGTTCCCTTCCCTCCACCGCGCCGCCTCATGTCCCGCGGGTCGCAGGCGCATCTCGGGCGATGCAGGCGCTTGCGTTCGGAGAAATCACACATGACGGTTTCGGTCTCAGTCTTTTCGCCCCGTTCCGCGATTTCCCCCAGCCGATGAATCGTTTTTTCCGAGCCGTCCTCCCTCTCGTGATCCTCGGAGCCTGTGGCTACTGGGCGTGGTGGTTCATCGAAAACCGCCCCCAGCCCGAGACGATCGAAGCGCCTCCGGTGCTGATGCGGGTCGAAGCCACCCGCTTTCAGCCGACCAGCTTCCCCGTCCACGTCCGCTCCCAGGGCACCGTCCAGCCCCGCACCCGCAGCGCCCTGCTCCCGGAGGTATCCGCCCGCATCATCGAGGTGAGCCCGTCCTTCCGGCCGGGCGGCTTTTTTTCCGCCGGCGATGTCCTGCTGAAGCTCGACCCCGTCGACTACGAGACCGCGATCGTCGTGGCCAAGGCTGAGCTGGCTCAGGCAGAGGTAATACTGGTGGAGGAAAAAGCCAAAGCCGACCAGGCCCGCGAGAACTGGCGGGCGCTCGGCAAATCCGGCGAGCCAAGCCCACTCGCCCTGCGCCTCCCTCAAGTCGCCAAAGCCGAAGCCGACGTCGCATCCGCCAAGGCCCGCATCGCCAAAGCCGAGCGGGACCTCGAACGGACCGTGATCCGCGCCCCTTACGATGGCCAGGTCCTCGAACAGTCGGCCGACCTCGGCCAGTTCGTCTCGCAAGGCACTCCCCTGGGCACCGTTTTTGCCGTGGATTACGTGGAGATCCGCCTGCCCCTGCCGGAGCGCGACATGCGATTCCTCGATCTGCCGGAGCACTTCCGCGATGGCGACGCATCCGGCACCTCGGCACCCGTGAAGCTGCATTCCCGGATCGGAGGCAAGCCCGCCACGTGGGAGGGTGCCATCGTCCGGGTCGAGAGCGCCATCGACGAGGCGACCCGGCAAATCACCGCCGTTGCCCAGATCAACGACCCCTATGGCCGCAAACGCAACGTCGGCCCGCCGCTGAAGATCGGCCAATTCGTCGAAGCCGAGATCCAGGGCTCCGTGCTCACCGATGTCTTCGTCATTCCCCGGCGCGCCGTCCGGGCGGGAAATGAAATCATCCTCATCACGGCGGAAAACAAGCTGCGCCGCGTCACCGTTGATCCCCTCTACAGCGACGCCCAGCAGATCGTCATCGGCACGCGCCCCGGCAAATCGCCCGCCCCTGGAGAAATCCTCTGCCTGACCCCGATCCCCTTCGCCGCGGAAGGCGCCTCGGTATTGCCCACCATAGACGGCGCCACCGAGTCGCCCGAGATCGCCTCCCCCCGGCAGGACGGAGCCAGCCGGCCACCGGCCGAAAAGAGCGACCGCACCTCCTCCTGACGCTCCGGTGATCGAGTGGTTTGCCAGAAACGGCGTCGCCGCGAACCTGCTGATGCTGGCCGTCATGGCCACCGGCATCTGGACGCTCTGGATGGACAAGATCCCGCTGGAGGTTTTCCAGGACATGCCCTCGCGGTATATCTCGGTCAACGTCCCCTACCCGGCCTCCTCACCGGACGAGACCGAGGAAAACATCGTCCTCAAGATCGAGGAGGCCCTCCAGCCCGTTGGCGGGATCAAGCACATCAATTCCACCGCCAGCAGCAGCGGCGGCACCGTCCTCATCGAGGTCAACGAAGACGAGGACCCGCGCACCGTCATGGAGGACGTGAAAATCCGCCTCGATTCGATCCCGAACTTCCCGACCCTCGCCGAAAAGCCCATCATCCAGCTCGACGACTCCTTCCACTCGGTCATCACCGTCATCCTGAGCGCCGAGATGGCCGAGCGCGACCTGAAACGCCTCGCCGAACAGACCCGCGACGAACTCGCCGCCCTCCCCGGCATCTCCCACGCCGAGATCGCCGGCGTGCGGAAAGAGGAGATCGCCATCGAGATCCCCGAGGCCACGCTGAAAAAGTACAACCTCAGCCTCGCCTCCATCAGCCGTGCCATCCGCGAGAGCGCGATCGACCTCCCGGCCGGCGTCGTGCAGACCGACTCCGGCGATGTCTCCATCCGCACCCGCGGCCGGGCCTACACGGGCGACGACTACGCCCGCGTCCCGGTGCTCACCCGCCCTGACGGCAGCAAGCTCACCCTCGGCGAGATCGCAAAGATCATCGACGGCTTTACGGAAAATCCCCTCATCGTCAAACTGAACGGCCGCCCCTGCGTCATGATCACCGTGATGCGCGAGGGCAAACAGAACGCCATCACCATCGGCGAGCGGGTCAAGGAATACATCGACTCCGCCAACAACACCCTGCCCGATGGGGTGAGACTTGATTTCTGGAACGATCGCTCCAAGATCGTCAAAGGGCGCATCGACCTGCTCCGCCAGAATGCCCAGAGCAGCCTCATCCTCGTCTTCCTCTGCGTCGGCCTGTTCCTCCGGCTCGAGGCCGTCATCTGGGTCGGCGTCGGCATGGTGATGAGCTTCCTCGGGGCCTTCGCCCTCATGCCCTACCTCGGCATTACCATCAATCTGTCCTCCCTGATGGGTTTCATCCTCGTCCTCGGCATCGTGGTCGATGACGCCATCGTCATCAGCGAGAGCTGCGACAGCTACCGACAGCGCGGCCTGCCACCTCTCGAGGCGGCGATTCAGGGCACCCGGCGCATGGCCGTGCCGATCACCTTCGGCGTCCTCACCACCGTGATGGCCTTCATCCCGATGGCCTTCGACTCCTCGGACTGGGGCAGCATGTTCAAGCCCATCGCCATCGTGTTCATCACGGTCATGCTCATCGCCCTGCTGGAGACCAAGCTCATCCTCCCCAGCCACCTCGCCACCCCTTTCCTCGGCCGGGCCGGAGATCTGCTCGCACCGGTGCACCGCCTCTCCGGCGCCGGCCTGCAATGGTTCATCGACCGCGTCTACCGGCCCTCCATCCGCTACTGCGTGGCCCACACCTACACCGTGCTGGCCCTGATGTTCGGCGGGCTCACCGTGCTCATCGGCCTCTATGCCGGCGGCCGCATCCAGACCACCTATTTCCCCCGCGTGCCCAGCGAGCGGATCGACTGCCGCCTCACCATGCTCGACGGCACGCCCTTTGAGACCACCGACGCCCAGATCCAGCGCATCTACGAGATCGCCGAGCAGATGCGCGACGAGTACGTCGGCCCCGACGGCCAGAGCGTCATCAAACACATCGTCGCCTCCACCGGCACCACCGTCTCGACCGGCCGCGGCACCTCGAACAGCCCCGGCTCCCACATCGGGGGCGTCGTCATGGAGACCTACGGCCCCGAGGAGCGCAGCCTCGACGTGAACACCGTCGATATGGCCTCCGAGTGGCGCCGCCGCATCGGCCCCATCGTCGGTGCCGAGGAGATCACCTTCCGGGCCGAGATCATGCGCAGCGGCGATCCCATCGACATCCAGCTCACCGGCACCGACCCGCGGGAGCTGCTCGAGATCTCCGCCAAGATCAAGGAACATCTCTCCACCTACCCCGCCCTGTTCGACATCAATGACACCCTCGACTCCGGGCGCAATGAGATCCAGCTCCGCCTCAAGCCCGAGGCCCGCCAGTTCGGCGTCACCGTCAACGACCTCGCCAGCCAGGTCCGCCAGGCCTTCTACGGCGACGAAGTCCAGCGCATCCAGCGGGGCCGCAACGAAGTGAAAGTCATGCTGCGCCTGCCCCGCGACGAGCGCCGCAATCTCGCCACCCTGGAGACCATGCGGGTGCGCACCGCCGACGGGCTGGAGATTCCCTTCGGCACCGTCGCCGAGGCTTCTGTCGTGAAGAGCTTCACCAGCATCAAGCGCGTCGACCGCCGCCGCGCCATGAACATCACCGCCGATGCCGACAAGAAAACCACTGACCTGGAGGCCCTCCGCGCCCAGATCAAAACCCACATCGACCAACTCCTCGCCAGCCACGGCCACATCCGCTGGACCTTCGAGGGCGAGGCCCGCCGGCAGGCCGAGAGCGGCTCCCAGATGCTCCTGTCCCTGCTCATCGTGCTCGCCGGCATGTATGCCCTCATGGCTGTGCCCTTCAAAAGCTACTCCCAGCCCTTCGTGGTGCTCCTGGTCGTGCCCTTCGGCATCGTCGGCGCCGTGCTCGGCCACCTCGCCCATGACCTGCCTCTCAGCATCATGTCCCTGTTCGGCATCCTCGGCGTCTGCGGCGTGGTGGTCAATGACACCCTCGTCCTCGTCGACGAGATCAACGACCTCCGCGCCAGCGGCATGCCCCTGCGCGAGGCCGTGCAGAAAGGCGGCGTCCACCGCTTCCGCGCCATCTTCCTCACCCAGATCACCACCTTCTTCGGCCTCGTCCCCCTCATCTTCAGCGGCACCTGGCTCGCCGACCTCGCCCCCTTCTTCTTCAGCACCGGCGCCCAGAGCACCCACGCCCAGTTCCTCACCCCCGTCTCCGTCGCGATGGGCTACGGCTCCCTGTTTGCCACCGTCATCACCCTGTTCCTCGTGCCGCTGACCTACATCGCCCTCTCCGACGCCCAGAGCCTCACCAGCCGCACCTGGCGCTGGATCAAAGATGTCTGGATCGGCAAAGCCGACGAGGCCCCCGCCGCCACCACCGGTCACTGAGCGGCCCTCGCCGGCCCGGGGAGTTTCACCGCAGAGGCGCAAAGGTGCCGAGGGCCGCGGAGATGGTGGAAATCTCCCTAGTTTATTGGGGCCGATTGGCGGGAACGAGAATCTCAGCAGCCCTCTGCTCCTCTGCTCCTCTGCTCCTCTGCTCCTCTGCTCCTCTGCTCCTCTGCGTTGAACCCAAACACGAATGAGCGATTCGAAGCGAAAAGATGCCGCAGGCATCACAGCCATTAGCCGGTGGTTGAGGAGCGCAGCGACGACACCACCGGATAGAATGGCAATGAAACCGGGCATCCCGGAGGGATGCCAGCGTGCGATGCGGCGCGCGGAATGGCGACCGGCTGGCATCCCGCCGGGATGCTCGACTTTGGCCGGAAAGACCGGTGGTATCGCTGCGCTCAACCACCGGCTACCGGCTGAGATGCCTCCGGCATCCGACCCGCTGGACGACCGAGCCACCGCTGTGATCCCCCGGCATTCCGATCAGACCCAGTTGCATCGGCGAACAGACCCGGCCTCATCGACCCACCGCCGATCCTCAAAAGCCATCCCCGCGGCTCAGCCGATCCGGAAACGCACCTCGCGGATGTGTTCCTTGCCGAACCGCGCCTGCATCCGCTCCAGGATCTGGGCCTTCATCCGCTCCAGCGTGTAGTGGACCGCCGGCTGGAGCACCTGCACCAGCAGGACCTTGCGCTGCACCCCGATGGGCTGGGAGTTCCGCGACACGAAGTCGCCGACCACCTCGTGCCACGCCGCCTTCACCTGATCCTCGTCGAACCGCTGTTTCAGCCCCAGACGCTTCAGCGTCGAGGCCACCACGTCCCCGATCTCATCGTGGGCAAAGGCCTCCGTGTCATCGGGCTCCCAAAAGCCGCGGAAATCCGCCAGCGCACGATCACGGATGCCCCGATACTTCCGGTATCGCGGTTTCTTCTCATTCCAAAAATCATCGGCGCGCGGCGGCATGACTGTCCCCAGAGAACCACGGACCGGACCGATTGCACAGGACTTTCTCACGCCCCTGCCCCGCACCGCAGCGCCCGCACCGGTCTCGCTGCCCACGAAAAAAGCCGCCTCCCCCATCGGGAAAGCGGCTTCTTGCGGAAAAATGACTGCCGTTGCTCGGCGTCAGCCCTCGATCACTGGCCGTCGTTGCCGATGGCCTCGACCGGGCAGCCTTCCATGGCCTCCTCGCAGAGAGCGCGCTCGTCGTCGGTCTCGGGCTGCTTGAAGACGAAAGAATGACCGCCGTCGTCGTTGCGGGTGAAATTGTCGGGCGCCGTCTCGCGGCACAGGTCACAGTCGATGCATTGATCGTCGACGTAAAACGCACCGGAAACGTTGTCGGAATAGCGGTTTTCGAAATCGGCCATGGTTTTGGATGGATTGGAAGGAGCTGGATCTTGCTAAGGTGCGGAAAATAGGAGGAATCGACTGCCTTGCAACCCGTTTTTAGCAGATTCCAGACCACCCCGCCCGAGCCAAGTTTTCGCTGGCGCGGGGGCGCCGACGGTTCTTGATTGAGCCCGGCGACCCCTCGCCTCCCGCCTTGCCCAGCTCCCCACCCCTGCCACCCACCCGGTCGCTCCCCTCCCATTGACCCCACCCCATCCCATGAGCCATCCGACCCAGATCCCCGCCCACACCGATCCCGACCGCGTCATCCCCCGCGAAGGCTGGCATGTCATCCACCTCTTCTACCAGATCGACCGCGCGAATTGGGCGCTCTACTCCGACGAGGAGCAGCTCCAGGCCAAGACCGACCTCACCGCCCTGATCCAGGAGATCCGCTCCACCGAGGCCACCCAGCTCCTCGCCTTCAGCATGGTGACGCCCAAGGCCGACATCGCCTTCATGCTCCTCACCGCCGACCTGCACCAGGCGAACCGCTTCGAGAAGCGCCTCACCATGTCCCTCGGGCCCGACATCCTGAGCCCCGTCTACAGCTACCTCTCCATGACGGAACTCAGCGAGTACACCACCACCGAGGAGCAGTACGTCGAGGAGCTGAAAGCCAAGGACGGCCTCACCGACGGCAGCGAGGAGCTCACCACCCGCATCGAGGAGTTCCGCGCCCGGATGAAGAAATACAACAGCGACCGCCTCTACCCGAACATGCCCGACTGGCCGGTCTTCTGCTTCTACAACATGTCCAAGCGCCGCAACGACGGGAACAACTGGTTCGACCTCGACTTCGAGACCCGGCGCGAGCTCATGCTGGGCCATGCGAAAGTCGGCCGCACCTTTGCCGGCCGTGTGCGCCAGCTCATCACCGGCTCCACCGGCCTCGACGAGGCCGAGTGGGGCGTGACCCTCTTTGCCCACAATTCGCAGGATATTAAGGAAATCGTCTACGAGATGCGCTTCGACAAAGCCAGCGCCCTCTACGGCGAATTCGGCGACTTCTACATCGGCCTCCAGGTGCCGCTGGACGAGTTGTTCCGCCGCGTCGGGCTGTGAGGGGGGGGGCCGGCCGTTCACGGCCCCAGCAACCTTCGAGCCCGATGCCCGGGCAAAAAGTAGTTTGGGCTTCAGCCCAAGCTCTGCCCCCGCGACCAAGCCCCCTCGCCAAAAGCGTAGCCGCCGTCGCCAGACGGTGGCCCGATGCACTGGTCCACGCTCTGGCGAGCGCGGCTACCGATGGAAATCAGCCGCCTGTCGATTTCTTCCCGTAGCCGCCGTCGCCAGACGGTGGTGCGCCGGACTGGAGGCAAGGCCGGACAGACTTCCACGCTCTGGCGAGCGCGGCTACGAATCACTTTGACTTGCTCCAGCCCCGGCTGCCTTTCGCCAGGCCCACCCGGCACGCGGCTGAGGCCAGCCGGCTCCGATCCAACCCTGTTTCATCGCCGATCCTACCCGGTTGCATCGGCGATCATACCCGGTTCGATGGGAATTTCCTTGCCCAGTTGATCCGGGTTTTGGTAAAACGCTCGGACCTGTCTCCGCCATGAGCCTCCCCACCGATCCGCCTTGCCACCCCGCCCCCTTCACCCGATGGGCCCACGACCCGTCGCGGTCCATCGACGAGCGCTATCTCGTCTGGGTGCTGTGCCATGCCGTCCAGACGGCGCTGGAGGCCTTCCGCACCCGCTACCGCAAGGCGATCGAGGAGCTGGACCAGAAGCTGGGGCCCGAGGACCCGCGCTGGTATGACTTCGGCCTGAACCGCCCGGCCGATCCCGCCACGTCGGGCGTGCCGACCGGGGTGGAACTCACCGCACTGGGCGGCAGCTCGGTGCTGGTGGAGATCGACGGCGCGGTACAGCGCAGGAGTTGTCCACCTCTCCTGTCACTGCGACGAGCGGGACTGAGACACCGACAGAGACCGCCCAAGAGGGATTGGAGAGGCTGGAGGAAATCCTGCAGGATGGACAGATCGCCCACGCCTGCGCCTTCTTCGTCGCGAGGTCGTTGGATCACAACCCCCGAAAACTGAAGCAATTCGTGAATCTGTTCCGTTTCCGGCTCTTTCTGGCCAAGGCGATGGGGTATCTGGACGAGTCGTCCCTGAGCCCCCTTGCGGAAAGCGCGGCTCCAGACAAACTGAGCGCCCAGCAGATCGCCAAACTGGTGGCTCTGGAGGTCGCCTGTCCGAAAGATATGAGTGAGGTGCGCAGCCGCAGCGACGACGAACTGCTCGCCGCCATCCGGGCCTGTCCAGATGAGGATCAAACGGCGATCCGGGCGATGCTTGCCGACCAAGAGGGCGAAAACGGCCTCTACTCGCTGGAGCACGCGCCGCTCTCTCGCTACTTTCATCTCGGATAGGCATTCCCGCGGCCGGGAGACGCAGGGGGGAGTCGCGCCGCCCGCCGCATGCCACTGCACCCAGCGCGGCGGCGCGGGCGGCAGGGCCAGCGCGGTTTTCGGATTGCGCAGATGGCGCAGACAGGCTATTCCATCCGCCCGGTGGGGGCCCGCCTGTCCGGAAGGGACGCTGTCCCTGGCCCCCAGCGTTTTTGGGAGTGACCCGGCAACGGGATTGCTCTAGGATTTTTTCCAGAAACTGAAGCTCGATTCGAACCCACAGACTGTCACGCCATGTCCCAGACCACCATCGATCCGCCCAAGGAAAGCCCGGCCTCGTCGCAGGGGCCGAAATACCCGGGCATCCGCATCACCTGCAACGGCAACACGCTGGTCGCGAAATACGTCGAGACCCGGATCACGGAGGGCGGGGTGTTCTACCCCATCACGCCGTCCACGGAGGGCGGGGAACTGTACCAGCAGAGCTTCGCGTCGGGCGAGCTGGATGTGTGGGGCAACCAGAAGATCGCCATCGAGACGGAGGGCGAACACGCCGCCCAGGGCGGGGCCACGGCGCTGGCGGTGACGGGCCGGCGGGTGGTGAATTTCACCTCGGGCCAGGGCCTCGCCTACGCCATGGAGCAGTACTATCACGCGCCGGGCAAGGGCTCGACCATGGTGCTGGAGGTCGGCGCCCGCGCGCTGACGAAGCACGCGCTGAACGTCCACTGCGGCCACGACGACATCTACGCGGCGCTGGACACGGGCTGGACGATCTTGTTCGCCAAGGACGCCCAACAGGCGGCGGACCAGGCCATCATCCTGCGCAAGGTGTGCGAGATCGCGCTGAATCCGGGCATGAACGTGCAGGACGGGATGCTGACGACGCACTCGGAGCGCGCCTGGCTGATGCCCGAGGCGGACTTTCTCCGGGAATACCTGGGGGCTCCGGACGATGTCATCGACTGCCCCACGGAGGCGCAACGGGAGCTGTTCGGCCCGCGCCGCCGCCGGGTGCCGGCGATGATGGACTTGAAGAATCCCATCCTGCTCGGCCCGGTGCAGAACCAGGAGCACCACATGAACGGCATCGCGGCTCGCCGGAACAACTGGAACGAGCCGATCCTGGGCTTCCTCCAGGCGGCCTTTGCGGAATTCGGCGACCTGACCGGCCGCCGCTACGGGCTGATCGACTGCTATCAGACGGAGGATGCGGACACGGTGTTCGTCTCCCTCGGCTGCGCGGCGGAAAACATCGAGGCGGCCTGCGACTACCTCCGCGAGCAGCGCAACGCGAAGGTGGGCTCGATCCACATCAATGTGATCCGGCCCTTCCCCGAGGCGGCCATCATCGAGGCGCTGCGCGGCAAGAAGAACGTCATCATCATCGAGCGGACCGACGAGGGCATGGCCGGCGACAATCCCATCGGCCGCGACATCCGCACCGCGCTGACCAAAGGGCTCGAAGCGCACCAGAACGGCGGCAAGGGCAAGGTCCCGGCGCTGGCTCCCGACGAGATGCCCCGGATTTTCAACGGCACCTACGGGGTGGGCTCGCGCGATTTCCGGCCCGAGCACAGCCTGGGCGCCTATGAGTTCGCCACCGGCGCCACGGCGCGCAAGGATGGCCGCACCGCGGCCGACGGGGAGAATTTCTTCGTCCTCGGCGTGGACCATCCCTACGCGGTCATTTCCAAGGACACCCCCTCCCTGCTGCCCAACGGAGCCATCGCGGCCCGCTTCCACTCCATCGGCGGCTGGGGCATGATCACCACGGGCAAGAACCTCGGCGAGATCATCGGCGATTTCGCCCACCTGCTGGAGCAGGAGCGCGGCGAGTCCAACCTGTTCGTCAACGCCAACCCGAAGTACGGCTCGGAGAAGAAGGGCGCCCCGACGAACTACTACCTCGTCGCCGCCCCGGCTCCGGTGCGGGTGAACTGCGAGCTGAACCACGTGGACATCGTGCTCTGCTGCGACCCGAAGGCCTTCACCCACACCAATCCGCTCGCGGGCCTGAAGAAGGGCGGCGCGCTGGTCTGGGAATCGAGCGAATCGCCCGAGATGGCGTGGAAGCGCATCCCGAAGAAGTACCGCGACTTTGTCCGGGAAAATGGCATCCGCGTCTTCACCCTGCCCGGCTTCGAGATCGCCAAGGCCGCGACCGACCGGCCGGACTTGCAGCTCCGCATGCAGGGAAACAGCTTCCTCGGCGCGTTTTTCCGCGTGTCGCCGTTCTTCAAGGTGTTCGACATCGACGAGTCGCGCTTCGACGAGGTCGTCCGCGCCCAGTACGAGAAGAAGTTCGGCCGATTCGGCGCCGCCGTGGTGGAGTCGAACATGAAGGTCATGCAGGAGGGCTACAACCGCGTCACCGAGATCCCCTACGGCGACATCGATGACGAGGACCGCTCCAGCATGCGCCTCACCCCCGTGCTGCCGCAGGGCGAGCAGACCATCCTTCCGACTGCGGGCTGCGGCTACGCCGGCCTGGGCACGCCGGGCATCGCTCCCGGTCAGCCGGCACGTTACCCGGTCCAAACGCTGGCGAAATTCGACGGCGAGTTCCGCAACGGCCTCGGCTACCACCAGCCGGCCGGCGCGCTGGCCTCGGTGGGCGTAATGGCCGCCGGCACCGGCGCCACGGCGTCGAAGTACGTCGCCCGCCGCGAGACGCCGCTCTACATCCCGGAGAATTGCACCCAGTGCATGGAGTGCATCAGCGCCTGCCCCGACACCGCCCTGCCGAACACCGCGCAGGACCTGTCCACCATCCTCGCCACCGCGGCGCGGAACTACGTGAACGATCCCGCCCAGCGCGACCTGCTGCTGGCCGCCCTGCCCGGGGTGGAGACCCGCGCCCGCGACCGGATGAATGCCGCCATCGATGCCAAGGAATCGGTGCCGTTCAAGGAAATCATCGACTCCGAGTTGGCCGCGCTCAACGGCGGCCTGAGCCAGCAGACCAAGGACGAGTTCATCACCATCCTCGACCTCGTGCCCGTGGCCTACGCCAAGGTGCCGGCCATCTACCGGTCGATCGAGAAGAAGAGCCCCGGCCAGGGCGGCGTGTTCTCCATCTTCGTTAGTGACCTGTGCAAGGGCTGCGGCGAGTGCGTCGAACAGTGCGGCGATCACAACGCGCTCGTCATGGTGCCCGATACCGAGGACCTGAACTACCGCCTCACCAGCGCGCAGATTTTCTCCCGCCTCCTGCCCGACACCTCGCAGAAGTATCTCGGCCTCTACGACGACCAGAAGCCGGAGGATTCCCGCCCCGCGGCGCTGCGCAACCACCTCATGGTGCGGCGCAACTACGAGGCCCTCGTCTCCGGAGACGGCGCCTGCGCCGGCTGTGGTGAGAAATCGATCCTGCGCGCCATCGCGTCGGTCACCGAGGCCTACATGCGGCCCGTCTATCACCGCAAAGCCGAGCGCCTGCTGGCTTTTGCCGACCGCATCGAAGCCGACGGCGCTGCCCGTCTCGCCGAGCTGAAGGCCCGCGACGCCGCGGAGTATGACCTCTTCCGGCAGGCCGTGGCGCACATCCTGATGGGCCTCGGCGGTGAGAACGATGCCGACACGCGCCGGCGCATCGCCGCGAACGGCCCCATCTCCGACGAGGACATCGTCTCCGCCATCGCCAGCGTGCTGCGGGTCGATGCCTTCAACCACAAGCAGCTCCAGAGCACCGACGGCCGTCTCGCCAACGGCATGAGCGTGATGTTCATGGGCGCCTCGACCGGCTGCAACACCGTTTACGGCTCCACCCCGCCGTCGAATCCGCATCCCTACCCATGGATGAACAGCCTCTTCCAGGACGGCCCGACCATCTCGTGGCTGCTGGGCGAGAGCCTGCTGCTCCAGCACGCCCGCCGCTCCGTCGCCCCCGAGCGCCTCGCCAAGGCCCTGCTCGGCGACCAGAGCGCCGCGGACAGCGGCTCCGGTGTCATCGACGAAGGCGGCTACTGGGATCTCACCCACCTGACCGACATTGAGATGACGGAGCAGGAGATCAAGGAACTGCCCAAGGTGTGGATCGTCGGTGGCGACGGCGCGCTGGGCGACATCGGCTTCCAGAATCTGTCCAAGGTCATCCTGCAGAACCGCCCCAACGTGAAGGGCGTCATGCTCGACACCCAGGTCTACTCCAACACCGGCGGGCAGAACTCCGACAGCTCGAACATGCTCGGCGGCTACGACATGAACCAGTTCGGCAAGGCCAGCCAGGGCAAGCTGCATGAGAAAAAGAACGTCGCCGAGATCCTCACCAGCGGCCATGGCAGCCCCTACATTGCCCAGGTCTCCATGGCCAACGCGGCGAAGCTCTACCAGAGCGTGCTGGAGGGCCTCGAATACCGCGGCACGGCCTTCTTCCAATGCTATACCACCTGCCAGCCCGAGCACGGTGTGGCCGACGACATGTCCGCCCACCAGGCCAAGCTGGCCCGCGACTCCCGCGGCATGCCCGAGTTCGTCTTCAATCCCCAGGGCGGCGAGACCTCCCAGGAGAGCTTTGACCTGAAGGGCAACCCCAGCCTGGATCGCGACTGGTATCAGGCCGCCTACAGCGACAAGACGAAGTTCAGCTACACCGTCGCCCACTGGGCCACCACCGAGGCGCGCTTCCGCAAGCACCTGAAGGCGATCAAGCCAGAGGAGACCGGCGAATTCATCGCGTTGGACGACATGCTCGCCCTCATCACCCAGGACGACGTGATCAAGCGCCGCGTCTTCGATCCCGCGCACCGGAGCTATGTCCCGGACTTTGGCGTTTACATCAAGACCGAGGTGAATGGCAAATTCCGCTACTACACTGTATCCCGGCAGACCGTGTTGTTCTGCGTCGAGCGTCGCAAGGCCTGGCGCATGCTCCAGAGCAAGGCCGGCCAGGTGAACAAGGACTACCTCGCCCAAAAGGCCCTGCTCGCAAAGCACGACAAGGGCGAGATCTCTCTGGATGACCTGAAGGCCAAGACGGCCGAACTGTACGCGGCGGAACTGGCGGCGGTGGGCTGATGCCCCCCACGCCCCGCCAGTGCGGCATCCCTGACGGTTTCCGCTTTCCGATCGAACAGGGTCTGGTCACCGATCAGACCCTGTTGCATCGGAAACGCGATGCCGGTTTCACCCCGGTTGACAACCCATCCCTGCCCGGCCGAAGATGGGCGCATTATGGCACTCATCGTCAACGGCGAATCCATCGGCGACGACGTCCTCGAAGAGGAATTCGACGCGATCAAGGAACACTACATCAATCTCGGCGAGGTCGTCTGCTGCGACCGGGACACGGAATTCCGCGGCTATGCGCGGGAGAACGTGCTGAACCGCACCCTGCTGGTACAGGAGTCGCGGGTGCGTTACGGCGAGCCGTCGGAAGAAGAAATCGCGGAGATGATCGAACGCCTGAAGGCGGATCACGGGGGCGAGGAGCAGTTTTTCCAGAACACCGGCTACCGGGAAAAGGACCTCGACCGGATCCGCAAGCGCGTCGCGATGAGCATCGCGGTGGACAAGGTGCTGGAGCAGGAACTCGGCCCTGATCCCGACCCGACGGAGGAGGATCTGCGGGGTTTCTACGAGGAGAACATCAAGGACTACCTCACGGAGGAGCAGGTACGGGTGGCCCAGATTTTCAAGGAGCCCAAATCGCATCCCGACGCGAAACGCTGCTACCGCGAACTCCGCGAGGCGCGGGAACGACTGCTCGACGGGGCCGACTTTTTCGCCGTGGCCCGCGAGGTCAGCGACAAGGGCGAGGACGAGACCGACCTCGGCTTTTTCAAAATGGGCGAGACGATGCCGGAGATCGAGTCGATTACGTTCTCCCTGCGAACTGGCGAGATCAGCCCGATCATCGCCACCCACTTCGGCTTTCACCTGTTCCAAGTGACCGACCGCAAGGAACCCGAGCCGGTGCCGTTCGAGACCCTGCGCGATCAACTGCAGCAGCAGTATGTGACCCGGCGTCGGGAAACGGGCATCAATCGGCTGATCGACCAACTGCTGGCCAAGGCGACGATCGAGGAAACGGAGTCGGAGGAGCATTGATCCGGGCCATTTCGGGTCAGGGTCCAGAAAGGCTCGATTTGGTTGCCGCGGGACGCGGAATGAGCGATCTTTTCCGCTGTCATTCGGCCCGGACGATACCCCGTCGCCGCCGTGCCATCCTGTCGCCATGGAACCGAACCACCTTTTCATCGCCGCCCAAGGCTATTACGAACTCGGCATGCTGGACGAGGCTTGGGCCCGCCTCGCGGAGCTGTCCGTGGAGGAGCGCGCCCGGCCTGCGACCCTGAAACTGCGCATCCAACTCCATGTCACGGCCCGGGAGTGGAAGGACGGACTCGCGGTGTGCCGCCAGCTTTGCGATGTCTGCCCCGACGATGCCGCGGGCTACATACATGGTGCCTACTGCCTGCACGAACTGGGGAAGACCGCAGAGGCGCGTGAATTGCTGATGGAAGGCCCGGACACGCTGAAGGAAGAGCCAATCTACTTCTACAACCTCGGCTGCTACGACGCGCGGCTGGGCAATGTGAACTCGGCCTGTCACTGGCTGAAGCGTTCCTTTGAGATGGATGATGCCCTGCGCCGTCAGGCCCGGCGCGACCCCGACCTGAAAGAGGTGTGGGAAGAGATCCGTTCCCATCTGGAAAGCCTCTGAGTCCCGACCCAATCCCATGGCCGATAGACCGCTGCGGCTGCTGGTGGCCACGGATAAATTCAAGGGCTCCCTGACTGGCCCCGAGGCCTGCTCGGCGATCGCGACGGGCCTGCGGGATGGATTGGGCGCCAGGGCGGTGAAGATCCGGGAACTGCCGATTGCCGACGGCGGCGAAGGCATGGCACGGGCCATCACTCTGGCAACCGGCGGACAATGGATCACCACGGACGTTACCGACCCGCTCGGCAGACGGGTGGAAGCCGGCTACGGCTGGATCGACTCCAGCCGGACCGCGGTGATCGAAATGGCAGAGCCATCGGGCCTGTGGCGGGTGAGCCCGGATGAGCGTGACCCCTGGCGCGCCTCCACCCGCGGCACGGGTGAGCTGATGCGTCACGCCATCGAGGTGGGAGCGCAGCGGCTGTTGCTCGGCATCGGGGGCAGCGCAACCAACGATGGCGGCACGGGCATGGCGGCTGCCCTCGGGGTGCGCTTTCTCGATGCCTCTGGCGATTTGGTGGCGGATCTGCCCACGAACCTGGATCGCGTCCACCGGATCGATACCACGGCCCGGATCGCTCTGCCGGAAGTCGTCGTGGCCTGTGATGTGACCAATCCCCTGCTCGGCCCAACGGGCTGCACCCGGGTCTATGGGCCCCAAAAGGGGCTGAGTGCCGCCGACTTTGACCGCCATGAATCGAGGCTGGCCCATTTGGTGTCCCTCACCGGCTCGGCAGGCCGGCTCGCCGCCGAAACGCCCGGAGCCGGCGCGGCAGGAGGCCTGGGATTTGGCTGCCTGGTTTTCTGCGGCGCCCGGCTGCGCCCTGGATTTGATCTGGTTTCGGAAATTCTCGGGCTGGAGCCCGCCGTGGCCGAGGCCGATCTGGTGATCACGGGCGAAGGCAGTCTGGACCGCCAGACCTTGAGCGGAAAAGGCCCCGCAGGAGTCGCCGAACTCGCGCGGCGCCTCGAGAAGCCAGTGGTGGCATTCGCCGGAGTCGTCGATCCCGCGGCTCGGCCCGATCTGGAGCGTATTTTTGCCCACATCATCCCCATCGAAGCCGGCGGCCTGCCGGCCCCGGCCGCCATGGCCCAAGCCGCAGCCCTCCTGCGTGCCACGGCCGCGAATTGGGCGGGAGAAGTCGCTACGTTCGCTCGATGACGGCCCGGATTGGGGGGACAGAGCCTCGGAGGTTGCGCGTCAGGCCGTCCGCATGCTAGTTATGGTCGCATGATCCGCCGCATCGCCATCGTCCTCCTCCTCATCGCCACCCTATCGCCCGCTTTCGGAGCGGGGAAGAAGGCGCAGTCGTTCCTGATCACCTTTCATGTCGAGGGTGTCGAGGAAGAGGCTCCGGAGTTTGCCTCCCCGATCAAGTTGGGCAATGAGATGCGGCAGTACTACTTCAAGAAAGTGCCCGAATTCACCGACCACGATATCGCGTGGTTTTATCCCTTTGTTTCGCAAGACGGCCAGACGTTCGGGGCGGCCTTCAAATTGACTCCAAACGCGGCCCAGCAGCTCAAGGGCCTGTGTCTGACCCATCAGGGCAAACTGCTCGGGGTGCGGATCGCCAACGCGCCCTACAGTGCCGTGCTCATCGACCGCCCCGTGGACGACGGGATCATCGTGGTGTGGCAGGGCTTGGCGAAGTCCCATCTCAAGGCTTTTGAGAAGCGGTTTCCGCATTCCGATCAGACTGAAAAGCCACTCGTCAAGGAGCGGCAACTCGATCCGACGTCAATTTACCGGCCCGAGTGAACGGAGCCGATCGCAGAATTCAACCGTCCGACAGCCAAAGTCACAACCGCCACGCTCAATGCCCCAGACGCTCCTCCGGACCCGGCTTTTCCACGCTGCTCTCATTTCATCGGCCGTTCTGGCCCTCACCGGCTCCTCGGCTCATGCCGGTCCTCTCGGTCTGGTGCTCCCTACCGAGAACGACGCGATCTTCTCCGATGACCCGTCGAAATTCTACATGTACACCGACCGGAACTTCGAGGGGGTCCGATCCAAGCCCTGGTCCGCTGGCCGATACGGCCTCACCCGAGACCAGAAGCGAACCGAGCACGGCATCATTTTCACCAAGTTCCACGAGGGCATCGACATCCGCCCGGTCCGTCGCGATGCCGCCGGCGAGCCTCTCGATGATGTGTTCGCCATCACGGATGGAAATGTCGTCTATGTCAGCACCACGCCGAACCGCTCCAACTACGGCAATTATGTTGTGATCGAACACGACCGTGGCGAAGGCCCCTTTTACTCTCTCTATGCCCACCTGAAGTCGGCCATGGTTTCAGCCGGCCAACCGGTGAAGGCGGGACAGCGGATCGGCCGTCTCGGCTACACCGGCGAAGGAATCAATCGCGAGCGCGCCCATGTCCACGTGGAGGTGGCCCTGATGCTGAGTTCCCGGTTTCAAAACTGGTACGATCTTCATTTCACGACCCAGAACTGGCACGGCAATTACAACGGCTTCAACCTCGTCGGAGTCGATGTGGCGGGATTGTACCACTCCCACCGCGACAATCCCCAGATCAAGCTGTCCGACTATCTCGCCCGCGATGTCCCCTACTACCGCGTCGCCGTTCCAAACCGCGGGACGCCGGAGCTGCTGAAGCGGTATCCCTGGCTCGGGCGCGACATGGAGAAGGCTTCAGGCAATGCCAGTTGGGAGTTCACCTTCAATCACGTCGGCGTCCCCCTAGCGATCGCCCCAAGCACCCGCGGTGTTTCCCTGCCTGCTGTGACTTGGGTGCGTGAGTCGAAGGTGAATCACGCTTTCAACACGCTCGGGCGGATCAGCGGCACCGGCAGCCAGGCCATCATCTCGGCGAGCGGCTCCCGCTACATTCAGCTGGCAACTGGCGCCTTCTGACTGCCACGCCCCCCCCTTCACTGCCGGTCGGGCAGGTCCAGCCGAGCGATCGCTCCCCGGCGCCATTTCGCAATCTCCTTTTCCCCTGCCGACTTGAGATGTGATGAGCGAAAGGACTCCAGTCGTTTCAGGATCTGCTCCCTCACTTCCGAACTCAGCAACTCATTCTGGCAGAATCTCTCCGGCCTGGGACTGACCTGTTGGGCGACACAGCGATAGAGGAAGATACGATCGTAGCTACTCTTCAGGGGAATGCTGCCAAATTCTTTCAATGCCGACCGCAGGGTCTCCCGATCCATGGAAAAATGGCTGATCAGGTGAGCCAATTCCACTCCATACACCCAATCGGGATTGCGATAGCGATGGGTCCGGTCGTAGATGCTGGACGTCTCCCAGGCGATGATGCCGAGGGACTGCCTGACGAGGCTCAACAGGTAGACATCGAGGGCTCTCTTGCCCAGATGCTTGCCGCCTTTCCACAACAGTTCCGAGCCGGCGATCCAACCGGCTGCCACGAGGGGATTTGACATCAGCAGAAGCTTGCTCCCCTGCCACAAATAGCGGACCGGCTCCAGATACGGTGAAATCTCTTCGTATTTCTGGTAAACAAGATTGGCCGTCCTGACACTTTCGGAAACTTTCCTCAGATTCAGGTCCTTCGCTTCAATCAACGGGAGTTCCTCCAACAAAAGGATGACTTGGAGCGATGCCCGGTTCACCGCTTTGAGCAAGGCTTCCAGATTGGTCTCAAGAATCGGTCGCTCCGACTCGGGTTGGTGAATCTTGGCGACCTTTTCGACGAACCCGAAGAGATCGAGAAGAAACTGACGGGTCTGGAAGCGGCCTTCCGAGAAATAGGTGCCGTCGGAGAATCGGGCCAGGACCTGGTCGGACTCCGAAGCCAACAAACGGGCGACCTCTTCATCCCGACTCGACCGGCCCATCGACGCCCAGTCGCCCTGCCTCAGTTCATCGAAGTCCGGAAACTCCATCCATTCACCGTAGGCCATCAGGCGTTTCTCCAAGTCCACCCGCTTGGAGTCCAGCCTCGCCGCTTCGGCATGGATGGCCTCGCGGGCCACTTCGATGAGCCGATCCTCCGTCACCTTGGGGTCATCATCCGCCTTCCAAAAGACCAACCCCAAAAGTCCAATCAGTGCGATCGAAAACAGGCCCCATTCGGTCCAACCGGGGCCGTCCGAAGCCAGGATGACCCCCACCCCAATGGCGGACAAGGCAGCACCAGCCATCAGCCCCCCGCCGCGGGAGACGGGTGATCGCTTTTTAAGATCCGGCGAAATCATGCCCCATAAGTTACTTCCGTCTTCGAATCATCAAGATCTGCTCGCCAGAAAATAGCGTCCGCCAGTCGACAGACCAATAGAACCTGAAATCCGCCCTTGCTTAAAAGTCATCCAAGGCTCCGTGAATCAAGGATTGTCCAATCGGTAATTGTCAATAGCAGACTTCAACCGTGCAATCTCCTCTGTGTTTCTTTTCACCTTCGATAACTTAGTTTGCCTCAACATCGAGTTAGTCGTGGCATCTATCTCTCCTAGCAACAATCTGTTTTCTAACTCCAGCCTCTCGATGGCATCAAGGCGGGACTGCACGTATCCACCTTGCTTCTTGGAAGCGGAATTGCTGATTTCAGTCTTCTTGAAAAAGCCAGCGGGTGGCGTCTGAATTCTGAAACTTAGCACATACTCCTGATCCGATTCGGACAAAGAGGCAATCGGGAACTCGCTTTTCAAGCCGTCCGGACGCCGCACTATGTAAATCCGATCCTCGGTGCGTCCGACAATGGACGCTTCGATCCGTCGCCCCTTGTTGTCCGTGAGAGTTTTATCGACCGGAAAATCCAGCCGTGTTGATTCAGCGGGCTTTTCTAGAGGAGTTTGCTGTGCCGTCGGCGGCTTCTCGCATGAGCCAACGAATAATGCAAGCCCCATCGCCAATAGATCTTTTCGGTAGAGCATACTACCCTTCAAGTCGCAGATAATACATGCTCGCGCAACTGAAAATCCGACCATTCTCACAGCGTGAGGATTAACCGACATTTGCTTGCTCAATTACCTTCGGCTTTTCACACACTGGGATGATCGGCAACCAAGATCTTCCCCTTCCCTGCCAATTCACGGCGCCACCGCAGCCGAAGCCACCAAAACAGGCTCTTCACCAGTGGGAGCCGCCTCCCAGAGATTCGAGACGAGATCCCACGAATCGACGATCTTGACCTGAGTGCCATTCCGGGCGCTGTCAAAAATGTAGGGAGCGACACTGTAGGGCAAGCGGACGCATCCCGCCGATGCCGGATAGCCGGGCAGGTCACCAATGTGCAGGCCGATCGCGGTATCGTTCAGGCGCATCCAGTAGGGCATCTCGCAGCCGTAGATGGTGGAATGTTTGCCGCTCCGGACCCGCTCGGTGATCTGATAAGAACCCCGCGGAGTGTACTTTCCGGACCGGGCGGTCGAGACAGCCGTATCAATGGCGATCTGTCCGTTGACCAGTACAAACGCGCGCTGCCTGCTGACGTCGACAATGATCCGCGTGCCGGAGCCATCGTAATTTTCCAACAGCTTCTTCTCGATCTTGGCGTCCTTGTGCACATCCACCCATCCCTGCCGGGCCTGTTGGGTCTTTTGGGTGGTCTGGACTTGGGCGGCAGGAGCGGGACGGCCCTCCTTCTTGCCAAAGAGATTCTTCAAGAGCCCAGCCTCTGCGGATGGAGACGCAAGCACCGAGAGTCCGAGCACCGTCAACGCCGCGGCCGTCTCCCTCAAACCATGGGCCTCGACCTCGGCTTCCTCCAGAATCGGGTCGAAGTCACCGTTTTCAGCGAGGAATCCCTCGAACTCATCCTCTGGCAACTCCAAAATACCCAGCAACTGGACCCGGGCGCTGTCACCTCCCTCTCCGGCTTCCCAGCGGATCAGCGGAGTCCGGCGACCAGCATTTCCGCCAAAGGCGCCATCGATCGCCGGCTGAAGCCGAGCCAAAAACGCACGCACCAAGTCCTCGGCGCTGGCGGCATCCGACACATCGGCCACAGCCAGAGCCTCTCCCAAAGGCAGAGAGACCTCATCCTCCACCGAAATCATGGTCGGCACGGGAGATTCGCCCGAATGGGAGAATCCCAGGGAAAACTTCCCAAAAATACCCGTCACATCAGCCGCTGCATCACTCCCGGCGGAAATTTCCAGAACCAGTCCGCTCTCAGCCAGTGCGTCGCCATAAAAGCGCAACAAGGTATCGCGACCTGGTGCTTCGCCCTGCAAGTCGGGTGCTTCATAGCCCTCCGCAGGCAGGTGATCGATCGGAGCGTAAACGGTCAGTGTGGAATTTGAGTTCATAGTGACAAAAGACAATTTCGGAGAGATCGACGACTGGACCATCGGCCCTATTCACCATTGGCAGCCGAGACTCTCCTGCCAAGGCTCGACGATCCGGGGCAAAAGATCCAACACCAAAGCTGGCGAAAGGCCGGGCGCAACACCGAGCAGGCGTGCCACCTGACCAGTCACGCGGGGCGCGGCAAAGCTCGTCCCGGTCTTCCACTGGCGACCACCGCCGATCCACGACACCTCCACGTTCTCTCCGCGAGCTGCAAAGCCGACCATCGAACCCGGCCGATGGAAAATGGCCTCAGTCCCGGTTCTTGCCAGCCCGACCGAGAGGACTCCGGTAAAATGGGAGGGCCACTCCGGCTCTTCATCGTCGATTCCGCCCGCCGCCGCCACCACGTGGATGCCGCGCAGCCAGGCCTCATCCGCCCATGCCTTGTGTGGCAGAATATATTTCGCCAGCCCCTTGCAACCAAAGCTGCAGTTGAGAATGTGATAGCCACGCCTCATGGCCTCCCGGACACCGGCACAGATCAATGCCGTGCGGGAAAGGCTGCGGGCATCAATGACCCGGAAGCTCCCGATCTCGGCCGCCGGAGCCGTCTGATGCACGATTCCCGCCACTGCTGTGCCATGACCATAGACGTCACCTCCAGCACCCTCAATGGTCTGAATCCGCCCATCCCGCTCTTCAAAGCCGACGCTATCCCGCAACATCATGCCAACCAGATCCGGATGACCGTCTTCTATTCCCGAGTCAATCACCGCGATGCGCACACCGGCGCCATCTCCGTCCCTGAGAGCGGCGCGAGCCTCATCCGGAGTCATCCACGGACGCGACATTCCCCTTTCCATCATAGCTGAATCCCCAACAGGTCCGACATGATGCGATAATTCAACAGCCGCTCCACTGCCGCGGACAGCAGCTTCACCCGGCTCAGGTCCGAAGCTGTAAACTCCGGCGGGTCAGGCGATTCCGGCCCGTCCTTCCATTTCACACAGGAAAAAACGCCGCGCATCAGCCCACCCACATAAAAAGGGGCGGCGATCATGGAACACGTCACCTTGGCCAGTTCGCGATCTACCCTCTTCGAGTGAGCAGCATGCTCATAAACTCTATTCTCGCAGATCGCCTGCTCGGAACCGAGCACCAGACTGACGAAGCCCTCATCGATCGGCTGCTCGAATCCCAGCAATTCCGCCGCCGGCCAACTATGGGCCACGGTCAGTGACTCACGCCCGGGTGCGACCACCCAGATGGTCGTCGAATTGGCGTCAATCTTAGCCGTTGCCAGCGCCACGGCCTCACGGACCACTCCATCCATCAGGCTCTGGATCTGCGCCACATCGAGACGGCGCGCCCGATCCTCCACCGCCTTTTCGATGGCCGCCCCCTGGGCTATCAGGGATGGATCCGGGATGATGCCGTTGTCTTGCAGTTCCATGGCCGTGAATCAGGAAATGTGGGCACCCTGTGCCTCGACATACACGGCATAAAGCGAAGAACTCGCCGTCATGAACAGCCGGTTCCGCTTTTTGCCGCCAAAACACACGTTCGAACAGATCTCCGGCAGCAGGATCTGACCAATCCGCTCGCCCTTTTCCGGCTCAAACACGTGCACCCCGTCGTAACCGTCGCCAACCCATCCCGCACTGGCCCAGATGTTGCCGTCCTTGTCCGCCCGGATCCCGTCGGCGCCGCCGCTCATCTCTCCCAGTTGCATTGAGCAGAAATCCCGGCCGTTTTCCAGTTTCGTGCCGTCGGCCGTGACGTCCCAGACCCGGATGGGCTTGTGCCCTCCCGGCTTCGGCGTCCCCGTATCGGACACGTAGAGCTTTTTGTAGTCCGGGGAAAAGCACAGTCCGTTCGGCTTGTTGATCTCGTCGGTCACTTTCGTGATGCCACCGGTTTTCGCGTCGATCCGGTAGACCGCCTCCTTCAGTTCCAGCGGCCCCTTGTTCCCCTCGTAGTTCATCATGCTGCCGTATCCTGGATCGGTAAACCAGATCGCCTCGTCCTCCGGATGGACCACCACATCATTCGGGGCATTGAAAGGCTTTCCCTCAAATGTCTCAGCCAGCACAGTCACAGCCCCATCGGGCTCGTAGCGGACCACCTTTCGGGTGCCATGCTGGCAACTGATCTGCCGCCCCCGCCAGTCGAACGTGTTCCCATTGCTGTTTCCAGCGGGATGCCGGAAAAGGCTCACCCGACTATCGTCCTCGATCCAGCGCAACTGCACATCGTTCGGAATATCCGACCACAGCAGATAGCGCCCCACCCCGCTCCAGGCCGGCCCCTCGGCCCACAGCATGTTCGCATGGTGATACAGGCGCTGGATCGGAGTGTTTCCGATCGCATATTTTTTGAATCGATCGTCCAGCACCACGATGTCGGGATCCGGGTAGCGCGTCGGGAGCGTCCCCGTCCAATCCCGCTCCTTCGTGGCCTTCTGCTGGGCCAGCAATCCCTGCCGCGCCGCCAGCGTGGCCATCACCGCCGCTCCGGCACGAGTAAAAAAGCGGCGCCGGCTCGAGAATGCGGAGGCATAGGCATCCAGCTCTGGCAGGAGAGCTTCAGCGACTTCAGGAGCTACGGACGACTTGGGGAGTTTCGATCGATTCATGGGCGGCATGATAGAGATTCCACGCCCTTCACGCCAGCCCGAATTCGCGCGTGTTGAGGTATCCAGCACCGGATTGCGGCCCCGCCGGGATCTCACCCGTCTTGACATTCCTCGCGGCTCAGGTTCCGATACATGGTATCAAAGCCATGAATTGCAGCCCCCTTCTTTCTACCCTCCGCATCGGCATGCTGGCCTTTCTTCTCCAGACCGCCGCCGCCGCCGACCGACCCAATATTGTCGTTTTCCTCATCGACGACATGGGCATTATGGACACCTCCGTCCCCTTCCTCACCGACGAGGCGGGCGAGCCGAAGCGCTACCCGCTGAACGACTACTACCGGACTCCGTCCATGGAGCGGCTCGCCGCGCAGGGCATTCGCTTCAATCAATTTTACGCCATGAGCGTCTGCTCTCCCACGCGCATTTCCATCATGACTGGGCAGAATGCCGCCCGCCACGGAGCGACCAACTGGATCAATCCCGACAACAACAACGCCGGTCCCCAGGGAGCTCCCGACTGGGACTGGCAGGGACTCGCTCCCGGCGATGTGACCCTGCCGGCGCTCCTGGCCGAAGCCGGATACCGCACCATTCACGTCGGCAAAGGTCACTTTGCACCGAGGGAACTCCCCGGAGCCGATCCTTCCACCCTCGGATTCGATCAGAACATCGCCGGAGCCTCATTCGGCGCCCCCGGCAGCTACTACGGCGCAAAAAATTACGGCCATATCGGAAAACAGAAACGGCATGCCGTTCCCGGCCTCGAAAAATACCACGGCACTGACACCTTTCTGACCGAGGCGCTCACTCTCGAAGCGAATGCCGCGCTGAAAGAGGCTGCCGGATCGGACAAGCCCTTTTTTCTCTATTTCGCCCAGTACGCCGTCCATGCCCCCTTCGATTCCGACCCCCGCTTTGCCGTCAACTATGCCGGATCGGACAAATCACCCGCCGCGCAGGCCTTCGCCACCCTCGTCGAGGGCATGGACAAATCCCTTGGCGATGTCCTCGATCAACTGGAGTCACTGGGCGTGGCCGAGGATACCCTCGTCATTTTCCTTGGGGATAATGGCTCCGACGCCCCCTTGGGCGACCAGCACGAAGTCGCCTGTGCAGCGCCGCTCCGCGGGAAGAAAGGCGCCCATTACGAAGGTGGCATGCGCGTTCCGTTCATTGCCGCGTGGGCCAGGCCGAATCCTGCCAACCCGCATCAGAAAGCCCTCCCGATTCCAGCCGGCGCCATCCAGTCACAAGTCGCCAACGTCACCGACATCTTTCCCACCCTCCTCCAGATCGCCAGCGTGAAGCCACCAGCAAACCATGTCGTCGATGGCCGCCCTCTCCAGACGCTCCTCACCGGCAAAGCCGACACTACGCGTCCCGAGCAGTTTCTCATGCACTACCCGCATGCCCCACATCGCAGCAACTACTTCACCGTCTGGCGGGATGGCGACTGGAAAGTGATCTACCACTACCTCCCCAACATTCCGACCCATGGTAACCAGATCCAATCTGGAGGCGCGCGCTACCAACTCTTCAATCTGGCCGCCGACCCCTTCGAGCAGAACGACCTCGCTCCGTCGAATCCGCAGGACCTGCGCCGGCTCATGGAGGGCCTCCTCTCTCAGACCGAGGCGCACGGCGCCCGCTATCCCGTGGCGGAAGACACGCAAACCCGGCTGAAACCCTTGCTGCCCTGACTGCGGCGATTTTCCGATCCAACCCTGTTTGATCGCCGATCCTACCCTGTTTCATCGGAAACCAAGCCCATTTTCGAGATGCATCGAGTACTCCTTGCCCTCCTGCTCCTCTCATACTCTCAGCCCACGGGAATCCTCGCCGCCGAAAAGCCCAACTTCGTCGTCATTTTCTGCGACGACCTCGGGTATGGCGACCTTTCGACTTTCGGACATCCGACCATTCGCACGCCGCACCTCGACCGCTTGGCCGCAGAGGGGCAAAAGTGGACCAGCTTCTACGCCGCCGACAATGTCTGCACTCCGAGCCGCGCCGGCCTGCTTACCGGACGACTGCCCATCCGGAGCGGCATGGCATCAAACGAGCGCCGGGTGCTTTTCCCCGACTCCGCCGGAGGCCTGCCGGCATCGGAAATTACCATCGCCGAGGCATTGGATGAGATCGGGTACCAGACAGCCTGCATCGGCAAATGGCACCTCGGCCATCTGCCGGAACATCTCCCGACCCGCCATGGATTTGACAGCTACTTCGGCATTCCCTACTCGAACGACATGAACCGGATCGACCGGGCGACGAGCCAGATCGCCCTCGCCGAGCAGGAGAAATTTCAGGCCTACGATGTGCCGCTGATGCGCGGAGAGGAGGAGATCGAGCGCCCCGCCGATCAGCGCACCATCACCAGACGCTACACGGAGGAAGCCGTGAAGCGGATTCGGGAAATGAAGGACGCCCCCTTTTTCCTCTACCTCGCTCACAGCCTGCCCCACATACCGCTCTTCCGGGCGCCCGAGTTCAAGGATCGCTCGCCTGCCGGCATCTACGGCGATGTCGTGGAAGAGATCGACTGGTCCATCGGTCAGATCACCGCATCTCTGCGGGACAACGGCATCGCAGGGCGCACCTTGGTGGTTTTCACCTCGGACAATGGCCCCTGGCTGACCTTCGGCACCCATGGCGGAACCGCCGGTCTACTGCGTGATGGCAAGGGCAGCACCTGGGAAGGAGGCCAGCGCGTGCCAACCGTGATGTCCTGGCCCGGCAAGCTCGCGCCCGGCATCGTGCATGAGATGGGCGGCACCCTCGACTTGTTGCCCACGTTCCTGTCCCTCGCCGGAGGCCAGCTTCCCCAGGGCCGCGTCTTCGACGGCTACGACTTGAGCCCCGTGCTGCTCGGGACGGGTCCGAGCCCGCGACAGGAGATGTTCTTTTACCAGGGCGCTCAACTTTACGCGGTGCGGAAGGGTCCATTCAAAATCCATTTCACTACCTACACCTCGTATGTCGGTCAAAAGCCCGTCCCACAGGATCCGCCCCTGCTCTACCAGATCGAGAATGATCCTTCGGAACGATTCGACATCGCCGCCCAGCACCCCGAGGTCCTGTCCGATCTTCGCAATCTTGCCGATCGCCACCGCCAATCGGTCGAGCCCGTCGAGGACCAACTCATCAAGGTCATTCGCAAAGAGTAAGCCATCGCCTCGCCGCCAGCCGCCATGAGTCCCCTGTTCCGAACCATTTCTGCCATCTTGCCGCTCCTCGTTGCGCTCGGTCTGCAATCAGTCCAGGGAGCAGAACGGCCCAACATTATCCTGATCATGGCCGATGACTTCGGCTACGAATGCGTCGGGGCGAACGGTGGCGAATCCTACCGGACACCCCATCTCGACCGGCTCGCCGCATCGGGATTGCGGTTTGAGAACGCCCATTCCTATCCGCTCTGCACGCCGACCCGGGTCGCCTTGATGACCGGGAAGCACAACATCCGCAACTACCTCAATTTCGGCACCCTGCCTCGCGATGAGCAGACCTTTGCCCATCTCCTCAAAGCGGCCGGCTACGTCACCGGAGTCTGCGGCAAGTGGCAGCTCGGCAAGGAGACGGATTCACCGCAGCATTTCGGCTTCGATGAGTCATTCCTCTGGCAACACACCCGCCGCCCGCCTCGCTACGCCAATCCAGGGCTCGAGCGCAATGGTTCGGAGCAGGATTTCTCCTCCGGTGAATACGGACCGACCCTGATCAACGACTTCGCTCTCGACTTCATGACGCGGCATCAAGGCAACCCGTTTTTTCTCTATTACCCGATGATCCTCACCCACGATCCGTTCCAGCCGACGCCCGATAGCGCTGACTGGGACCCGGCCGCCACAGGCGAGCGGGTAAACCGCGACGTGAAACATTTTGCCGACATGACCACCTACATGGACCAATTGATCGGCCGTCTCGATGCGAAACTGGGGGAACTCGGCATCCGGCAGAATACCCTACTCCTTTTCCTTGGCGACAATGGCACTCATTCCTCCGTGACAAGCCGCTTCCGCGGATCGGACTACCGGGGCGGCAAGGGAACCACCACGGCGCGGGGCACCCATGTGCCGCTGATCGCGAACTGGCCGGCGGTGATGGCAAAAGGACGCGTTTGTCGGGATCTCATCGGAGCGGTCGACTTTTTACCAACACTCTGCGAAGCCGCCGGCGTCGCCCTACCCCGGGGTATAGATGGAATCAGCTTCCTGCCCCAGCTCAGGGGCGAAACCGGGACGCCCCGGGAATCGCTCTACCTATGGTATTCGCCGCGGCAACAGCCCGATCTCACGGTAAAGGAGTATGCCTTCGATCATACCCACAAGCTCTATCGCGACGGCCGGCTCTTCGATCTGGCCGTGGACCCCTTTGAAATGTCCGCTCCCCTCGCGCCCCATGTGGCACCAGAGGAGCGAGCACGACTGAAAGCGGTTCTGGATCAATACAGAGACGCCCGTCCAGAAAGACTCGATCAAGCCTTTCGCGAAGCAAATCCCGGCGCAACTTCCGGTAAGAAGCAGGGTAAAAAGAAAGCCCGCCAGCCCTGACTCTTTCCATTTCCCCAATCCTCATGAAACACCTGACCCTCCTCAGTCTCCTCTCCCTGCTGCTCCTTCCCGCCGCGGCAGCGGAGAACAAGCCTAACATTCTGTTCCTCTTCGCCGATGACTGGGGCCGCTATGCCTCCATCCTCCGCGAATCCGAAGGACCGGGCACGATCAACGATGTCGTCGAGACGCCAAACTTCGATCGCATCGCGAGGGAGGGCGTCTTTTTCCGCAATGCCCATGTCAGCGCGCCCTCCTGCACGCCCTGTCGCAGCGCCCTGCTGACAGGTCAGCATTTCTGGCGCACCAACACCGGCTCGATTCTGCGCGGCGCAGTCTGGGACGCCACCATCCCGAGCTACCCCCTGCTGCTGCAGGAAGCCGGTTACCACATCGGCTATACCCACAAGGTCTGGGGCCCGGGCACGCCCGCGAACTCGCCTTTCACCAGGGAACAAGCCTTCGCGAAGCGGGGCGGACGCTTCAACCAATTCTCTCAGGTGGCCACGAAAGCGGTGGCAGACGGCACGCCGTTCGAAACCATCAAGGCCGAGTTGCTTGAGGAGTCCCGCGGCAATTTCGCCGACTTCCTCGACGCAAGAAAAGGTGAAGGTCCCTGGTGCTATTGGTTTGGTCCCACCAACGTGCACCGCAAGTGGATCAAGGGCAGCGGCAAGGCCCTCTGGGGCATCGATCCCGATGCGCTGAAGGGAAAGATGCCGCCCTTCCTCCCCGATGTGCCGGAAGTGCGACAGGATCTCGCGGATTATTTCGGCGAGATCAAAGCGTGGGATGCCGGCATCGGCGCCCTGCTCGCGGAACTTGAGAAACGCGGCGAGAAAGACAATACCCTCGTCGTCATCAGCGGCGATCACGGCGCACCGGGCTTTCCGCATGGAAAGTGCAACCTCTACGGCTTCGGCACCAATGTCTGCCTTTCCATCACTGGTCCCGGCGTCAAAGGAGGGCGCATCGTCGATGACTTTGCCTCGCTGACCGACCTCGCCCCGACCTTTCTCGAAGCAGCCGGCCTGAAAGCCCCGGAAGAGACGACCGGGCGCAGCCTCTGGCCTACCCTGCGATCAGAGAAAGCCGGACTCGTCGACGAAACCCGCACCCGCGTATTCACCGGCCGTGAGCGCCATGTCGAGATCGCGCGCTCCGACTACACCCCCTACCCACAGCGGGCCATCCGCACAGCGGACCATGTGCTGATCGTGAACTTCCGTCCCGATCGCTACCCAATGGGCGATCCCTACCTGCTCGACAGCAGTGGCACGCCATCGGTCGAGGATCTCGAAAACGAGACCCGCATCACGCTGCCTGACGAGGACTCCGGCCCCACGAAAGCCTGGCTCGTCGGCGTGCGCGACACCCCGGAGTGGAAAAAACACTTCGACTGGGTCTATGGGAAGCGGCCGAAGTACGAGCTTTACGACCTGAGAAAAGACCCCCACGAGACCACCAATCTCGCCGACGAGCCGGCCTACGCAGAGGTGAAAGCCAAGCTCGAAAGAGAGCTCATGGATGTCCTCACCAAAACCGGTGACCCGCGCCTGATCGAAGACGGCAAGTTCTTCGAAACTCCTCCCATGGCCGGTCCGCTGAAGGACGAACGGGAGTTCTGGAAGCAGAAGGGTCCCAAAGGCAAAGGCGGCAAAGCCAAGGAAAAGGGAAAGACAGAATGACTCCGTCAACTTGACTTCGCCCCGCTACGGCCCGCAGCCAACCTGCCCTCCCATGACCACATTACACCCGACGGCCATCGCCGTTCTAGCCAGCCTCTCGCTGTGCGGCACACTTGCTGCCGCCCAGCCCAATTTTTTGATCATCATCACCGACGATCACGGTTACGGCGATGTCTCCTCCTATGGCGCGACCGATGTCCGCACGCCGAACATCGACCGCATCGGAAAGGAAGGGATGATCTTCGCGAACATGCGGGCCAACTGCACTGTCTGCTCGCCATCGCGCGCCGCCCTGCTCACCGGACGCTATCCCGACCGGGTTGGCGTGCCGGGGGTGATCCGCACCCAACCGGAGAATTCCTGGGGCTACTTTGCCCCCGGCATTCCCACCCTGGCCGATGAACTCGGCAAAGCCGGCTACCACACCGCCATCGTGGGCAAGTGGCACCTCGGCCTCGAGTCACCGAACACGCCCAACGAGCGCGGCTTTGACCTTTTCCACGGCTTTCTCGGCGACATGATGGACAGCTACACCGACCACCTGCGCCACGGGAACAACTACCTCCGTCGCAACGATGAGGTCATTACGCCACAGGGCCATGCCACCGACCTGTTCACCGACTGGTCGATCGCCTACCTCCGCGAGCGGGCCGCCGCCCCGGACAAGCAGCCATTCTTCCTCTATCTCGCCTATAACGCGCCCCACTTTCCCATTGAGCCACCCGCCGAGTGGCTGGCAAAGGTCCGGGCACGCCAGCCCGAATTGGATGAGAAGCGCGCCGCCAACGTCGCCTTCGTCGAGCACCTAGACCACGGCATTGGCCGGGTCCTCGACGCCCTCGCTGAGACTGGACTGGAGAAGGACACCCTCGTCGTCTTCACCGCGGACAATGGAGGCTCCATCCCCCATGGCCAAAGCAACGTACCCTGGCGCGACGGCAAACAAAGCCACTACGATGGCGGATTGCGCGTCCCCTTCCTGATGCGCTGGCCCGCACGAATCGCTGCCGGCACGAAGAGCGACTATGCCGGCCTGAACTTCGACCTCTTTCCCACTTTCCTGGACCTCGCCGGTTCAACCACCACCGATCGCTCGCAGCTCGACGCCGTGAGTCTGTCTCCCCTGCTGGAGGGCAAAACCCTGCCCGCGGACCGGGAACTCTATTTCGTCCGCCGCGAAGGCGGCCGGGCCTATGGCGGCCGGAGCTACGAGGCCCTCATCCGCGGACCGTGGAAAATCCTCCAGAACGACCCCTACAGCCCGCTCGAACTGTATCACCTCGAGAAGGATCCCCAAGAAACTGAGAATCTTGCCACCAAAGCCCCGAAAGTCTTCGGCGAACTCTCCGCCGCTCTGGCTCGTCACATCCAGCGCGGAGGCACCATGCCGTGGCAAAAGCCCTGATTTTTATCCACTTTCCCATCTCCCAAACCATGCGAACCACTCTCTTCATTCTCTGTCTGCTGGGCCTGTCCTCCGGTCTCCGGCTTTCCGCCGCAGAACCCACCCGTCCCAATCTCATCTGGATCATGGCTGACGACCTTGGCTGGGGCGATCTCGGCAGCTACGGTCAAAAGGTCATCCGCACGCCCCGTCTCGACCAGATGGCCGCCGAGGGCCTCCGTTTCACCCACTACTACGCCGGAGCCACCGTCTGCGCCCCCTCGCGTAGCGTGCTCATGACCGGGCAACACCATGGCCGCACCCGCGTGCGCGGCAATGCCGGCCGGACCAATCCCGCCGCCCAGGCCCTCCAGCCGGGGGACATCACCGTGGCCACCGTCCTCCAAAAAGCCGGCTATCGCACCGCCCTCATCGGCAAATGGGGCCTCGGCGACATCGGTCCGGCCGAGACCGGCCTGCCCCGCCTGCACGGATTCGACACCTTCTTCGGTTACCTGAACCAGCATCATGCCCACAACCACTTTCCTGATTACCTCTGGCGGAATGAATCCAAGGTCGCCCTGCCGAACTATGTCACCCCGGTCGGCGATAGCGGAGGCGGCTACTCAGAGGACCCGGTCCTGTATGCGGATGACCTGCTCACCGACGAGGCCCTCAAATTTGTCTCCAAGAATCAGGCCCAGCCGTTCTTCCTCTATTGGAGCCTCGTCATTCCGCACGCCAACAACGAGCGCACCCGGGAGATCGGCGACGGCGCCCATGTGCCCGATTACGGCCCCTATGCGAAAATGGACTGGCCCGACCAGGACAAGGGCCAGGCGGCCATGATCACCCGTCTCGACAGCTATGTCGGCCGAATGCTGGACCAACTCCGACTCCTCGGCCTCGCCGAGAATACTCTCGTCATTTTCACCAGCGACAATGGCCCCCACAACGAGAGCAAGCACAACCTGGACCGGTTCAACCCGAGCGGGCCCTACACCGGGATCAAACGCAGCCTCACCGATGGCGGCATTCGGGTGCCCTTCATCGCCTGGTGGCCCGGGACCGTGAAACCGGGCGTTTCTGATCACGTCGGTTACTTCCCCGACTGGTTTCCCACCGCAGCCGAGTTGGCCGGTGCGGAGATCCCCGGCAATCTCGACGGCATCAGCCTCGTCCCGCTCCTCACCGGCAACGCCGCCGACCAGAAGACCCACGAGTTTCTCTACTGGGAGTTCCACGAAGGCGGCTTCAAGCAGGCCTCGCTTTATCAGGGGCGCTGGAAAGGCATTCGCCAGGGCGGTCCGGACGCTCCGGTGAAGTTGTATGACCAAAAGAGCGAAGTCGCGGAGCAGAACGATGTCGCGTCTCAGCATCCGGACATCGCGGCCAGGATCGGAGAGTATCTGAAGACTGCGAGGACGCCCCTGCCCGCCTGGGAGCCCCAATGGCAGCCGGCTGGCAAGCGCCCGGCAAAGTGATGGCATGCCAGCCGCCGTCTTAACCGAAAACCGGCACGTTGGGCCGGGCACATTTCCGATCAAACCCTGTCTACTCTCCGATCATACCCTGTTGACTCGGATAGGATACCCGGTTGAGTCGAGAAATGACTCCCGAAGATTCCCTCCACCACGGCCACGACAAGCTCTTCAAGCTCGGCTTTTCCCATCCGGTCGATGCGGCCGCGTTCCTCCGCTGGAGACTTGCCCCCGCTCTCGCCGATTCGGTCGACTGGGATGCCCTGCGGCTCGAGCCGGGCTCCTTTATCGATTCCCAGTTCCGCAACAGCGAGAGCGACCTGCTCTTCTCCGCTCCCTTCCGCTATAGCAGCGCAAGCGACGAGCCCGGGTGCCTCTTTTACTTCCTCCTGGAGCATTTCAGTTCCCTGCCCAGCTTTCCTGGGCTTCAGTTGCTCCGCTACATGCTGCGCATCTGGGATGACCGCATCGCCGCTGGGCGGAAAGCCGGCCGCACCCCGGCGAAACTGCCGCCCATCGTGCCGGTCGTC
>JAEUHH010000093.1 GCA_016795505.1 Verrucomicrobiales bacterium | reverse complement strand
GGCGTGTCCCGCAGCGCGTCAGTCAACAGTTGATCGACTAGCCGCGTCATGGGCATCCGCCGGTGCCGTCCCTCGTGATAGAGGGCACTGACCAGAAACCGGGAGATGGGCGGCACGTAGTAGCGTGCGTTTGCCATCAAGGGTTTATAACGCCGCTGGGGGTGTTTTTGCGCAATCTCTCTGGCGCACACTTTCAACAGTTTATAAACCACTAAACATTCACCCATGGCGGGCAGACCATTCAGTGCTATCGATGGGAGCAGAGAAACCGACCTCCATGAATCACCCCCGTTTCAGAATCTATGGGATAGCGCTGGGCATGGCTCTGATCGCCGTATTCGGCGCCAGTTTGCACGGCTTTGCCGAGCACTTCCGCCTCGTCGGAAAGGAAAAGACCACCTTGGATCTCTTTTACCTCACCGGTCAGCTCTTCGCCATGAACTCCGGTGGCGTGGATGGCCCGGTTCCCTGGACGCTCGAGTTCGCGCGGTTTCTGGCTCCTCTCATTCCAGCCTCTGCCGTGGTGGTCGCCCTGTGGACCGTTTTCTCCGACGGCGTGCGGCTCTGGCTGCTGCGATTTCGCCGAGGTCACACCATTGTCTGCGGTCTCGGTCGCAAAGGCGGACGATTGGTGGAAGAACTGTGCCGCAGTGGAGATCGCGTCGTCGTGATCGAGCCTGACGAACACAATCCCGGTCTCGCCCGCTGCCGCGAACTCAAAGTCATCATTCTCTCCGGCCGGGCGGACGATCAGTTCAACCTGCGCCGCGCCTGCGTCCATGCCGCGCGGCGCCTGATCGCCACTGCGGGCGACGATTCCATCAACATCGAGACGGCCGTGCGAGCTCATGCTCTGGTTCAGAGCCGCGATCGCAACCTTGAAGCCCTGCACTGCGTGGCCCATGTGACTGATCCCACCCTGCAACAGTTGCTGAAAAGCCATCACCTCTTCGGGGACCGCACCGACCCGTTTGATCTGGAGTTGGTCAATGTTTATGAAGCCGGAGCCAGGGTCATGCTGGAGCGCGCTGGCATCCTGGGGTTCCCCGGTGGGATTTCGAACCCCATCCGCGTCTGTGTCGTCGGCCTGGGTCATTTCGGCGAAGCCGTGCTCAGGCGTCTCCTGCGCGACTGGTCCATAGGTTCTGCTACCTCAAAAGCCGCTGGTGAGCCGAATCCGGGCCTGGAAGTGATCATCGTCGATCGCGAGGCGGGCGCCAAAGAGGTCTCCGTCCGCCAGAGATTCCGTGACTTCCTCGCCGGGGTGACCCTCCACTTTGTCACCCGCGATGTTCGCGCCCCCGACTTTGCCGCCACCGAACTGGCCGTCAGCCGTCCCGATCAGAAAATCGACGCCCTGTTTGTCTGTTTTGATGACGACTCGCTCGCCACCATCGCCGCTCTGCGCATTCGGGAGCGATTTGGAGCCGGCATTCCCATTGTCGTGCGCATGACCGAGGAGACGGGCTTCGCCAGCCTGATGGAGAGCGGTGGGGGTCCCCTCAGCGGCCTCCGCCCCATCGGGTTCCTCGATATCGCCTGCATGAGAGACCTTTTTCTTGGCGGCGACACCGAGATCATCGCCCGCGCCTTTCACGAAACCTACCTCGCCGAGCGCCTCGCCGCGGGGGATTCCCCTGAGAAAAACTCGGCCGCCGTGCCGTGGGCGCAGTTGGCGGAAGCCGACCGCGTCTCCAGCCGGGAACGTGCCAAGGCCTTGCGCGATCAGTTGGACCGCGTCGGCCTGGCGCTGATCCCCTGCCCCGATCGGCCCATCGCCCTGCATGTCTTCACACCGGAGCCCCTCGAAGCCCTCGCTCAGGTCGAGCACGAGCGCTGGCTCGCCAACAAACGCACCGAAGGCTGGAAATACGGTCCGGAGCGGGACAACACCAAAAAGCTCAACCCTTTCCTCGTCGCGTGGGAAGCCCTGCCTGAGTCCGAGAAGGAATTCAACCGCGTCACCGTGCGCCGTCTGCCCGCGATTCTGGCGCGGGCGGATTTTGAGATCCGAAAAGTTCTGGCAGAATGACGGAGTCCGCTGAGGCGCAGCCTGTTGGCTCTTTCCGATCACACCCTGTTTACACGCCAATCAAACAGGGTGTGATCACAATGGCGCGCAAAAAAAGCCGCGCCAAAAAGACCCCATTCCCAAAGACGACTGGCGGCGATCGATTACCGATGGAATAGCCGGCAGCCAGAAGTTCGTCGCGTTCCTCTCGAAGCACTCCACCCGCGACCCCGGCGTGTGCCGCGATGAAATCGCCATCGCCCTTGGTGTGAAGGGCGGCAACATCCAGACTGTCCTCGTCGAGAGCGAGACCGAGGTGCAACCGCCGGTCAACATCGGCCATGTCCAGTGGCTCGACATGCACGAGTGGAAAGAGCGGAAAGAACGTAGCTCCGGCGTCCCGCCGGAGAATCCCGATTCCTGGGAAGCTTGGTATCAAGACAAACTCGCCGAAATCCTCCGGGTTGTGGAGAGCGAAGAAAGCCGACGCTTCGCCGGCGAAATCGAAACGCTCCACACCCATCTCAAGCCCATCCGCTCCGACGCCCGCATTTACGATCTGCTGCGAAAAGGCTACTTTGGCCGCCGATGGCTGTTCGACGCTGTCGAACAATGGCGCACAGTCAACACCCAACCAGGAACCAAGAACGACGAACCGGGAACTCATCGTTCCCGCCTCTTCTGGATCACCGGCGACCCCGGCGTGGGCAAGAGCGCCTTTGCCGCCCAGCTCACCCACACCCGCTCCGACGCCGTCATCGCCGCGCAATTCGTCGAATGGGACAAGCCCGACCACCGCGACGCCCGGCGCGTCATCCGCAGCCTCACCTTCCAACTCGCCACCCGCCTGCCAGACTACCGCAAGCTCCTGCTCACCCTGCCGGAGATTGCCGAACTCGACCACAAAGACCCGGCGGAACTCTTCGACTACCTCCTCGCCAATCCGCTCCGCTCCGTCATCGGCGGCGGACGCAACCGCCAGCTCATCGTCATCGACGCGCTCGACGAGGCTGGCGAGACCGGGCGCAACCCGCTCGTGGAAATGCTCGCACGCCACGCCCCGCGCCTGCCCCACTGGCTCGGCCTCGTCGTCACCAGCCGCCCGGAAAGCGCCGTCCAAACCCCGCTGCAAGGGCTGAACCCGTTCGTCCTCGACACCCGCACCGAGGCCAACCGCGCCGACCTCCGCGACTACCTCCAGCAACAACTCGCGCCGCAACTCCACGCCCGCCCCGACGCCGACCGCCTCATCGGCCAAATCCTGGAAAAGAGCGCAGGCGTGTTCCTCTACGTCGAACGCTTCTGCGACGACGTTCAACAAAACCATCTCTCGCTCGACCGCCCGGACCAATACCCGCAAGGCCTCGGCGGCATCTTCTGCCAATGGTTTCAACGCCAGTTCCCCGACCTGGAAAAATTCCGCAAGGAGGTGCGCCCCGCGCTGCGAGCCATCCTCGCCGCCCGCGAACCGCTGCCCGTGGAAATCCTCCAACGCCTCTTCCACTGGCAGGACGAAGAACACCGCGACTTCGTCCGCACCTTAGGCTCGCTATTCCCCGTCACGAAAGAACCGAACGGCGAGGTCATCAAGCCCTATCACAAGTCGCTCGCTGATTGGCTGGGAGATGAAGCAAAGTCGGGAACGTATTTCGTGAGCAACAGAGAGGGGCACCAGATGCTTGCAAATGATGGCATCCGAGAGATTTCGGGCGCGAGCGTATCGCAGGATTATTTTACGAAACACTTGGCTGAGCACCTTGCAATTTTGGACAGGCGAAGTGACCTGGCGAGATTGGCATGTTCGATAGGTTACATTGAACGACTAGCGAAACACCTTGGGAAACAATGGTTCAGCGCGAAAATCCTGGCCGATTTCCTCAAACCCTATATCGACATTTTGAACGCTGAGTCAGAGAAAGAATTTCCTGCGTTGACAGGTCTTCGAAGAAACCTTTTAGATTTTACCACGTCTTACGTTTTGGGTGGAACCATGGATTCTGCAGCGAGTTGTAAGGTCTGCGGTTCGGTCGGGATCGTCCATGGTGATCGAGATCTAGGGGGCGTTGATCGTTACGACAACTACTGGGCATTTTGCCCAAACTGTTTCTGGGCCTTCCATTCGGAACAATACAATTCTTTCGACTCTGAGGAGCTTGTATGGGAGTTCGACTACTCAACGAATACTTATCGAAGCATCGGAACTATTGGGCGGCGAATCTCATGGTAATCAGATCGCGATTCAGAGCCACAAAGTGACTGTTACTTTGAATGAATCTAACCTCCACGAGGCGTTTCGGGGTTTCTCGTCCACGCGATCCGGGGCGGGCGACGGGTGGGGCAAGTTTGGAGTTCTCCTTTCATGCGGTTCGGATAATCTTCGGCCATGCTTCAGCCCGAATATCGCTGGATGCAACTTACACCCGAACCGCCTTGAAGCGGGACACCACATTCCGCGAGTGGCTCATCCTCTGCGACAGCCCGAACACGCGGAACTCCGCCGCCGTGTTGCGCGAGATGGAGCTGGTCAAGTCCATGGCGCGGGAGGGCAAGGTGGTCGAGACCATTGACCTCGGCCGCGACTGGGAGGCGGAAATCCACAAAGTCTTCCGCCTCTCGAAGCGCGCCACCGTCTTTCTCTCTTGCGCTTCGGCAGATCGCGCGACCGCAGACGCCATTCGCGGGGCACTAATGCGGCACGAGTTCACGGTGACCAGCCCGGAGGATCTCGGCGGATCGGCATTTTGAAGACGAAGATTGTGCGACTGCGGCGTTTGATGTCGGGCGATTCTAGGCGGTCCCACCAAACGGCACCTGCCCGGCAAACGGGAAACGTCTTGCCCCATCATTCGCTACCGTAAAGAACGAACCATCCGTAGCTACTACCTCCCCAAAGCCCCCACCCGCAGCCAGGGCTTCATTACCTCCCACGGCAACACATACACGACAAAGCCCTCGGCAAAGGACGCCAGCTCATAGGGCTCGTGTGAAAAGCCGATCCCGCCGGAGGTGAGGAACCAGCTTTCGCTCAGCTCTATCCGGTAGGTGTCGAGCGGTCCGCCACTCAAGGGGGCATCAGCCGCGAGGCCGGCATTACGACGCCACTGGGCTTCGGCGGCCCGCGCGAGGGGTTCCTCAAAGCCCGGCTTCAGGATGTCGCGCCGCAGGTCCAACAGACGACCGGTCGCGGTCTCGAAGGTCAGGTGATGGTCGAAGTAGTTGCCGTGGGCGCCGCCCTGATAGGTGCGGAGGTGGAACCGCACCGCCACGTAGCCGCCCTCGTTGTGAACCGGCTGAATCGTCAGCTCCGTGATGTCGCTGCCGGACAGGCCGATCTCCAGATCCTCCGGCGCAATCGGCTCGGCGCGAATCGCCAGCTCCAGCGCGGCGAAGGGGTTTCCGTCCTTGGGAATCGCGATCTCGGGTGACTGGGGTTCGGTGTCCGCGTCAAGGAAGCCGCCGGTGACAAAGAAATGCGTCGCCGCCGCGCGGATCGTGGCATTGATCCGCTGGGCCGCCGCCTTCTCGCTGTCGAACTGCACGACCACGACCGAATTCTCCTTTCGCGTTTCGAAGCTGCCGCGCGCCTGGGTCCAAGCCGAGGAAAAGCGGTAGAAGGTCGCCGGCAGCGACTCGTCCTCGCCGCTCTCGCGGAGATCGATCGGCAGCGATTTGTTGCCGTCCGGCGAATGCCAGGTGCCTGTGAAGGTGCGGGCCTCGTCGTCGAAGGCGCCCTCCCAGCGACCCGTCCCTCCCTCGGGTCCGATCATCGGGGTTTCACGAAGGACGATGGTGCCCCTGTCTCCGCTATCGCGAGTCTCCCCGGTGCCGCGTGTCTGGGTAAGGCGCAGCGGCAGGCGGCGGTCCGTATAGAAATACGATCCCTCCCATTCCCCGTCCACGCGGCAGAGAAAGACCCGGACCGGAATCCGCCCGCCGAGGCTGCCCGTGAAGGCCCGGTAGAGCATCGCGTCGTCAGGGTAAATCTCGAAATCGGCGAGATCGGCCGCCCGCAAAAAGGAGACACCCGGCACCAGAGCTCCGGAGGCGAGAGCGAGGGACAGGAGGCGTTTCAGTGGACTTTGCTTCGGGTTCATTGGCTTGGCTCGGGCGATGGGCTTGCTTCAGGTGGGGATGGTTTCCGTGAGGTCACCCACGGCCACCGGTCGTCCAGACGGACAAAGGCTTCCCGCCGACGGCCGCCTCCCCACCCATCCACCCGGGTGAAGGGACCGACGCGTTCCTCGCCCTTTCGCAGAAACCGGTTCGGCCGGGTTTCCGTGGCGAAGGCTCTGGGGAATTGCGTTTCCAATTCCCGGCGACGGCTGGTCCGGCGAATCGCACTCATGAGTTGGCTCCCACGGTGACTCCCTTCAGCAAACCGATCGCCCGCATCGCGTCCCCTTCCGTCAGGCCCGCTTCGTAGTCCGTCTGCACCAACCGGTCGAGGTGCGGCTCCAGATCGCCGCGATCATCGAGGATGACGAACGGCCCCTCGTGACGGCTGAACTGCCGCCACGCCGCCACCTCCCGGCCGCGCGGAATCCGAGGTTCCAGCGGGCCATCGCCTGCCACCAGCGGCGTGCGATCCACCGGCCGCGTCGCCAGTCCCGCGTCCATCAGCCGGTTGCACAGGCGATCCCAGTGGACATGCAGCCGCCAGTCGGAACTCACCACGATCCCGGCACCCGTCGCGGCGACGATGGCATTGACCCAGGCCACGTTGGCCGGACAAAACGAGAATTCCCCGTGCACCCGCACCCACTGATCGTGATTGAGCACGCCGTCGAAGTCGAGAAAGAGGATGGGATCCTGGGGCGACATGGAGCGCGTCGATGATGGAAAAAGGCGGGTGATCGATTCCGGGATGGGACGCGGTCAGGAGCCGTCAAAGCGACCGGGTGGATTCGTGGCTCATACGTGATTCCCTTTCGTTGCGGTGCTTCGATAGAAAGACCTGTCCAGTGGCGTTCCCTCACGGCATCCTGCCGCGAAAGATACTACACCTTTCCAAATCATTTTGTCGATTCAATCCTCCTTTCGCGGTAAGATTCCGCCCTCGAGGCGCCAGAGTCGCCTCGCCGTCCCATGAGCCTGATCGAATCGCTGCGGAAACTCGTGGCCCTGGCCGGGAGGTCATCTGTTCCGGAGAGTTGGAGTCGACCCCTCCAAGCTCACAGCATCTGGAAGATTTCCTCGATGCTTTCGAGGTCTTTTGCCGCCACGCGCGCGTCGAGGCCTTCTCCCGGTCGGACGAACTCCGCATCCTCTCAGGGGTGGTGGTGGACCTGAACAACCACGGTTGCGGCCTGCGGGCCTGCCGGGAGATCGCCCGCTGGTCGGAGCGCCCGGGCAATTCATCCGAATCGGCGACTGAAGCATGGGACGATCTTCGCGTGGCTTGTGGAACCACCCGGACCTGGCTGGAAGAGCTGGAAGGCCACTTGGGAGGGGGATGGTTCCGCGAGTGGGAACTCCGCTCCCGTCCCGCCCTTCGCGTTGCATCGAGTTAAGCCACCATTCCCCTCATCATGAATCTCGCCTTCGACATCGACGACACCATCACCGCCAAGCCGGAGCTTTTCGCAGCGCTGTCGGGGGCGGCGGGAGTGCAGACAGTGCTCATCGTCAGCAGCCGCGGGAACTCAGAGGAAAGCCGACGCCTCACCCTGGTGGAACTGGAGGCCTACGGCATCCGGCACCACGGACTGCATCTGCTGGAGGATGGCCCGGAAGCCCGGAACCGCTGTCCGCATCCGGACTTGGACTGGTATCAAAAATACCTCTGGCAGAAGGTCGAGATCTGCCTGCGGGAGAAAATCGATGTCGTCTTCGAAGACGACGAAAAGGTCATCGACCTCTTCCGCCGTTTCGCCCCGAAGATCCGCGTGATGCCGGTGCATCGCGCCCCCCCAGTTCCTAATTCCTAATTCCTAATTCCGGGAAATTCCGCATTGTGAGGAAATGCATCTGCCCATCAAAGGTTCCGCAGACGATCCGGCCATCCGAGAAAGAAACAGCGATGGAAGTGACGGCAGCGCCTGCCTGGTAAATGGCGAGGCACTGGCCGGAGGCGAGATCCCAGAGGCGCAGGGTGGTGTCATTGCTCCCGGAGAGGGCGCGAGAGCGATCGGGGGAGAGGGCCACGCTGGTGACCGGGTCCGTGTGCCCCTGGAGGGTGAGGAGGCACTGACCTGATGCGAGATCCCAGAGACGCAGGGTATTGTCGTAGCCGCCAGCGGAGAGGGCGCGAGAGCCATCGGGGGAGAGGGCCACGCTGGTGACCTGGTCGGTATGACCTTCGAGGGTCAAAAGGCACTGGCCGGAGGCGAGATCCCAGAGGCGCAGGGTGGCGTCATCGCTCCCGGAGAGGGCGCGAGAGCCATCGGGGGAGATGGCGACGCTGGTGACAGAGCCCGTGTCTCCCTGGAGGGTCAAAAGGCACTGTCCTGTGGCGAGATCCCAGAGGCGCAGGTTGTGGTCCTTGCTCCCGGAGAGGGCGCGCGAACCATCGGGGGAGAGAGCCACGCTGAGGACCCTGTCCGTGTGCCCCTGGAGGGTGTGAAGGCACTGTCCTGTGGCGAGATCCCAGAGGCGCAGGGTGGTGTCATCGCTCCCGGAGAGGGCGCGAGAGCCATCGGGGGAGAGGGCCACGCTGAAGACCACGGACGTGTGCCCCTGGAGGGTCAAAAGGCACTGGCCTGTGGCGAGATCCCAGAGGCGCGGGGTGTGGTCCCAGCTCCCGGAGAGGGCGCGAGAGCGATCGGGGGAGAGGGCCACGCTGGTGACCTGGTCGGTATGACCTTCGAGGGTCAAAAGGCACTGGCCGGAGGCGAGATCCCAGAGGCGCAGGGTGGCGTCATCGCTCCCGGAGAGGGCGCGAGAGCCATCGGGGGAAATGGCGACGCTGGTGACAGAGCCCGTGTCTCCCTGGAGGGTCAAAAGGCATTGGCCGGAGGCGAGATCCCAGAGGCGCAGGGTGTTGTCCCAACTCCCTGAAACGGCGCGTGAGCCATCGGGGGAGATGGCCACGCTGTTGACGGAGCCCGTGTGCCCCTGGAGGGTGTGGAGGCACTGTCCTGATGCGAGATCCCAGAGACGCAGGGTATTGTCGTAGCCGCCAGCGGAGAGGGCGCGAGAGCCATCGGGGGAGAGGGCCACGCTGGTGACCTTGCCCGTGTGCCCCTGGAGGGTGAGGAGGCATTGGCCGGACCAGAGGCGCAGGGTGGTATCATCGCTCCCGGAGAGGGCGCGAGAGCCATCGGGGGAGATGGCTACGCTGGTGACCGAGTAGCTATGCCCATGGAGGATGTGGAAGCACTGGCCTGTGGCGAGATCCCAGAGGCGCAGGCTGTGGTCGTAGCTACCGGAGAGGGCGCGGGAGCCATCGGGGGAGAGAGCCACACTGGTGACCGGGTTGGTGTGTCCCTGGAGGGTGTGGAGGCACTGGCCTGTGGCGAGATCCCAGAGGCGCAGGGTGGTGTCATTGCTCCCGGAGAGGGCGCGGGAGCCATCGGGGGAGAGGGCCACGCTGGTGACAGAGTTGGTGTGTCCCTGGAGGGTGTGGAGGCACTGGCCTGTGGCGAGATCCCAGAGGCGCAGGCTGTGGTCGCTGCTCCCGGAGAGGGCGCGGGAGCCATCGGAGGAGAGGGCCACGCTGTTGACCGAGTAGCTATGCCCATGGAGGGTCGAAAGGCACTGGGGCCTCAGAGGAGGGGTGGGTGGGCGGACGCTGCGCTGCAGCCAGGGAACACCCAGGGTATCGAGGGTGGCCGCTGCGTCATTGAGCGGACCGTCGGCGGTGGCATTTGCCGCCACGGGCAGGAAATCCTTGGGATGAGCGGCCAGCCAGCTGGCTTTTTCGGCGGTGAAATTGGCGATGGCCCGGAGCCGGTCGGCGCGGGGTGAGACTTCCCCGGAAGCAGAGCCGGTTTCGGCCAATCCACTGGCGTCAGGTGGCTCCGGCAAGGGCGGGCGATTCCTTGCCGCGCAATCCCGGGCGTAGGCGATCATGGCTGCTCCATACTTCCTGCAGATCTCGACCCTTTCCCTTTCCCGGCTCGCTTCATCGGCCAGCTCGGGCAACACGGCGAGGGCAACCCGCTGGTCGGTGACCACCTCGAAGACCTGCCCGGCCCGGATGCGGATGTCGAGGCAGGAGAAGTCGGTGAGGTAGTCGCACAGGTCGTCCCACTGCTGAGCGCCGATGAGGTGGAAGGCGATTTCGGTGAAGGGCCGCTGCTGCTCGCCTTGCCATTGCTTGTCCTGAGACGGGTCGGCCAACAATCGAAAATAGTCCGCGATTGCCCGATGCGCCTCGCGAATGGATTCTTCGTGGCCATAACTTTCGAACACCGCCAGCCGGAGCTGACCGTGGAACACATCGAGGGTCTCGCCCCGCCGCTGAAGGTATCGACGCAGCCCTCGCTCGATTCGAAGTGCGGTGGCGTCGCCGTCCGGACCGAGCTTGCGGGCGAGCAAGTCGGCGAGTTCCCGACTGGCCATGCCGGCGCGGCCGATCGCGAGGTAGAGGCACCACCAGCCGGTCCCAGCCGCACCAAAGCCCTCGGCGGCCTCCATGCGCTTGAGCACCCACTTGAACAGGCTGACGGTGTCGGGGTGCGTCGTCGCCATGCCCGCGATCAATTCGGGCACGATCTGATTCATGTCGTTTCCGCCGAGGGTGCGCAGCTCCGCCAGCATGACGAGGAGGTAGAGCGGATTGCGCGCCTGCGACATGGCGCAGATGGCGTCCACATGGGGCGCGTCGAGCTGCTTGCAGTATTCGAGGAGGTAGCCCTCGACGATGGTGCGCACGTCGGCGGCGTCGAGTCCGCCGAGGGGGATGAATTTCGGCTTCGGAAAACGGGCATGGAGGGCGGTGAGGACTTTCTGCTCAAGGCTGTCTTTGGCGCTGGAAGGATCATCGATGCAACTGACGACGATGCGGACGCCGGGGCCGATGCGGTAAGGTAGCCAGCCGAGATCGTGGCCGTCGTCGAGCTGATTGAGAGCGTCGAGGAGGAGGACGATGCGTCTTTCCCCGTCATAGTCGCGCAAGTGCTCGGAGAGCCGGAGGCAAAGGCTGTTGAAATCGAGCTTCGGGACTTCTCTGGGCTGGCCTTCGGGCTGCGGAGGTTCGGGGAAAGGAATGCCGCTACGTTTGCTTTCGAGTTCATCCAGCAGGCGCTTTACGAGGTGGTAGCTGCTGGAGGACTGCGCCGTGGCACCGACGAAATGGGTGACCACGAATGGGGAATGAGGAATGTCGAATGCAGAATGATGAAGGGATTCACTGAGCTTCGCCATGAGGGCGGATTTGCCCTGGCCGGGCTGGGCGGCGAGGACGGCGAGGCGTGGTGAGTCGTGGGCTTCGGCGGGATTGGCGATGAATTGGAGCAGTTCCTTCAACTCCTGCTCGCGACCCTGAAACCAGCGCAGCCGGCTATCGGCGAAACGCTGCATCTCGTCGCGCTCGGCTTCGAGCGGATTCTTTGGCGGTGGTTTGGCGAGCGGGATGAGCTTCTCGGCGAGGTCATCGGGCACGGGCTGGGACTCGTCCGTGTAGCGCGAGTCTTTGGCCGGGTCGGCACCTAGCACCTGCTGCCACGCATCCTCGCTGACGTAGCGCGGATCGCGCAGGATGCCGGACCAGAGGTCTTCGAGCACTTTCTTCCCGAAGGCTTCCATGTCGGCGAAGCCGGAACCGGTCCAGCGACAGGGGTAGTGCCAGACGGGGCGTCCGCATGTCTCGACTCGCGCTTTCAGGGCGTCGAGTTTCACGAGCAGTGGCAGCGGGTCCACGAATTCGGTGGCGATGGCGGGAGCCAGCGCTTGGCGGAGGTAGAAGTAGCAGCGGCGGCTGTGCGCGTCGTTCTCCAGCGCGTGATGCACCTCCATGTCGGTGATAGAACGGCGGTCGGCGGCCTGTGCCTGCTGGTCAGTCTCGTCCTTGAGCTGATGCGGCTCCGGCTCCCAGCCATAACGCTGGCCGAGCAGGCAAATGAAAAAGGGCTTGGCCTCATTGATCCACTTCCGGCAATACTCCCAGGAGTTGGCCGACTCACCATCCACGCCCTTTTCAGGCACGCCCCAGCGCAGGTCAACATCGAAAAACTCCAGACCGAGGCGCTCGCAGCGCTCGCGCAATTCCGGGAACACGACGGTGACGAGGTGATCCCGCTCCGCATGCATGTCGCGGAAGGTGCTGCTGATGAAAACGCGGACTTTGCGGTCAGAGTCGGACATGTTGGCTCCCGGATTTCCCCAGACTTCTTACCAGACTTCGCAAGTTCGGAGAACCGAATTCTCGCCGTCAAAGGCCACTTGTCGCCGGGAGAATCCGACAAAACCTCCGGGACTCCCGACTGAAGCGCCGCCTTCTTCGCCAGGGACATCGATTCAAAACGGAATGTCGTCTCCCCAGTTTTCCCCGGAGGCCAGACTCCACACGAGGTGATGAGCCATGGCATCCTCATATCCCGAACCCGCTTCGGGAATGACCCGCTCGCCGGTTTCCCAATCTACAACGTCCTCCGCCTCGTCCCATTCCCTCCAATCATCCCAATCCCCTTCCTCATCGTCGTCTCCAGCCTCCTCGATCTCCGGCTCGATGATCGGCCGGTGGTACGCGATCCGCTGGAGATAGGCTTCCCGGTCCGGGTTCTCCTCGTCTTCGTCATTGTCGGCATCGACATACCCGTCATCCTCATCATCAAAGGGGGCGTCGGGTGCCGCGTCGTCGGTGGAAGTATCGGCATCGACATCCCCTTCCCCATCCTCGCGGAAAGGCAGCGGCACTCGGGCATCGGGTCCCACCGTGGTGGGAAGGTCGGTGGGAGGAACCCCGTAGCCCACCTCCGGCGCCCAAAGCCAGAGCTGCTGGATAGGGACACCCGCGATTTCCTGTCCCGGCAGGCTGGGAGGTGGATTTTTGAGCCAGGTCAGGACAGCGGTCCTCAATTCAGCTGGCACCGCTTGATTGCAGGGGCCCTGCAGTTGGGACAGATGCCAGACCGGTCGTCGTCCGCCGCTCAGCGCCATCCCCAGCGTGGCGCGGCCATACTGGAAATGGTGGATGGCATACACGTAGTAGGTGCCCATGGCGATATCCATGCCATACGAGCCCACGCAGTGATGCATCTCCTTTCCTTCGCGGCGTAGCTCGATCCGGTTGCGGATTGGGGTCATCCATGGCTCGGGCGGGATGGGAGGCTCCCAGGATTCTGCGGGACAGAGTCCTACGTTCTTTCCCGGGCAGGGTCGCGGTCCGAGGCGGTTGAACTCGGCCACCAGTTCATCGTGAAACGCGACCAGCCGCTCCCCGGATCGGATGCGCGCCAGCGCGGGCCGCAGTTCGTCATCGCGCCCCATGGCCCGGATCATTTTCAGGCAATCGACATACACCGACTCGGCCATTTGGCGCCGCCCCGGAGGGCCGACCCGGCTGCCTTCGTTGATCAGCCGCAACACCGGGAACGAGATCGGCAGGTCGTAGGCCAGCAGGCTCAGCTCCCGGCGCGTCACACCCAGCCGCAGATTGCTCCAGGCGCGGCGTTTGTCCTCGTCTCGCAGCACCCGGCAGAGGGCGTGGGCGAATTTCGGCGACATCAGGGAACCCGGCATGGAGCGCAGCAGCGCCAAGGTGCCGTCGCCAGCGGGCAGATCGAGCCACCGCAGCAGGCAGGCGCGCGGCTTTTTCACCAGCGCGCGCAGACTGCGGAAGGGCAGCTTCACCGGCTTCGACTTGTAGAGCCACGAAGACGCCGCCAGCCAGGCCAGCGCCGGGATGTCGTCCCACAGTTCCCGGCCGCCGGGAACTCGGAGCCAGAGATTGATCAAGTGCCAGCGGCGGGTCGAAAAACGGTGCCGCTCCACGAAGTCCATCGCCCCGTCGGGGAAGAGCGCCGCCCAAGCCGGCAAGTCCCGGCGCAGCAGCCGGGTCCGCCGGATCGCTGACCGGAGCCTGAAGTAGGTGCTGTTGCGTAATGAAGTAGGCGGCTCCCGCACCTCCAACAAGCTTCCGCCCGGCGGAATGCGTTTCCATTCACGCTCCGAGGGTGGGCGTTCGCCGTACCAGCCGATCGATTCCGGATGTGGCGCCTGCCGGCGTATCCGGCGCTCGCCTTCGCCCGGCAACCAGGCCCAGGGAAAGGGGCTCGTCCCTTTGTAGTTCCCGACCTGAAAAGGAATGCCCTCACAGGTCTGATCGTCATCGTCCCATTCCTCTCTGGAGCGCCCTGCCCAGCCCCCTATTCTCGCTTCCCTGACTTCCGCGCTCCAGTCAGCCGGCAGATCCAGTGACCGGCGACACTCTTCGATGATCGTTTCCGCTGCCGGTGGAAACGCCGCCGGCACCCGCAGCAGCCCGTCCAGCGGCGGCCGGCCCGGTTCCCAGGGACCGATGCCATTTCCCTGCCGGTCGAGCGGCTTCTTCCAGGCCCGCGGATCGGGACCGGCGCGCATCACCCAGAGTGTATTGTCGACCCGCACCGTCAGCAAAGGCCCCCGCACCGAGAGGACGCCCCACACCACCGAGGCATCCACCGCTGGTACGGGACGCTCCGCGCCTTGGGTTGCAGTGAGCGGCCCCGGAAAGGGGTGGAGAGAGTGCGAAAACGATGAACCGGGGGTGTTCATGGGAACGGGAGTCAGAAAACTCCAGGTTCCGATTCTCCGCCAGTGTTCCGAGGGCAAATAGGCCGACTATTTCGCCGCGAAATGTTGGCTGCCGGTCAAAGGCCGGTGCTCCTTAGTCAGAGCCCTCTGATTAGCGGTTTCAAAGCCATTTTTAGGGCTGAATCCTCCCAAAATCGGCCCGATCTGCGCCCCACAGAACAATTCCGCGCCGCGGAGAAAAAGGTTTCCATTTGTTCGCCCTGCGGAGAACTGCACCGCGACAGAATCGATGTGACCCGCAACCGAATTATTCTGTCAATTAGAGCAAACTAAATTGATCCGTAGCCGCGCTCGCCAGGAAGAAGAAGCGATGAAAGAGGCTCGTATCGGAGACGGAACCGGGTTGGATCGGGAGAAGCGATGGAAATGACGGTCGTTTGAATCGGAGTCATTCGGCGCGAATCTCGTATTACTGAATGAGCTAATTCGCTTCGCCCAACTATTTCTAAACGAAAGTAATTTGGGTTCTCTTTCAATCGCGGGAATTGCAATCCAGCCGGGTTTCGGCCAATCCGGCAACGTATGTCTTTATCTCCTCAGCATCCCACGTTGCTGTATCGATTCCATCCCATTCACTATTGTCCACAGGAATCGATCCCGAAGCAAGCGCTCTGAACAAATCGCAAAATTCAGCGCGAATCGGAGAGTGATTGAGATGCTTTTGTAGCGCTGCTGAGCTCCAGGGGGCCGGTAACAGCCCGCCATTAATCAGAACTTTGATTGCCGCCAGCGGCCTTTCTGCGCTGCCACCGCCAAGTTGCTCCCAAGCGGCGAGCGCAAGCAGCGTTCGAATCGTGAAGATATCTGGCGGTGAAGATGCATTGTGAAGCGCCCGGGCCAGTCCCTCTAGCGCGGCGCTCCGGTCGCCCCGCAAGAGCAGCACAATGGCGAAGTTTGTCAGATTCACTGCATCATAAGGGGCGGCATCGAGTGCGCGGCGGTAGGCGGCCTCAGCCAGCGCCAGTTCGCCTGTCGAATTGAGGAAGAACGAGCCCAAGTTGCCCTCTAGGACCTCGTCGCCAGGGAACTTGGCTAGGGCGTCCTCAAATGCTTTCCTAGCCTCACGGAGAAGGCCGCGCGCCTCCAGATCGCGAGCCGCCGCGTTCATGGATTCGCGTGTGTCCTCCTGGAGACCGAAGCTCTGAAAGAGGTGCTGCCGCATTACCGGCGTCCAAGGCATCTCCAATGCCTGAATCAGCACTTCGCGCGCCTCGTCCGTTCGTCCTGCCTCCGAGATACATCGAACGAGCACGACGAACAAGTTTAAACGCGTGACCTCGGAGGTCACCACATCAGCTTGGGAGAGTGCTTTGCGCATCGCATCAATGGCGTCCCCGGGTCGCTTTGCCTGAATGCAGGCCTGGCCATAGAGCGCCGACAGCATTGCCATGTCCATCTCCGCGCCCGCGTGGCGTTCGCATTCTTCGAGCCCTTGGCGCATCAGGTCCAGAGCTTCATCGACCATTCCGACCCTCAGCATGCTGTCCCCTCCGCTCAGAATCACGCGCGGCAGGGCGCGAAGGACCTTGCCATCGTTCTTGCACCGGCGGAATGCATCCTTGGTCAGCTCGGCCGCCTCCTGATGGCGGTTCAGATCATGGTAGGAGGTGATGAGCTTTGTTTCCGTGAGCATCAAATTCACGTCATCCCCCATCTCCCGACACATCTCCAAAGCTTGCTGAACAAACGACAACCCTTCCTCAAGGAAACGTCGCCGGAGGTCGCTGCCCACTGGATGGGCCGCGGCCTGCAGATTGCGCATCGTTGAATAGTTGTGCGTCCATGTTACATGATCGGAGTTAAACGGCTCGTCCCCATCCCATGATCGGCCGATCGCCAGTTGCACCGCCTCCGCCGCCTCGAGCGTAGCAGGTTCAATAATCATCGGGCTGAGCTCGAGCAACTCCCTGCGCCACAGTTCCGACCGCCCATGCATGGCGGAGAGTAGCCTCACCATGCGCGGCTCATCCTGCTTTGCCATCCCATACAGCACCCGCTTGGTGATACCTGACATGCCCAACTGTTGGCAGGACTGCCTGGCAAAGATCACAGCCGCAGCCTGGCCCTCCGAGTCCGGGGCCGTTTGCAGGATTTCCAGCCATTCCTCCATGAGCTGGCGCCACCATGGGCTGCGGCCCTTGGCAAAAATAAAATGATCGTCGTCCAAGAGCCTCAGGCAGCCGGCCCAGTTTCGCGCGCGAAGATGATGGTGCAGCGCCTCGCTCAGGCTGCGCCGTCCCTCGTCAGCCCATGGGGAAGGCGCACGCCGCCCCGCCCCTTCGAACCACTCCGCCAGCCGCAGATGAATCGAACAGGCAGATGCTTCGTCCTCGAGCTTGAGAGCCAGCCGGCACGCCTCCCTCAGACTGCGGTGGTGGAAATCAACCATTAGCCCGCGCCATTGCAGGTAAGGCCTCAGATAGCTCAACACCAACCTCGCCTCGTCCAGCGCCTGGGGATCGCCCGGTAAAACAAGGCTGGTCAGAGAGACGATTTCAGCCTCGGTCAATCCGTGCCGCGACAGGGAGAGTAGCGACAGAAGCGGATGCACTACGTCCGGACGGAAGTCCTCCGCGATCCATTCGATCATGCGCGCAAAAAGCGTCGCAGGTGTGGGCAGGTTCGCAAAGGAGTCGATCCGGCGCTCCAGCAGCCGACCGTTAGATCCAAATCCCCGCAACTCCTCCAGCGCGGTGCGCAAATACAGCGGGTTTGCTGTGGCCTCAACGCGCAGCAAACGATCGACTGATGATGAGTCCAGAGATTTGGCAGCCAGCGACGGAACGGATTTGATCAGGGTGTGCCTCGCTTCTTTTGACAGCAGATGGGAGTCCAGGTCCAGCGTCAGCCGCGGCCGCATACCCAGTGCGGCGCTCCACGGCGCCCCAGCGCTGGCGGTATCGCTGGCTGTGGCGATGATCACCCGCAGCGAATCGGGAATCAACGAAGGCAGCCAGCTGAGCAAGGTGTCTCCCTCCGGGTCCTCGAACTGGTCCAAGCCGTCAACAAACAGGCAGATGGGACGCTGCCCGCCGGCAGCCCCCAAGGCCGCCGCGCAGCCGGCCCCCAACCCCCGTGTGTCCATTCCATACGTTTCGAGCTGATCGTCTGACAGCAGCCGCAGTTCCTCTGCAATCCGTCGAAACAGCCAGTAGGGCGATGTCGACGCCGGCGTGGCACCGGCAAAATGCGCAAAGTGGACCGGCGAGTCCAGAACTTGCGCGGCGAGAAACTTTGCCCGTGCGACCATCGCCGACTTGCCCGTGCCCGCCGATCCTGTGAGCATCAGGATCCTCCCGCGAGGTTCCGAGAGAAAACCACGAATCACCTCCTCAGGCTGGGGGCGCACAACCATCTGATCCAGCTTCTGCTCTGCAAACCGCTCGTGCTGGTCCCTTTCAACCGCGAAATCAACCACCACTGCGCCAGCATCGGTGTCGCCGGCATCGCGGCGTTGCTTCCATAAAGAGAGCGGCTCGCTCACCAGCCGACGGAAAGCCACCGAGCGTTCCATCTCACCCTCGATCAATTGCGCTGACATCGCGCCCATCTGCTGCCGCAGTCTCTGGTCGAACCCAGGGAACAAATTTCGGAGCCAAGCGAACATGGCGGCGGTCTCCCGTGTCTTGGATTCCGGCCCGGCGGAGGTAGAAGTTGTTGCGCCGTGATTGACGAATCGTTCCTGCAACTCAGGATCGCCGACGATGCCCGACCAGAGGTCATTGCCGATCGTCTCGGCCAGATGATCCAGCCCTGAAAGAGCGACGGCAGCCGCCGCTTGCGCCAACGACGCAAATGCTGGCACTGCCGAAAACTCCCGCCAGCTGGCCGCATCCACGATTCCATCGGGCGCCATCTGGCGAAAGGTTTTCAGCTCATGTTCGCGCTCCAGCATCGTGGCGGCCACGCTCGGGCGGATTTTCACGCCTTGGAGGTTCCATTCATACCCGTCCAAACGCACAAGCCCAGCCCGGCGGAGTTTCTCCTTAACCAGCCAGAGCCTCATGGCGGGTGACAGGGCGCGCGCCAGCGCGGGGCTGGGCGCCTCGCCTGAGAGCAGACGCTCCAGCCATTGCTCGCCCGAGTCCGGACTTCCGCCTGCTGAACGCAGCGCTGATTTAACTTCCTCAATGCCAAGCTCAACAAATTGCCCCACGCCGGCGTCCAGCAGTAGCCCTGGCAAGGCAGTGACGGCCTCGGCCAACCCTTTTGAACTGCGCAGATAAACTAGGCAGCGGTCCGCATCCATGCGTTCGAGCGCGCCCATCACCACCTCAAGCTCCGTGATTGATGTGGCGCTGCCATCCCATTTCTGCAGCCACGGATGGCGACGGCGGCCGGCGGCGGTGATGAGATCCGGTAGCGATCCATATCGATGACCGAGCAGGCACAGAAAGTAGGGCCGGCATCTCTCGATCTGGTCTAGGCAGAGCTCCAAGGCACCCTCGTGCCTGACCTGCTCATCGGAGATGCCCCAGCGCAGGTCGATCTCCACCAAGCGGATGCGGTATGGCGCCAGACGCTCCCGCAATGCAGGGAACACCCGTTTCACCAAGACATCGCGCTCGGCCTGCATGTCCCGAAACGTCGATGAGACAAAGACGCGGATGTCGATCCAAGTGTTCATGCGGCGCGGGTCACCAGCGAAGTGCGAGGTTCTTGCGTATGGCTGCCAACGAGTCGGCGCGGGCCGCCTTCCCAGATGGATCCTCCCGGTCCAACCGCTCCATGATCGATACCGCCTCCCTCACCATTTTCAGCCCCTCCGGCCGGCGTGCCATCTGGTGTTGGTGGATCATCTTCCCCACCTCGTCCAAGTCGTTCGCCTGCGAGGCCAGGCGGTCCATTGACGGCGGGGTGAGGCTGATGAGTTTTGCGCGGTGGTTGATCACCAACTCCAGCAACTGGATCGCGATGTCCGGTAGTCCTCCGTCCGCGGCGTCGTAGGCCTGCTTTTGCACGATGACAAACAGCGCGTCCGCAATCGCGACCAGCGAATCCCGCTGATCCGGCTGGCTTTCGACCATCTTGATGCATTGCTCCAGTTTATTTTTCCTATCCAGCACACTCAGAGACATCAGCCTGCGCCTGGCCTCCTTGGCCACCGCGGGGACACTGGCCGCCTCGGCGGTCTCCACCGCCCGCACCAGATGGTGCTGCCACCTCATCGTGGCTTCTACGAAAGCCTTGTGGTCGATCTGGCCGCCCCCGGCATTTGAAACATCCGCGATCTCCTTCTGCGCCTCCTCCAAGATCGTGACGCACTGGTGATGGTCACGAATGAATTTCTTTCCCCAGCGGATGACATCCCTTGAGACCAAAACATTCGTCTGGGCGATGGCGATTTTGCATTCCGTGCACACCGGTTGCACCGTGGCGATCGAGATCTGGACACGGTTGCAGTTCACGCAGCGGCCAACCGCGAACCGTGCCATCTCCCCGTTCCTCCCCCTGTTGGACGCGCACACGAGGAACGTGGCCGCGCCCGCAAGCGATGACTCCATGTCAAATCCAAGCATCGCGCCCAAGGCCTCGCGCACCTCGGTTTCAGTGGTGGTGGAGCTTGGCGCGGCGGCAGCCTCGGCGCCACGCCATTCGTCCTCGCTGGACTGCAACCACTCCAGAAGATTCTGGTCCGCCGCCCGACCAGGATCGGCCCGCGCAGGCGCCGATGGTGGATTGGTTTTGGCGGGTTCCTCCGGTTTTTTGGAGCCGAACATTTTGTCAAACAAGCCCATGGTCGTGAGGTGTGGTTGGTTGGTGGATTAATGGTGGTCAAATCATGCGTCCTGCAAGCCGCGCGTAATTTCCTCAAACCCCCAAGCCCCGGCCAAGGCCAGCGCCTCTTCCCGTGCCAAGTCCGCGCCGGCCCCGCCGGTCTGCGCAACGCAGGCTAGCAACTCCGCCAACTTGCGCGCTCCAGGCAGCGCGCGTGCCAGCCGCACGCCCAGCATGAGCGTGTGCACGGCCTCGACGGCACGGCCTTGATCCATGGCGCCTCCGACTTTCTCCTCCAAGGTGTCGATCAGCCCCTCCGCGCGTGCCATCAGCAGATCGCGAAGCGGCCCATTCCAGCCATCCCAGCGCAGTTCCAGCGCCTGCTCCATCACGCGCACCGCGGTGAAGAGCGTGTCTGCCCTTTCGGCCATCAGTGTGGCGCGATAAGCCGTCAGCAGCGCGGCGGCCATAGGCTGGAGCAGACCCTTTGCAGTTTTCGCTAGCCTTTCCAGCATCACCACGGCCTCCGGGCGCTCTTCCAGAGTCCATTGCCCGATCCCTTCAGAAAAGATTTCCAGCACCTGCTGGCACAGTGCGCCACCACATACTTGGAAGAGATCCGAGCAGTCCGGATCTTCGAGAAGAATGCCCATCGCCTCGGCTTCATCAGCCACCTGGGCTGGGCGCCACAGAACTCCCGGGGTTTTCAACCGTAGCAACCGGAAGATCACAGCGGGTTTCGGAATATCAAGGGCCTCTAACGCCTCAATCCAGCGGACCTGTTGTGCAGTCTCCAAGGCAGCAAAGTCAGGCCGCAGCTCATGCAGGCGGTTATGCGCCTCGCCACCCATCATTCTGGCCTGTTTGGACCATCGGCTGATGCCATGTTGAAGACCTTGATAGCGGGCCGCCACGCAAAGATCAAGAACCTCGAAAAGCGCATCCACCCCTGCTTGTTTGTCCGCCAGCGTTACCCCCGCCTGTTTTTCCGTCTCTGCGACCAAATGGCGCACGCCCATGGGGACAAGGCTTTCCAGCGCCCCCTCAATGGAGGCAGTGATACGCTCATTTAGCGAACCGACAACGCTCGCCACACTCCCAGTTAGGGACTTCTCCCCTTCAATCAAGGTCCCCATCGACACAAGCTCCGGAAAGAATCCGCTGAGATCCACCTCCGGCGCGGTTCCCAGCCACGCGAGAACTTTTGGATCAGGATCGTCACTGGTAAGAGCTAACACCGGCGTTCCCTGCTCGCGCAGAAATCTCAACGCCTGCCAAAAGGCCGGAGAATCAGGTTCCGCCTTCCCCGTGTCAACGAGAGCAGCCGTCAATCCGCTGACATTCGATTCCGTTTCGTTCTCATCGGGGGCAACCCCGTTGTGTTCGAAAAGCGCAGGCAGGCTCCACTCAGCGTCAGGCATAGCTCCTGTGAGTATCATCAAGTCAAAGATCCGCGTCGCTCTTCGCGTAATCAATGCCATAACAACCTTCAAGCCCTTTGGATTAGCGGAGGGCAAGGCGCCCATTGTGTCGGATGGGGACGTTAGCATTTTTTGAATATTAGGTATGCACTCCGGTCATGCACCGTTGGAAGCCCGTCATCGCGTTCCCAATCCGATCAAAGAGGCGGATTATTGTGAACTCGCCAAGTCAAGCAACAGAGCGCATTCTGCTGCAAATCTGGGATAAATGTAAAGTGATTCTGATGGGATTCCCGATTCTTGTCTGTATCGTTCTTGCTTCGGACAGCTCCAATTACCGCCCCGGTCGCATCGACTGCGTTGGAAGCCATCTGGCTACCTTCACGCCGCCACCCTCTCCGCCTCCGCTTCGCCGAACAGCGGATCTTCCGCAGGCAGTTCCATCAGCAGGCGCACCGGGATATCGTCGGAGAAAAACAGCGTCTGCGGGGTCTCCGGGATGCCGTTCAGGTCCATCTCCGCCAGAGCGAAGACGGGCTCGTCGAACCAGTGGTCGAAGCGGGTACGCACGATGTGGTTCCAGACCAAATTCTCCAAGCTGCCCATGCCGAAGGAGACGATGAGCCGGCAGTCGAGCCCCTCGAAGGCGGGCAGGTGAAGGAAGCAGCCGAGGCTGCGGTAGTCCCGATGGTGATTCACCCGGTGGGTCCGGCCGCGGGCATCAAGCGCGCTCCACTCCTTCAGCCGAGCGTCGCAGACCTGGCTGAACGTGAAGTCGGCCGGAGTCTCTTCGGTGGGCTGGTCGAGGTCGCGGCGCACTCGGGCCTCCCAAGCGGCCACCACCCGGTCGCTGAGGCGAAGTTGGCTACGGGAACAGATTGACAGCCAGCGATTCACCGCGTCGAAAATTCGGCGCTCCAACTCGGTACCGCTGCGGGGGACATACTTTTTGGTGCAGAATGCCTCGTCGTGGAGAGGCGGGCGCGTCACGGTCACGATCACGTCGCCCCGCCGGATGTGGTGATGATCGTTCTGGATTGGTTCGCTGCCTTCCGTCAGGGCGTAGTTGAACAGGATGGACCCGAGCTGGCAACCGTGTTCGTATAATCCCGCGAGGACTTCCGCAAAGGCCGCGGAGTCGCGGTTCTTGGCCAGTTCTCCCTGCTTGTCCTTATAGATGCAGGGGTAGGCGTTGTGGAAGACCTGCGGTCGGCGGTTCGGGCGAGATTTGGCTCGGCGTTTCCAGGCGGTGGCTTGAGGGTGGCTGGATCGGTTCATGGGGGTTTCCGTTGGGGTTGGGTTGAAAACGGGTTTGAGGTTTCTTCCGACTTTACGGGAGCCTGATGGCCGTTTTTCATTACAAAGCGCCGGGCGTTTTGTAATGTCTCCGACATCGGGCAGCCGCAGGATATCCGACCGGGCCAGCGGTGAGGAGTCCATTTTGGCGGCAAGATTTTGGTTGCCGGCTGCGAAGCGTTTCCCGAACTTGATCGCTGGAACGGAAGGCCCTGATGCCAGGCCACCCGCAGGGCGTTTTCCGTTTCAACATGTCCCGCGCCAAACCCACCACGCCATGCCCCGCCCGCAACTTCCCGCATTTGCGCCAGGCCATCGGGCACCTCGCGGCCGCTATGTGCTGATCGCCCGTCTGCCAGATCCCACCGGCGATGAAGCCTGGGACGTGATCGATGCCTTCGACACCCCCATCGAAGGCCTCCGCGGTTGCTCCAACTGTCACGACCTCATTTGGAATCTCCTGTTCCGTCACCCCAATCCCGGGGCGGAGGCCGACCGCCGCATCCGGCTTCTGGACTCCTGGCACGAGCGCACGCTAGTGTGGTATGACGAAGCCAGCGAATCCTTTCACTTCGAACCCGAACTGTATGAAGGTCCCGTGCCACTGGAATCGATGCCTGAGCCGTGATTCTGATGATCCGTCGAATCTGGCGCCACCCCTTGAATCCGTCCATACGGGCCCAACTCCGACGCAACAGGGTACGATCGGAGACCAGACAGGGTTGGATCGGAGAGGCAATGAGCCGAGAGACCTCGCGGGTATCGCGCAAGGCGGAGGGAAGTGATGAGGAGCCTTCTCACCCCGCCTCCACCATCTTCCGCGACCCCGCGTCCTGCGCCGAGGCCAGCGTCTCCCACACGCTCGCATAACTCACCTGACCGGCGGCGATGCGGTCGCGCTCCTGCTCCTGGGCGAAGACGAGTTCACCCGCCAGTTCGAGGCTGGCGACGGCTCCGGCGAGACCCGTTGCGCGGGTGATGTGGGCATTGCGCGGAATGAGGAAAAGACGGAGGCGTTCGTCTCCCACCGATTCGCGGCTGGCGATGAGATTGGTGGTGAGATGCCGCCAGTCCTCCGCGCCTCCGTCTTTTACCACCCATTGGAACAGGTCCGCCTCCAAGCTCGCAACGATCTCCTCCGCCGTGCCGTGCCAGCAAAGAGCGACCACGGGATAGTCGCGCAAGACATAGGGTTGAGTCAACGACCTGACTCTGTCGTTGCCGAACCTGTCGACATCCTCCTGTCGTCGCGCCGCCTCCTCGATGGGATAACGGACCAGACCCGGCCATTTCCGGAGGGCCTGGAAATGGTGGTGATGGGGCAATGTCGCACCCGCGCCGGTGCCGTTTTCAAAGACGAGGTAGCGCGGCAGGCGGTCCGCGAGATGGACGAGATCGACGAGGCGACGTCGCAGGGTGGTCAGCGATTCCTCGCGCTCCGTCCGCATCCAGGACTGGGGCACGTGGGCCTCCGCCGCGAGGGTGATGTGGAAGTGACCGAGGGGAAAGGGGTTTGTCCAAGCGAGGAAGTCGCCCGAGGGCAGCGGAACCCGCGCCGGGAACTGGCCGAAGCGCTGTTGCCAGAGAATGTTATCGGGACAAAGGTAACAGCCGCCGTGGAGCCGCGCCCAGCCGGGAGGCGCCTCGACCCGACCCGCTCCCTGGTGACGCCGCGCCCGGGCGGGATTGTAGTCCGCGTAGAAAACCCGCGCGGGATCGGCCGACGAGGTGAGCTGGAACCGTTCGAGGGCATGGAGATCGTCCTGCACGATGCCCGCGTGAAGCTGGTGGGTGCAGAGCCCCTCGATCATGGAGACAAGATCATCATCCGGATCGCCGAGGGAGTGGAGTCTCATCGAGAGATCCTCCCGGGCCCGTTCGTATTGCCGCCGGATCACGGCGGTCATCGTCTCGTGAAGGGTATCGCTGATCATGCTCCCGAATACTCCGCTACATGGCCACGCCGGGCCAACGGAGCTTCGCGGCGAAACGGCAACGACAGCTCCGGAGGGCTTTCTTACGGAATGAGTCGGGCAACCTCTCTCAACGCCTTCTCTGGAAAGCGATTCTTCGGTAGCCACTCCCCCCACCCCGGGAACGTCATCTCTTGAGTGATGACGCGGTCCGCTCACTTCCCCCATGGCTCGAAGCATTTCCTTCGCCCCGGCGCAGGTGACGCTGCAGCCGGCACGCGGACTGTATTCATTTCACCCAGATCAGGCGAGCACGATTTGGCGGCAGAACCCTCGCGAAGGGTTCTCCGGGCTCCCTGCGCCAAACGGCATACCACAGGCTGCATGGTCCCATGCCCAGGCAGGTTCCGTGGCGCAGAGTTTGGCGGTGAGAATCCCGCCTTTCCCGAAAATTTCCCTCCTCCTCAATCCGGCGATGGGATTACATTGATCACCGTGAAAGACCCATTGTCGGCCTGCTTGATTTATCGCGCTGCGAGGGGCGAGGACTGGGCTCGCGACCGGCTTGCCGAGTGGATTCAGTCGCGCCGCCGCGCGGACAAAGGGTGGCGAGTGGCTCCCTGTCGCTGCCTGTTCCCCTGCCGGAAAGCTTCGCCGCGACAGTTGCGCGAATTGAAGCGGCGGCTCAACAACGACACCCGGGTGACCCGGCGACCGCCGGGAGAGATCGACCTCATCGCCCGCCAGTGGCCCGACGTCCGTATTTTTGGACCGGAGGATGTCCCTCCTGCTCCGACTCCAGTCGCGTCGGACTGGATCGATGACTTTCGGATCCGGCCCAGATGACCGCTCAAGATTGGTGCCGTTTGCTTGTTTCGTAACCGTCGTTAATTTATCCCCACCCCGCCGGCCGGTGATCTCGGCGCAGCCGGAGCACCCGCAGGTCAAGCGGCGGCGGCTTGATCGACCGGCAACTCGCGGGCCAGTCGCTCCGCCTTGAGGACGGGTGCGAGCCGTGCCGGTATGAGGGCGGCGATTTGTCCTGGCGTGGCACCCGGTCGCAGCCGTCGGATCGCCTCGGCCAGATACCATTCGGGGTCGATGCCCACGGCCTTGCAGTTGGCCACCAGCGTGTAAAGCAACGCACTGGCCGCCCCGGCCTCCG
>JAEUHH010000064.1 GCA_016795505.1 Verrucomicrobiales bacterium | reverse complement strand
AAGGTGGGGAAGCCGTCGAGAAATGGAGTTTTGTTTTTCACACACCAAAATGCCAGCGAGACGGCTTCCCCGCTAACGGTTTTATTGGGATTTTTCGCCGATCACACGCCTTAATCCCGTGCCATTCCGATCAGACCCTGTCTCATCGGAACGCCGGCTCACTCGGCCACACCCCGCAACGTCACGGCATCCAGATCGAAGGAACCGGCGGCGGTGCTCACCGGCAGCACCACCACCCGGCCCACCCCGCGGATCGTCTCAGCCCAGGAAAAACCCGACACCGAGGGCCGCCAACCCGCGGCCCGTGCCTCCTCGTCCGTCCAGCCGTATCGCAGCGGCGCCACCACCGTCTGCCAGCCCTCTCCCACCACTTCAGGCACCTCATAGGCCCACTGCGCCGCCTCGCCGGCAAAGATCTCGATCTGCACCCGGCTACCCGGCCGACTCAGTCGCACCCGGCAGGCGATCTCCACGCCACGACCACCCAGCATCTCCGGCCAGTCGCCCGCCAGCGGCGATCCCTCGGCGGCACTCGGTGATCGCGCGATCGGCGACTGCCCCTCGGGCCGGTTGACCGTCACATGACCGCTCTCCTGTCCCACGCCGGGCCGATGAACCAAGGTCTCCACGCCCGTCCAGCCATCCGCTCCCTCGTCGAAGGTCACCCGCCTCTCGGCCACTGGTCGCGGCTTCCACACGGCCTCTGCCAGCGGCGACGGCTCGACCGGCAGATCGGTACTCACCAGCGACACTCCCGCGAGCGCATACAGTGTCGCCCGGTCCAACTCGATGCGGTAGCTCACCGTGCCGCCCGGCGCCACCGACTCCTTTCCGGCTTCCCATGTCACTGGGAGATCGTGGCCACCGGCCCGGATCGGCCGTGCCGCACCCAGTTCCCGCCCCGTCGCGTCCAACGCAACGATCTGGACCGATCCACCCGGCTCCACCGTCGCGGTCACCTTCAAACCCGACGGGTGCGACCGCAACTCCCGGGTGACGAGTCTGGCTTTGCCGTCAGGACTCTCAGGCCGGTAACCGGCAAAGTGATCCAGCGGCAGCCGCGCCAGGGCCAGCAGGCAATGCCGCTTCCAACCGGTGTGGGGAAAATCGTCGCCCCCGTAGTAGATCAGCAGATCGCCACCCTGCGCGATCGGCGGACCAGCCATGGCATAGATGCACTGGCTGTCAAAGCTGCCCTCGGCCCCGCGCGGAATGAAGGGCGTGCCGGGAAAGACCCGGCGCCATTCCAAGCCGTCCGGACTCCACGCCAGTTCGCACTCGACCATGCGTCCATGGCCGAGCCGATACATCATCACATAGCCCAGATACACGCTGCCATAGCGGAAGACCGGCAGGCAGTAGGTCTGGCTGTCGCGTCCCTCCGCGGTGCCCGATCGCAGTACCAGACCATTGTTCTTCCAGTGCAGGAAGTCGTCGCTCTCCGCCCGCGCCACCAACCGCTCGCCCAGATAGAGCTTGGTAAACCACAGATATTTGCCCGACTTCGCGTCCCAAAAGGCGTTGTTATGCGTGTCGCCGTTTTTCGAGCTAAAGCCCTGCATCTCCACCGGTTCCCCCCAGTGAATGCCGTCGGCCGAGAAGCGCGCCCGCAGCTTTCCCAGTCCCACATCGTAGACCATTTTGTAGCGGCGTGACGGATCGGGCTCGCGCGCATCCTTGAACACCCCGACATTCGGCGTGTCGCGAGCCACGATGTTCGTGTTCCGGTCGCCGCCGTAAGCGTGCAACCCCAGAGCCGGCTTTTCCCAGGACAGACCGTCCCGCGAATTCGCATAGAGCAGATACCAGCCCACATCGTGCACCGTGCTCGGGCCGTCCATTTTCGCGATCGCCTCCGGATCGGCCAGCACGCATTTGTACCAGAGTTTGAAAACCTGCTCCTCCTCGTCCCACAGCACATTCGGGTAGAGATTGTTCAGCGAGTTTTCCCACGGCTTGTCGGCTTGGAACAGGGGATTGCGCGCCTCTTTCACCACCTGGCCAGGAACCAGCCGGGCACCCGTGACCGAAGCCATCACCCGGCTGTCCAGCATCAGCAGCTTGTGCTCGTCCGGCTCGACCAGCCGTGGGCGCGCGGCGACGTCCTGGGCCGGACTCCCACCCGCTCCCAGGGCGAGCACAGCGGTGAATACGAGACAGGGCAGTGGCTTCGGCGACATGAGCCAATCTCCCCTGCCAGCGACCCGCACGCCAGTCCGGCTTGCCCCGCATCATCGCGCCGCTCCCGACCTCCCCGGCGCCCTTCCGGGCTTGCCAAGAAGCCCGAATCGGGATACCTCAACCCTGTCCGAAGCACGCACCACACAGACATCCCATGACTCCCCTCCCCGGCTCCCAGATCCTCGACAGCCTCCGCTGGCGCTATGCCACCAAGCGATTCGACGCCAGCCGCCGGATACCCGATGCCGAGTGGACCGCCCTCGAGGAGGCCCTCGTCCTCACCCCCTCCTCCTACGGCCTCCAGCCGTGGAAGTTTTTCGTCATCACCAACCAGGAGTTGAAAGAATCGCTGGTCCAATCCGCTTACAACCAGCGTCAGGTGGCCGACTGCTCCCACCTCGTCGTCCTCGCCGCCAGGACCGCCATGACCGAGACCGACATCGACCGCCTCATCGACCACACCGCCGAGACCCGAGGCATCGACCGCCAGATGCTCGCCGGCTACCGGAATGTCATGATCGGCGACATCGTCACCGGTCCCCGGTCCGCCGACGCCACCACCTGGGCCAAACTCCAGTGCTACATCGCCCTCGGCAATCTTATGACCGCCGCCGCCCTGATGGGCATCGACACCTGCCCCATGGAGGGCTTTCTGCCCAAGGCTTTTGATGAAGCCCTCGACCTCGACCGACAGGGACTCACCACCGCCGTGCTGTGCCCCGCCGGATACCGCGCCGCAGACGACAAATACGCCGTCCTGCCCAAGATCCGCTACCCGAAGACCGAAGTCATCCAGCACCTCCGCTGAATCAGTCCCCTTCCGCCACTCCTCCCCAACCGCCGACTGAGCCGCCCCCATGCCCAAGAACATCCGCCTCACCCGCATGATCAGCCGCGCCGGCGATGTCGCGTGGCAGCTCAGCAATCTCCAGTTTTCTGATTTCTACCCCACCCCCGGCTGGCGGCCCGACCTCAATGCCTACCGATATGACGACCGCTTTGAGATCTGCGTCGATCTCGCCGGCGTCGACAAAGGAGACATCGTCGTCGAAGTCCTGACCGATCGCCTGCGACTCAGTGGCGAGCGGCACCAGCCTGCCCCCGAGTGCCGCGACTGCCGCCAGGTCATCGCCCTCGAGATCCAGAGCGGCCACTTCGCCCGCGAGTTCGCCCTCCCCGCCGAAGTCATGCCCGAAAAAGTCACCGCCCGGCAGGAAAACGGCCTCCTCTGGATCGTCCTGCCCATCCGCGACCGGCACGGCCGGCGCTGATCGCCGCTCACCGGCTCGGCAGCGGCCCGCGACACCCCGCTGGCCACGATGGTTCGTCATTTTCCCACTTCCCTCCCCCTTTTCCCAGCAATGGAAGAATTCGAATTCCTCACCGAAGACAACGACTCCGGCAGCGGCATCAAGCTCGTCACCCCCGGCGATGGCGACGTGCCCAAGTGGCGCCGCGAATTGCCCGATTTGCTCCCCGTCATGCCCCTGCGCGGCGTCGTCGTCTTCCCCGGCACCGTCGCCCCCTTCACCATCGAGCGCAAAGCCAGCCAGCAACTCCTCGAGGAACTTCTGCCCCACAGCCGCCTGCTCGGCCTTGCCACCCAGAAAGATGCCGAGCTCGACACCCCTGGGCCCGACGACATCTACTCCGTCGGCTCACTCGGCATCGTCCTGCGCATGCTGCGCCAGGACGCCAATACCCTCGTCGTCCTCGTCCAGATCGTCGAGCGCATCCGCTACTCTGATTTCGGTCAGACCGAGCCCTATCTGAAAGCCCACTTCGAGATACTCGAGAACACCCTGCCAGATCCCGAAGCCGAGGAGTCCATCGCCCGGTTCCGCAATCTCAAAGAGACCGCCATCCGGCTCATCACCACCAATCCCAACATTCCCGACGAAGCCGCCCAGGCCGTCAATACCATGGACGATCCGGTGCTCCTCACCGATTTCCTGGCCACCAACCTCAGCATCGAACTCCCGCAAAAGCAGCAGCTCCTCGAGGACACCGACGTGCCCCGCCGCATGGAGACCGTGCAGCGCATCGTCAACAACCAGCAGCACATCGCCGAGCTCCAGTTGAAGCTGCGCCAGGACGTCGAGACCGAGTTCACCGACGCCCAGCGCCGGGCCTACCTCCGCGAGCAGCTCCGCGCCATCCAGCGCGAGCTCGGCGAAGGCGACACCGGCGAGGCCCAGGTCGATGACCTCCGCGAGCGCATCGAGGCCGCCCACCTGCCACTCACCGTCCTCCAGCAGGCTGAGCGCGAACTGCGCCGCCTCGACATCATTCCCCCCGCCAGCCCCGAGCACAGCGTCATCGTCAGCTACCTTGAGACCCTCGCCGAACTGCCCTGGCACACCCTCAGCGAAGACCACTACGACCTCGCCCGCGCCCGCGCCATCCTCGACCGCGACCACCACGGCCTCGACAAAGTCAAACGCCGCCTCATCGAATACCTCGCCGTCCGAAAGCTCAACCCCGAAGGCCGCGGCCCCATCCTCTGCCTCCTCGGCCCCCCCGGCGTCGGCAAGACCAGCCTCGGCCAGAGCATCGCCGATGCCCTGGGCCGCCAGTTCGCCCGGATCAGCGTCGGAGGCCTGCGTGACGAATCCGAGATCCGCGGCCATCGCCGCACCTACATCGGCTCCATGCCTGGCCGCCTCATTCAGGAGATCCGCCGAGCCGGCACGCGGAATCCCGTCATCATGCTCGACGAAGTCGACAAGATCGGCGCCGACTTCCGCGGCGATCCCGCCAGCGCCCTCCTCGAAGTCCTTGACCCCAGGCAGAACCACGCCTTCACCGACCGCTACCTCGACGTGCCCTTCGACCTCAGCCAGGTCATCTTCATCGCCACCGCCAACACCATCGATCCCGTGCCCCCGCCCCTGCGCGACCGCATGGAGATCATCCACATCCCCGGCTACACCGAGGCCGAAAAGCTCGCCATCGCCCGACAGTATCTCGTGCGCCGCCAGCTCCATGAAAACGGCCTGCGCCCCGCCGAGTGCCGCTGGACCCCATCCGCCCTGCGCACCCTGATCGAAGATTACACCCGCGAGGCCGGCGTCCGCACCCTCGAGCGCGAGATCGGCTCCGTCTGCCGTGCCGTCGCCGCCACCGTGGCCGAGCATCCCGGGCACCGCACCACCGTCACCCCCGACTTCATCCGCCAGATCCTCGGTCCGCCGCGCTTTCTGCGCGAGGCCGCCATGCAGGAGAGCGCCCCCGGCGTCGTCAACGGCCTGGCTTACACCACCGTCGGCGGCGAAGTGCTCAACATCGAGGCCATCCGATTCCCGGGCACTGGCCGCATCCAACTCACCGGCCAGATCGGCGATGTGATGAAAGAGTCCATGCAGGCCGCTTGGAGTCTCGTGCAAGCCCGCGCTGCCACCCTCGGCATCGACCCCGAGGACTTCAAGAAATACGACATCCATGTCCACGTACCCGCTGGCGCGATCCCCAAGGACGGTCCGAGCGCCGGCATCGCCATGTTCACCGCCCTCGCCTCCCTCTTCTCCGGACGCAAAGTCGACCGCCGCGTCGCCATGACCGGCGAAGTCACCCTGCGCGGCCTCGTCCTGCCCATCGGCGGACTCAAGGAAAAGGCCCTCGCGGCCGAGCGCGCCGGCATCCGCAAAATCCTCATCCCCGCCCTCAACGAGAAGGACGTCCCCGAGATTCAGGAAAGCGCCCGCAAGCGCCTGAAGATTATTCCCGTCAGGACCGTCGACGAAGTCCTCCGCGAGGCCCTGTTGAGAAACTGATTCCTATTCCTCCGGGATCAAAAGCACGGACAAACCCGAGCTACACCGTTCTGCGGCATACACCGAGGCCTTCACCATTTTTTGCGCCCATTTTTTGCGCCGGAGAAATTAAAAGAAATGAATTGCAATGTGCGGGTAGTGATGATTTCTATCCGGAGCTTTTACCTTTCTTGTATCCCATGAGACCGAACAGACTCATTCCCGCTCGAGGAGACGGCTATTTTCATGTCGTCTCCCGTGTGGTCGACAAGCGCTTCATCTTCAATGCCAAGGAGAAAAACCACTTCCGAAAGTGGATGCGCAAGCTGGAGGCCTTTCTCGGGGTGCAGGTGGTCACTTATTGCCTGATGTCCAACCACTTCCACCTCCTCCTGCGCGTGCCGGACCGGGCTTCGATGCCGAAACTGACGGTCGAGTCTCTGCTGGAACTGCTGCCGGTCCTCTATTCCGACACGCAAAGCCTGGGCATCCTGCAGGAGATCGAGCGCGCCCAAGCGGCTCGGGATGAGGCCTGGCTGGCGCGAATTCTGGAGCGCTTCGAGCGGCGGCGCTTTGATCTGTCGATCTTCGTCCGCGAACTCAAACAGCGCTTCACCCGCTGGTACAATCGCACGAACAATCGTCGGGGCACCTTGTGGGAAGATCGCTTCAAGAGCGTGCTGGTGGAGGGCTCGGAGCGCGCCCTGATGACGATCGCGGCCTACATCGATCTGAATCCCATCCGGGCGGGCTTGGTGAAAAGCCCCGAGGACTATCGCTGGTGCGGCTACGCGGAGGCGGTGGCGGGCAAGCAGGTGGCGCGCCGGGGGCTGAAAGCGATCCTTGAGCACACGAGCCACGGGGTGAATCGCGATCTGACCTGGGAATACACGGCCGGCGTCTATCGGGTGCTGCTTTTTGGAAAAGGACTGGAGCGTGAGGCCGATGCGGCGACAGGAGCGAAAGCACGTCGCGGTTTCAGCGCGGAACGGATCGAGGCGGAAGAAAAGCGGGAGGGGCGATTGTCGATCCCGGAGATCCTGCGCTGTCGGGTGCGGTATTTCTGTGATGGGGCGGTGTTTGGGACGGTGGAATTCGTAAACAGCGTATTCGAAGCCCATCGAGGGAAATTCTCAGCAGGCCGAAGAACCGGCGCACGCAGGCTGCGGGGCGGAGCGGACTGGGGCGAATTGAGGACTCTGCGCGATTTACAGATCACTCCAGTCGGGTAGCATCAAGACCAGTTTCGATTGCAAGCCTTCCGAGACGGACAGTGCCGGAATCCGTTTCCAAATTGGCTTACTTCTCCCGCACCCAGACCACCTCCAAACCCAAACCCTTCGGAGCCTTGGCCGACAGGGCTTCCAAGAGCGGATCGGGCGCCCAGCCGCGGCGACCAGACTTTGACTCGGTCGATTCTGGCAGGGGTTCGAAGCGCAGGATGATCTCCCCCTTCGCCGGATCAGTGATCTCAGCTTTCACCGTGTCTTTCCAGCGCCCCAGCACAGCGGAGACTTTGTCGGAGACGCCCTCTTTTGCGTAGTCCGTCACGCGCAATTTCAACGAAGCGATATAGGGCGCCCCATGCAGCGGAAAAGCCTCCCGGACCGCTTGGGCGACCTGTTGGGCCGTTACCCGGGCCGGATCGTACGTCACGTTGGAGAAATGCTCGCTAGCTTGGCCTTCCGCCACTTCGATCACTCCCTCCAATCGCCGAATCGAGTCATTCACCGAGTAAACGCAGGCCGGACACTCTACTCCGGCCACGTAAAACGTCAGCGTCTCTTCCGCCGGCTTGCCTTTCCCAGTTTCACCGCCTCGGCCCACCGGGGCAAGCATCGCGAGCAGACCCAGAGCGGTCCAGACGAAAGCGGCAAGGTGATGGGTGGTCGTTTTCAAAAAATGACGGGCATGCATTCGGCAATCTGCCCTCAGCGGGACTTCCGATCAATCGTTTGCTGATCCAGCACCCGGCCATCGAGCGCCTTCAACGCCGCAGTCATCCGGCCCGACGCGCGATTCACTGTGAGCAGGATGTAGCCGGCCGATTTGTCGATGAAAGCCGGGTTCGGATCGATGCCAAAGGTGCCGTTGCCACGCACCGACGCATTCAGGTAGGTCACTCCCCCCTCCACGACCCGCTCCGCATGGTAGGCTTCGCCGGAGATGGCCAACGTACCCATTTCGATCAGCCGCTTCCACTCGCCCCCAGCATGGGAGCGCACCCGCCCACCGGTTTCTCCATACAGCGTCACCACCTGCCCGGCCTTTGCCGCCTCCATGACACCCCGATACCAAAGCAACTGCTCCGAATCCGCTCCAAAAGGATGACACGATTGATCCGGCGTACCGAAATCGCCTGTGTGATTCATGTCCACTGACACGAGTTGGAGGTCAAAGTCAGGAATCGAGAAAGTCCAGTGCCACTCCGCTCCCGGCAGCGCGAAGAAAGCCCTGTAAGCGGTCGCGGGGATATCGTAGGCCGGCTTCTGCGGTCCATCGCTGGACGGACGGATCTTGCGGTCGAGATTGCCCAATGTCGGGAGAAACGGGGTCGATCGGAACAAATCCGCCTGCGTGTCGATCGCCGTGCCATGGGACTTGGTGCAGTCCGGCAGGTTCTCGCCGCAAAACTGATATTGCATCGCTGTGTCACCCGCTGAAAGCAGCAGATGGACATCGTCCTTCTTCAGTGCCGAGAGATCGATCTTGGCATCGGCCCGGAGGTTGGCGATCACGGCGATCCTCAGCGTCTCGGTGGGATAGCCTTTGAACGTAGCCGCCTCCGACACCTGGCTGCCGGTTTTCACCCGGTAGTGATACACCGTATCCTTATGCATCAGTGGGATCTCGACGTGATGCAAGGTTCGGCTTCCGGCCACCGTGGCAATCTCGCCCAATGCGGACGTCGTCCCAAACTCGACCGTCGACTCGCCCGGCTCCGAAGTTTGCCAACTCACCACCAGTTTGGACGGGTCCGGTGACTGATGAGTGAGCCAGACCCGCTCCACCCCGGCGCGAAGGAAACCCGGCAGTAGGACGGCCGACAGGAAAACAGAGAGAAAAACGCGGTATTGCATGATGCTCAGAATGCGCCGTCCGGAGCCGCCGTTCAAAGGCGCGAGAGCGCTTGGCGCGGATACGGCCCCTTGCCTCCGCCTGCCCATGGACGGCGGACCCGTATTCTGGTAAGATCCCCGATCATGTCTTCCTCCAGTCAATCCCTGACCGCTATCCTCACCTCTCTCGCGGCCACGTGCCTCTTCCTATCCAACGACCTTTGCCACGCGCAAACACCTTCGCCCCAGCGCATGGCTGTCATAGATCTGGCTCGAGCCTTTCAGGAGCATCCCGACACCCGGACCGCCGAGGCCACGCTGACGGCGGATCGAAATGCCGCCCGCGAAGCGTTCAAAGCCAAGTCGGAGTCCCTCAAACTGGTGCTGCAGGAACACCAGGAACTCATCCGCGCCGGCAAGAAGACCGAAGCGGCCGAAAAACTGAAGGCTGCCAACGAACTCGAGTCGCAGATCGCCGCCCTGCGCACCACCCAGCAGCGCGATCTGGAGCAGCGCTTTCTGCGGGAAAAGGAACGCATCGTCGAGGCGATCCGCGCCGCCGTGAGAGAATTGAATGCCGATCGCCGATATGCCGTGATCCTCGACCGGAGCGCCGAGTCCGCCTTCGGCCTGCCCGCCGTGATCGACGCCCCGGGCGCCGACGACATCACCGATGCCGTGCTCGCCGCCATCGTTGCCGCCCGAAAGGCGGAGAAACCGGCCAACTAGCCGAAAAACCCTGCCCGCACCTCATCGTGTCCGTCGTCCTGCCCATCGATCGGCTGCCCGAGCTCTGGCCCGACGCGCTCAGCCATCCCGAACTCCGTCTCGGAGCGCTGCTTCATTCGGCCTCGGTGAATGCCAGGCTCGAGCCCACCCTCGATGTGCTTGCCGGCATGAGCGGCGAACGATTCCGCCTCGCCGCGCTGTTTGGTCCGCAACACGGCTTTGAGAGCACCACCCAGGACAACATGATCGAGTGGGACGGCTTCACCCACCCGCGCCTCGGCATCCCCGTCTTCAGCCTCTATGGCGAGCACCGCGAGCCAATTCCCGGCATGCTCGGCCACATCGACGCCCTCTTCGTCGACCTCGTCGATGTCGGTTCGCGCTACTACACCTTTATCTGGACGCTCTTCCTGTGCATGCGGGCCTGCGAAGCTGCCGGCATTCCCGTGATCGTCGCCGACCGGCCGAATCCGATCAACGGCCTGACCATCGAAGGCCCGCCGCAGCGGGATGACCACCTCAGCTTTGTCGGGCTGCACCCTTTGCCCAACCGCCATGGCAGGACCATCGGCGAGTTGGCGGTTCAGTTCCGCGAGGAGAAATTCCCCGATTGCCAGCTCCACGTGCTGCCCATGACCGGCTGGGATCGGGCTATGTGGCACGATGAAACCGGCCTGCCCTGGATCATGCCCTCGCCCAACATGCCGACCCTCGACACCGCCACCGTCTATCCAGGGATGTGCCTCCTCGAGGGCACCAACCTGTCCGAGGGGCGCGGGACCACGAGACCGTTTGAAATCTTCGGCGCCCCGTGGATCGACGGACACCAGTTTTGCCGAAAACTAAATGCCCTCGGCCTGCCCGGTGCTCACTTCCGCGAAGTGGCCTTCGAACCCACCTTTCAAAAGCATGCCGGCTCCGTGTGCCGCGGCGCCCAGATTCATGTCACCGACCGCGACACGTTCCTGCCCTGGCGCACCGGCATCGAGATCATTCGCCTCTCCCGGACCGAACATCCTGACCATTTTGACTGGAAGCCACTGCCCTATGAATACGAACCCGAAAAGCTGCCCATCGAGATCCTCTGCGGCGCGCCGGTGGAGACCTTTTTTCCGTGAAGACAGGGTATCATCTCCGATGAGACCCTGTTGCCACTCCGATCATACCCTGTTTGATCGGAAATCCGGCATCTTTCCGATCGGGTTGATGATCGGGGTGGCCGCGTGGCTGGCGATGGGGCATGCCGGAGCCGCCCAGCCGGAGGTCACCTGGCGGGAGATCCTCGCCGTGCGCGCCCCGGTGCCGGGCCTGCTGTCGGGATCTTCCGAATTTTGCGAAATCGCCCCGCCACGCGCCGTACCGGTCGAAGGCATCCGCCGCTACACGGAGGTCCTGGCCGACATCTATGAGACTTTCGACGGGGTGCCGGAAACGCACTACTTTTTCTGCACCGTCTACTACACGCCGCGCGAGTCGGGCTTCACCCGCTCGGGCGGCTTCAATATGGCGCCGACCCAACCACGGGGACTGAGACGCTCCTTCCCTGCCGATTTTGTGAAGGCGACCACGGTGGAGGGATTCGGTCTGATGTCGGAGCCGTCCGGCGCCTCCCGATACCTGAAATACGACGGTACGTGGGGCTACCGCGACCGCATCCTCGGCAACCGGAACAACACGCTGGTCGATCGTGAATCCATCGCCGTCCACCGGCGGAATTCGCTGTTCTCAGCCGGATCACGGGTCTGGATCCTCGATCCGGAGTTGTACCACACCTTTGGCTCTGTCCGATACCGCACCGCCGACACGGGGGGAGGACTCTACCGCAGCCAGATAGACCTCTACTGGGGCGAGGACGATCCTCTGGGCCCCGGAGCTGACATCTGGCGGCCAGCCACCTGCGATGTGGCGGTGCGCTGGATCGTGCCGGTGCTGGTGTGGCGATGACCGGCTTTTCCTAACGCGGCAACAGGCCTTCGTAGGGCCCGGGTGTCGAGTCGGGAATGGGAATGGCGCCCACGGCCTGCTCGTAGAAAGCCGAGGGTCCCACCGCGCCGATGATGGCGTAGGCGTGGCCGGACTCCCACAGGGCGTGGAGGCTGCGGATCAGCAGGGCGGTGCCGATGCCCCGGCCGCCCCACTCCTGCAACACCCCGGTGGGGCCGAAAAAGCCGCGGAAGGTCGTGTCGTAGCAGGCAAAGCCGATCAATTGGCCTTCCGGCGCGACGGCCAGAAAGCAGGAAATAGGATGGCCCGAAAAGGCGAGTGACACCTCACCCGCCCAGCGGTCGCCATAGTGGGTGGCCACCCAGTTGACCACGGCATACCGCTCCGGAGCCAGGGCCCGGCGGATGGTGGCTCCAGCTTCGGCCGCCCGGCTCAAGGCGGGAGCCAGGGCGGGCAATCGGTAGAGCTTGACGAGGAGATCGGCCATGCCGCCATTTTTCCACCCGGAGGTGGATTTTGCCAGCGGCATTTGCGGCTCATCAGGCCGCCAGATCGCGGCGCACCACGACCGGCACCGGCACGAGGGCCGGCTGCGCCCCCAACACCACGGGGATGATTTCCTCGACCACCGGCGGGAGCCCGGAGACGGGCACCCGGACCGGCTCCTGGCGACGCCACGCGGCCCGGAGGGCAAAAAGGCGGGCAGTCAGACGGGGGAACAGGCGCGTTTTCATGGCTGTTGGGTTGGCGTGAGTTCTGAAACTTCAGGGAACCCGCTGGGCGGCATTCCCATCAAAACAATAGACGCAAGAGCCGTGCCGAATATTCGCGCGCAATGGCGTCACTGCCCTGGCAAATCCCACACCGCGTCACCCTCGGTGCCGCCACCACCGCCAAGCATCGCGGCCACCACGCGGCTCATCAGCAAGAGCGAGGGACCATCGCCCGGATGGACCACGAGGAGATCGCCGAGGACGGCCGAGGCGCGAGTGAAATCCCCTAGTTCGAAGAGTCCCAGCGCCTCCTCGTAGAGCGCCTTCAACTCGGCCGCCTCGGGCCGTCCGGGCTCGAAGAGTTCGTGCAGATCGAAGGCGCCGGCGATGTTCCGCACCCGCACGCGGCCAAGCCGGCGATGGGACAGCGCCTGCCCGCCGAACTGGGAAACGGTCTCTCCGGTGGCGAGCAGCGGAATGCGCAGCGCCTTGGTGGCATTCTGGATCCGGCTGCCGAGATTCACCGTGGTGCCGAGAGGTCCGTATTTGAATTTCCGGTGCGTGCCGATGTTCCCCACCAGGGCGGGACCGGTGCTGATGCCGATGCCGACGACCGTGTCGGAGCCGATCGCGCCACGCCACATCTCATTCAGATCCGGCAGCCTGGCCAGCATGTCGAGCGCGGCCTGACAGGCCCGCCGCGCATGGTCCGGCTGTTCGCCCGGTGCGCCCCAGAGGGCGAGCAACTCGTCGCCGGTATAGTCCACCAGCACGCCGCCGTGGTCGATGACGATGCTGGAAAAGTCGCCCATCACCCCGCCGAGCCAGTCGATGGTGGCCTCGGGTCCGAGCCGCTCGGAGATGGAGCTGAAACCCCGGATGTCGCAGAACAACACGCTGACCTCGGCATTGCGGCCCCGCATGTTCATGAGATCGGGGTTGCGGGCGAACTCGCGCGCCAACTCCGGGGTGAAGTGCTGGGCAAAGACGCGCTCCCGCAGCCGCTTTTTCTCCAGGCTGGCATGCAGGCGCGCGGCGAGAAAGGCGGGCCGGATGGGACGGGAGAGAAAGTCCTCGGCTCCGATCTCGATGCAGCGCACCGCGTCGCGTTCCTCCTGCAGGCCGGTCACCACAATGACCGGAGTGTGACGCAGGTGACCGCTTTCCCGTAGCGCCTCGAGGACGGCATAGCCATCCATCTCGGGCATGCGGATGTCGAGCAGCACGGCATCGAAATCGCCCTCCCGGACCGCCGACAGGGCCTGACGACCATTCTCGGCAAAGGCAACGCGGTGTCCCAGCCCCTCCAGCAGTCGGGCAAGCAGGGAGCGATTTTCCGGATCGTCATCGGCGACGAGGATGTGTCCGGGATCAATGGCCGGCGTCGGTGTGGCTATATCCGAGGGAGGATTGCCCGGCGCGGAGTCGTTGGTCGCCTCCAGCCATTGGCTACAGAGGTCTAGCAAGCCGGTCAGCGAGCCCGGAAGGGCATCCGCTGGCCACTGCATGGCCAGAAACTGCGCCGGACCGGTGAGATGATTCAGTCTATTGCGCAGATCATGTCGCCAGGCACGCGCGGCCTTCTCATCCACGGGAGCGGGCGCGGCGACTTCGCGCAGCCGGCTCATCGCCGCATCGAGGCGGTCGAGATCGGCCGCCACCTCCGAAGATCCGGCCAGATCGGTCCGCACTGCGGCGACGGCACGCGACAGGGCCTCGGCCAGCCGTTCCAAGCGATCTGGCGATGATGTGGCAGTGGAGGTTTCCATTCGGTTTCGTGTTCCCGTCTACTTTGCCCGACATTCCGTCCGGTGAAAACCGCGAATCGCGCCCGCGGCCGCTTCTGACTTGCCCCGGACCCGCGATGGCCGCACCATGGCGGCTCTCATGCCCACTTTTCGAGAAGCGCTCCGGTTCTGGATCAAGCTCGGCTTCGTCAGCTTCGGCGGACCGGCCGGGCAGATCGCCTTGATGCATCGGGAACTGGTCGACCGCCGCCGCTGGGTCGGTGAGGGTGCCTTTCTACACGCCCTGAATTTCTGCATGCTGCTGCCGGGCCCCGAGGCGCAACAACTCGCCACCTACCTCGGCTGGCGTCTCCATGGCACCCGCGGTGGCATCGTGGCAGGGGCGTTGTTCGTCCTACCCTCGATGGTTATCCTCTACGGACTGAGCTGGCTGTATCTCGCGGGCGGCCACCTGCCTTGGCTGGCAGCCATCTTTCACGGACTGATGCCGGCGGTGATCGCCATCGTGGCCGGCGCGATGCTGAGAATGGGCCGAAAATCACTGAGAACGCCGGCTCTCGTCACCCTCGCGGTGGCATCCTTCGTCGCGATCCACTTTTTTGCCGTCTCATTCGTGGTGATCATCGCCGTCGCCGCTCTGTTCGGCTGGGCAGGCAGTAGGCTCCGCCCCGACTGGTTCCCATCCGTCGCTCCGGCTTTGGCCGGGGAGGAGTCGGCCCCCGGAGCCACCCAGATCGCTCCCTCCTGGGGACGGGCCGCGCGGATTACTGTCCTGTGCCTGGTCCTGTGGTGGCTGCCCATCCTCCTGGTCGGCCTGTGGCTGGGATGGGACGGCACGGCCTTCCGGCAGGGCGTCTTTTTCAGCAAAGCCGCACTGGTCACCTTCGGCGGCGCGTACGCGGTGCTCCCCTACGTCGCACAGCAGGCGGTGGAGACACACGCCTGGCTGTCGCACGAACAAATGATGGCCGGCCTGGCCCTCGCGGAGACGACACCCGGTCCGCTCATCATGGTGCTGCAGTTCGTCGGCTTCGCGGGAGGCTGGCAGCATCCCGGCGAACTAAGCCCGCTCGGCGCGGCCACCCTGGGCGCCTTCATCACGACATGGGCGACCTTCCTGCCCTGCTTTCTGTTTGTTTTTCTCGGAGCACCGCATGTCGATCACCTGCGTCGGCGTCCCCGACTCGGAGCGGCCCTGATGGGCATCACGGCGGCGGTCGTCGGCGTGATCGGAAATCTCGGCGTGACTTTCGCCCGGCAGGCGCTGTGGCCCGAGTCCGGCGGCGGACTCGATGGTTTTGTCCTCGTCGTGGCCGTGGCGGCATTCGTGGCCCTGGAGCGCTTCCGCGTCGGGGACCTGCCGGTGATCGGCGCGTGTGCGGCCATCGGTCTGGCTTGGGGCTTTCTGGTCTGAAGAGATCATTTCCCAGCCGGGCGACCGGCTTTGACAGATCGGGAACGGGCGTCGACCATTGGCGCCAGTTTTTGCCCATGAATCCCCATCGCTTTTTCCCCCTCCTCCTCGCCGCCTGCCTCCTGCCATTGGCATCGACCGGCGCTGAAACCAAACCGATCCGCGCCCTGCTCATCGCGGGTGGTTGCTGCCACGACTACGCCGGCCAGCAGCAGGTCATCAGCAAGGGCATCCAGGCCCGTGCCCATGTCCGCGTCGATGTCTGGTGGACCGATGACAAAAGCGTCAATCCACCCCTCTCCATCTACGACTCGCCCAACTGGGCCGACGGCTACGACGTGATCATCCACGACGAGTGTGCCGCCGGGAACAAGGACCTCGGCACGCTGAAGCGCATCCTCGATGTCCACCAAAAGATCCCCGCCGTGCATCTGCACTGCGCCATGCACAGCTTCCGCACCGGGACCGACGATTGGTTCAAGCACCTCGGCCTCCAGTCGAATTCCCACGGCCCCCAGGAGCCCATCGCGATCGAATTTGTCGATCCGGAACATCCCATCACCAAGCCTCTGAAGAACTGGACCACGATCAAGGAGGAACTCTACAACAACGTGAAGCTCTTCGACGCCCACCCGCTCGCGATGGGCCGGCAGATGGTGAAACGCGATGGGAAGGAGACCGAAGCCGTCGCCGTGGTGGCCTGGACCAATGAAAAGCAGGGTGCCCGCAGCTTCAGCACCAGCCTGGGGCACAACACCGCCACGGTCGAGGACGGGCGTTACCTCGACCTCATCACCCGCGGCCTGCTCTGGGCCTGCGGCAAGCTGGACGACGCCCATCTGGGCAAACCCTACACCGGGGAGAACACCGTCACTTTCGTCAAAGCCAAACCCCAGCCCGCGGCAGCCGCCACCGCCAAGCCCGCGCCTGGTCCGGCCCCGGCCGGCTCCCTGCCCGTGATCCTCACCGCCAGCAGCGAGGAGACCGGCAAGAACAATCTCGCCTGGCACGCCGTCGACGGCAATCAGGACAGCCGATGGTGCGCCGCGGGGCCAGCCAAGCCGCAATGGCTGCAACTGGAGTTTACCAAGGCCGTCTCCCCCACCAGCCTCAAGATCGCCTGGGAAAGCGTCAACAATGGCTACCAGCACCGCATCGAAGGCAGCCCGGATGGCAAAACCTGGAAAGTCCTCGCCGACGCCACCGCCTCCCCCAAGCCCGGGAACAGCGAGACCGCTCTGGCCGACGCCAAGGACATCCGCTTTGTCAAAATCACCGTGACCGGGACCAGCCAGGGCGGCTGGGCCAGCATTCGCGAGGTTTCTCTGAACGGCCCCGGATTCCCGCCGCTGCACCCGCAGCTCAGCCCCGAGCAGCAGGCCGCCGCCAAAAAAATCGCCGATGCCGCCGCCGATCCCTACGCCAAGGAGGGCAATGCCCCGCCGCGCATCGTCAAGCTCTCCGCCGCCGAGGAGGCCGAGATCCTCAAAGACGTGAAAGTCCCCGAAGGCTTTGACGTGTCACTGTTCGCCTCGTCAGCCGCCGCGAATTACCCGGTTTACGTCGCCGCCGCACCGAACGGCGATCTTTACGTCTCCAGTGACGGCAACGGCTCGCTCGGCCGCGATCCGCACCGCGGCCGGGTGCTGCGCCTCCGTGACACCGACCGCGATGGCCGGGCCGACCAGGTGACGGAGTTCGTCAAGGATGTCGACTCCCCCCGCGGCCTTGTCTGGGACCATGACCGGCTCTACCTGCTCCACCCGCCCCACATCTCCGTCCACATCGACCGGGACGGCGACGGCGTGGCCGAGGAATCAAAGAAACTCATCGACGGCATCGCCTTCGACTTTTCCGGACGCCCCGCCGACCACACCACCAACGGCCTCGATCTCGGCATCGACGGCTGGCTCTACATCGCCGGCGGCGACTTCGGTTTCCTCAAGGCCACCGGCACCGACGGGCGCACCCTCCAGCACCGCGGCGGCGGCGTGATCCGCTTCCGCCCCGATGGCAGCGGCCTGGAGTTGTTCGCCACCGGCACGCGCAACATCCTCGGCACGCCTATCAGCCCCCTTCTTGACATCTACTCCCGCGACAATACCAACGACGGAGGCGGCTGGGATGTGCGCTTCCACCATTTCACCGGACTCGAGGATCATGGCTATCCGCGGCTCTACAAAAACTTTCCTGACGAGCATGTTTATCCACTGGCCGACTACGGCGGCGGCTCCGGCTGCGGCTCGACCTATCTGAGCGAACCCGGCTTTCCCGACGAGTGGAACCACGCCCCGCTGACCTGCGACTGGGGCACCGGCGCCCTGTGGCGGCACACCGTCCAGCCCCTCGGCGGCAGCGCAGCCGAAATCACCGAGCCCTAACCCTTCATCCGCATGACCCGCCCCACTGACGCCAGCGTGGACGGCCTCAGCGGCGTGTATCAGGCCAGTTGGAAAGGCGCAACGTTCAAATGGGAGGGAGCAAATGTCGGCTACGTCGTGCGGGTTTCGCCCAAAGGGTATCAGCCCGAACCCCTGCCCGATTTCGACAAGCTCCCCGATGCCGACCTCATTGCCCTGCTGACATCGCCCAGCCAGGTCCGCGCCCTCGAAGCCCAGCGCGCCCTGCTGCGCCGCCCGGAGAACGCCGCCACCACCACCGCACTGCTCGATCTGGCCGGCGACGCTGCAAAGCCCCTCGAAGCCCGCCTCGCCGCCCTGTATGCCGTCACCCAGCGCGGGGTCGACTCGGAGAAAAGCGCCGCCGTCATCGCCGCCGTGTCTCCCCTCGCCGGCGATGCCGCCCTCCAGCGCTTTGTCCTCCGTGCCCTCGGTGATCTCGGCCTCGACCGCCTCACCGCCGGCCAGTCCGGTCCCGCCCCGGTCGATCTCTTCACCGCGGGCCTGTCGAGCGACGATCCCCGCACCCGCGTCGAAGCCATCGTCGGCGCCGCCCGCCAGGGGCTCACCGCCGCCGCTCCCGGCATCGCCCGCCACCTCGGCAGCGACGACGCCCGGGTCGCCCACACCGCTTTCCGAGCCCTCGCCCTGCTGAAGGCCGACGCCGCCTGCTTCGCCGTCCTCGACGCGTCCGAGTCCACTCCCGCCCAGCGGCGCGGCGCCGCTCTCGCCCTGATGCGCATCCATGAGCCCCGCGTCATCGACGGCCTGCTGAGCCGTCTCGAGACGGAAAAACGCCCCGAGGCTCGCGAGGACCTGCTCGCCGCCCTCTGCCGGCTGCACCACACCGAGGGCGAGTGGACCGGCGACAGTTGGGGCACTCGTCCCGACACCCGCGGACCCTACTACCAGCCCGCCCCCTGGGCCGGAACGGAAAAGGTCGCCGCCGCTCTGAAGACCCTCCTCGCCGCCGCCGCGCCCGCCGAAGCCGCCTTCCTCGTCCGCGAAATGAGCCGCAATCGCATTCAATCCGACGACGCGCTCGGCCGCATCCTGACCCTCGCCAAGGACAATCCCGCCGTCCTCCCCGACGCCGTGGCCCAACTCGCCGCCGCCGAGACCATCCCCGCCGAGGGCATCGCCGTGCTGTTGCAGGCCCTCTCCCGCGGGGACAGCGAGCCCGCCACCCTCGCCGGCGCCATCACCGCACTCGCCCGCACCGACAGCCGCGAGGGCGCGCTCGCCTCGCTCGACGGACTCGCCCGCCTCGCCGATGCCATCCCGGACCTCGAAGCCAAAGTCAAAGAAGCCACCGCCCTCCCCGATCCCGTCGCCGCCAAGAGCCAGGCCAAATATGCCCGCACCGCCGTGGCCGATGCCCGCAAGCACCTCGAGACCGCGCAGAAAGCCTATCTGGAGGCCCCCAAGCTGGAAAATCATCACAGCGCGTTGGAAACCCTCGCCGCCAGTCCCGAAGGCCCGGTCTGGGCCGATGCCGCGCTGCTCGCCCTCGCCGCCCGCCAGACCGGCAGCCCTGAGTCCCGCGAAATGACCGGCCGCGCCATCGAAGCCGGCTGGGCCCAGCCCGCCCGCCGCGCCCGACTCATCCGCGCCGCCTCGCTCACCCAGAGCCGATTCCTCGACGACCGCATCCTCGCCGCCCGCTCCGACGCCGATCCCGCCGTCGCCGAGGCCGCCCGCGAGGCCATCCGTGTCCTGAAACTCCAGCCCAAACCCGAGGACAAGACTCCCAAGATCGGCACCCTTGCCCCGGACAAGGCCCTCGCTGAAGTCGTGAAAGCCAAGGGCGACCCCGCCCTCGGCGAGCAGATCTTCCAGCGCGCCACCTGCGTCGCCTGCCACACCGTCAGCCAGGATCTGCCGCAAAAAGGCCCCTACCTCGGAAACATCGCCCAGACTTACAAACGCCCCGACCTCGCCGTCGCCATTCTCGACCCGAACAAAACCATCGCCCAGGGCTTTGCCTCGAACATCGTCACCGACAAAAAAGGCGCCGTCCTCATGGGTTTCGTCACCGACGAGTCCGGCGACAGCGTGACCCTGCGCGACATCGCCGCCCAGTCCCACACCATCAAAAAGACCGACATCGCCAAGCGCGACACCCTGCCCACGTCCATGATGCCGCCCGCCCTCATGAACGGCTTCTCCGTCCACGAGATGGCCAGCCTGCTGGACTATCTGGAAGCCTTGGCGAAAAAGTGAGCCGCTCCGGTCCCGACAGCCCGCGTTCGCTTATGGAGTTGCCAGACGCTCCAGCGGCGAACCGGGCTGGATCCATTCCCGGAGGTCCGCGTACCGGATCACCGGATTGATGAATCCCGCCGCATACGGCCCGATCTCGTAGGGACTATAGCAAAATCCCAGACCCTCCGGCGTCAGGTGCCAGTTTTCGTTCAGCTCAAAGCGATCCTCGAACAGCGGCCCCGCGTCATTCAGGGAATCCTGCGATTTCAGCCCAAAGGACCGCCGCAGCGCCGCCTCGGCCAGACCTCTCACCGCGTCCCGCCAGCCCGGCTTCAGCAGTTTGTCCAGCTTCAGCTCAAGGCCCGACTCCAGATCGAAAGTCACATGGTCCGCCGCCGAGTTCCCGTGCGCCCCACCGGTGTAGGAGCTGCCCAGCATTCGCACCGACAGCACCCCGCGCCAGTTCAGTGAGATCTCGAAGACATCCTCGAATGTCATCGAGTCAAAGAAAGTCACCTCCATCTCCTCTCGCTCCTTGCCCTCCGGGATCTCCGCCCTGACCATCCGGCTCAGATCGCTCAGGGTCGGCGCCCCATCCCGCGGCTGCGCCGGCTGTTCCGGTCCCTGCATCGGATGGATCTCCATCGCCAGCGTACGCAGACGGCGGTTCACCCGATCGATCGCCTCCCCGTCCCCCCGGATCTGCGGCAGGACCAGCGCCTGCGAGCGCTCCACCCGCATCGAGCCGCGGCGACGGACATATTCCTCGGCAAAAAAATAGAAATCCAGCTCCGCGACCTCCTTCCCACGCACCTCGACGAGTTCGAAGGGCAGCTCGCGCTTCCCGTCCGGCGAGTTCCACGTGCCACTCAGCCTCACCCGGCCGTCCTCCGGCGCCGACGGATCGGGCTCCTCCGTCCAAGTTCCGGAGAAACGCCCCGTCACCTCGCTGTAGTCCGCCACGGTGTGCTCCTCCATCTCCACCCGGTCCCCCTCGATCGTGCCCCACAGCTCGATCGCCAGCCCCTGCGAGGCGTAGTGATAGGTGCCCTTCAGCGAGTACCCGCCGTCGTCCCGACGCGGCTGCCGCCATAGCAGTGCCCTGACCCGTCCATGATCGCCCACCCTGCCCTCCAGCAGGACCGACCGATGATCATCGCTCGGTGTTTCCGCATCGTCCTCAGCCGCCACCACGGCGCGGGCAGGAGACGTTCCGAACAAAAGGAGGGCCGCCAGCGGCAGCGTGAGCAGGTTCAGATTCACTTACTCCATAGCTGAATATCAAGATTTCTTTTCCAATTCCCTTTTCTGTCGGGCCTGGCCTAAAACAAACGAAGTGGCTAAAGTCCCAAGCCCCGAAACGGCAATTGCAATTCCGACTTTTGGATCTCCATAAATGCCGACAAAAGCGGCGCAAACGATTGCAAGAAGTCCGATACAAAACCCGAATATTTGCCCCCTTTTGCTCTGCAAAAGTTGCTCGGGAACTGCATGACTTTCTAGTGATTGCCTATGGGCTGCTTGCTGTTCAGCCATAGCGATGATTCTATTTGCCAACCCCGGGCTGATTGCCTCGTAATGCGCCAGCATCTCAGGCGGAGGGATTGGCCCACTGTAGTGACTCTCTGAACGAATTGAAATCTGCTCTTGCAAAAGCGGCCCGACCGGCGTGCTGAATAGACGCTTCTTTTCTTGGGGAGAAACCTTCCTAAGAAGGCTTGGCGACCCCGCCTTAACTAAATCTCCTAACGTAGGCGAGTCGTCACTCTTGGCCATTTGCCGCTTTCTTTTCAGTGACTTCCTGCTCATTTAGAGTCGGTTCGAGGTAGATGGAACGGGCTGCTTCCATAATATCCAAGCCTGTAGCACCAAAATCGGAAGCGAGGGCGCGGCAATCTGCCTCGACCGGGGTACGAGACCTGTTGAAATCGTAGTAATTTCCTCCGATCGCGACGGAAGAACCTACTCCAATCCAAAAAGTTGGGGTGGAGAATAAGAAGTCTGACCGCGAGGAGCCCATAACTCGGAACATTGTTTCAACGTTGAACAAATCGAGTCGAAAACTAGTCGGAAAAAAACAATAAACAAGCCCCTTGCTTTAAAAGCGCCTTGAAAAATGCTCTAAATCATTGAATAACATGTCATTACAACTGAATCGATTTGGTAAAATTCTTGGAAAATCCGCCAAACCCTCCGAATTTTACGCAAAACCGCCCCTAAATTACACGAATTTTTTGAAATCCGAAGCCCTTCGCCCCGCCCTTGACGACAACACGCCAAACCAGCCGGGTGATGCCCTCGACGCCGGCGGGCCTGGACGGTACAACCGCCTCGACATGCCCCGCCCAATGGGGTCCGCGTACGCCTTCCGCGAAACCCTAGCCAAAAGGCGCGGACGGATGGACGGACCGCACCGGATCGACCGAACGGCGCGAATCATCGCCGCACAAAATCGACGCCAACGGGCGACCTCGATGCCGCGAGGGCGACGACACCGGGCAACCCTTCGCCCCGCCCTCGACGACGACACGCCGTGCCGGCGGTCGATCCCCTCGACGACGCCCGGCGGGCCGGGCTGGACCGCCTCGATGCCACCGCCCGATGCCGTCCGCGCCGCGCCCGACAAAAGGACGGACGAACCGCACCGGATCGACCGAACGGCGCGAATCAACGCCGCACAGGATCAACGCCAACGGGCGACCTCGACGCGGCGAGGGGACGACACCGGGCAGCCTTTCGCCCCGCCCTCGACGACGACACGCCGCGCCAGAGGGATCGGGTAAGGAATCTTTTACTCGCCGGCCATCGGGGTTTCCGCATCTACCGGAGAATGGGCGAGAATCAGCGCAACCCTTTTAGCGCAACGCCAAGGGAAACCCTTTGCGCCATGCTGGCTTTCCTGCGCCCCAGATTGCGCTATTTCCCCGGCGAAATCTGGAACGCCATTCCAGAATCGCGAATCCCACCAAGCCAACCGCCGAATCCCGACAAAGTTTTAACACAGTTTTAAGGGGCGATTACAGGGTTTTAAGGGGCTTAAAACTGTGTCGGCGGGAAAATCGCCACCCTCCCTTTTCCTTGGTAAATCGCTGATTTTCAGCAATTTACTTTGGCAACCCCGCCAGGATTCGAACCTGAACAAACAGAATCAAAATCTGTTGTGCTACCGTTACACCACGGAGTTATCCGCATCGACCGCCGAATGGGCGGCGCGGAGAGAGTCTATAGCCTCGAAAGCGGTTCCGCGCAAGCGGCTGGGAAGGATTTGGGGCCGGAGTCTTCAAAAATCGGCCCGCCAACCCCGGCCCGCCGCGGCTCAGAATGGGATGTCATCGTCCTCATCCTTGCCCCAGCCGCCCGGCGGCTCGGAGAGATGGGACGGCGGCGCGTCGTCGTAGATGGGACCCGCCCCGGCCGGCACCCCGTCAGCGCCACCACCGGCACCGCCGCGCTCCAGCTTCCAGGCATTCAGATTCACGTAGTAGCGACCGTTGTATTCGTTGCCGCGGATGTCGAAATAGACTTTCACTGGATCACCCACCCGCAGACCGTCGGTCAGGGAGGTTTTCTCCTTCACACACTCGAATTTGATGTGCTGGGGGAATTTCCCATCGGCCACCTCGACCACAAACTCCCGCTTCGAGAAGCCGCTGGCAAAGGATTGGATGTCGCTGATGAGGTGGATCTTGCCTTCGATGTCGTAGCCTTTAGCCATGGGAGTGATCGCTGCTGAGTTCGGAAAACGGGAGCGCCGTGGTGCGCGTGCCCCCTGCTTTTTCCGCGATCCGCCCGCCCGGCGCAATCGAAAAAAACGCACTCGCCCACCCGCCCAAGCCACGCTTCACTGTGCCAAAGCCATGTCCGCCCCTCTTCCCGCCCCGATCGACCCCGCCACGCTGCCCGCGCTCGCCCGCGCCACCATCCGCGACGCGAAGTTCCCCATGCTGGCCACCCTCGATGGCGATCAGCCACGTCTCCGGCCCGTTTCTCCGGTGCGAGTCGACGAGGACACCCTGACCATCTACGTGGCCAATCTCCGCGGCTATCACAAGACCGCCGAGATCGCCGCCCAGCCGAAAGTCGAGCTGTGCTACCTCGACTCCCGCCACGACCAGGTGCGCCTCACCGGCGTGGCCGAAGTGCTGACCGACCGGCCCCTGCTTGAGGAGATCTGGGACGCCAATCCCCTGCTGCGCCGCTACCTCGGCTCCCTCGACAATCCCGACCTCATCATCTACCGCATCCGGCCCCACCGCGTCCGCTTCATGCGCGAATGGGCTCTGGAATACCACGAAGTGCCCCTCTGACACCCCGCTCCCACCCATGCACTCCGAGTCCGATTTCGTCGCCCACCTCCTGGAGCTGCTCCATCCCGTCGGCGGCGTCACCGCCAAACGCATGTTCGGCGGCTACGGCCTCTTTCGCGACGGCCTGATGTTCGGACTCGTCGCCGACGGCGTCCTGTATCTGAAAGCCGACGAGGAAAACCGCGCCGATTTCACCGACCTCGGCCTGCCCGCCTTTCAATACGAGACCCGCGACGGTCGCGTGTCCGTGATGTCCTATCACCAGTGCCCCGAAGACGCTCTGGAAAGCCCCATCGTCATGACCCGCTGGGCGCGCTCTGCCTTCGCAGCCGCCCACCGCCAGGCCAGCCGCCCCAAAAAGAGCCGGCGCCGCCCCAAAGACTGACAAACCGGCCCCGGATCGGCGCTCCCCGCACCCCAGAGGATTTCCACGACCTCACCCCGCCCTTTCCCCTTGCCAACCACACTTTCGGGCCGAAATTAGCCGCCCTTTCGCCCGAGTCGCAGGCGCCCCAGGGACTCGGATTTTCCGAATTGGGGCAACATCGGCAGGCCGAACAAACCTAACAACCTAACCCTAACCCAATCCCATCCATGGCATCCATCGCCTCATCCAACCCCCAGCTCTCGCAGCTGCTCGAACAGAATTTCCGCACCTATCGCGAGAATTCCATCGTCAAGGGCACCATCCTCGAGATCAAGAAACAGTGCGTCATCGTCGACATCGGCGCCAAATCCGAGGGCATCATCCCCATCTCCGAATTCGAAGACGAAGAATTTGAAGTCGGCGACGAAGTCGAGGTCCTCCTCGAAAAACTCGAAACCGACGAGGGCATGGTCCTCCTGTCCAAGGAGAAAGCCGCCCACAAGCAGAACTGGGACAAGATCGTCGCCGTGTTCAACGAAGGCGGCCTCGTCAAAGGCAAGGTCAAGGGCGTCGTCAAGGGCGGCCTCACCGTCAACGTCGGTGTCGAAGCCTTCCTCCCCGGCTCCCAGATCGACATCATCCCGCCGAAGGATCTCAACGAATACCTCGGCAACGTCTACGAGTTCAAGATCGTCAAGATCAACGACGACCGGAAGAACGTCGTCCTCAGCCGCCGCGAAGTCATCGAGGCCGAGCGCGCCGAACAGCGCGCCAAGTTCCTCGACGGCGTCATCATCGGCGACAAGGTCGAAGGTATCGTCAAGAACCTCACCGACTTCGGCGCCTTCATCGACCTTCAGGGCATGGACGGCCTGCTGCACATCACCGACATGAGCTGGGGCCGCATCAACCACCCCAGCGAGATGCTCCACATCGGCCAGTCCCTCACCGTCCAGATCCTCGACGTCGACAAGGACAAGGAGCGCGTCTCCCTCGGCCTCAAGCAGCTCCAGAACAATCCCTGGGAGAACATCGACTCCAAGTACGCCATCGGCGCCACCGTCCATGGCAAGATCACCAAGCTCGTTCCCTACGGCGCCTTCGTCGAGCTCGAGCAGGGAGTCGAAGGCCTCATCCACGTCTCCGAACTGTCCTGGACCAAGCGCATCACCCGCCCCAGCGACGTGCTCACCGTCGATCAGGAGATCTCCGCCGTCGTCCTCGCCGTCAGCAAGGACGAGCAGAAAATCTCCCTCGGCGTCCGCCAGCTCGAGCCGAATCCGTGGGACGACGTCGACGCCCGCTACCCCATCGGCAGCAACATCAAGGGCGAGATCCGCAACCTCACCGCCTACGGCGCCTTCGTGGAGCTGGAGGATGGCATTGACGGCATGATCCACGTCTCCGACCTGAGCTGGACCCGCAAGATCAATCACCCCAGCGAGATGCTGAAGAAGGGCGAAGTCGTCGAAGCCGTCGTCATCGACATCGACAAGACCAACCAGCGCATCAGCCTCGGCATCAAGCAGCTCGACGGCGACCCGTGGGATGCCATCGACCAGAAGTTCAAAGTCGGCGACCTCGTCAAAGGCACCGTCGCGAAGATCGCCAGCTTTGGCGCCTTCATCCAGCTTCAAGACGACATCGACGGCCTCGTCCACATTTCGCAGCTCAGCGAAGACCACGTGGCCAAGGTCAAGGACGTCCTCAAAGTTGGAGACGAAGTGGAAGCCCGCGTCATCAAAGTCGACCGCGTCGAGCGCCGCATCGGCCTGTCCATCAAGGCCGCCGACTACAGCGAAGAAGAACTCAAGAAGGAAACCGCCGCCTTCGAAGCCCTGCGTCCCAGCAGCGACCTCGTCGGCCTCGAACAAGCCTTCAACATCGCCCAGGAAGAGTGGCGTCCCGGTCAGGATTCCAAGTGATTCCCCACCGGACTCCGTCCCTTCACGATCCAACAGGGTTCCCTCTCCGCAGAGACCCTGTTTGATCGGAGGAGAGACCCTGTTCGATCGAAAACTCAAACCGGCCCCGGCGCGCTTCGTCGCCAGGGCCGGTTTTTTTTGTGATTTCCGGGCCTAATCCGCCGAACGCCCAGCAGCATCTCTGGCTGCCCGACCAGCGATTCGGGCTGAAGCCCGAGCTACTTTACTTTCCCGCAGGTCCCGCCCGGCAAACCGCCGCCACCCCGCACAAAACCCAATCCCCCATGATTTCACCCCCCATGATTCTGTCTTCCCCCTCTACCCGGTTCACCAGACTTCCCGCCTCCGCCGTGCCAACGATTCGGGCTGAAGCCCGAGCTACTTTCCCGCCAGTCCCGCCCGGCAAACCGCTGCCACCCCGCTCCAAACCCCATTCCCACATGATTTCACCCCCCATGATTTTGTCTCCCGACCCTCACCAGCCCCAAGCGACTCGTACCTATCGGATAAAATAGGCCAAAGCCCTCCCACTGATTCCAACCCTCCACACTCGCTCCCATCTCCCCGACCCAAAAAAAGCCTCCCGCTATCCAACGGCAGAATCGGGATAGATCACCCGCACCAGATAGAGCCCGCCAGCCGGAGCCGTTTGGTTGCTCTGAGGCCCCGAAGGATCCGAAAGCAGGCCAGCAAACCAGTCGCGAGTTTCCCGGCCGCGGGCCAGATGCATCAGACTGCCGACGAGCAGGCGCACCATTTTGTAGAGAAAGCCATCGCCCTCAAACTCGAACTCCAGCACCTCGCCGACCTCCCGGAGTTCAGCCCGCCGAATGGTCCGGGTCGTCTTGTCGGACCGTCGGCGGCGCTCGGTTTCGGGCAGGTCGCCCCGATTGGCGCTCAGTCGGACGAAGTTGTGGGTGCCGATCAGCTGCCCGCATCCCCAGCGGAGCCCGTCCACATCCAGCGGGCCATGAACGTGCCACGAACGGTCGGCCTCGAATGGGGATGCCTGCCGGGGGCGCCAGATCCGGTAGCGATACACCTTGCCGAACGCGTCGAAGCGGGCGTGGAACAGCGGGTCGCACTCAGCGACATCCAGCACCCGAATGCTGGTCGGCAGCCGGGCATTCAGCGCCCGCACCCAGGCCTCATCGCCGAGTCGGGCGGACACGGGCACGTCCACGTGGGCGACCTGCCCGAGCGCATGAACCCCGGCATCCGTGCGGCCACTGCCCTGAACCCGGGCCGGAAACCCAATCGCCTTTTCGAAGGCCGCGTTCACGATATCCTGAATCGCTCCGCCACCCGCCTGACTCTGCCAGCCCTTCCACGGAGTGCCGCAGTAGGCGATCGTGAGTCGGAGCCGCTTCAATCCCTCCGCCGGACCGTGCCGCAGTCCCAGGGCCGTCTCGATTCCGATGGGCCGGGCGGACTCGCCAGCGTCGCCAGACAGACCGGTCACGTCGTCGCGAGCCGAAGTGGCCGAAGAGACCTCCTCCGGCTCAGTCATGGGCGGCGGTCGGAATCACCAGCACCGGGCAGGGAGCTTTGCGAATGAGGCTGTCAGCCACATTTCCCAACAGCAAGTCGTGCCAGCGCCCATGAGTCGGCGCTCCCATCACGATGGCATCGGCCTCGATCTTCGCAGCCTCGGCCAGAATGGTCTCCAACACCGGCCCCTGAATGACCAGGGAGGTGGTATCGATCCCATGCTCGCGCCAGGCATCGGCTTCGTCCTCCAGCCGGCGATGGTGATCGCGGATATCCCTCGCGATGGCGTCCCGCACCTCCTGCGGTCCCGCGTCGAAGCCGACAAAAGCCGGATCGGGGTCTTCCACGTGAACAATCCAGACCCAATCGGCAAACCGGGCCGCCCAGGTGCGGGCGTCGGTGAAAAACGTGTCGGAATGGGCTCCCAAATCGGTGAGAACGAGCAATTTCATGGCTGACGGATCGGTCGGTGCGGTTCTTGGACCGTAAAGGCGCGACGCACATTCCCCAAGGGATTTTTGTCGGCCGGAAAAGCTCGGATCTGTTGAGGAGCCTGCCCCGCCCTCCGATCCTACGGCAAAGCCAGCCCCCATCCCGTCCCTATCGATCTTCGTGTCGAAGATTGGCGCCATTCATCCGGTCGTCCCCCGAGGGAGAGTGGGGAACGACCGGAAATGAGGCTTACCGCTTTCTCATCCGGCTCCGGAGGGACGAGGCGATCTCCTATGGAATGATGCGATGCGAATCCGCGGATGCCCGCACCCTCCCGTGTCGAGAAACCCCTGCGTCATCATTCGGAGGGGACCGATCCCAGTCTCAGGACGACCGGCGGCTCGAAGCCGCTTTGCCCGAAGTGGAGGCGGTGCGGGTGAGAGTCAGCGTTTTGCCGTGTTTGACGATCTCGGCGAAGGTGCCTTCGCCGATTCCTTTGACCAAAATCACTTCGTCGACCGCATCAAAGGGGCGTGCGGTCTCGATGGACGTGCCCCGGGTGGTCGAGATGCCGTTCACCACGGCGAGTTCCTTCACGCTGGCTTCGTTCAAGAAGGTCAGCAGCTTCGTTTGTTGCGCAGCCGTCAGATCGGCCATCAGCGTGCGGGCGCGAGCCTGACGCGCAGGCAACCGGCCCGGCTTGGCGGTCGTCCCCTTGCCGGCCGCCGGCTTCACCGTCTCCGACGATTCGGCCTTCGCCGCTCCGCTGGACCGCACGGCTTGGCGCGGACGGGATGCGGCTTCTTTTTCCGCGGGCTGGGTCTTCTCGTCCCGTTTGATCGCGACCGGTTCAATCGGGGCGGACTTGGCGGGAGCCATGGCTGCCTCCCGAGCGCTGGCCGGAGCGGCTGCGGCCGACGAAGCGCTCTGGGCCGACTTTTTTCCGTTTCGCGAAGCCGCTGCCAGAGGAAGGGCCACAGCGGTGGCGGCGGCAATAAGGGTGAAGGCGATGAGGGATTGTTTTTTCATGACAAATGCAACGTGTTGTGAGTTTCTAAACAGTGTTCGCAACAACACTATTCGGAAAAGCAGTTTCGCCAACACTTTTTTCAAAAAAAATTTCATCCCACCATTTTTCCGGATTTTTCCGCTCCACCGCGGTTCCGGTCATCCGCTTGAACCTATTCCGGACGCGGCGACTCATTTCGCCACCGCCATCAGCGGCGACCGGATCGTTTTGGCAGCCTCTCCAGAGCCTCGGCCACGGCCTGCGGCAGGGGCTTGGGTCCGTCTCCTCGGAGCGATTCGTCCACCGCTTCGAGCCGGCGAATCAGGTCGATGACCCGGTGCCGTTCGATCATGCCCCCGGCAGCGGCGCAGAAATGCGTGCGGCAACCGAAGGGCCGATCGCGATAGATTCCGCACCGCCCCGAGTCGGCGAGGAAAGGACAGGCACCATCCGGCGCGGCCGCGGCCGGATCGATCGACTTGCGCCCCGCCGCGCGCCACCCCATCGCCGCGACGAGCGCCTCGCCACCGGTGAGCTGCGGCGTGCGGCCGGTGAGCCGGAAGCGGCAGCATTCCGTCCGCGCGCGACAGTCCCGCTCGGCGGGCCGCTCCTCGAGATCGCGATAGACCGCCCGCACCTCCTCGACCGCCTCCCGCATGGTGGCTTCGCTCGGTTGGTTGGCGTCTCGATGCGATGAATGACGACTCCTGGCCATGGGCCAGTATAGCCCTGATCGCAGCCGAATGCGCTCAAACTGGAACAGTTCCCCGTCCAAGGCATCATCCGGTCGCGCCCGACATCCGGACTGGACAGAATCCGCGAAAAATGAGATACCGCCGCCATGAAAACATCCCTGCCATCGTCAATCCGAGCCTCGTGGACCCCGCTGTTTTTCACCGGCGGCACCGCGGCGCTCGCCCTCGCCGTTGCCTTGATCGGAGGCACCGAACCCGCCCAGTCCGAGCCGGCCAAAGCCGCCGCCGCCTCGTGGAAGGCCGGACCGGACCCGCTGAAATTGCCCGCCGGGATGCCGGCGATGGGAAATCAACACGGCGATGTGGCCGTCGCCTCGAATGGCGACATCTACGTGAGCCTGATGGCCGGCCTGCGCTCCGGCGTGCAGGTCTATTCGGCCGACGGCACCTACCTGCGCAACGTGCCGAACGCTCCGACCGATTTCCACGGCTTCGTCATCCGGAAAGGACCGGACGGCGAGTTCATCTACGGCCCCCAGTTGGGCGGAGGGAAGATCGTGAAGCTCACTCTGGACGGTCAGGTGGTCCTGACGATCCCGGGTGAATCGATCCCGAAAAAATACTGGCAGGTGAACCCCAAGAACCAGCAGGCCGCCCTGCGCCTGACCGGCTGCGACGTGGCTCCGAATGGCGACATCTTCGTCACCGACGGCTATGCCACCGATTACGTGCACCGCTTCAATGCGAAGGGCGAATACCTGTCCAGCTTCGGTGGGAAGGCCGCGCCCTATCTGTTCAAAACCCTGCACAAGATCGCCGTCGACACCCGCTTCGATCCGCCCCGTCTCGTCGGCACGGACCGCGCGAACAACCGCGTCGTTCATCTCTCCCTGGAAGGCGAACTGCTGGGCGAGATCGCCACAGACCTGCTCATGCCCGCCGCCGCCGTGGTGCAGGGCGACTTCCTCGCCGTCGGAGAGATCAAAGGCCGCGTCACCATTTTCGACAAGGCGAACCAGGTCGTCGCCCGGCTGGGTGAAAACACCAACCCCGCCGAGGTCGGCACGAACAAGATCGAGCCCGCCCAGTGGCGCCCCGGCGTCGTGAATGCCCCGCACGGCGTCGCTTTCAGCCCGTCCGGCGATCTACTGGTCTCGGAATACAGCGTCCACGGCCGGGTGTTGAAATTCGCCCGCACCCCCGCGGGACTGGCCTTTCGCTGATCGGTGGCAGAAGGACCCGGCTTTCCGATGAAACCCTGTTTGATCGCCGATCATACCCTGTTTGATCGGAAAGCCTGCCGGGCTGACATGAGATTTTTGCGCTCTCTGCTACTCCTCGGTCTCCTCTGTTTTTGCGGTGCGATCGCCTCGGCAGCCGACCGGCCGAAAAACGTGCTCTTCATCCTCGCCGACGATCTCGGCTGGAGCGACACGAGCCTGTACGGCACGACGACCTTTCACCAGACGCCGCAAGTCGCCCGACTCGCGGCGCGTGGCATGACCTTCACGCGCGCCTACTCGGCGAGCCCGCTCTGCTCGCCGACGCGCTCCGCGATCCTCACGGGCCTGAGTCCGGCCCGGACCGGCATCACCACGCCGAACTGCCACCTGCCCGCGGTGGTCCTCGCGGCCACACCGGGAAAGTCGGCACCTCCGAGCAAGCAGGCGATCATGCCGGTGCCGGTGTCGCGGCTGAAGACGGAGTATCCCACCCTGACCAAAAGCCTGAAGGCGGCCGGCTATGCCACCGGCCACTTCGGCAAATGGCACCTCGGTCCGGAGCCCTACTCGCCGCTGGAGCATGGATTCGACGTCGACATTCCCCATCATCCCGGACCCGGGCCGGCGGGGAGTTTCGTCGCGCCGTGGAAGTTCCAGCGTTTCCCACCCAACTCACCCGGTGAACACCTCGAGGACCGGATGGCCGCCGAAGCGGTCGCTTGGATGGAGAAAAACCGGGAGCGGCCCTTTTTCCTCAACTATTGGATGTTCAGCGTCCACTCGCCCTTCGATGCAAAGCCAGCGCTCATCGAAAAACACCGCGGCCGCGTCGATCCGAAGGATGCCCAACGCAGCCCCACCTACGCGGCGGTGGTCGAGTCGATGGACGACGCGGTCGGCACCCTGCTCGACGCTCTGGATCGTCTCGGGCTCGCCGAGCGGACCATCGTGGTCTTCACCTCGGACAACGGGGGAAACATGTACAACGAAGTTGACGGGACTACCCCGACGAGCAACCGCCCGCTCCGCGGTGGCAAGGCGACGATGTTCGAAGGCGGCGTGCGGGTGCCGGGCGTGATCGTCTGGCCCGGCGTGACCGAGCCCGGCTCGCGCAGCGACACACCGGTCCAGAGTGAGGATTTTTTCCCCACGCTGCTCGATGGGCTGGCCCTGCCGGAGCCTGCGGGCCTGATCCGGGATGGGATCAGCGTGCTGCCTACCCTGAAAGGTGAGCCGCTCCCCGAGCGTCCGCTTTTCCGCTATTTTCCGCACGATCCGGGGGTGCCCGACTGGCTGCCGCCGAGCGTCTCGGTGAGCCTGGGCGACTGGAAGCTGATCCGGATCTTTCACGGCGGCGAAAAGGGCGCGCACCGGCATTTCCTCTTCGACCTGTCCCGGGATCCCGGCGAAAAGACCAATCTCGCGGCTTCGCATCCGGAGCTGGTGCGGGAACTCGACGGGCTGATCGAGGCCTTCCTGATCCGGACCAAAGCCGTCGTGCCCATCCCGAATCCGGCGTTCGATCCAGCCCTCCATCGGCCCGAACTGGTAGGCAAACCGCAGCCGAAAGGCAAAGCCAAGGCCGGCAGCCGCGAAGCCGCCGCCGCGCCGGGCTGGAGGACGAGTCGCGATGCCACGCTGGCCAGCAAGGATGGCGTCGCCACGGTCGTGTCCTCGGGTGGCGATCCGTGGATCAGCGTACCGGTGCCACCCACCGCGCAGGGTCCCTTCACTGTGCGGCTGCGCCTCCGCAGTACGGCGAAGGGGCCGGCGTGGCTCTATCACGCCACGCCCGAGGCTCCGGCCTTCGAAAAAGCGCGCACGTTGCCGCTGGATCTGAAGCACCACGGCCAGCCTGAGGCTTTCGAGCTGGCGCTGCCGTTCCCGACTTTGCGGGCGGTGCGGCTCGACCCGGCGACGGCTCCGGGCGAGATCGCGGTCGAGCAATTTGAGTTACGCGATGCGGCGGGCCGGGTGGTGCCGCTGCCGGCTTTTCCGTGAAGCGAGCGATGCGCGTGGGCGACTGGCCCACTCCGGCCCGATCGCGGGCGCAGGTGACCGTTGAAATTGACGCCGTTCCGTTCACTATTGCCGTGAAAGCCCTGCGGCCCCGGCCCGTCTCTGACCTGCCGACTGTCCCTCGGCGACGGCCCGACCGCTTTTTCCCATCCCCATCCGCCATGCCCATCGTCAGCATCGATCCTGTGGAAAACTACTACCGGGTGGCCACCTCGCTGGTCGGACGGGTGGTGCTGTTTTTCTCGGCGGGCTGGTGCGGCCTGTTCCTGGCCCGGCTCTCGGTGGCGATCGACTCGTGGCGCGCGCTGGTCGAGCCGCAGGTGGTGCTGGTGAACATCTTCGGCAGCGGATTCGGCATCATCGGGGAACTGCTGGCCCTGGTCTTTTGGCCGGTGTCGACGGCGGGCTCGTCGGCGGAGATCTCGGTATGGTTTTTCTTTTTCGCCATGATGCTGCTCGCGGTGGTGTTCGCGGTGTTCGTCTATTCCGAGGAACCGGCTCCGGCCTGGTGGCTGGGACTGACGGGCTTCGTGGCCGTGGTCCATGTGGTCGGGGTGGGCGATGCGGCGCTTTTTTCGTGGCTGGTGCTGCTGACGATCGTGGTCGGACTCGGGGCGGCACTGTGGTGGTCGCTGCTGGTGTGGCATCCGGAGTTGGTGGAGTCGGTCAGCGATCTGTTCCGCGGCCGCTCCAGCCGTCCGGGGTATTCCCAGATCCGGAGGCAGGCGCCACCCGGCACGTGGCAGACGCGGGCGGAAGAACGGGAGAGCCCCGATCCGCCCTCCTGGCGACGGGCGGGCCGCGATGATTGAGGAGCGGGACGAATGCTGGCAAATCGGGAAAAATCGTGTCCTGTACCGGTTGCTCCCCCACCCTTTTCCCGCATCCCCTCTGTCAATGAGCCCATCCCCCAACCGTCCCCTGCGCCTTGGCGTGAATATCGACCACGTGGCCACGCTGCGGCAGGCCCGTTATGCGACCATGCTGGACTCGGAGAATGCCGAGCCCAATCTCGTCGCCGCGGCGCATGAGGTGGAGGCGCACGGAGCCGACTCCATCACCATCCACCTGCGCCAGGATCGCCGACACATCCAGGACCGCGATGTCTTCGAGTTGCGGGAGAAGATTCACACCCAGTTGAATCTGGAGATGGGTAACACGGAGGAAATCCTCAAGGTCGCCCTGCGGGCAAAGCCGGACTTCGTTTGCCTGGTGCCGGAGAATCGCCGGGAGATCACCACCGAAGGCGGACTCGATGTCGACCGGGCCGACGACTCGCTGCGACGCACCATCGATACCCTGCGGGCGGCCGGCATCCGGGTGAGCCTGTTCATCGATCCCCAGCCGCGGCAGGTCGAGGCGGCAGCGCGGACCGGTGCGGAGATGATCGAACTGCACACGGGCTCCTTTGCCAATGCCGAGCGGGCCGGCGGCTTGGCGGAACTGGACCTGCTGAGGCGCGCCGCCATCGAGGCTCACGCGGCCGGCCTCCAGGTGAATGCGGGCCACGGCATTCACATCGTGAATCTGGTGCGGCTCATGCAAGTGCCCCATCTGGCCGAGCTGAATGTGGGCCACTCGCTGGTCTCGCGGGCCGTATTTCATGGCATCGGCCACGCGGTGCGGGAAATGCGCGCGATGATGGCCTGCTACGGGCAATGGAACGCGGCATTCGGGGCGGTGGAAAACGACTCCGACACGTGATTTTTTCCTTCCCTCACCGGCTGAGCCGGGGCAGGATGTCGCCGCGATGAAAAAGGCCTTTGGAGAATTTCGGCGCATCGCCCGGGGCAGCCTGGGGATGTCGAGCCTGTGGCTCGGGTCGGACCACCTGCTGTATGTGAAGGGCAGCGGCTTCCTGCTGCCCTTCAACGAGGAATACCGGCGATTCCGCTATGCCGACATCCATGGCGTGGTGCTGGCCCGCACCGCAGGCCTGTGGCCGGGCGCGCTGGCTTACCTAGCCGGGCTGGCGATCGCGGGGGGCATCTGTTTCGCGCTGCTGTTCTTCCGGGAGCCGGGCGATGTCGGGATGCTGGCGACGGCTCTGGCCCTGCCGCTGCCCGTGGCGGCGCTGATGCTGGCGCTGCTGACGCGGCACCTGGTGCTGGGTCCGCGCTGTATCTGCGAGATCCAGACCGGATTGCGTCGCGAGCGGCTGCGTCCGGTGAACCGCCTGCATCGCGGACGCGAGGTCGTCCGGGAGATCGCGGACCGGGTACGGGCGGCCCAGGCGGACCTCGCGGCGGCCGATCCGGCGTCGGTCACCGTGCCGACGGACCCGCTCACCATGCGCCTGCCCGGTCTGGCTCTGCCGGCTTTTGGCCTTTACCTCATTCTGTCCGGCAGCCTGCTCGCGGGGGTGGCGCTCGGTCAGGCGACGCTCGCGGCCGCCACCATTGTGCTTTCCGTTGCGGGGCTGGTGCTGCTGCTGATCGCCCAAGCCGGCAGCGTGCGTCATCTCTGCCCGGAATCGGTCCGGCAGGCGCTCTGGGCGCTCCTGGCCAGCGTGCTGGCTCTGGCGACGCTGACGGCGGTGTATCTCACGGATCAGGCGATCAACGATCCGTCGGTCACCCTCGACCTGATGGGACCGATCGGGGCGCTCTCGGACATCCGCGGACGTGGCGGGCTGGCTTTCCACGCGCTTTTCCTGTCCATCGGCGCGGCTTTGTTCGCGGCGGCCATCGCCGGTCTGGCGGTGACGCTTCGGTGGCGCGGGCGGCTTACGAGGCAACAGGGTACCATCGCCGATCAAACCCTGTCATGACGACGCCGCTGTCCAAGACCCTGTGCCGCATCCACGCCGATCGACCGGCGGCGGCACGCTGCCCCACCTGCGGGGTCTTCTATTGCGCCGAGTGCATCACCGAGCACGATGGCCGGCTCACCTGCGCAGCCTGTCTGGCCGCAGAGCGAAATCAGGTCACGGCGGCACGCCAGCGGGAGCGAAGGCTGGCGGTGTGGCCGGCGCTGCAATTGCTCATCGGGCTGGCGTTGCTCTGGCTGATGTGGCAGGGCGTGGCCCACCTGCTGCTGTCGATTCCTGCCGATTTCCACGATGGCACGGTGTGGAAATGACACTCCCGACCTGTTGACGATGCCCGCCAGCGCGCCAGCCCCAACCTCCACCACCCCCGCCGGCTCCCCCGCGGCCCGGAGGCGTCGCCGGCGACGCCACCCGTCGGAGGTGGCCGACACCGGCGTGATCCAGGTGGCCGAGGAAGCCTTCCAACTGCTGCGCACGACTCCCGCCGACGGGCTGTGGCTCTACTTCGTGGGCACGGTGCCCTTTGCCCTCGCGGTGTTTTATTTTTGGGCCGACATGAGCCGCTCCAGTCATGCCGCCTCCGACGCCGCCCTCGGCTCGGCGGGGCTGGCCCTGGCCTACGGGTGGATGAAAGTGTGGCAGGGCCTTTTTTGCCGCCGGCTCTGGGAGCAACTCCACCCATCCGGCAAGCCACTGCGACTCAGCCGTACCCGCTGGCTCCGTCACGCCGCGGCACAGGTGCTGATCCACTCGCTGTCGCTGCCGGTGCGGATGTTGACGCTGCTGCTGATCGGCTGGACGGGCGCGTTTTTCCAAAATGCCACGGTGCAGGCTTTCTCACAGGACTTCGGTCGCCAGCCGCTGCGACGCACCATCGCGGGAGCCGCGTCACTGGCCCACCGGGACTGGGCGGCGAACTACGTGAACGTGCTGCTGATGGGCGTGATCGCCTTTTTCGTGTGGATCAACGTGGTGGGCACCGTGGCGCTGGTCCCGATGGCCTTGAAAATCTTCTTTGGCATCGAGACCGTCTTCACCCTGAATCCCGGTGCCACACTGATGAACACCACCTTCATTTTCGCGTCGCTGTTGCTGACCTTTCTGGTCATCGACCCGATGATGAAGGCCATCCACACCCTGCGGTGCTTCCGCGGGATCTCCCGCAGCACCGGCGCCGACCTGCTGAGCCGACTGGCCCGGTCGCGCGGCGCCGCCTCCCTCGGGGCCATCCTGTTGATCGTCTCGGCCGCTCCGGCGCCCCTATCGGCACAGGATAGCCGTCAGCCGGTCCGCGCGGAAGAGACGGGAGCCAACGCCACCGCCGAGGACCTGATGAAGTCGATCGAGGAGACACTGCGCCAGAAGGAATACCAATGGCGTTACCCGAGGCGCGACGATTCCGGGGACGAAACCGAAAAGAGCTGGCTGGCCCGTCAATTTGAGGCGCTGGCAAAAAGCATCCAACGGGGTGGAACGGCGTTTGGGGAGATGATGGAACGCCTGATGCGCCGTCTGTTCGAGAATGAACGCGCCCGCCCGGCCCCATCGGGAGCGGCTCCGCTGGGCGCCGGCATCGGCCTGGCGGCAAAGATCGCCCTCGTCGCGACCGTGACGGCCCTGCTAATCTGGGTGCTGGTGATGGTGCTGATGCGATCCCGCGAGGCCCGACCCGCCCTGGCCGATGAAGCCGGGCTGACGGGGCCGGTCGACTTGGAGAGCGATGCCATCGTGGCGACCCAGTTGCCCGAGGATGAGTGGCTGCGACTGGCCCGCGAACAGATCGCACGGGGCGACCACCGGCTGGCGGTGCGGGCGCTTTTCCTGGCCACTCTGGCTCACCTCGGCGACCGCGGTCTGCTGAAGGTCGCCCGTTTCAAATCGAACCGCGATTACACCCGCGAGCTCCAGTTGAAAGCCCGCGCCCTGGCCGAGCTGCGTTCGGCATTTTCCGAAAATGTCGGTCTGTTCGAGCGGGCCTGGTACGGGCTGCACGAGATCGGCCGCGAAGCCAGTGACCGGTTTCTGGCGAACTACGAGCGCATCACCCTCCAGTCCGCCGCGGTTCCCGCTCCCGGCGCTCCGGTCCTGCCACCCGCCCGATGAAACGCTCCGCACGCCCGCTTTCCCATCTCTTCGGTTTCGCCGTGCTGCTGGCGGGACTGATCACCGTCTTTGTCGCGGTGTTGGAAAGGCGTTTTTCCACCGGCGATTTCTACCCGCATTACTCGACCGAGCGAAGCGATCCCCTCGGCGCGAGCGCGCTGCGCCAATCGCTGGCCGCGCTGCCCGGCTACGAGGTGACGGTGAACCGCCAGAGCCTGATGGCCCTCCGCGGACTCGATGCCGACAGCACGCTCTGGCTCTGCGGTGTGTCGCGCCGGACTTTCTCCAGCCTGCGCGGACCGGAGGATTCGCCCATCCTCAAAGCCGTCCGGGATGACGGGGCGCGGCTCATCCTCACCATCAATCCCGAAGCGGTCCCTGAAAAATACGACCTCAAGGAGCAGACTGCTGCTGAGGACTGGTGGGATCGCCGGGAGGCCGCACGCAAAGCCCGCGAAGAAGAACCAACCGACAAGGAAAAAGCCGACGACGGGAAAGACCGCGACTCTGACGAGGAAACAGACGAAGAGGCGGCGGAGTCCGATGCCCCGAGCCTCTCGGAGTTGTTCGAGGTGAAACTGACGACCCCCGACCGGTTCAAGCGTCCCAAATCGGGCTGGGAACTGGCCCGCGGCGAGAGCCTTGCCGCCTCGCGTCCGGTCCCCGAGACGCTGCCCGAGTGGCGCAGTCAGTATCGATTCACCGACCTGGGACCTGACTGGAAAGTCGTGGCAAGCGTCGATGGCCAGGCGGTGGTGGTGGAGCGCCCCTACGGATCGGGCACCGTGGTGCTGGCATCCGATTCCTATTTTGCCAGCAACGAGGCGCTCTGGCAGGGCGCCGAGGCGGATTTTCTACTCTGGATCACCGGAGGCAAGCAGCGCGTCGTTTTCGACGAGACCGTTCACGGTTCGGTCGAGTCCGGCGGGGCCATGAAAATGATCCGCCGCTACCGATTCCACGGCTTTTTGATCGGCTGCCTCGGCTTCATCGCCCTGCTCGCCTGGCGCAGCGCCTCGCCCCTCGCACCAGGCAGCGAAGCCGTCGAGCGCGGCCTGCTGTCCGACTCGGGCGACGCCGTGGCGGGAGAAAACGCCGCCTCCGGCTTCATCCGCCTGCTCCAGCGCAGCGTACCCGGCCGCCAATTGCTCCGCACCTGCCTGGAAACTTGGCGGGAGACCGCCGCCCAGCGCCTGCGCGGCGAGTCCGGCGGTCAGCGCGAGGCGATCGACCGCCTGATTGCCGCCCACGAAGCCGATCCCAAGCAGATCGGCGCCCTCGAGACGTATCAGCGCATCGCCGACGTGCTGGCCCAGCCCGATGCCTACCGCGAACCGGCGCAAACGCCCGCTCCGGCGGAAAAACCGGCATAGCCAGCCGGCTCCAGTCGGGCTAAGGTGACCCACGCTGGCTTTCCCGACGCGGAGTCGGCCGTTTTCGAAATCTCATCACCCCACCACCACCTCCCTCCGACCCGCCATGTCCAACTACGCCTGGGATACCACCTTCGTTGACCTGTTTGACCGCTGCCTCGCCCGCTACCGGGCTGGCGATGCCGATTTTCAAAGCTACTACTCCGAGGCGGATCTGGCCTTCCTCCAGTCGATCGGCTACAAACCGCGCGAGTTTTTCGACTTCATCGAAGACCACGGCGACGGCGGCGAGCCCAGCCTGACCACCGCCGTCATGATCGCCTCGGTCCGCCGCGACTACCTGCGCACCGTGATGGGCGGCGAACTGAGCCGCGCCGAGATCACGCCCGACCAGTTGCCGGCCAAAGACTCCGAGATGGAAGGCGTCCGCTGGCTGCCCCGCATCCTGATGAAGGCCCGGGCCAAGCTGCGCGGCGAACTGAACCCCGAGATCATGTACTGCTGCGGTGGCGACCGCCGCTTTCTCCGCGAGCACGACATCGCCCCCGCCGATTTCCTGCGCGCGGTGTGGGCGGCCGGCGATGACGACGCCAAAGTCCTCGCCTACGTCCGCAAAGCCTCCGCCTGATCCGGAAAGCGATCGGTTTCCCCCCATGGCTCACCGGTTTTTCCCGCTCCTGTCGCTGACCCTCGCCCTCGTGGCGACGGGCGGCGGCGCCCAGGAGACACCGGTGGAAGCCACGACTGCGGCTCACTCCCTCGCCGACATCGAGGCCCTCATCGCCCGCGGCGAGCACGCCGAGGCGGCCAAAGCCATCGCCCAGGCCCGCGCCGCTGCCGGCAATGACGCCGCGGCCGCTTCCCGACTGCTCAATCTCGAGGGCGTACTCCACACCGCCCGCGGCGACGCCCAGAAAGCCGCAGCCAGCTTCGCCGCCTCTCTCGCCACCGCCCCGGACGGGCCGCTGCGCACCACCCTGGCCTACAATGCCGCCCTCGCCGCCCTGCAAGGCGGCGACATCGCCTCCTACGACCGCCTCGCCGGCATCGTGCAGACCAACGCCGGGGCCGGCTCGCCCCTGATCGCCGATCTCGCGCTCGAGCGCGGCCTGATCGAGGCCGCCCGTGCCGATACCGCCGCCTTCGACAGCCTCGAGACCTTCTTGCGGCGCTTTCCCGACCATTCCCGGGCCGCCCACGCCGAGATCTCGCTGGCCGAGCTGTATCTGACCCAGGTGCCCCCCCAGCCCACCGCCTCCCGCGAGCACCTCGACAGCGCCCGCGAGCGACCGCTCACCCTGGCCCAGCGCGAGTGGCTCGACCACGTCGCCATCTGGACCGAGATCGCCACACCCGACTCCAGCACCGTCGCCGAGCGGGCCGAGCGGTTCCTCGCCGACTGGCCCCAGTCCCGGCACCGCCCCACCATCCTCATGGTGCTCGGAGAGAGCCTCTACCGCGCCGGCCAATTCACCGAAGCCGCCGGCCACTTCGAGCAGTTGGCCACCGAGTCACCCGACTCCCCGCTCGCCCAGCCCGCCCTCTTTTTTGCCGGAAAAGCCACCAGCCAGACCCACGACGCCGCCAGCCAACTCCGCGCCCGCGCCTTCTGGGAGCGCGTCGTCGCCGCAGCCGGCCCCCTCAGCCCCGCCGCCCAGCACGAGATCGGCCTCCTGGAGTTGGAAAATGATCGATTCGACGCCGCCGTGGCCGCCTTCGCCGCCATCGAAGCCCTGCCCACCGCCTCCCCCGAGCTGAAGATCGCCGCCCGCGCAGACCGGGGCGAGGCCCTCTACGCCCAAGCCACCGCGACCGGCGTCGATCCCGAGCGCCTCGCCGCCGCCATCGACACCTTTGCCGCCATCGAGCGCGATCCCCAGGCCGAAAAATGGTGGCGCCTCCAGGCCGCCGTGCGCCACGGGAAATGCCTCGAAGCCCTCGGCCGCAACGACGAAGCCCTCGCCCTCTACAGCAGCATCGTCCAGGACTCCCCGCCCGCCGGCCCCGCCGCCGCCGTGCCCGTGGCCGAGTTCGACTGGTTCTTCCGCGCCGGGCTCGCCGCCATCCGCCTGCTCCAGCGCGAGGAAAAATGGACCCAGGCCATCGCCATCGCCGACCGCGTCGCCGTCTCCGGCGGCCCCCGCGCCACCGAGGCCGCCCGCATCGGCGAGTCCCTGCGACTGCGGCACTTCATCTGGGAGGATCCCGCCGGCTGATCCCCCACCCCAGCCGGTCCTCGCCGCGCCCCAGCCGGCACCTCCTCCCGATTTCCAGTTTACATCCGGAGGCGCGGGACCTTAATTCCGCCTCTTTTCATGCAACCGGCGCCGCGATCGCGGCGTTTCTTTTTTCCCCTACCCATGAGCCAAGACCACATCCGCCTCCACATCCCCGGCCCCGTCGAAGTGTCCCCCGCCACCTACGCCGCCATGTCGGCCCCCATGATCGGCCACCGCAGCAAGGACTTCCAGGCCCTCTACGAGGAGATGCATCCCCGGCTCCAGGCCCTGTTCCAGACCAGCCGTCCCGTCTTCCTCAGCACCTCGTCGGCCTGGGGCGTCATGGAGGGCGCCCTGCGCAACCTCGCCGCCAAGAAAGTGCTCTGTCTCTGCAAAGGCGCCTTCTCCGACAAATGGGTCGACGTCGCCCGTCGCTGTGGCAAGCAGGCCGAAGCCCTCCAGTACGAGTGGGGCCAGCCCATCGATCCCGCCGATGTCGAAGACCGCCTCGCCACCGGCGAGTTCGACCTCGTCACCTTCATCCACAACGAGACTTCCACCGGCGTGATGAGTTCCCTCGCCGGCGTCGCCGCCGCCGTGAAAAAACACCCCGGCGTGCTCCTCGTCGTCGACACCGTGTCCTCCTTCACCGTCGTGCCCACCCCCATGGACGAACTCGGCATCGACGTTCTCCTCACCGGCAGCCAGAAAGCCCTCGCCCTCCCGCCCGGCCTCGCCCTCTTTGCCGTGTCCGAGGCCGCCCTCGAGCGCGCCAAATCCATGCCCGACCGCGGCTACTACCTCGACTTCCTCGAGTTCCAGAAAAATCAGGAGAGCTTCATGACCCCCAGCACCCCCTGCATCGCCACCATTTATGGCCTGCGGCACCAGCTCGGCGTCATCTTTGACGAAGGCATCGAGCAGCGCCACGCCCGCCATGCCCGACTCAATGCCATGGCCCACGACTGGGTGCGCCGCCACGGCTTCGACTTCTTCGCCCCGGAGGGCTACCGCTCCGTGTCCCTGACCTGCGTGGCCAACAATCTCGGCATCGATGTCGCCCGCTTCCAGAAGCTGCTCCGCGAAAATCACCGCCTCGCCCTCGACGGCGGCTACGGCAAGATCAAAGGCACCACCTTCCGCATCTCCAACATGGGCGACGAGACCGACGAGACCATTGGCAATCTCCTCGCCGCCATGGACGATTCGCTGGCGAAGTTGTGATTCGGGCAGCCGGTCAAGGCGCGATCCGGCACTGTGAAATTCAGACCGGCATCGCGTCGACATCGGACGCCAGGGCCTGCCCTCGGTGAGTTTGGCCTTCAGCCAAACCGGTATTTCGTGGACAGGTTCCAGGGGCGTTGCCCCTGGCTACGGTGAGGTTGGCCGTTGGCCAACGTCAAGTTTTCAATCAGGAGTGAGACTTGATACACGGGGACCAAGACCCGCCAACCGGTAAAAGCCAACGGATTCCGATGGCACCCTGTTGCCTCTCCGATGACACCCTGTTGCATCAGCGATGACACCCTGTCCGATCGATATGGCACAGGCAAAAGGGAGCCCGAACTTTGAACTTTGAACTTTGAACCTGGAACTCTCCCCCCTCACTTCTTCTTCCCAAAACTCAGCTCGATCTTGTGCGGCCCTTTGATCTCCCATTTGCCGGAGGCGCGGGCGACGCGCACGAAGGTCTCGGCGGCGGTGGCGCGCAGGATCTGCATCCCCGACTTCACCGCCGGCCAGCCGGTCAGCACGATGACATCGCCGTCGGCCTGGTAGGTCGCCTTGTCGCAACTGACCACGATGAAATCGGCGGCGCCATTTGGCTTGGCCTTGATGATGACCCGGCCCGAGGCGGCCAGGCCGGTCATGGCGCCGGTCGCGGGATCGTTCTCCGGCGCGAGCTGTTCCGCCGAGACGCTGAGGTTCTCCGAAATCTGGAAGGTCAGCGCCTTGGCCGACGGCTCGAAGGAGCGACGCGGAGGCTCGGCCGCCCAACCCGGCGCCGCGTGGGCGAACAGCAGGGTGGCCAGGAGACCGAGGAGGAAACGGGAGCGGGTGGCTTTTTGCATGGCGGTGAGAAAGGCCTGCCGGTCCTCGGCTTCGGCGATGATGTCCTCCATCTCGCGGCGCTCGCGCTTGGTCGGTCGGCCGGCGCCCTCGTCGCGGTCGAAGACGCCCTCGCGTGACTGCTGCCGCGCAGCGGCGGCCGCGAGGCGGGCCTCCTCGGGCGTGCGATCCTCGAGATAGGCGGGCACCTCCCTGGCCCCGACCCGGCGGGTCAGGACGGCCCGCACGGCAACGGTGAGGACGAGATCGCTCTTGGTGACGGACAGTTCATCGCCGGGCCGCACCTGCCGGGCAGGCTTCACCCGCTGGCCGTTCACCGCGACCTGGCCCTTGCGGCACGCCTCGGCGGCAAGGCTGCGGGTCTTGAAAAGGCGCACCGCCCACAGCCACACGTCGATGCGGGCAGCGTCGGGGGTGGGGGCTGCTTTTTCGGAATCGGCGTTGGCTGGCATGGGAGGGATTCCGGACGGGCGTTCCGTCGGCGAGGGTTCTAAAAGCTTCAGAGCGATTTGGATCGAATCAAGAACGATGTGGCGGGCCGACCTCCTCTGCCCCATGCCCGGTCTTGCCGAGACCGTGAGTCGATGATAGAAATTACCATCATCCAATGAGCGCCACCGTAGTCATCGACGATGCCGGCCGATTGATGCTGCCCCTGGCCATCCGGGAGCAGTTCAATTTGACCAGCGGAAGCCTCCTGCGGATACGCTCGACCGGGAATCACTTTGAGCTTACGCCAGTCGGCTTTGATGAACCCGAACTGGTGGAGCGCGACGGTCTCCTGGTCATCCCCGCGAAGGGCACTCCATGCAATGCTCTGGAGGCGGTCGAAATGGAGCGCGAAAACCGATAAGCCCTATTTACGGGGCTGGAATCCGGATACGGTCGGCCAGGTCGGGGGCGCAGGCTGAGAAATGGCCGAGATTGAGGGTGAAAATCGCCTCTTAGCCAGCCTTCCTCGCGGCGGCCACGTGCATGGCGTCGTAGACCGAGCCGCCACGTATGCCCAACTGCTGGCAACTCTTCAAAACGGCGAATTGCTCTTCCGCCGACAGGGACACCATGCTCAGCCGCCCGATTACATTCCGCTCCAGCAAAGCCACCGCCAAGGCTGGGGAAAGGCGAATCGGCAACCCGCGCCCGCCGGTCAGGATCGAAAAGCATTCGGTCACGCCGTGATCGAGGATAAAGCCCTCGTCGCCACCGGACAGGGCCGCCGCACAGGAGCGATGGTGAACTTCGTCTTCGACGAAGGCGGCGATCAGGACGGAGGTGTCGAAGTACTGCCTCATCGATTCAACCCGGTTGATTCACCGGCGTCAACGGCAACTCGCCGCGGAGTACGCGGGCGACATTCTCCGCCGCCTCGAGCCGGCCGCCACGGCGGTCCTCGCGGGTGCTGCCGCCGAGGTGCGGGGTCAGGGCGACATTTTCCATCGTCAGCAGGGCGGGATGGACTTTCGGCTCGGCCTCGAAGACATCGAGCCCCGCTCCACGCAGATGACCGCTCTGGAGAGCCTCGACGAGGGCGGACTCGTCGACCACCTTGCCGCGGGCGACATTGATCAGCACGGCGCCGGGCTTCATCATCGCGAGGGTGCGGGCATTGATGAGTTGGTGCGTCGCCGGGGTGTGGGGGACGAAGAGACCGACGATGTCCGACTCGGCGAGCAGGGTCTCCAGCGGACGGCAGTCGGGATGGTCGCTGGGCGTGGTGCGGGAATGGATCGTCTTCAGCCCGAAGCCCTGGGCGCGCCTCTCGACTGCCTTGCCGATGCGACCATAGCCGACGAGGCCGAGGGTCTTCCCACCGAGCAGGGAACCCTCCCAGCGCACCGGCTGGAAGCCGACCTTTTCCCATTCGCCGCGCCGGACGAAGCGGTCGCCCTCGGCCATTTTCCGCACCACGGACAGGATCAGCCCGAGAGTGAGGTCGGCGGTGGATTCGACGAAGGCGCTGGGAGTGTTCGTCGCCCAGATGCCGCGCCGGGTCAGGGCGGCGAGGTCGAAATTGTCGATCCCCATGGCGGCATTGGCGGCGATGCGCAGGCGCGGGGCGGCGTCGAGCAGTTCGTCGTCCACCCGCAGTTCGCCCTGGCTGAGCAGCGCGTCGCAATCGCCGATCCGGGCCAGGATCTCGGCGCGCGGCATGATATTCCAGTCGTAGGGGGACATCTCGATGTCCGCCAGCCCATCGAGGGGGGCGAGGTCTTCCATCGGGATCTTCAGGGTGACGAGGACTTTCGGTTTCATGCGGAAAAGGGGCGGAAAAGCCGCGATCTTGTCCCCATTCCCGCGGGATTTCCAGCGATCATTCCGGCGGTACGGCGGGATACTTGCAGGTGCGGGCGTTCTGGGAGGTCAGGGACCCGCCTTCGCCGCCGCCGATCGGAGCCCGGCAAAACGCTCCCGCATCTCGGCCACGGTGCCGGCCGTGAGGAACACCTCATACTCGAAAGTCATCCCCGCGGTCACGGCGAGGGTCTTTACCGGCGCGAAATAGGAGCACTCGTCCTTCCCACCGGGCTGGCCAAAGCGGTAGCAGGTGATCTCGTTCGCCACCGGCACGAACACACCGACGCCGCGCTCCGTGGCGGGATCGATAAAGGCGGCCCAGTTTTCCGTGATCTTCCGACCTTCGTTGGGCCAGCCGGGTACTGACCGCGCCACCTCGCCGCCCGTCCACGGCGCCTCGCCGGCGTAGTGCACCAGCGTGGTGTGGCGACCGTTCACGAACACGGCGGGCAACTCCTGATGCCGGGGCGCGTGGCTTTTCTCTCCGGAGTAAGCCATGCGAAAGCGCAGCTTCGCCACCGGCCCCTCCAGCGCGATCCATTGCTCGAAGATCACGTCCGGTACCGGCTGGCCGGTCGCCCAATGCCGGGGCCGGGTCTTCGCATAGAGGGTAGCCGGCGAATCGGCGCGCCACTCCAGCGTCTCGGCTGGCTCGCCGCGCCAGCCGCCACCCTGCACGGGATTCCACCGCCACGGCTTGCCGTTCCAGTCGGACCCGTCCTCGTCGCCGTACCAAGATTGCTGCACGTAGCGGCCGTGGTCGTAGTGGTTCAGCAGGTTTTCCGACGCGCCCGACTCGGAAAACCAGCCGATGGCCCCGCCGGCGGAGCGATTCACGCCCAGCCGCACCCGGCCGTTGTCGAGAAAAGTCCATTCCTCCTGCGCCCCGGCCGGAGCTGCCAGGGCGAGAGAAAGCGCGAGTCGGAGACAGGCCCGTGTTATCATGACGGGCACCGTAGCACGGGTTCACTCGCCGGCTTTGACCTTTTTATCGGCGAGCTCCCGCGGTTCGCCGAGCAGATGCCGCGCCAGATAAGCCTCGACCGCCCCATTCACCTCCGGGCCGAAGCCCTGCCCGTGGCCGCCGCCCTCCACGGTGATGAGGATGGCCGGCACGCCCGCCGCCTCGAGCCGCTTTTCGTACTCGACCGATTGCGGATAGGGCACCGCCTGATCCTCGGTGCCATGGACGATGAGATGGGGGGCATCGCCGGCCGAGACGTGGGTGATGGGCGACACCTGGGTGGCCTTCTCCGGATGTTCCCGGATCGGCCCGCCGATGAGCTTCGACTCCGGCGAATCGGCGGCGTCATGGCGGATCGAGCTGGGATGATCGCCGATGGAGAGAAAATCGGTCGGTCCGAAGAAATCCACCACGCACTGCACCTGCGACGACACCGCATCGTGCTCGCCGAGATCGCCCTCCAGCGCCGCCACCCCGTGGGAGACGCCGAGCATGGCGACGAGATGACCGCCGGCCGAGGTGCCCCAGACAGCGATGCGGTCGGGATCGTAGCCGTATTCCGCCGCGTGGGCGCGCAGCCAGCGAATCGCCGCCTTGCAGTCGTGGATCTGGGCCGGCCACTGGACCTCCCCGCTGAGCCGGTAGCCGATCGAGGCGCCGGCATAGTTTCCCGTAGCCACCAGCGGTCCCACCCGGCCCCCGCCGCCGGTCTTGTCACCGCCCTGCCAGCCACCACCGTGGATGAACACCACCAGCGGCACAGGCTTCGCTCCCGCCGGCTTTTCCGGCAGATAGAGGTCGAGCTTTTGCCGGGGATTGCCCCCGCCGACATAGTCGAGATCGGCGATCTTCTTCACCCCCTCCGGCACCCGGCCACCGCCGCCCTGTTGCCCGCGGGCGCGGCCCACTGCGGCGTGTTCCTCGCGGGAGATCGCGCCGTCGCGATTCGCATCGACCCGGTCGAAGTTCGGACGCAGGCGCTCGGGCAATTCGTCGCGGCTCAGCTTTCCGTCACCATTGCGGTCCCACTCCGCGAAGCGATCTCCCCCCGGCGGCTGTTGCGCGGCCAGAGAAAAGGGTAGGATCAGGAAAAGGGTCAACAGGGTCGCAGGATGGAGGCGGGGGCGTTCGTTCATGCTTCATGGAACCGGCCGGAGGGGGAAAAGTATCGGCGGGTGGAGGGGATAGATCGCGGGCAGGCACGGTCGATATTTTTTCCGACAGCAGAAACGGCTTGTGGTGGAATCCGATGCAACAGGGTTGGATCGGCGAGACAACCCTCTTTGATCGGAAAATAGGGGGTGGGTGGGCGGCGCGTTTACCGCATAGGACAACCCCATCCGGGGTTGCCGGGGGCGTGGGCGGATACCAGGGGTCGTTCCGACCCCTGGCTATTCAAGGAGAACCGCTCCGCGGTTCGGTTTGATGGAGAACTGTTCCGCGGTTCGGGATTTTTTTGGGGGGTGGTGGCGGTGTCGTTGGCGAGGGATTGGTGGCGGCTCGGGATTTTTTTGGGGGGTGGTGGCGGTGTCGTTGGCGAGGGATTGGTGGCGGCTCGGGATGGGGCGGCGCCGGGACTGACGGGTTTCGGGCTGAAGCCCGAGCTACTTTTGTTTGATGCGGCTTTGATGCTCCTGACCCACACGCCGCATCCCGGAGGGGTTGGCCGGCTCGGGGGCGGCGGGACCGACACTCTGAGGGGCTGGCGGGCGGGCGCTCGACGGGGTCGCGGGTTGACGCGGGACGCTTTGGTGGCACTGATATGGCCCGGTTTTTGCCGGCACTGTCCCTCCTTCTTCCCCCCCCTGTCCCATATCCCAACACCATGGAAACGCTCGAAGACCTCAATGCCATCGACACGGAAGCGCTCAAGGCCCGCCTGGGCCAGCTCCGGAGGTATCTTTGACTTCGAACGCCTGGTAGGACAACTCGGCGGGCTCGAAATGGAGATGAGCCAGCCCGGCTTCTGGGATCGCAAGGAGGCCGCTCAACAGAAGATGGGCGAGGTGGCGCGCCTTAAAAACAAGATCGTGCCCATCAACACGCTGACGGCCCGGATCGACGACTTCGAGGTGCTGATCGACATGGCGCGCGAGGAGGCGGACTCGCAGTCCATCCGCGAGGTGCTGGATGAGTCGGCGGCCATCACGGAGGCGCTCGACAAGCTGGAGATCCAGACGCTGCTCAATGGCGAGCACGACGGGGGCAATGCCTTCCTGACCATCCACGCGGGTGCCGGCGGCACGGAGGCGTGCGACTGGGCGGACATGCTCTTCCGCATGTACAAGCGCTGGGCCGAGGCCAAGGGCTACAAGGTGGAGATCGTGGACGTGCAGGAGGGTGAGGAGGTCGGCATCCGCGGGGTGACGATGCGGGTGGAGGGCGAAAATGCCTACGGCTTTCTCACCTGCGAGCGGGGTGTGCACCGGCTGGTGCGGATCTCGCCATTCGACTCGAATGCGCGGCGGCACACGTCGTTCGCCAGCGTGGATGTGTCGCCGGAACTCGACGAGGACTCGACCATCGAGATCCGCGACGAGGACATCGAGATCAAGACGGCCCGCAGCGGCGGCAAGGGCGGCCAGAATGTGAACAAGGTGGAGACGGCGGTGCAACTGACCCACTTTCCCACCGGCATCCAGATCCGCTGCACGGTGGAGCGCAGCCAGCATCGCAACCGCGACCTCGCGATGCAGATGCTGAAGGCCAAGCTCTACCAACTGCAGGAGGACAAGAAGCGCTCGGAGATGGAGCGGGTCTATGGCGAGAAGGGCGAGATCGCCTTCGGCAGCCAGATCCGGTCCTATGTTTTCCAACCCTACCAGATGGTCAAGGACCTGCGCACGGGCTGGGAGACGGGCAACATCCAGGCGGTGATGGACGGCGATCTGGACGGCTTCATCGAGGCGAAGCTGCGGGGCCTGAAGTCGAAAAAGGGCGGCGGCGACCTGGACTGACTGATGCAGGCGATGCATCCGTCCCGGTGGCTGATCGCGCCCGCGCTGCTGGCGGGGCTGTCGATCGCCGGGACGGGGCGGGCCCAGGTGTCCGGTGAGACGGCGTCGGACCTGGCGATCGCGGTGGATGCGGGGCGGCTGGTGAGCCAGCACCTGTTCGCCGATGGCGAGGCGGTCTGCGGCCCGGCGGCGGTGGTGAACTGTCTGCGGCAGGGCACGCCCCGGATGGCGGCGATGTGGGACGGTCTGGTGGGCGGCGACGACGCGACGCGGCTGCGATTTGTGATCGATCGCTGGTTCCGCAATCGGCCCTCGGCGGCTTTTCCCGGTAAGAAGCGGCTGAGCCACGATGGGGTGCTGGAGGAGGATCTGGCCGATGCCTGCCGGGAGATCTGGGCCGAAGCCGGGCTGCCGGCTCCGACGGGCGGCTATCTGGACCGGCGGGTCGGGGAAAAGTCGCCGGAGTTTCTCGCCCGGGTGCACGGGCTGATCGCCGGCTCGCTGCGCGACGGCCAGCCGCCCATCCTAAGCCTGAAGACCTATATCGCCCGCCGACTGAAGCGGATGGACGACGAGCTGGCCTGGGAGCTGGCCCAGCACCACTGGGTGGTGGTGACGGGGGTGCGGCGCGACCTGCGGGCGACGGATCTGGGCTTTGCGATGGAATTGATCGATCCGGACGGCGCCCGGGTATCGAGCGCCTATGTGTATGCCGAGACGCGGCAGGATTTCAATGCCCTGAAGGGCACCGAGGCCCGCGGGGAGTGGCTGCGGGGCCGGCCTTTTCTGTTGGTGGAGGCGCCGGGAGTGCTGTGGCTGCGCCCGAAGGAGGCGGACTGGCCGGACCGGGTCATCGTGGTGGCGAATTTTCTGGTTGGAAGCCGCTGAGCGGGCGGTGATTTCAATCGGCCCGCGGCGAAAAGGGGCTGCGGGAAAGGCGAATCGGAGCGAGTCTGGAACCCTGTAGCGGGAAAGCGAAATGAATGCCCACGGAATGCACGGAAGGCCACGGAAGGATGCGGTTTTGCAGCGATCCTCGAGGCTCGTATGTGCGGAGGGTGGGATCGTTTTTTCCAAGGTTTCTCGGTCTGTGCATTCCGTGTCCTCCGTGGGCCTTCCTGTCTGAATTTTTGGTTTAGGACTGTGAAAATCGACATCGTCACCATTTTCCCCGAGATGTGCCGCGCTCCGCTGGGCGAGAGCATGATGAAGCGCGCCCAGGAGGCGGGCGTGCTGTCCCTGGCGGTGCATGACCTGCGCGACTGGACCACGGACCGCCATCGGCAGGTCGATGACATCCCATACGGGGGTGGACCGGGCATGGTGATGAAGCCGGAGCCCTTTTTTGCCGCGGTGCGGGCTCTGAAGGCGGATTCGCCGGACGCGCGGGTGATCCTGCTGACGCCGCAGGGCCGGCGATTCGATCAGGCCTGCGCCCGGAGTCTGGCGACCGAGTCGCACCTCATTTTCCTGTGCGGACACTACGAGGGAGTCGATCACCGCGTGGTGGAGGCGCTGGTCGACCTGGAGTTGTCGATCGGCGATTACGTGCTGACCAATGGCGCGATCGCCGCGGTGGTGGTGGTCGATGCGGTGGTGCGCCTGCTGCCCGGCGTGCTGGGAGACGCCCGCTCGCCGGAGGAGGAGAGCTTTGCCGATCCGGCGGTGACGGGTCACGGTCCGCTGCTGGAGGCGCCGCACTACACGCGCCCGGCGGATTTCGAGGGCATGCCGGTGCCGGAAGTGCTCACCTCGGGGCATCACGGTCGCATCGCCACCTGGCGCCATGAGCAGGCGGTGGCCCGCACCCAGAGGAACCGGCCCGATCTGCTGGGGGAAAATCGCTGAAAGACGGGAGCACGACGTGCCGTAGCGGACCTCAGCCATGAGTCTCCGCCGCTTTCTCCCCAAACGCCCCGTCCGGCTCGCCGTCCTCTGTGTCGGCGGCCTGCTGGCCATCCTGCTGGGAAGTCACGGGGCGATCCATCTGGCATCCCGCGGCCGGCTCTACACCGATCCCGACTCGGTGCCGCCGCATCGGACCGCCCTGGTGCTCGGCTGCGCCAAGACGCTGCCGACTGGCCGGCCGAATCTGTATTTCAGCCTCCGCATGAGGGCGGCGGCAGCGCTCTATGACGCAGGCCGGGTGGACTACCTGATCGTGAGCGGCGACAATCACCGGACCGGCTACGATGAGCCGACCGACATGCGCGACGCCCTGATCGCCGCGGGCGTGCCAGCGGATCGCATTTACCGGGACTACGCCGGCTTTCGCACGCTGGACTCGGTGATCCGGGCGCGGGAAGTCTTTGGCCAGGAGGCCTACGTCATCGTCTCGCAGCGATTCCACAACCAGCGCGCGCTTTTCATCGCCCGGTCCCACGGCATCGACGCGGTGGCCTTCGACGCGCCCGATGTGGCCCGGCTCGGGGGCAGGAAGACGAAGGTGCGCGAGGTTTTCGCCCGGGCCAAGACGGTGGCCGATGTCTGGCTGCTGAACACGAAGCCGCGCTTCCTCGGTCCGCCGGTGGCACTCGGCGGACCGACAAACTGATCGGTCTTTCGCTGGCGCCGATCCGCGGTAGTGTCCCGTCCATGGCCCTGCTGGAAATCACCAACCTGACCGTGCTCGATGTCCGCGAGCCCGGCTGGCGCGGCTATCCCGAGGACGCGCCGCGACTGCTCGATGCGGTGACCTTTTCCATCGAGGCCGGCCAGACCGTGGCGGTGGTGGGTGAAAATGCGAGCGGCACGCTGCCGCTGGCCCTGGCGCTGGTGGGCCTGCTGCCCGTGGCTGGCGGTGACATCCGCTACGATGGGGAAAGCCTGGCGGGACTGAGCGATCGCCGTCTCCGGCCGTTCCGGAGCCGGATGCAGGTGCTGTTCTCCGATGCCTTTGGCGCGCTGCCGGCGCATCAGACGGTGGCCCGGCTGCTCCTGTCGGCGCGGCGTCTCGCAGGCGGCGGGCGCGACCGGGCCTCCCAGATCCGCGACATCGAGCAGGCTATGGAAAAGGCCCGGCTCTCGCTGCTGACTCGCTCACGGCACCCGGCGGAACTCGCGCCGGAGGATCGTCAGCGGGTCCAACTCGCGCGGGCGCTGCTGTTTCATCCCCGCCTGCTGATCTGCCACGACTACACCCGCGGCCTCGACGCCTCGCTCCAGGCCTCCCTGCTGAACCGGCTCTGCGACCTGCGGGATGAACTCGGGCTCACCCTGCTGGTCATGACTCACGACCTTTCCGTCGCCGACCACCTGGCCAGCGACATTCATATCCTGAGCCGCGGTCGCGTCGTCGAGTCCGGCTCGCCCGAGGCCATCGTCGCCGCACCGTCCCACGACTACACCCGCCGGCTCATCGCCGCCGCCCTGCCCCGCCCGTGAACGCGCCGGGAAAATACCGTATTGTGGGCAAATCGGCGCATTGAGCTTTCCGAAACTTGAGTTTACTTAAGGATTTCCGCCCGCCTTTGCCTCCCGCATGACGCCCCTGCTGCGCAAGTTCCTCGGCATGAACTGGATCCTGTTCGCCACCATGGCAGGGCTCCTGGTCTTCGGCGTCTCCGCGATCTACAGCGCCTGCTGGATGCGGGACAATCCCGACCTCAATGGCGTCTGGCGCGCCCAGGTGCAGTGGGTCACGATCGGCATGGTGGTCTTTTTCATCGCCAGCCTGATCGATTACCGCTGGGTCCGCTGGGCCGGCCTGCCGCTGTATCTCGCAGGGGTCGGGATGCTGGTCTACACGCTCTTTTTCGGGGTCGAGGTCTATGGGCAGAAAGGCTGGGTGCGGCTCCCCGGTGGGCTCACCCTGCAAACGTCCCAGCCCGCCATCGCCGGCGGCATCATTTTCCTGTCGCTGATGCTCAGTGGTCTGCACAAGCTGCATCCGATCTTCCGGAATCACTTCCTGCGCCTCATCATGACCGGCGTGATCGGCGGCATCCCCTTTCTGCTGGTGCTGGCGTCGGGTGACTTCGGCTCGGCGATCGTGTGGGTGCCGGTGATCGGGGCGATGGTGCTGGTCGGCAGCATCCCTTTCCGCTACCTCATCGTGGTCGTGCTGTGCGCGACGATGTTCCTGCCCTACGCCTACTTTTTCGGGCTCAAAGACTACCAGAAAAAGCGCATCACGGTGCAGATCGACATGCTGATGGGCCGCAAGGTGGACACCCTCGGGGCCGCCTACAACGCCCACTACAACCTGCTCGCGATCGGCTCGGGCGGCTTCACGGGCAAGGGATTCAAGAACCCTGAGACGATCAACAACAAGCAGTTCATCTCGCCGACGACGGCCATCAACGACTTCATCTTCGCCGTGCTGGCCGAGGAACACGGCTTTCGCGGCGCCGTGCTCATGCTGTCGGGTTTCCTGCTGTTGATCATGCAGTGCCTCTTCGTGGCCTTTTACAGTAGAGACATGCTCGGACGTCTCATGGTCGTGGGGGTGGTGGGCCTATTTTTTGCCCATATCTTCCAGAATGTGGGCATGAACCTGCTCATCATGCCGATCACCGGCATTCCCCTGCCTCTTATCAGCTACGGCGGCACCTTCGTGGTGATCATCATGGGCCTGATGGGCCTGGTGCAGAGCGTCTGGGTACACCGGGTGAACTACGAAGCCCCCCGGCCCGAGGGGCTCGATGTCGATCACCTGAGCTGAGCCACGCTTCGCTGCGCAGAGCTGATCCGGTCAAACTTTCGCCGCTCACACGATCATCCCGGCCGCCACCGTCTCATTGGTGTGCTGGTCGATCAGGATGAAACTGCCGGTGATGCGATTCCGCCGGTAGCTGTCATAGAGCAGCGGCGCCGAGGTGCGCAGGGAGATGCGGCCGATGTCGTTCAGGCTGAACTCCAGGTCGTCCTCGATCTTGTGCAGCGTGTTGATGTTCACCTTGTAGCGCACTTCCTCGACGATGGCCTTCACCTCCCGGGTGGTGTGGCGCAGAAAGTACTTTCCGCGCAGCGCGAGCTTCGTCTTGTCGGAGAACCAGCAGATCATCGCATCGATTTCCTGGCTTTTGTGCGGCTGGTTGTTCGGCTTCGCGATCATGTCGCCGCGGCTGATGTCGATCTCGTCCTCGAGGGTGACGGTCACCGACAGAGGCGCGAAGGCCTCCTCCACCGGCCCTTCGAACGAGTCGATCGACTTGATCTTGGTGGCAAAGCCGGAAGGCTGGATGACGACATCGTCGCCGGGCTTGAAGACACCACCCGCCACGCGACCGGCGTAGCCACGGTAATCATGATGCTCGTCCGAGTGCGGCCGGATCACCCACTGCACCGGGAAGCGCGGATCGACATGATTGTGATCCGACCCGATATAGACCGTCTCCAGATGATACAACAGGTCGGGACCGTGGTACCAGGGCATCTTGTCCGACTTCGTCACCACATTGTCGCCATGCAGAGCGGAGATGGGAATGGCCGTGATATCCACCAGATTGTCGAGGCGGGAGGCGAAGCGCTTGAACTCGTCAACGATCTTGTCGAACGCCTCCTGGCTGTATTCCACCAGGTCCATCTTGTTCACCGCCAGCACGATGTGCCGGATGCGGAGCAGGTCGGCGATGAACGCGTGGCGGCAGGTCTGCTCGATGACCCCGAGCCGCGCATCGACCAGGATGATCGCCAGGTTAGCCGTCGAGGCGCCCGTCACCATGTTGCGGGTGTATTGAATGTGGCCGGGCGTGTCAGCGATGATGAACTTACGCTTCGGCGTCGCGAAATAGCGGTAGGCCACATCGATGGTGATCCCCTGCTCCCGCTCGGCCCGCAGGCCGTCGGTCAGCAGCGCCAGGTTGATGTTTTCGTCGCCGCGCTGCTTCGAACTGCGCTCCACGGCTTCCATTTGATCCTCGAACGTGTTCTTGGAGTCGTAAAGCAAACGACCGATCAAAGTCGATTTCCCGTCGTCCACGCTGCCCGCAGTTGTGAAACGCAGCAGATCCATGTCCAAATAGCCAGCCGTGATATTTTCGTCACTCATAAAAAATCTTGTTAAATCCTGTTAATACTGCCCAAAGACATCAGAAGTAACCTTCCTTCTTCCTGTCTTCCATCGCCGTCTCGGAACGCTTGTCATCGGCCCGGGTGCCCCGCTCGGTTTGCCGGGCCGTCGCCACTTCCTGGATGATTTCGTCCAGCGTTGAGGCCTCCGACTCCACCGCACCGGTGCAGGTCATGTCCCCGATCGTGCGGAAGCGGACGGTCTTCTTCAACGGCTCCTCGTCCTCTCCCAGAGTGACGAATTCCGACACCGCCAACCACGCGCCGGCGCGTTTGAAGACCACCCGCTCGTGGGTGAAATACAGATTCGGCAGCGGAATCTTCTCCGCCTTGATGTATTGCCACACGTCCATCTCCGTCCAGTTGCTGAGCGGGAATACCCGGAAATGCTCGCCGTGATGTTTGCGTCCATTGAAGATGTTCCACAGTTCCGGGCGCTGATTCTTCGGATCCCACTGCCCGAAGTCATCGCGGTGGGAGAAAAACCGCTCTTTCGCGCGTGCCTTCTCCTCGTCGCGGCGACCACCGCCGAGACAGGCGTCGAACTGGTTCGATTCGATCGCCTCCAGCAGCGTCACCGTCTGGATCGCGTTGCGGCTCGGGTTCGGTCCCTTTTCCTCGCGTGCCGTGCCGCGATCGATGGAGTCCTGGACCAGCGCCACGATGAGCCGCGCCTTCAGATCCGCCACGAACTCGTCCCGATAGGTCAGCGTCTCCGGGAAATTGTGCCCCGTGTCGATGTGCAGCAGCGGGAAGGGCAGTCGCGCCGGGTGGAAGGCCTTCCGTGCCAGATGAGCCATCACGATCGAGTCCTTGCCTCCCGAAAAAAGCAAAGCCGGCTTGTCGAACTGCGCCGCCGTCTCCCGAAGGATGAAGATGGCCTCCGACTCGAGTTGTTTGAGGTGATTGACCTGATAGGAGTGTATTTGACTGTCCATAGTAAATCAGAAATGAAATTTCCCGGGTTTGTTTCGGCCGCCGCGGCTCAACCCGCCACGATCCGCGCATTCACCGCCGCCAGCAGCTTCGCGAGCGATTCACTCTCGCTCTCCGCCTCCGTATCGATGACCAGATCGGCCCGATCCGGCTCCTCAAAGGCCGAATCCCGGCCGGTGAATTGCTTCACCCCGCCGGCTTCGGCCTTGGCATAGAGCCCCTTCACGTCGCGGGCGGCACAGGTCTCGAAGGACGCCTTCACGTAGACCTCCAACAGGTCGGCATCGCCCACGATTTCCCGCGCCAGGTCGCGCAGGGCGTTTTTAGGCGTGATGAATGACGCGATCGTGACGACTCCCGCCTGAGCGAAGAGCCTCGCCACCTCCGCCACGCGCCGGATGTTTTCCCGCCGGTCGTCATCGGAGAATCCCAGGTTGTTGTTCAGTCCGGTGCGGACGTTGTCGCCGTCGAGCACCACCGTGAAGCGCCCCTGCTCGTGCAATTGGCGCTCCAGCAGATGCGCCAGGGTGCTTTTACCCGATCCACTCAGCCCATAAAGCCAGACCACCAGCCCGCGCTGGCCGAGCAGACGCTCCTTGGCCTCGCGCGGCAGCATGCGGTCGAAAGTGGGATGGAGGTTCGTGCTCATCGTCTCAAATCACGAAATCCGCGTTTTCATGCAATCCGCACTCCCGTTTCAGGCCGAAAAAGCGCGTTTCCTCCTCGGTCAGACCGTCCGTCAGCTTCCGCGTCGTGTGCCAGTCGCCGATCGACACGTAGCCCTGCTCCCACAGCGGATGGTAGGGTAAATCGTGCTTCTTCAGATAGTCGAAAATGTCGCGGTCCGTCCAGTCAACGATCGGATGCACCTTCACCCGGCCATCCGAGATCGCCAGGACGCCCAGATTCTCCCGGCTCTTGCTCTGCTGGCGCCGCAGGCCGGTGATCCACGCATCGACTCCCAACTCCACCAGAGCGCGATTCATCGGCTCCACCTTGTTGAGCTGGTTGTATTTCTCGATCCCGTTCAGCCCCTGCTCCCAGAGCTTGCCGTAGCGGCGCTCCTGCCAGGCCGGGCTGATCTCGCTGCGGTAGACCTTCAGGTTCAGCGAGAGCTGGTTCACCAGTCGATCGACGAAATCGTAGGTCTCCGGAAACAAATAACCCGTATCCACCAGAATCACCGGAATGTCCGGCCATTGCCGCGCCACCAGATGCAGCGATACGGCCGATTGGGCGCCGAAACTGGAGCTCAGGGCAATGCGCGGGCGAAAGGCATCCAGCCCCCACGCCACTCGGTCCTCGGCACTGGCCGACTCCAGACGCGCATTCGCCGCCCGCAGATCCAGCCCCAGACGGGACTCGATCTCGGCCAAGCGATCGGCGGGTTGAGCAGCGGCAATCATTCTTTGATGCTAAATACCTAATTCCCTATCGGAAATGTCGAGTTTTGACTCTTTGACCTTTAATCTCAATGTTTCAGGCGGTCAAGCGCCGATTTTTTGGCGAATTTTTACCCACAGCCCTCACGCCGCCGGTTGGCTCGGTTCATTGCCCATCGGATTTCGGTCGGAAATTCGGATTCCCCTTGGCGACCGCCACGATATCGTCATTTTCCCCGGCGACAACCGCAGCCATTTTCGGGCCAAGCCGACAAAAGGCCCGAGATTTCCCTCACCCGACCCGTCTCCCCCAATCTTTTCGCCATGTCCGCCCCGCTCGACGCCGCCGCACTGGCCGACCATCTTGCCCGGGGCGACTGGCGCCGCCGATTCGGCGGATCGGCGCTCGCAGCCGGCCAGAAACTCGCCCGCGGCCGACAGGTCATCGACGTGCGGGCCGAACTCCTCGACACCGGCGATGCCGAACTCACCGCCACCGTCGTCGACAAGGACGGCGCCACCCACCATCCCGTCGTCGCCCTGTGGCGCGAGTGTGCCGGCCTCGCCCTCGATGCCTCCTGCGACTGCGCCGTCTCGACCCAGTGCGAACATGCCGCCGCCCTGCTCGAACTGCTGGCCAAAGACCCGGAAACGCGCCTCCAGACCGCCCTCGGTGGCAGTCCCCATGCGGAAACCATGACCCAGGGGAAATCCCTCGCCCTGCCCGCCGAGCCAAAAGCCGATCCCCAGCCAGCCGCCCCGCCCCCACCGGTCACCGGCGAAACGCCCGAACCCCGCTTTCTTCTCCGGCTCGAGCGTCGGCCCGACGACCGCGAGCGCCTCGCCTGGCTACCCGAACGACTGGCCCAGGCCTGGGCGATCTACGGCACCCACCGCGTGCCGCTCGATCCCGCCGGCCAACTCCTGCCCATCGTGACCCCGGAGGGAAAGATCCGCCGCGACCGGGCGCGCGAGACCGCGGCGCTGAATCATCTCTACGCCCTCGATTTCCTGCCCGGTGCGGAGGAGCCGCCCGCCTCGCTGCGAAAACTGGAGCGCCCTCCCTTTTCCGGCACCCTCTGGGCCCCCAATCGGCAGGAATGGCCTCACGAGGAATTTTTCTGGCAGCGATTCCGCCACGAAGGCGTGCCCGCGCTCGAAAAACGCGGCTGGGAGGTCCGCTTCGCTCCCGACTTCGGCCTGAAGCCGCTGATTTTCCGCAGCCAGGCCTGGCGCGCCGAGATCGTGGAGGAAGGCCGCGGGTGGTTCCATCTCTCCGCCGGCTTTGAGATCGATGGCGAAGCCTTCGAGTTGCAGCCCATCCTCGCCGCACTGGTCGCCAACCGATTTCTCGAAGTCACCGAGGGCCTGCCCGACGGACAGGAGTTCATGATCTTCCTGCCCGACGGCCGCGGACTCGCCCTGCCGGTCGGCCGATTCCGGCGCATCCTCGTCACTCTGGGGGAATTGATGGATTTCAAATTCCCCGGCGGCCCCATCCGCCTCGGCGCGCTCGATGCCGCCCTGCTCACTGCCGAACCGGGCCTGCTGCCCGCCGTCGAGGCGCCGCCAGAGATCGCCGGACTGGCCGAGCGGCTCACCGGCTTCGACCGCATCGACCGCGTGCCCCTGCCCTCCGGCCTGCGCGCCACCCTGCGGGAATATCAGCTCGATGGTTACCACTGGATGCAGTTCCTCGCCCGCTATCGGCTGAATGGCATCCTCGCCGACGACATGGGCCTCGGAAAGACCCTGCAAACCATCGCCCATCTCCTCGCCGAGATCGAAAGCGGCCGGCATGCCGGGCGGCCATCGCTGGTCCTCGCACCGACCAGCGTGGTGATGAACTGGCAGCGCGAAGCCGCCAAATTCGCCCCCGGCCTGCGAGTCCTCGTCCTCCAGGGCGCCGACCGGCAGCGGCATTTCCCCCGCATCCCCTCGGCCGATCTCGTGCTCAGCTCCTACGCCCTCATCGGACGCGATCTCGACGCCTTCCTCGCCCACGAGTTCCACCTGCTCGTGCTCGACGAAGCCCAGCACATCAAGAATCCCGGCGCCCAGGTCACCCACGCCGTCGGCCGGCTCCGCGCCGCGCACCGGCTCTGCCTGTCCGGCACCCCGGTGGAAAATCACCTCGGCGAGTTGTGGAGCCTGATGCATTTCCTCATGCCCGGCCTGCTGGGCGGCTGGGACCGCTTCACCGAAACCTATCGCACCCCCATCGAGAAAAACGGCAACGAGTCCCGGCGCGCCGCGCTGGCCCGCCGCGTCGGCCCGCTCATCCTGCGCCGCACCAAGCACGACGTGGCCAAGGAATTGCCGCCCAAGACCGAGATCGTCCACACCATCGAGATGTCCGAGGCACAAAAGGACCTCTACGAGACCGTGCGCTCCACCATGGACAAACACGTGCGTCAGGCCCTCGCCATCCAGGGCACCGAGGCCCGCGTCATGTTCCTCGACGCCCTGCTGAAACTGCGCCAGATCTGCTGCCATCCACGCCTGCTCGACGGCCGCGACGCCCCTTCGGCCAAGTTCGACCACCTCGTCGACCTGCTCGACACCTTCCGGCAGGAGGGCAACCGCGTGCTGCTCTTTTCCCAGTTTACCTCCATGCTGGACCTCATCGAGGCGCATCTCGTCGCCACCGGCTGCACCTATCTCAAGCTCACCGGCGAGACCCGCGACCGCCAGTCGCTGGTCGAGCGGTTCCAGGGCGGCGAGGGCGAGGTGTTCCTCATTTCCCTGAAAGCCGGCGGCACCGGACTCACCCTCACCGGCGCGGACATTGTGATCCACTACGACCCCTGGTGGAATCCCGCCGCCGAGAACCAGGCCACCGACCGCGCCTACCGCATCGGACAGGACAAGCCCGTCTTCGTCCACAAGCTGATCTGTCAGGACACCGTGGAGGAGCGCATCCAGCAGATGCAGGAGAAAAAAGGCGACCTCGCCGGCGACCTGCTTTCCGGCGCCACCCGCAGCCTCGCCCTGACCCCGGAGATCCTAGCCGGCCTGCTCGGCCCATCGGGCTCGGATTCCGATCAAACAGGGTAGGATCTCCGATCAAACAGGGTTCCATCGGAGAGGCAACCCTGTTCCATCGTCACGTCAGCGGCGGAGGCGCGGAGGGAGTTTCTTACTCGGCGGGAGCCAGATCGTTGTCGAAGCGGTTGCGGTTCTGACCCCACCACTCGCGGGCCTGGCCGCCGCTGGAGAAGATCTCTCCCACCAGGAACTCCAGGGCAAACCGCGCCTCGTCCTTCACGTCGGCGTGGGGAGAGTCGAGCGCTTCGAACAAAACATCGACACTCTGGCGGGTGGCGGTCAGGTGGACGATGCCGACGGCCGCCACCTGCAACTCGGGCAGCTTCGATTGAAGGGCCGCCCGGAAGATCTGCACCCGCCGTGGCTCGGACTGGGCGTCCACGCTTTCGATCGCCTGCATCTGAACGTCGATGCTGGGATCGGCAAAGATTTTTCGGTAATAGCCAACCAGCGCATCGTCGCGGACATGGGCTCCGGCGGTGGCGGCGGCGAGGCGAACGTCCTCCGACGGGGATGCCAGAGCTTTTTCCAAGACGGCCAAAATGGCGGGCGAAACATTGCCCTGGAGCATCTCGACCGCCCTCACAGACAACTCATCCTGACCGAGAGCGAGGATGCGATCGACGAAGGGGAGCAATTGGTCGCCGTAATAGGCTTCCTCGATCTCATCGAGAATCTCCAGGCGCCGATCGAGATCCGTGGAAGCGAAAAACTCTCCGGTCAGAGCCTCGAACGGGGCGCGATCCTCGTCGGCCAGTGGCGCAAACTCCCGCTGATCGTGGGGCCCCAGGCGGGGATCGCGCAGGGTCACGGCGGCGGTCGGGTCGTCAACCGCGGCGGCGACGGGAGGCGTGGCAGGTGAAAGCGTCACCGCTTTCGGCGGTCCGCTGTCGGTCTCCTCCGGCTCCGGTGGCTCACTGCACTGAACCAACACGGAGACCGCACAAAACAACCCGCCCGCCCGCGGAACAAAGGAACGAAATGTCATGCCGTTCCCAAGGGGATTAACTGGATATCCCATCGACCGGGCGAGTTGCGCGCGGATGCCTGTCAGGGAGCCACAACGTAGCCGCGAGACAACAGGTATGCCACCACGAGGTTCACTCCGGCCGCGACGTTCGCAGGATTGTTCGCAGAAAAGCCGTTGATGGCCCACTTCTCCCGGATGAAGTAGTGATCGACTCCGGAAACTGTCACGCAACCATACCCACTGAGTGCTTTAGCGGTCTGGAAGAACGTCGTGTTTCCGATCCGAAAGCCATTCCGGGGAATCGCACCTGCCAAGATCCGCGAATGTGTGGTGGAACCGAAACCGAAGCCCATGGAAGCCAATTCCGTGTCTACGAATCCATCAGAATTCAGATCAAGCGCAGAGAGGCCGATTGCCGACGGAATGATACCCACACCATCCGGAGTATTCGTTCCAGGGAACGGGAATCCAGTCCACATTGGACCGTTAATTTGATAGGTTCGATTTCGAAACACTTCGATCGTGGCTGATTGGCCCGGGGCATTGGTGTCGTAAATCAGAAAGCCTACTCGTGCCAGGGAGCGCCCCCCTTGCGTAATCGGTTTCGGACGGACAGCCGCCTTCGCACTGAAGGACACCTGATAGACCCGAACAACCGCTTCGGATACCTGCGGGGCTGCGAACTGCGAACCGATGGCCAAGGCCAACACCGACATCAAGGAGAGAGACTTTGACGGTTTCATGCGGTGAGGAAAACCGATTTTTGCACTATTTGTCAACAATTTTAATAATTTTCTTAATTTCGCGAAGACTCATCTTCTCAAGGGGCTCTTTTACCTCGCTCAAAGTCAACCGTTTAGAGCAGCGGGCGGCGCCTTCATTTTTTTCGCACTCGCTTACGGGTGTCGTCAGTATCAGTCCATGTCGAATCGTCAACTCCGGCCATTCCTCCCTATTTCGAGACAACTTCCCCGAAGCACCTGGCGCTGACCATTTGCGGCGCTTGATTTCAAGCCCCGTTTAACCACGCTCTCACGCCCATTCCTGCCGAACGGCAGTGAACCGCCGTTCACGTCAGCGGCGGGGGCGCGGGACTCGCTGGATCCAGCGATGGTGCGGCGGCGGGGCGGGCTTTGCGGAGCCGGGCGACGAGCCAGATGAAGAAACCCAGGGTCAGCACCAGCACCGGGATGCCGATGATGGGCCGGTAACTGATCCAGGCGACGGCGATGGTGATGGTCGATCCGATGCCGGCGACGAGAAAGGCGAAAAAGCCGATCCCCATCCCGACGACGCGTCCGGCCAGCGGCAGGACATCGGCCATGACGCGCAGGGGCTGGGCGACGAGGCTGAGGCCGATGGCCATGGCGATGAAGCCGGCCAGCCGCAGCGCCCAGGTGAGGACCTTGTTCGCCTGCTCGGCCGAGGCAAACATCTCGGCCGCAGACCGGGTGCCCATCTGGAGCAGTTCGATCTCGCCGCCGGCGGCGGTCCGGTATTTAACAAAGGTCTCCCCGCTCTGCTGGGCCACGACACTGACAAGTCCGGCGGGCACGGCGGAAAAGGAGACCCGCACATCGCCCACGGCGGGCGCGGCGGGGTCGGCGCCGACGTAGAAGCCGTTTTCGATGGGTTTGACCTTGCCGCGCAGGGCCTCGGGCAGGGTGTCGGCTTTCACTCCGTCGAGCGGCTGAAAGTCATTGATCTGGGCGACGAAAAAGTCGGGCAGGGTGAAGGCCCCGAGCGCGATCGATTCGGCGGTCCGGAGGTCGGATGGAAAGGGCATCGAGGTGGGGTTCTGATGGCCGCCCGGGTGGTGAAAATTGGCTGATTTTTCCAATTCGGGAGACCAGCGCTTGGCATAGTTGTAGGTGGTGACGGTCTCGGTGCCGCCGCCGGTCTTGTTGCGGGTCTCGCGGCGCTGCTCCTCGGTCCATTGATACATCTCGACTTTGCGCCGGAGTTTCAGCCCGCCCGGTGCGACGACGCCGAAATCGGGATCGGTCAGGGGCTCGCCCTTTCGCGCTTCGGCAGTGCCGGTGACGTGGACGAGGCGGCCTTCGTGGGCGGGGTCGATGCGGTCCGCGGCGACGGATTGCACCAGCCCGGCGCCCTCCTGGAGGCTCTGGTGACGCTTCACGGCGCGGCCTTCATTGAGAAAGAGCAGGGGAAAGGAGCCGACGGTGAGGATGATGCCGAAGATGATGCCGCCGAAGGCATTCTTGACCCGGCTGCCCCATCCCTGGGTGGTGATCTCGGTAAACTCGTCGGCCATGGTGGTGCGATGTGCGATTGGGAAACGGCGGGACTTTGGCGCGGCTTTGGGGTCTGCGCAAATCGAGGGTCGCCGGATCTGGCGCTATTCTTCGCGGAGAACCTGGAAGGACTTCATCATCCGGATGATCTCATCCTCCCGGATCTGCCTGACGGGCTGGATGTTGCTGGCCTGGAGCAGGTAGAAGGCCCGCGCGGCGCCGATCATGGCGAAGTGGAAGCGGAACGGGGTCTTGCGCTCGCCGGCGCGGAGCTCCGCCTCGACGCTCACATAGACAGCGGGCAGACCGCCGAGGGTGATGTCGCGGTAGTCGCCGATTTTCTGGATGAGCCAGTGGTCGGCCTGGTCCATGGCCTCGATGGTGGCCTGGAGGGAATTGCGCATGTCGGCGGCCTGGCTCATGGTGGGCAGGCGGTGAACGTAGAGGGAGGTCTTGCGGTCCGAGGACTCCCATCCGGCGATGCTGTCACTACCGGCGATGCTCTGCTGGGTGACTTTCCACCCGTCGGGCAGGGCAATCTGGAGGCGGCCTTCGTCAAAGGGGGTGGGTCGGTCGGCCCCCATCGCCGCAGCGGCGGGCAGCAGTGCCAGCAAGGCGCCCAGGCAGACTCGGATAGGCTGAAGGAGGTACATGCGACACCATTTCACCAAATCGGGCGGAAAAAAGCCAGCCCGCTTGCACGACGGGCAAAAATCGGTTCAGTCAGGCTCCTTTTTGCCCCAAAACCCGAACTTTTCCCCAACCGCAACATCATGGCCCGTCTGAACGACAACTTCCTGAAACTGAAAGCCGGCTATCTCTTTCCCGAGATCGCCCGCCGGGTGAAAGCCTTCTCCGACGCGAATCCGGAGGCGGCGAAAAACATCATCCGCTGCGGGATCGGCGATGTGACGGAGCCGCTGCCGGCGGCCTGCCGCGAGGCGATGCACCGGGCGATCGACGAACTGGGCACGCGTGAGCAGTTCCACGGCTACGGTCCGGAGCAGGGCTATGAATTCCTGCGGCAGGCGATCGTGGATCACCAGTTTGCCGGCCTGGGCATCGCGGCGGACGAGATTTTCATCTCCGACGGCTCGAAGTGCGACACGGGGAACATCCTCGACATTTTCGGCCCGGGTAACACGATCGCGATCACCGATCCGGTCTACCCGGTCTATGTGGACACCAACGTGATGGCGGGCAATACCGGCGACGCCGACGCCAGCGGCGCCTACGCGGGCCTGGTCTACCTCCCCTGTAATGCCGCCAACCAGTTCGTGCCGGCCATCCCCGAGGGCAAAGCCGACCTGATCTATCTCTGCTACCCGAACAATCCCACCGGCGCGACGGCGACCCGCGAACAGTTAACCGCCTGGGTGGCCTACGCGCGTGAGCACGGCGCCATCATCCTCTACGATGCGGCCTACGAGGCATTCATCCGCGACCCGGAGATCCCGCGGTCGATTTTCGAGATCGAGGGGGCGCATGAGTGCGCGATGGAGTTCCGCAGTTTCTCGAAGATCGCCGGCTTCACCGGGGTGCGCTGCGCCTACACCATCATCCCGAAGGCGCTCACCGGCACGCTCGCGGACGGCTCGCGGCAGGCGGTGCATCCGCTCTGGTCCCGCCGTCACAGCACGAAATTCAACGGCGCCAGTTATCCGGTGCAGCGCGGTGCCGAGGCGGTCTTTTCCGACGCAGGCAAGGCCGAGGTGAAAACGTTGATCGATCACTACATGGGCAATGCGGCGCTGCTGCGCGAGGCCTGCGCCCAGGCCGGCCTGCCGGTCTTTGGCGGGGTCAACGCACCCTACGTCTGGGTGGGCTGCCCGGCCGGCGTGACGAGCTGGGGCATGTTCGACAAGATGCTGGAACAGGCCAACGTGGTGATCACTCCCGGCGCGGGCTTCGGTGCCGCGGGAGAGGGCTATTTCCGCATCTCGGCGTTCAACAGCCGGGCCAATGTGGAGGAAGTCTGCCGCCGCATCGGCGCGCTGCTCTGATCGGACTGGCCGGGGCGGGAAGACGCACGCGCCCGCAGGAAAACCATTGACGCTGAGGGTGGGATCGGGGGACTCTTTCTCCCAATGCTCCGCCCTGTCCTCCCTCCCTGCCGGTTTGCCTGCCTCATTCTGGGGCTGGCGGCGCTGGGGAGTCTGCCTTCGGCTGCGGTCGAGCGACCCAATGTAATCGTGATTGTTGCCGGCCATTTTGGCTGGGGCGATTTGGGGCTCCACGGCAATCCGGACCTCGCCACGCCACGGCTCGATGCGCTCGCGGAATCGGGCCTGCGGCTGGAGCGCTTCCACGTGTGCCCACAGCCATCCACCTCGCTGGCCAGTCTGCTGACGGGACGCTACCACTACCGGACGGGTGCCAGCGGTGACACCCGGGGCGAAGGCACCGTGCATGCGCACGAGCTGACGGTGGCAGAGCACTTTCAGGCAGCCGGCTACGAGACGGCTTACTTCGGCGGTTGGTCGCACGGCTCGAACCGCCCGCATCATCCAGCCGGCCAGGGCTTTGATCGGTTCGCCGGATGGTTTGGCCCTTGGACGGGGGAGTTCGAAGAGCCGGGAGGACCTGATGGACCACCAGCCGACGCCATATGGTCAGCGACGATGGCTTTCCTCTCGGAGCAGCATGGAAAAGACAGCCCGTTTTTCTGCCTGGTCCGTCTGCCGGCCGGATCGATCACTGCACCCGCTGTGGGAGGCTCATGGGCGGGTGCCATCCACGAGTCCATCACCGCTCTCGATGCCCGTTGCGGGCAACTGATCGACTGGCTGGAGCGGGAAGGGCTGCGAAAAAACACGGTGATCTGGTTTCTCTCCGACAGCGGCCCCGAAATGCCGCCCGACGGTGGGAAAGTGCGCTACAACGGCCACCTGCGCGGCGCCAGCGGCAGCGTCCACGAGGGCGGCGTCCGGGTGCCCGCCTTCGTGAGCTGGCCGGGGCACATACCCGCGGGGACGAAATTCCGCCGGCTCACTGCCCACCTCGATCTGCTGCCGACCCTGCTGGATCTTTGCGCGATCGATCCGATCGAACGCGTCTGGCTCGACGGCATGAGCCTGGCCCCAGCTCTGACGAGTGGTGGTCAGCCAGGCCGCTGGCCGAACCGGTTGCTGTTTACTTCGTGGACGCCGCCCGGCTTTGCCGTCGATCAAGCCTCGGTGGCAGTGCGCACCGATCGCTGGGTGGCACTACGCGACGTCCCCTGGCGGCGGGGCGAGCCCTCGGAGACCCACAGCGGCTGGGAGCTGTACGATCTGAATGCCGATCCCCACGAGTGGACCGACCTGTCGGACGACTATCCTTTTCTCCTCAGCGACATGCGGGCCGACTTCTCCCGCTGGATGGACGAGACGACCGACGACGGCCTCGGTCCGATCCCGGTGGAAATAGGTCGGCCGGACTGGCCCCTCGTCACCCTGCGGGCCACCGAAGCCAGCCCCTCAGGGGACTGGGAGGCGCCGATCGACGATTCGGGGACCGTGACCGACTGGCGCTCCTCCGGACAGAAACTCCGCTGGCCGGTGGAAATCGTCGCCCCAGAAGGTCTCTACGAAGTGCTTTGCCCCGCCGCTGACCGGGGAGACGCCGCCGGGGCCAGGCTGATCCTGCGCTGTGGCGACGAGCGGCTGGATTTCCCCCTCCCCGCGGCCGAGCCGGATCAGGAAGATGACATTCCTGTCCTGGTGGGAGAAATCGTCCTCGGGTCAGGCCAGGAATGGATCACCCTCGCACCCGCGATGGAATCAAGCCAGTCGATCCCCTTTCGCCGGCTGAGCCTGCGTCGAAAGACCGAGCCGTCGGAGCCGCGGTGAGGCGGCTTTCACTTGCCCATGAGACTTTTGGCCCGATAGCCCTGGATGCGGCCATTGCCCTCATACAGGTAGGTCTGCCGGGCGTGATCGAGCGTCTGCAACACCCACGGCGAGAGGAGATTCCGCCCATTCTTGGTGAAGACCACGTCGTCGGCGATGTAAACGCAGGAGTGGAAGGCATTTCCCACCACGTTGTCCACGAAGACGAGCAGGTCGCCGTATTTGTAGGGCGCCTTGACCGGCTGATAGTTGTCCAACAAGGCGGCGGCGGCCAAGCGACCGTCGAGATAGGTGGGCTCGGGAGTGGAATTGAAGAAATTCAGGGAAGTCCAGTGACAGTCGGGCATCTCACCATCCACCACCATCGACAGCTCCGGATAGGAGTAGAGCAGTTTGCGCGGCAGCGGCGGCAGGAGATGGGCGACATCGATTCTGTCGCGGGCCTGGGTTTCGGAGAGGGATTGCAGGAGCGGCAGCACATTCCGCGATTGGTTCGCGGGACCGAAATTCCAGAAGCCCCGCACTTCATTCAGACGCGTCTCGTCCTCCAGATTCAGCTTCAAGATGAGGGTCCGGGTGCGGGTGAAAACCGACATCAGTTGCCGCCCCTCGGCGTTGCCGTTTACCAGGCCCATCACCGCCGACAGATCGCTGAAAACGAGGGCATCGCCCCGGCGATAGGACATCCGGTCGATCAATTCGATCAGTTCCGGTCGCAGGCCGCAGCCGTGGAACCACTCCTGAACATTGCCGTTGGCGACGACCAGAGGGCCGACGATGTCCACATTGGCCGGATACCGCCTGAGTTCCCGGTAAACCGCCGCCCGTACCTCGGGATCGAGTTTCAGCACGCTGACCGGCGGCGGGAAAAAGACCATCTGGTCGCCAATGATCGCCCGGTTGGAGGGTTGGTTGATCGCTTGGATGATGTCCTGAGGCAATCCCGCCTTTGCCATCCGCTCCAGCACCTGACCGGCTTCGGCGGCATTGACAAACCAGCGAATCTTGGGATTGGGCATCGGCATCCGGTCGAGCAAATGCGCGGGAGCCTCCAAGAAGAAGGGATATTGATCCACTTTGCCCCAGGCACCGCGGGCTGGGGCCACACGAACCGCCGGGTTTGGCGCCGCCGCCTTTCTGGGTGACTCAAGAGCGCGAGAGAGACCGGCAGGCAGGCTGGAAAATGGCAGTCCGGGTGGTTTGGCGGGAAAATGGGGCGTATGAGAGGATTTCATGGGTAGAGGCAGGTCGCCATCCCACCTCTTTCGGCCGGGCAATCCGGGGTGAATCCCGCTGCTATCGAGGAGGTGGCAAAGGCTCCTCCAGTGTGCGCCGACGCCTCATCCCGCTCCATCAGCGGGTGGCTTGTAACGCCCTAGGAAATGTCTTTAGCGGCACCCCCGGCGCCGGTTTACTCCCGATCGTGCCGACGCGACTCCGTCCACCGGATCGCCCAGCGGGTAAGCGCGGCACCGTCTTCCAGATTCAACTTCATGCGGATGTTCATCCGATGGACATCGACCGTCTTCGGGCTGATCCGCAGTGACTCCGCGATCTGATTGGTGCTCTGGCCCTCTCCGATCAACTGAAAGACCTCGAACTCACGGTCACTGAGGCTGTGCAGCCCTTCCTCGGGCCTCACTTTGCCACCGGAAGAGTAGGCACCGATGACCATCTCGGACACGGCCGGACTGACTCCGATGCCGCCGGAGGCAACGCGGCGCAGCGACGCCTCCAGCACCTGGTGCGAGGCATTTTTCATCACGTAGCCTTTCGCCCCCGCCCGCAGGGCACGCAGGGCATACAGTTTTTCGTCGTGCATCGACAGGACCAAAATGGGCAGGTCCGCCTTCATCGCCACGACATCCTTGACCAGTTCCAGTCCATTCCGGTCGGGCAGGCTGATGTCGACCACCAGCAGGTCTGGCGGGGTCTGCTCCAGCTTGCCGACCGCCTCGCGGGCGCTCCCGGCCGTCCAGATGCAGGTGAAACCCGGCAGGCTCTCGATGAACAATTGCACGCCCTCCCGCATCAGGGTGTGGTCGTCGACGATCGCCACTCGATGGAGATTCGCCTTCTCACCGGCTTGGGTTTTGCTCATATGGCGGGAGTCCAGTTGGGGTCAGTCTGCTCCGGAGGCAGGGGAATCTCACAGACAGCCAGAGTGCCTCCCAGCAACTCGGGCGAGGGCTTGAAGAAAATCCGCCCTCCGAGCGCGTCAAGGTGTTTCCGGATGGCATGCAACCCCATGCCCCGCGAACCTGCCGGCGGTGTACCATCAAAGGGAATGCCATCGTTGCTGACCTGCAACACCAGCAATCTCTCGCTCCGGGTCACGGAAATGCCGATGCCGGCCGGTTTCGCATGTCGAGCGGCATTGGTGACCAACTCCTGGGCGATGCGGTAAAGGTGGGTGGTGGCCGTCGCATCCAGCGGGATGCCGGCCACCCCGCAACTGGCCCAACAACGAATGCCAAAGGCCTTCTCGATGAACTGGGCCAACTGCGCCAGGGCCGGCACCAATCCCTCGGCTTCCAACACCACCGGAGCCAGGCCGTGGGCAAAGCCACGCACGATTTCGGTCGCCTCGGAGAGATTTCTGGAGACTTCGGCAGCCAGCTCCGCCTGGGGCAGCCCGGCTCGTTGCAGGCTGTTCTGCAAAATGCCGCCCTTTAACTGCACGGCGGCCATCCGCTGACACACATCGTCGTGGAGATCGAGCCCGATGCGCATGCGCTCATCCTCGGCCGCCTCCATCAGCCTCCGGTCGATATCCTTGCGCTCCGTCACGTCCGCGGCCAGCCCCCCGATCGCCCGGATCTGGCCCGGCTGGTGGGCTAGGGAAAAACCCCGGCATTCGACCCATTTCTGACGACCTTCGGGAAACACAAGCCGGATCTCCATCGTCCCCACCTCGACTCCGCCGCGCAGATCCCGGATGAACTCCAGCGCCTTGCGGCGATCCTCCTTGGCCACCCGGCGCAACCAGGACCAGCGTCGACGGAGCAACTCCATCGCCGGGCATTCCCAGATCCTGGAGAAGGCATCGTTCACCAAAGGCGTCGCCCCCCGCTCGTTGCGGACAAACCAGAACACATCGCGGATCCCCGCCGCCAACTCGCGGAACTGAAGCTCCGTCTCCTCGATCCGCTCCGCCGCGGCGGAGAAACTGCGGGACAGTTGAGCCAGCTCATCCTCGCCCTCGAGTGGCACCGGCTTTTCGCCGCGGTCCACCAGGGTCCGCGCCTGATCCACCACCCGCCTCAGACGCTCGGATGCCGCCCACTGCGTTAAAATCAGCCAAAACATCAGGCTCCCGGCGGCCAGCGAGAATGTCTGCGAAATCGAATTGTGTACCGTCTCATTCCAAGCCGTCAGGATAGCCCCATCCAGCCGGTAGTGCAGCACGATCACACCCTTGGTGCGGCTCTCGGGCCGGCTCCAAAACGGGAAGTAGCCCGTCAGGGACTGTCCCGATGGATCCTGGATGGTCATCCCTTCCATTCTCTCCCTCACGCCATCCAGAGGACTCGCCAAACCCGCAAAGGGACTGTCAGCCAGAGCCATTCCCTCCCATTGCTGCCGGGTCGAATGCCGAATGATGTCCGCCGCGTCGATGACCACGCCGATTTCCAGATCGGGCGACACCGAGGCATAACTCAGAAGCAAATCGACGGAACGCGGCAGGTTCTTGCGGAACAGGTGCTGCGTCATCCCGGAGATCTGGGCTCCCGCCTCGCTCGCCTGCTGGCTGACCAGCGAGATCTGCCGATCCAGATTCTGGCGGTGACTTCGGACCGCGTGATGCACGATCAGGGTCAGACCGGCAAAGAACACCAGGAGCGGCAGCCGGACTCTGCGATAGCGGAAGAGTCTCTGGCTCATGGCGTTACGAAGCGGTCGTCGATTTCCAAACGGTTGTTCGTTCCTCCCGTCAGCAGGTCCAGTTCCCGCATCCTCGCGGCCACCCGATCCAGCGCGGCCGTCAGAGACGGAGATTCTCCGGAAAGCATCGAAGTCTGATCAGTCCGCGAATACAGCCGCACCCCTTTCCGGATGCGGTCGAACTCGGGCGCCGAAACTCCTTCCCGCCGCAGGATGCCCACTCTCGCATCCTCACTCCAGTCAGTCGGATCAGCCAGACGGAAGTGAGCATCCAGCAATTTCCCCAATGGAGCGGGGGATCTCTCAATCACAACATCCCGGGCAATCATCACCCGGATGATCTCCCCGGGCGTGTCGGCCGAATCGTAGATCACCCGCCCTCCCCTGGCGTTGATCCGGCTCAGCCATGGCTCGGCCGCCACCACGGCATCCACCCCCAACTCGGTGAAAGCCGTCTCGATCTCCGGCAACACGACCGGGACCAGTTCCACATCGTCGATGCTCATGCCCGCGTCCTGCAGCGCCCTGCCCAGCAGGTAATGCCCGACCGATCGGATCTCGACCCCGACCCGCTTTCCCCTCAGTTCCGGAACTCCGTTGATCCCGGGTCCCGCAACGATCGCATCGGCGCCGACAGACTCATCCACCGCCATGATCACCCGGATCGGATAGCCCAGTTCACGCATCAGGAGCACCTCGCTCAGCGCCAGCACGGAGGCATCGATCGCCCGGTTGCCGAAGGCCCGCATCGCGGAACTGCTCCATGACATTTCCACGAAATTGATCTCCCGCGTGGTCACCTTTCCCATTTCCCGGGCCGCGATCAACGATTCCGTCCCCGGCCAGATGTTTACCGCCACGATGGGTGCGGAGTCCAACCGCGGAGGCTTCCAACTGAATGCCAGCACCCAGAGGATCACATCGATCAGCACAAAAACCCAGAAAATCGCCCGCTGCCGGGTCGGACTAACAGCCAAGGTCATCGAAAAAGAGGAAAAGGTGCCACTTTTGGACACCATCGGGCAAGCGAATAATCCCATCCCCGAAAAATCGCGTGATTGCGCCGATTCGGATTGGTGCCCGCCCCAGCCCCTCTGCTAGGGTGGGACTCCATGTCAGACACTTCCTGGTTTCATGTCACCAATGCCGCGGAAATCGCCTCCCCGGCCCTCCTGATCTGGCCCGACCGGGTCGCGACCAATATCCGCCACATGCTGGACGCCGTCGATGGCGACCCGTCCCGGTTGCGGCCGCACGTGAAAACCCACAAGCTCGGCGAGATCGTGGCCATGCAGGTCGAGGCCGGCATCACCCGTTTCAAATGCGCCACCATCGCCGAAGTCGAGATGACTGCGGCAGCCGGCGGCACCGACGTCCTCCTCGCCTATCAACCGGTGGGCCCGAACATCAACCGGATGTCCCGCCTCATGGAACACTTCCCCGGGGTTTCGTTCGCCGCGCTCGTCGATGATCCGGACAATCTCGAGCGCATCGGCCGCCATTTTTCCGCCAAAAGCCAGACGCTGCGGCTCTTTGTCGATATCGATTGCGGCATGGGACGCACCGGCATCGCTCCGGGAGACGCAGCGCTCGACCTGTGCCGGCGCATCCTGAGCACCCCTGGCGTCACCTTTGCGGGACTGCATATCTACGACGGCCATATCCACGACGTCGACGCCGGAGAGCGCGGTCGCCACTTCGAGGAGGCCCAGCACATCGTCGAGCCCTTCCATGCCCGCCTCGCCGAAGCCGGCATCGAGGTGCCACTCATCGTCGGAGGCGGTTCACCGACTTTTCCCTGGCATGCCCGGCTCTCCGCCGCCTTCGGGTCGCGCTACCAGTGCAGTCCCGGCACCACCCTGCTGTGGGACTCCGGCTACGGGACGAAACACCCCGACCTGCCTTTCGTCCCCGCCGCCGCCCTACTCGTCCGCGTGATCAGCAAGCCCGGCACGGGACGGATCTGCGTCGATTTGGGACACAAGGCCGTCTCCGGCGAAAATCCCATCGCCAACCGGGTGCGCTTTCCGGAATTGACCGATCCCGTCCCGCTCATGCAGAGCGAGGAGCACCTCGTCGTCGAGACCCCCTCCGCCGCCGACCTGGCCGTCGGTGACGAAATCTACGGCATCCCCTGGCACATCTGCCCCACCGTGGCCCTGCATCAGGAGGGCGTCGTCATCCGGGACGGCAAAGCCACCGGGGAGCGCTGGACCATCCGCTCGCGCGACCGGCGCATCACGATCTGATCTCGGTGTCGCGAGACGCTCCGGCACGGTGGAGACGCCATTCGTGGTGCACCCGCCAGGAATCGAACCTGGACCTTCGGTTCCGGAGACCGACGTAATATCCGTTTTACTACGGGTGCGTTTCGCGAGCGGGTAAACTGTTCCTTTACACCCCGCCGCGCAAGCAATATCGTCCCGCCCGCCTGCTGGAAAGGGCAAAAATCGGCATTTTTCCCCGCTCCCAAAACCGGACCGCCGGCGCGCCAACCCGCCCCTCCATTTCCCTCTGAAAATCGTCATCAAAATCGGAACCGGTGTCCTCACCCGCGCCGGCGGGGTGGCCCTCCACCACGCGATGATCGCCCGACTCACCCAGTCGATCGCGGATCTGAATGAGGCCGGCCACCGCACCATCGTGGTCACCAGCGGAGCCGTCGGCGCCGGACTGATGACCTTCGGCCTCAAGGAGCGCCCCACCGATGTCGGGATGCTCCAGGCCTGCGCCGCCGCGGGACAGGCGCGGCTCATGCACATCTACGAGAGCCACTTCAGCCATTTCGGGCTCAAGGTCGCCCAGTTGCTGCTGACCAGTGACGACCTGACCGACGAGAAGCGCCGCGCCAACGTCCGCACCACCCTGGACCGACTGCTGGAGTTCCCCGGCGTCATCCCCATCGTCAACGAAAACGACTCGGTCGCCGTGTTTGAGCTGAAAGTCGGCGACAACGACCTGCTCTCGGCCGGCGTCGCCACCCTCATCGACGCCGACCGGCTCATCCTGCTGACCAGCGTGCCCGGTCTGCGCCGATCGGGCGTCGAGGACCCGGACGACATCGTCGAGCTGGTCGAAAACGTCGAGGAAGTCTTTCACTTTGCCGGCGACGACAAAGGCCACCTGTCCGTGGGCGGCATGAAGACCAAACTGACCGCCGTGAAGACCGCGGTCGACGCCGGGATCGAAACCATCATCGCCTCCGGTCTCAATCCCGAGCAATTGCCCGACCTGGTCGAGGGACGGGGCAAAGGGACGCGGTTTCTCGCCCATTCCCAGCCATGACCTCCGAAGAGATCAAGTCCGCGATCTGGCAGATGGGCGCCCAAGCCCGCGCGGCTTCCTATGCCCTCGGTAAACTGTCCTCGGAGCAAAAGAACGCCATCCTTCTCGCGATGGCCGATGCTCTCGTCGCCCGCGAAAGTGAAATCCTCGAAGCCAATGCCGAAGACCTCGCCGCCGCCGAGGCCGCCGGGCTCACCGGGGCCATGATCGACCGCCTCCGGCTCACCCCGGCCCGGATCGCCGCCATGGCTCAGGGCATCCGCGAAGTCGCCGCCCTGCACGACCCCGTCGGCGAAGTGCTGCGCGAGTGGACCCGCCCCAATGGACTGCACATCGTGAAGCGCCGCGTCCCCATCGGCGTCATCGGCATCATCTTCGAGAGCCGGCCCAATGTCACCGCCGACGCCGCCGTCCTCTGCTTCAAGACCGGCAATGCCACCATCCTCCGCGGTGGCCGCGAGGCCATCCACTCGAATGTCGCGATCGCCCGCGCCCTCCAGGAAGGCGGCACCCCGGCCGGCCTGCCCCCGCACAGCATCCAACTCATCCCCTTCACCGATCGCGAAAGCGTTCGCCACATGGCTGAGATGGATCGTTACCTCGACCTCATCATCCCGCGTGGCGGCGCCGGCCTCATCGAGACGGTCGTGTCGCTGGCCCGTATGCCGGTGATCAAGCACTACGATGGGATCTGCCACACCTACGTCGACCGCGCCGCCGATCAGGAGATGGCCATCGCCATCGCGCTGAATGCCAAGGCGCAGAAACCCGGTGTCTGCAATGCCATGGAGACCCTGCTCATCCATCGCGACATCGCCGCCGAATTCGCCCCCAAAATCGCCGCCGCGATGGAGGAAAAGGGCGTGGAACTCCGCGGCGACCCCGATTTCATCCGGCTTTCACGATCAAACAGGGTTGTATCGGCGACCGAACAGGATTGGATCACCGAGTACCTCGACCTCATTCTCACCGTCGGTATCGTGGACGACCTGGATGCGGCCATCGACCACATCAATCGCCACGGATCGCACCACAGTGATTGCATCGTCACCGCAGACACCGCGGCGGCGGAGCGTTTTCTCGACGAGATCGACTCAGCGGCCGTGTTTTGGAATGCCTCCACCCGCTTCAGCGACGGTGGCGAGTTCGGCTTCGGCGCGGAAATCGGCATCAGCACCGACAAACTTCATGCCCGCGGTCCCATGGGCCTCGAGGAGTTGACGAGCTACAAGTACCGCATCCTCGGCAACGGACAGGTGCGCGGGTAGGCAGCCCCGCGGCATGATCCATCAACCCTCGACGGGAGCTGTCAGCACGGCCGGTTCGCGGAGCGTGGACCGCAGATCCTCGGTCAACAGCCGCGCCTGCTCGGCCGAAAGCGGCTCCGCAACCCGGAAACTGGCGCACACGCCACCCGCCGCACTCTCCGCCGCCACCACACAGAGCCAGTCGCCTCCCGCGAGTGCCACCTGCGACATGCCATCGCGGCTGGCTTTCAACTCCTGGGTCAGGGACCCAAACCAATGGGCCAAACGGGGTGCTGAATGAGGCGAAGCCGGACCACCCTCGTCGGCCAGCAGCGGATAGCCCTGCAAATCAGTGATCGCCAACCGCCCGGAGCCGGTCGCCAGCGTCGCCCGGCCGGCAAAGCCCCGCAGCCGCTCGCGCAAGGGCAGGAAAGCCGGCGCCTCGGACTCGGCGTCCTCATCGATGGCGGCCTCGAAAATCGCGTCGCTCTCTTCGTCGATGGGGACTCCCAATTCTTCCTCCTCGACCGGCAGAGGCTCGGAGCCGATTTCCTCCTCCGCTTCCGCGGCCGGGATCGACAGATCATCCAGCGATTCCCCCGCCGGCTCGCCCAACTCCTCCAAAACCACGGGCTCGTCCGCCACCTCAGCCGACACCAATTCTTCGATCTGGCTTTCCGGCTCTTCCACGATGGCCGACGACGGCTCCTCTTCCGCGGCCTCGGAGGCACTCTCATCGACGGGTGCGTCCACGGGCGTCTCAACTGGCTCAGTCAGCGCACCGGTGACGACCCGGGTGGAGAAAAGCTTGAGCAAGCCGCCCTGCTGAGCCCGGTCCCGGGCGCGCTCGAGCGCCTCGGCCGCCTGCACCGCCGCCGTCCGGCGCAGCGCCCCTCCGGGCTCATCGGCATCGGCCGGAATCTCGGCCAACGGAAACGGCGACGCCTCGTAGGCGGCCGGCTCATCGAAATTCAATCCATCTTCGGCACCCACCACCTCGGACTCGTCTCCGGCAGCCGGCTCCGGGGCCTCCTCCGCAGCGATCTCCGCTTCCCGTTCCGGCTCTGCCTCCTCACTCGAGCCCGCCTCGTCCATCGTCGCGATTTCGGGCGCAGATTCTGCCTCAAAGGGAGCCGCCTCGGCTTCCGGCTCGCTCTCGGGAGCCTCCTCGGCAATCAACGCGGCAACTTCGGCCTCCGGGGACTCGGCTTCGGCCATTTCCAGCTCTGGCTCCGCAGAAAGCTCGGCTTCCACCTCGGTTTCGATCGCCTCCGCCTCTTCATTGCCCAGCAACTCGGGCTCGGTGACGGCTCCGGCTTCGTCCGCCACCACCTCCGGCTCGGCCAGTTCCGGCTCCGCGGTCGGCTCGATCTCGGGAGCGCTTTCGGCCTCGATCTCGGCCTCGGCTTCGACCTCAGAAGGCTCAGGTTCCACCTCAATCTCGGCCGCTTCTGGAACTTCTGCCGAAATCGGCTTACTCGGCTCCTCCGGTTCTGCAACGCCGGCCTCCGGCGAGACATCCAGCCCAGCCGTCACCGGCTCGGCGGTTTCCTCAGCCGGCGGGGCTGCGGCGTCGGACACCTCCACCGGCGGCTCTTCCGCGGCCGTCGGAGGCGTGGGAGCCAACTCTGCCACCAAGGCGGCGAGTTCGTCACGGTCAATCCATGAGTCGAGTGTACTCATCGGCCTCGTCGGGGTTGGGTTCTTTCGTCAGGCTCATCCGGGCCTCCATTTCGGCGGCGAGTTGGTCGAAACTTTGGGCCGCTTCCGGTGGCTGACGGTGCAGCAGGCTCACCGGCACGCCCACGCGGCTGGCTTTCAGGAAGGCGGCGTCCCGGGGAATCTCCGTCTCCAGGATCATCCCCGCCGGCAGCATCGCCCGGATCTCCGTCTCGATCTCGCGCGAGACCGGGTCGTCGTGCCTCACCATCGTCAGCAACATTCCCGCCACGCGCGGATGGGTCGCACCCTCACCGAGTTCCCGCCGCAGCGCCGCAATGTGGCGCAGCAGCCGGGGCATCGAACGCGCGCTCAGCGGCTCGGCCTGCTGCGGCAGCAGGAGGAAGTCCGACACCGCCATGATCGCCCGGGTCAGCCCGTGCACGCCGGCTTCGGTGTCCAGCACGATCAGGTCGTAGCCACCCAGTTGCCCCAGGATTCCCCGGAGCCGCTCCCGCAGTTCCGGCGTGTCCTGCGGGTCCACATCGTCGAAACAGGCATCGGCATTCCCGCTCACCAGCAGGCGGAATTCCGGCAGCCGCGTCGCCAACACGAGGCTTTCCGCCGGCCCCTCGACCGCTCCCGCGAGCAGATGGAAAAAGCCCCTCGCCTCCCGGGCCTTTTCCGACAGCGACAGCCCCACGCCGCCCTGCGGATCGGCATCGATCAGCAGCACGCGCCAACCGCGGCGGGCAAGCGAGTAAGCCAGGTTGACCGCCACTGTGGTCTTCCCGACTCCTCCCTTCTGACTGGAAATCACAAGTGTGGTCACGGCGAACTCCTAATATAAACCCACTCAAACCTTTTTGCCCGCGAAAATATCGAAACCCCGGAACGACCTCGCTGGCTTACCTCGCGCAGCAATCCGGCCCGCCACCCTGGGCAACCCGGCGACTCCACCCGGCGCGAACTCGTCCCCTGCCGGGCTTGACCAATCCCCGCCCGATCCCGACTCTGGAGCGAAAACCCGCCCCCGATCATGTCAGGATTCCGATTCGCCGCCCTCTGGTTTCCCCTCTTCCTCGCCGCTCCGCTCGCGGCGCAGGATGTCCCGCTGCCCCCCAAAGACGATTTCCACCTGTTCCTCCTCGTGGGGCAGTCAAACATGGCCGGCCGCGGCGAAGTCACACCAGCGGACCAAGAGCCCGACCCACGCATCCTCATGTTCGATCGCGAAGGCCGCTGGGTGCCCGCCGTCGATCCGATGCACTGGGACAAACCCTCCGCCGGCGTTGGTCTCGGTCGCTCCTTTGCCCGCGCAGTGGCCCAAGCCAGGCCCGGCGTGACCATCGGACTCATCCCCTGCGCCGCCGGCGGCTCTCCCATCGACACGTGGAAGCCCGGTGCGCTCCACGACCAGACCCAGTCCCACCCCTGGGACGATACCATCCGCCGGGCCGCCGCCGCCCTGCCGGCAGGGACACTGAAGGGCATCCTCTGGCACCAGGGCGAGAGCGATTGCCGGCCCGCCCTCGCCCCAGCCTATGAGGCGAAACTGCTCGACCTCGTCGGCCGTTTCCGATCCGAGCTGAAAGCCTCTCGCGTGCCCTTCCTCGTCGGCCAGATGGGAAAATTCCCTGATGTGCCGTGGACACCTGAGATCGAGACCGTTGACGCGGTCCATCGCCGTCTGCCCGGCCAGGTTCCCCTCTGCGGCTTCGTCTCTGCCGAAGGACTCGCGCACAAGGGAGACAAGATCCACTTCGACAGCCCTTCCTACCGCGAACTAGGCCGCCGCTATGCCGCTGCCTATCTGCGGCTCGACGGCATCGTCGACGCGGGTCCGCCCGACGCCGTCTATCTGAAAGGCAAGATCATCACCCTCGACCCCTCCGAGTCCATCGCCGAAGCCCTCGCGGTGAAGGACGGCAGGATCATCGCCGTCGGCTCCAATGCGGCGATCGATGCCCTCGGCAGCCCGACGACCCAGAGGATCGACCTCGGCGGGCGCACCGTCGTGCCCGGCTTTGTGGAAAGTCACTGCCACAGCCTCGGCGCCGCCCGCGCCGCCCTCGATGGCGACTACGCCGAGGTCCGCAGCATCGCCGAGTTGCAGGACTGGATCCGCCGCCGCGCTGCCCAGGTGCCGCCGGGCACGTGGATCGAGACCCCGCGCAACGAAATCACCCGGCTCATCGAACAGCGCTTTCCCACTCCGGAGGAACTCGATGCCGCCACCACCACACACCCCGTCGTTTTCATCTCGGTGACCAAAACCGTGCTCAATTCCCCTGGTTGGAAGGCCCTCGGCCTCGACCAGCCCGATGCCACCATACCCGATGGCGAGGTGCTGCGGGAAAACGGCCGCCCGGTGCTGATGCGCGGCGGCCAGGCCTCGCTGCGCAAGCACATGCCCGCCCCGAAGGTCCACCCCATCGATGCCGTGCTCGCCAAGCATGCCGAACTCGTCGGCGTTTACAATTCCGTCGGCATCACCACCATTTTTGAGCGCGCGACGGATCGCAGCGGCTTCGATACCTTCCGCGAACTCGCCGCCAAGGGAGACCTGAATGTCCGGGTGCGCGGCACTTTCCGCTTTTCCGCAAAGGACGCCGCCGGCGTCGACGCCTACCTCGCCAAGCTCGGCCTGTCACCCGGAGACGGCGACGATCGCGTCCGCGCCACCTGCCTGAAGATCACCGTCGATGGCGGCATCCACTGGGGCACCACCTGGCTCAGCGAGCCGCACGGCGAAAAGCGCACCGCCTTTTACCGCAATGCCGATCCCGCCTATACCGGCACCCAGAGCTACACGCCCGCCCAGATGGAGGCCATCTTCGGCGCCGCCAATGCCAAAGGCTGGCCGATGAGCGCCCATGTCACCGGCGACGGCGGTGCCATGGCCGTGCTGAGGGCCGTCGAAGCCGTCGCCAGGACCCAGCCGGACATCCGCGAGCGCCGCTTCAACCTCATCCACTGCTACTTCCCCACCCCGGAGATGGCCGCCCTCGCCAAGTCCCTTAACGCCGGCGTCGACACTCAGGGCTACCTCTACGAGCGCGACGCGGATTTCATCGCCAGGATCTATGGCCCCGACTGGGCGGAGCGGTTCATGGGCTTGGGCGAATGGGTCAAAGCCGGCGTCCCAGTCGGCCTGAACAGCGACCACATGATCGGCTTCGATCCCGATCGCGCCATGAACGCCTTCCGCCCCGCCCTGATGCTCGACATCGCCGTGAACCGCCGCGACGACCGCGGTCGCGTCCATGGCGCCCACCAGCAGCTCAGCCGTCTCGATGCCCTGCGCACCCTGACCATCTGGCCGGCCTGGCTCAGCTTCGACGAGGAAAAGCTAGGCACCCTCGAGCCCGGCAAGCTCGCCGATTTCGCCGTCCTCGATCGCGACTACCTCGAATGCCCCGCCGAAGAGATCCGCCGCATCGGCGTCGAGATGACCGTGCTGGGCGGTGAGGTGGTGTATTCGCGGTAGTCTTTGACAATCCGGGCTCGCCCGGAATCCGATCAAACAGGGTCTCATCTCCGATCCAACGCTGTCTGATCGGAATCAGCGCCGCGCCACGATGAGACAGGCAGTCGCGGGATTCCGCAAGTAGCCGACCCCAAAGTCGAGGGGCTTCACGGGATGCGGGGACCGGTCCCGGTAGGCCGCGATCAGGTCGTCCTGCCGACGCTCGCTGAAAACGTCGAGCGGTCCGGTGTAGTTGCCATACAGGGAGAGACTCAGGTTGCTGGCATTGAGGATGCGGTAGGGCACCCCGGAGGAGTCCTGCAGGATGCCGCGGCTCTCGTTGACGACGAAATTCCGGATCACGGAGAATCCATCCGAGTGCATCAGGTAGCTGGCGCTCTTGACGAAGGTGACTGGCGCCCCTTTCGATCGGACGAAGCTCAGCAGGCGCTTGTCGCCGCCGAGGGTGCCATTCGACAGGTCTTCCTGGAAGTAATAGATGTGCCTCCCGCCAGCCACGATGTGCCAGCCGGGGCAGCCGGCTCCGCCCGCCCGCGAGGTCAGCCCCCCGGACGGACTGAGCCCCACGGGATCGACCGACGAGATGCTCTGGCCGCTCCGGGCGATCATGGTGAGCAGGATGGGCAGCACACCGCGGAACCGCGTGCTGGCAAAGTCCACGCGCATGTCCTTGGTGATGAAATAGCTCGCCCCGGTCAGACTTTTCAGGGAATGCGACAGCCCACCGAGCCCGGCGAGGATCTCCCCGTCGCTCAGTGAGGCGAGGTCGGGCAGGGCATCGACCCCTTCCTGTCCCACCAGCACATAGCTCCCGGCGCCCGGGAAAAAGCCGCGCGCATAGAGGTAATCCGGTCCACTGAACGGATAGAACAACACGCCGGGACTGGTCAAACCACCGAGTTCACCGCGAAACGCACGGACTTTGGGCAGATAGCCGCGGTCGAACACCCCGAACTGCTGATCCATCCGCGCCGCATGCGCCTGCCACTCCGCCGTGGCCCGTAACTGCCTGACGCGAGAGTCACCGCCGCCGGGGAGACCGGCCAAAAACCGCGCCGTCTCATCGATGCGGGTGAACCCACCCGAGCCGCCCACCGGGGCGCCCTCGGAGTCTCCGCCGGCATCTGAGCCGGACGGCACTGGCGTGCACGCAGGCAAGCCCATGAAGATCAGCGAGAGAAGGCAGAGTCGGAGCAGTTGGAGGCGATTCATCGGAGTGGCAGGTGAAAAATCTCGTGTTTCTTAAGCAATTCTTGCCTCGCCGGCAAGCCCGTCCTTTGCTTATTTGAAAAAATCACGATGTCCGCCTCCCCACCCGCTTCCGCCCCGCTCCGCACGGTCACACTCCCTGTTGCCATCGCCGTCGTGGTGGCCAACATGGTCGGCACCGGCGTCTTTGGCAGCCTCGGCTTTCAGGTGGCGGATATCCCGAGTGGCTTTCCGGTCATTCTTCTCTGGCTCATCGGGGGGCTGCTGTCCTTCTGCGGGGCCGTCTGCTATGCGGAACTGGCGGCGATGATGCCGCGCTCGGGCGGGGAATACCACCTGCTGCGCGAGGCCTGGCACCCGTCGCTGGGGTTTCTGTCGGGCTGGATCTCGATCGTGGTCGGCTTCGCCGCTCCAGTGGCGGCCAATGCGGTGCTGCTGGGCACCTATCTGCACGCGATTTTTGCCGTGCCGGCCTGGGTATTTTCCGTCGCGGTGGTGGTGGCGGTGACCGCGATCCACCTGGGCAGCCTGAGCTGGATCGGCCGGTTTCAGGTGGTCTTCACCGTGCTCAAAGTCGCCCTGATCGTGGTGCTCATCGGGTCGGCCTACTGGCTCGGCCAGGCGCAGCCGGTGTCGTTCCTGCCTCGCGAGGGCGACGGTGCACTGATCGCCCAACCCGCCTTCGCGATCTCGCTGGTCTATGTGCTCTATGCCTACGCGGGCTGGAATGCGGCCGCCTACATCGCTGGTGAGTTGCGCCAGCCGCAGCGCACCCTGCCGCTCGCCCTGCTGGGCGGCACGGCCATCGTGACAGTCCTGTATGTGTTGCTCAATGCGGCCTTCCTCCACGCCACGCCGATGAAAGCGATGCAGGGCAAGCCGGAGGTCGGCTTCATCGCCGCGACGGCAATCTACGGCGAGCGCGGCGGGATGGTGATGGGCCTGCTGATCAGCATCGGGCTGATTTCCACGATCAGTTCGATGACCTGGGCGGGTCCGCGGGTCTCGGCCACCATCGGCGAGGACTACGGCATATTTTCCTGGCTGGCGAGGCGGAATCGCCATGGAGTGCCGGCCATCGCCATCCTCGCCCAGGCGGTCATCGTGCTGATCATGGTGGCCCGATCGGAGTTTCAGGAATTGATCCAGTATGTCCAGGCGCTGCTGACGCTATCGTCGTTGCTCACCGTGCTGGCGGTCTTCTGGCTGCGCTGGCGCCAGCCCCGGGCGCCGCGTCCCTACCGGGCGTGGGGCTATCCAGTGACGCCACTCATTTTCTCGGCGGCGAGCGTCTATGTGCTCTATTTCCAGATCCGGGAGAAACCCGTCGAGTCCGCCTGGGGTCTCGCGACACTCGCCGCCGGCGGTCTGATCTATCTCGTCAGCCTCCGGACCTCCCGCGAGCGCGGGGTTTGACGTGGCAGCTCAGCACCCAAGTAAAAAACTCTGACTTTTCGCAGGAATTTGCTTGGCAATTCCAGCTGGAATATTCAGTCTTTGGGAAACCAACAGGCAGTAGGAGGATCGAAACCATGCCCAGGAAGCCCAACACTCCCAAAAAGCTCGCTTCAGACCGCCCCATAGCGAAAGCGAAGAAATCCACCCGTAAGAGCACCATCGTTGAAAAGCCAAAGAAGGCATCATCCCTCACCGGCAAGACGAAGGTATCGGCAACTTTGGGCTTGTTGATGGCCCGCATGGAGTTGAAGAGAGACGAGCCTTCCCTTTCCCCAAAACTGGGCATCACTTTCGAAGCCCGAAAGCCAGACGCGGAGCGGCGCTCCCATGGTGGCAGACCCGAATCAACCGTGCCAATCATCGTGAGAGTGCGCCAAGGCACCCAAATTGAGGGGCTATGCGGCAGAGGTAGCATTCGGACCGCCCGAGTATCATTGGATCGGGTCAGAGAATTGGCCAGTCTGGAAGCTGTCCGTCGAATATCCGCGCCCCGCCAACTGCGACCGTTGATGGACATCGCGTTGCCACTGGCCAATGTGCTGGCATATCGCAACGCTCCAGGTACATCTGCGACAGGAAACGGAACCATCATCGGCATTGTGGATTCCGGTATCGACGCCACTCACCCGGCCTTCCAGGGCAGAGTATTGAAGATTTGGGATCAAGTCATCGAAGGGCCGGGACCCGGCACCGGTTTCACCACCGGGGGGCAGGTACTTGTATCCGGCCAACATAACCTGAGCGTGGACTCAAATGGTCATGGCACTCACGTGGCCGGCATTGCCGCCGGATCGGGTTCTCCATTTGGCGGAGTCGCGCCGGACGCCGATTTGTTGGTGGTGAAAACCGATTTCTACAACAGCAGCGTTCTGGAAGGAGTTCGGTGGATTTTCGAAGAAGCCGAGAGCTTGGGCCGCCCTGCGGTGGTCAATCTCAGCCTTGGCGGTCATGGCGACGGACATGACGGGAATGACGATTTGTCGATCGGCATCAGCGAACTTTGCGGTCCCGGTCGACTGGTAGTGGCAGCAGCCGGTAACGAAAGGGGTGATGGCATCCATGCCATGCAATCGCTGGCGGAAGCAAGGACTGCAAGCTTCCCGCTGACGGTCGAGCCCCGTTCCAGCGGAGAACCACTGGAATGGTTCTGGTTGAATGGCTGGTATAGCGGATCGGGCACTTGCGACATCCGCCTGATCTCACCGGCAGGCACGAAAACGCCCTGGCAGGGGCTAATGGGCGGATCAACCCCGGCGCGGAGACATCTATCGGGTGCCGATACCGTCACCCTTTCGACTCCAGACAGTTTCGGCGGAACTGGCGACCACCAATTTGGAGTTGAGGTCGTCGGCGGAGACGGACGGGTGCAAGGAGGCCGCTGGACTTTGGAAGTTCGACGGACTCGGGGAAAGCCAGGCACAGTGCATGTCTGGTTGCTTCACGATCCCAATGCCTCCCGACGAACCCTGCGTTTCGATGGATCAGTGGCGACCGACTCTCATTTAATCGGGTCCCCCGGAGCCTCGAGTGAGGCGATCACGGTCGCTGCATATACAAGCCGGAATACCTGGACGGATCTTTCCGGCAGACAGCGCCAAGTAGGGATGATCCAGAACGATATCTCCGACTTCAGCAGCCCTGGCCCCTTGAGAAACGGTGCACCGAAACCAGACGTGACGGCACCAGGAGCCATGATCGCCTCATGCGAATCGTCGGCAGCCCGTTTTAATCCGTCCAATCGGATCGCTACGGGATACGTCCTCGAAGCCGGCACCAGCATGGCGTCGCCATTCGTTGCTGGCGTGATGGCCTTGCTGCTCGAGAAAAGGCCCCTATTGACCCCCGACGAGGCAAAGGATTTTCTGAAAAGCCATTCTCACATTCCGGCTGCGGCGACTGGTGTCCACGACCCGGGATGGGGATACGGCTTGCTCCGGTTGTGAGATGGACCTATTTTCCGCCATGTCCGAGACCAAATTCGACATCCCGCTGACGATGGCCCTAGCTGTGGCCAAGGACGTTCCGATGTCGGAAGCCGGGGTGGACGTGACCGTGAGGACCTGCTCCCCGCCTACAGAAAAACAGGTGGCCGACTTGGAAAAGCTCGGCGTCCGTGCCGACACCCGGCGAACGGTTTTCGCCGCTCGATTGTCCGAACAGCAACTGCAGGATGTGGCCGCGAACCCCTGCGTCTTGCGGATATCACTCTCCCAGCGTTTAAAGGCACTGGCAAAGTAGCCGATTGCCGGCTCCCGCCCCTCCAGGAAGCCCCCCGTCCGGCAGAGGGCGCGCCATTGCCCTCCCGCGCCATCGCGGAACGGCAGACTTTGCCTATCGCGATAAGGTGCAAGGGTCCACTCCCCAAGCGAGAACCCCGCAATCCCTACCCACCATGCTCCGACTTTCCCTCATTTCCGCCGCTTCCTATGGCTACATGGACGCGCCCCGCAACCCCGGCTCCAATCACGGCACCGCCTTTACCACCACCTTCAATGGCTGGGACGAGGAAAAGGCCAAGGCATTCCAGGGAACCTTCGTCAAATCGGGCAAACGCCTAGAGGGCGCCCGGGTGGTGAAGGTTTGGGACCCCGATCTGGAGTCGGCCAAGCGCCTCGCCGACGCGTGCGGAATCGACGAAGTCGCCACCACCGCCGAGGCCGCCAGCGAGGGCGTGGACGCCGTGCTCATCGTGGACGATGGCAGCGGAGCCCAGTGGAAGTACGCATCGCACCCGCTGTCGAAGGGCGTGCCGGTCTTTTGCGACAAGCCGCTCGCCATGACCGCCCGCGAGGCGCTCTCCATCGCCCGTCTCTCCCGCGAAACGGGCACGCCACTGATGTCGTCGAGCAGCCTCCGGTTTGTCCCGGACATCGTGAAACTCCGCGACGAACTGCCCCAACTCGGCAACGTCCATCTCGCCACCACCGCCTGCGGTAATGAACTGATCTACTACGGCATCCACGCCCTGTCGATGATCTACGGGGTGTTCGGCGGCGGGTGCGTGAGCGCCCTCAATGTCGGCCAGCCGGGCCGGAATCTGGTGCGGCTGCGCTTTGAAAGCGGGCGCGACGTGATGCTCATCGTCGGCGAGAAGGAGTGGATGCGCGGCGGCTACCAGATCAATCTCTACGGCGAAAAAGGCTGGCGCAGCGTCCAGCCCGATCTGACCAACCTGTATGCCTATCTGCTGGAGGCCTTCCTCGACCTTCTCAAGACCGGCAAGGAACGCGTGCCCATCGAGGAGGAAGTCGAGGTCATCGCCGCCCTCGAAGCCGGCAAGCGCTCCCTCGATCTCGGCCGCGAGGTGAAGCTCAGCGAGGTGCTCGCGGGCTGACCTGAACCTCACCCGCCCTGCACCGGCGGCATGATGGCGACCTCGTCCCCGTCCACCAGTGGCTGCTCTCGGTCCGCCCAGCGTTGATTCACCGCCAGCAACAGGCGGCCATCCCAATCGCGCAAAGCCGGCGTGCGTTCCCACAGGCGCTCCAGCAGGTCGCCCAGAGTCCACTCGCGGTCCGTTGGCAGCTTTTCGTCCCACTCGGCTGTGCCGGTGAGATCCTGGAGCACGGAAAAGTAGAGGACGCGGACGGTCATGGCTGTCGGGTGGCCCTGTGTGTCGCCCCGATTTCCCCGCTCTGCAAGTGCCGGCCACGCGCGGCGACGCCCCGTTCTCCTTGCGTCAGGGGGCAAAGTCGGCTTACCTAGCGCCCACTCCATGCCGACACCCCACCAGCCACCGCTGCAGATCGGGCTCGCCGGCTTCGGCAATGTCGGGGCGGGCGTGTTCAAGAATCTGGAAAAGAACCGCGATCTCCTCCGTCAGCGTATCGGGCGGGATCTCGAGATCCGCCGCATCGTCGTGCGCGACCCGGCCAAGGTCCGCGACATCGCCCCGCCCCAGGCCCTCGTCTCCACCCGGCTGGAGGACCTGCTCGAAGACGAGGCCATCGAAATCGTCGTCGAACTCATCGGCGGCACCGTCCAGGCCTTCGATCTGGTAAAAGGTGCCCTCGAGCGCGGCAAAACCGTCGTCACCGGCAACAAAGCGCTCCTCGCCGAGCGCGGGCGCGAATTGTTCGCCGTCGCCGAAGCCAAAAAGACACCCATTTACTTCGAGGCGGCCGTCGCCGGCGGCATTCCCATCATCAAGACCGTCCAGGAATCCCTCGTCGGCAATCACATCCAGTCCGTCGCCGGCATCATCAACGGCACCTGCAACTACATCCTCACCCGCATGACCGAGGCCGGGCTCGACTACCGCGATGCCCTCGCCGAAGCCCAGCAGCTCGGGTATGCCGAGGCCGATCCCACGCTCGATGTCAACGGTTGGGACGCCGCCCACAAAGCCATCATCCTCGCCTCGCTGAGCTACGGCAGCTGGGTGCCCACCGACGAGATCCATGTCGAGGGCATCGAGCGCGTCACCCGGCGCGACATCGATTTCGCCAGCCGGCTTGGCTACATCGTCAAATTGCTCGGCATCATCCGCCTGCACCCCGCCGACAGCGCCATCGAAGTGCGAGTCCAGCCCTCGCTCATTCCCCGTTCCCACATTTTGGCGTCGGTCAACGGCGTTTACAATGCCATCCTCATCCGCGGCGACGTGGTCGGGGAGACCCTCTTCTACGGTTCCGGCGCCGGTCAGGATCCCACCTCCAGTTCCGTCATCAGCGACCTTGCCGATGCCGCCTTGTGGCGGAACAACTGCGAGGGACACACCGGATTCGTCCCCCACGGTCTCTATGGCAAACCCCTGCCCGTCGATGAGTCCGTATCGAAGTATTACCTCCGCATCGAAGCCCAGGACGAGCCCGGCGTGCTCGCTCAGATTGCCCGCGTCCTCGGCGACCACGGCATCGGCATTCTGTCCGTGATCCAGCCCGAAGACTTCGACCACGAAGTCGCCGCCATCGTGCTGATGCTCCACTACGCCACGTTCGGCACCGTCCGCACCGCCCTCGCCCGCCTTCGCGAGCTGCCCTGCGTGCGCGAGGAACCCGTGCTGATGCGAGTCGAGGCGCTGTGAGGGGTTGATTGACGGCTTTCTGAAAAGCCACTGTCGCCGAGTCTCGATCAGGACGCGGCCGCGACTGAACGTCAATGCCCGTGCATCTCGTCAATGAACGGCACCCAGAAAGGCGACCACGAAGAAGCCTCTACAGCATCGGGCCATCGCCCTTGCCAGATCCGATTTCCCGGCTTTGCCGTAAAAGCGCAACCGCTCAGACCTGCGACAGTCGGCCGGTGGCGTCGCCGAAGGTCTGCTCCTTCACGCCCATCGAGTCGAGCATGGTCAGGTAGAGATTGCTCATCGGCGTGTTGGAGCCGAGTTCGAGGTGACGACCGTGCTGGAAACGACCGCCGCCACCATGTCCGGCGAACACGATGGGGAGATTGGTGTGGCTGTGACGATCCGGATCGGCGAGACCGCCACCCCAGACGATCATGGAGTTGTGCAGCAGCGACTTGCCGTCTGCATCCTTCTTCTCAGTCAGTTTTTCGAGGAAATAGGCGAACTGCCGCGAGTAGAACAGGTCGATCTTGGCCAGTTTATCGAGATTTTCGGCCTTTTTCTGATGGTGCGAGATGCTGTGGTGACCATCCGGCACGCCGATCTCCTTGAAGCTCCTGTTGCTGCCGTCGTGGGCGAGCAGGAAGGTCGAAATGCGGGTGGTGTCGGTCTCGAAAGCCAGCACCATCATGTCCATCATCAGGCGGATGTGCTCCTCGTAGCTCTCCGGCACGCCGTCGGGCGCGGGACGACCCGGGTCCGCGGGCGGGCCGAAACGCTCCGCCTTCTCGATGCGCTCCTCGATCTCACGGACACCGGTGAGATACTCGTCGAGTTTCATCCGGTCGTTGTTGCCGAGCGTCTTCTCGAGGGCCCGGGCGTCCTCCATGACGAAATCAAGGATCGACCGTTGCTGCGCCTGCCGCATCTGATAGCCGCGGACGCGCTCCTCCTTCGAGCCACTGCCGAAGAGCCGCTCGAAGACGAGCCGGGGATTCGACTCGGGGGTCATCGGCGTGGTGTCGGAACGCCACGAGAGATTGAACTGGTAGGCGCAGGAATAGCCGGAATCGCACACGCCGCTCTTGCGGACACCGTCGCAGGACAGCTCCAGCGAGGCGAATCGCGTCTGGTCGCCGATGACGCGCGCCGCCACCTGATCGACCGACACACCCAGCTTGATATCCGCCCCGGCGGTCTTGAATGGCCGCATGCCAGTGAGGAAGGTCGCATTCGCCCGGGCGTGGTCGCCGCCGCCGTCCTTGCCGGCGGTGCCGTTCTGGTGCTCCATGCCGGAGATGATCTGGAAGTCGTTCTTGAACTTCGCGTAGGGCTGCTGCGTCTCGTTGAACTGGTATTCCTTGCCGCTGCCCTTCGGGGCCCACTTGTCCACGTTCACCCCGTTCGGATGGTAGAGGAAAGCCATGCGCAGCGGCATCCCGGACGCGGTCAGGCCGGCTTTGCCCGCTTCGGCGGCCTTGGCGGCTTCGGCAAAAACCCGGCTCGGGATGAGCGAATGCAGGGCCGGTAGGGCGATGCCCGCGCCGATGCCACGCAGGAACTGGCGGCGGTGGAGGTGATTGAGGTTGTTCATGGCAAAAGTCGGTGGTTGTGACGGGAAATCGGCCCGGTTTTATTCGGCGAAGACGGTATTTCAGCGGTCCGCAAACAAGTCTCCATCGCCCCGGCGTTTCTGGAAAGGGGCGCTTTCGATGATGCCGTAAAGCAGTTCACGCAGGGTGCTGCCGTGGCTTTCCATGTGCTTCACGATGCGGTCGATGCTCGGAGCATCGTAAAACTCGACCCCGCGGCCGATCGAATAGGTGAGCAGTTTCTCCGCCAGCGCCCGGTGGAAATCGTGGAACCGCTTCTCGGCGAGGATTTTGGACAGTTCCTGGGCGTCCTTGAATGTCTCCCCAGTGACGAGCTGACCACTGGCATCGATCGGCTTACCGCGATAGAGATCGCGCCAACTGCCCGCCGCAGTGAAATTCTCCAAAGCCAGCCCGATCGGGTCCATCCGCTCATGGCACGAGGCACAAAGCGCGTCCTCGCTGTGTATTTTCAGGATCTCACGCAACGGCAGATCCTGATTTTTTCCCTTCTGGGACGCCTCCAGCGGCGGCACATCGGGCACGGCGGGAGGCGCGGGCGTGGCGAGGAGGTTTTCCAGCACGAACAATCCGCGTTTCACCGGCGAGGTCCGCGTGGGATTCGACGTGACGATGAGAAAGGTCGCCTGGGTGAGCAACCCGCCACGCTTGGAGTCCGGCGGCAGCACGACCTTGCGCATGTCGTTGCCCTTCACACCCTCGACGCCATACCACTGGGCGAGCCGCTCGTTGAGGAAGGTGAAATCGGCCGTCAGCAACTCGGTCGCCGGCAGATTCTCCTTCAAAATATGACCAAAAAACAGCTCGGTCTCCTGTCGCATCGACTGGCGGAGTTGGCCGTTGAAAATGCGCAACGATTCCTCGAAGTCCTTGATCTCCAGCACCCGGCGGGCATCGATGTTCACCGTCTCCACATCGCGGGCCTGGAGCCACTGGCCCACGAAGTTCCGGATGAACCGGTCCGACTTCTTGTCCGCCAGCATGCGGTCCACCTGAGCTCGGAGCTGCTTCCGCAACTGCCCCTCGGAGGCGAGCCGGAGCAGCTCATCGTCCGGGCACGAGGTCCACAGGAAATAGGAAAGCCGCGACGCCAGAGCAAACTCGTCGATCGGCACCACCTTGGCCGGGTTGTTCGGCTCAGGCTGGAATTCCGCGCGGAACAAGAACCGTGGGCTCGACAGGATCGCCGTGAGCGCATGGCCGATCCCTTGCTCGAAGCTCTTGCCGGGCTGCTCCTCCATCATCTTTGCCAGACCGACCAGTTTCTCGACCGTGGCATCGTCCACCGGACGCCGGAAAGCCCGCGTCGCCACCCGCTTCAGCACCTCGCGGCGATAGCCATCGCGCTCCTTCGGGTCAGCCGGCGGCGGTCCTTCGGGGAACAGGTTGCGGAATTCCCACGGATATTCCTTCACGCTGCCGTCGAGCGGCCCGCGAAAGGTCATCCGCTGGACCTGGACGGCCAGGGAGTTTTCCCCCTGCTGTGGCGGCTCGCCCGGTTTCACCACGAAGCGGATCTCCTGCTCGCGACCCTTTTTCAGCCGGACCTTGGCCTTCAGGTTCAGCGAATCGCTGTTGTCCCAGCCCAGCTTGCGCTCGGCCACGGTCTGGTCGCCGACCATCACCGCCAGCGTCGCCGTGTGGGAGGTGGCTTCCATTGAGCCTTTCACGGCAAAGTCGACCCGCATCTCATACTCGCCCTCATGATTGATCCACGGCTTGCCCGCCAGCGTTCGCTCGTTCTGGAAAGGCATCCAGTTCAGGCTGTGCTTGTCGTTCTTCGCGTCCTTGAAGACCTCCAGCCCGATCCACTGCGTCGGGATCTGCGGCCCGCCAGGCGGCACCGCCTTTTCCACGATCGTGGCCGCCGCCTCGATGTATTTTTCCATCAACAGGGGTGAAATGCTCAGCACATCGCCGATCGTGTCGAAGCCATAGCCCGTGTCGTCGGCCGGGAAGGCCTCGGTCACGTCGAAATTCACCCCGAACAGGTCCTGGATCGTATTCCGATATTCCTCCCGGTTCAGACGACGCACCGTGACGATGCCCGGATCGGGATTTTCCGGATCCAGCTTGAAAACATCGCGCTCGATCCAAGACAGCAGCTTTTCCTTCTCCGCATCGCCCGGCTTTTCCTTTTTCGCCGGGGGCATCAGGCTGGCGCGGACGCTCTCCCAGACGCCAAACCACAGCTCGCGGTCCTGCAGGTGATCCTCCAGCTTGTCGTAGTCGTCCATGGCGAAGTCGCCCTCGTCCGAGCCGCCGCCGTGACAATCGTAGCAATAGTCGGCCAAGATCGGCTCGATCTGCTCGTTGAACGTTTTCATCACCGCCGCCGGATCGGCCATCACACTGCCTGCCGCCAGCAGCCACACCGCCATCGTTCTGGAAAATACACTCATGCCTCTGGATATCCTTACGCCTTCAGCGTCCCTCACGGAGACCGCGCCACAATTCACGCGAAAAGGGGATGCGCCAGCCATTCCTTGCCCTCCACGGACCGGATTTTGACCTGTCCGGAGCCCTGTCATCGGCCCAGGCCGGTCGCCGCCCGCACCCGGTCGAGCACCTCCCGGGCCTTCTCCCGCGCCCGCCGCGCCCCTGACTCCAGCACGCCGTCCACGTAGGCCGGATCGGCCACCAGGGTCTCGCGCCGCTCCCGCATCGGGGCAAAATGCGCCCACACCGCCTCGAAAAGCTGCTGCTTGTAGTGCCCGTAGCCGGTCCCGCCGGCCCGGTAGCTGGCTTTCATCGCCTCCACCTCGTCGGCGCCTGCGAACAGCGAGAAAAGCTGCACCAGATAGCTGCCCTCGGGGTCCTTCGGCGCCTCCACCGGCGTCGAGTCCGTCACGATGCCCATGATCTTTTTCCGCAGCTTTTTCTCCGTCTCCTCGAAGATCTCGATCGTGTTGTTGTAGCTCTTGCTCATTTTCTGCCCGTCCAGACCGGGCACCACGGCCGTCTCCTCGCGGATGCGCGGCTCCGGGATGCGCAGCAGTCCCTCGCCGTAGCGGTCGTTGAACTTCTGCGCGACATCCCGCGTCACCTCCAGATGCTGTTTCTGGTCCTTGCCCACCGGCACCACGTCCGAGTCGAAAATCAGAATGTCCGCTGCCTGGAGCACCGGATACGCGAACAACCCGTGTGACGGCGAGATGCCCTGGGCGATTTTGTCTTTGTATGAGACGCAGCGCTCCAGCAGGCCCATCGGCGTCACACAACTGAGGATCCAGGTGAGCTCCGTCACCTCCGGCACATCCGATTGGCGCCAGAAAGTCGCCTTTTCCGGATCCAGGCCACAGGCGAGGAAGTCGATCGCCAGATCCCGCACATGGCCCCGCAGCGCTGCGGGATCGTGGATCGACGTCAGCGCGTGGTAGTCGGCGATGAAATAAAACGCCTCGCCCTGCTCCTGGAGCCGGATGGAAGGCTCCATCATGCCGAAATAATTGCCGATGTGGAGCCGCCCACTCGGTTGGATGCCGGAAAGAATGCGCATGGGTAAAGAGACGATTTTCGATCGAACAGGGTTGAATCGCCAATCAAAGAGGGTCTCATCGGAGAGTCAACCGGGTATGATCGCAAACCGGCCCGCCTGGAGCGATCCACCGGGGTTCAAAATTTCCGGCCCGCTTTGCCATTGCCACGGCATCGCCCTTTCCTGCATACTCGCCCGCGTCGGACCGTCCGACTGCCCACCATGAAGTCAGCTTGTTTACTCCCGTTTGCCCTCCTCTGCTCCGCCGGCATCAGCCTGGGTCAGGACGCTGAAGTCACCGATCTGTCCTGGCTTTCTCCGGATGGCCGCTTTACCTTCGAGGCCTTTTCCGGCGAAGAGGTCGATGCGGGCAAACGGCCTGCCTTCGGAATCATCGAGGTCGCCACCGGCCGGCTGGTCAGTGACCCGAAGGAGCCGCTCGGCGATGCCTACCGACCCGAGGAGACCATCCTGTGGGCGCCCGACTCGCTGTCCTATGCGCTGACCACCCGCGTCGGCACCCGCCATCTCGATACCTACCTGTATCGTTGGGACGGCAAGGCCTTCGTTCGCGTCGACGTGGAGGGAATTTCGCAACTGGGCGACTGGTCGGATGAAATCCTCTACGCGGACAAGAAGGCGCAGGGTTTCTCCGACAATGTCGGCTTGGGCCAGTGCATCCAGGGCGACTTGCGGGCAGAACGCTGGCTGGACCCGCAGCGGGTCATTTTTCTCTCTGATCAGGCCTACGTGGTCGGCGAGGGCGATCGCGAAGGCACCGCCGAAGGCCGCTCCCGGGGCATCGTGAGCTGGAACGCGAAAGCGGGCCGCTACGAACTCGGCCGGCGTCTGCCGGTGGCCGAGCCCTGGGCCTACGCCCGGGAGTCGCCCGATCCCTTTGTCGTGGAACAGACCAGTCCGAACGCCGACCTGCCGAATCGGCGGCTGGTCACGGTGAAAAACACCGAGACAGGCCAGATCCAGCGCCTGGAGGCCGAAAATTCGTCCCAAACTCCGGTGACGCTGGAAAGCCATGCGGACTGGCCCCAGTTGGAGTTGTCCAACGAAGGCCCCGCGGGATTCCAGTGGCGCCGGCTTTACCGCGTCGTCGATGGGGCCTACCGGTGCGTGCGGATCGATGAACTGACGGACGACCCCCGGCTCGCTCCCGAGGGCGCCGCGCCGGTCGATCTCGCTCACGACGAGGAGACGGTCCGTCTGGCCTATCTGCTGCGCACCCGCCAGCCCGCGCCGACGGATCCGGACAGCTACGAAAGCTTCCAAACCGCCTTCCTCTCGCCCGACGGCCGGTGGAAGCTGGAGCTTTTCTATCATCCGCAGTATCTCCAACGGGTCGAGATCGCGGCGGCGGATGGCGGCGGGGAACCCACGGTGATTTACGATTTCGACAGCGGCGACGGTGGGGTCGACACCCGCGTCTTCGGCCTGTGGAATCCCGACAGCCGCTCTGTGGCAGTGTATCTCGACGAACCGCCCCGCGTCGGCGGCACCCGACTCTACCGGCTCGCCGGAAAAGCGTGGGAATCGAGCCCGCTGCCGAAGATCGACTACGGCTTTCTGAAAGAGACCCTTGATGCCGGAGCGAACTGGTATCAGCAGTACGAGAAGGCGCTGTGGTGGCAGAGTCCCCGCGAACTGGTGCTGCACCTCGACGGCAATTTCCGCGGCGGCGGCCCGGACTATCGGGCGCTGACCACCCTGACTTGGAACAAAGCCGGCGAACCGGTCGGATCGGTCAGCGTGGAGCAGGCATTCCGGGGCGAGGAGTGATGGGCAGCCAGCCTTCCCCGGCTCACGCCCGCGGATGGGCCTCGTCGTAGACCTTTTTCATCCGCTCGATCGAGACGTGGGTGTAGATCTGGGTGGTCGAGAGGCTGGCGTGGCCGAGCAGGGTCTGGACGCTGCGGAGATCGGCGCCGTTGTCGAGCAGGTGGGTGGCAAAGCTGTGGCGCAGCTTGTGCGGGCTGACATTCACGGGGATGCCGGACAGCTCGTGGTATTTGCGGATGACATCGGCAATGCCGCGGGTGGAGAGGCGCTGGCGGAGCTTGCTGAGAAAGAGCGGCCCTTCGAACACACGGGCCTGATTCCGATAGCGGTGGATGGCCTCGACGGCGGGCCGGCCGATGGGACAGATGCGCTCCTTTGAGCCTTTGCCGAAAACGCGCACGGTCTCGTTGAAAAAATCGAAGTCGCTCACGTCGAGCGCGGCCAGCTCGGCCAGGCGCATGCCGCTGCTGTAGAACAACTCCAGGATGGCGGCATCGCGATAGGGCATCCACTCGGGGGCCTGCTTTTCCCGGTCGCACTTGAACGGCAGTTCGAGCAGGGTATCGACCTGGGCGACGGTGAGGACGACGGGCAGCTTTTTCTCGGCCTTGGGTAGCTGGACGTCGTGGAGGGGATTGTTTTTCAGCCCCTGGCGATGACAGAGGTATTTGTAGAAGCTGCGCAGGGCGGCGAAGTGCAGGCGGATCGTGGAGCGGGCACGCCGAGCCTTCATGCACTCGAACAGGTAGCGCCGATAATCGTCGGCGGTGAGGTCGGCCCAGTCCCGCCCGGTGCCCATAGCTGCCCGGCAGGTGGCGAGGGCATGGGCGTAGTTTGCCAGCGTCCGGTGGGAGACGTTTTTCTCGACCGACAGGTATTCGAGAAAGGCTTCGGCCCGCTCGTCGAGTGGTGGTTTGGCCTCCGCAGCGGATTCGCCGCGGGCTGCGGAACGGGTCGCGGCCATGGAAATGGGAAAGGCGGCCCGTTCCTCCGGCTGCTCAGTAGGAGGGCGGCGGCGTGAAGCCCCGGCGCTCGACCGGCATGCTGAGCGGGAGAAAAACGGAGCCGCGGTAGTTGAAATTCGAGCTGCTGGGCGCGTGATGGGCGGCCTTCTGCGGCTTGGCGGCGGCGGCGGACGGTGCCGGCTGCTTCGCAGGCAGGGCCGGCCGGCTGGCTCCGGATTGGCGGATCGGGGGCAGTTCCGCGGTGACGGAGGCGATGCGGAGGAATTTTTCCGCGTCGAGCCAGCCAAGTGTGAACTTGTACCAACGGCCTTCGCCGTGGAGCGGCACCAGGACATGGCCAGCCTGGTGATGGAGGATCAGCGTGTCGGTCTCACCGGCGGCATTCGTATAGCGCAGGCAGAGGCGGGAACCGTCGTGCGGCGGCTCGGCGGTGCGCGCCAGATCCCAGTATATCGCCACGGAGTGGGCGTCCCTCACGACCAAGTCGAAGGAACCGTCGCGGTAGCTTTCGGGCAGCATTTCGTCGAGAGAGTGGGCCAAGGTCTTCATGGGAAAGGGAAATTTGCTCCAGCAACGCCCTTGTATCACATGAATATCAGAAATTCCAGAAAATTTAATTGTCTTAATGAATTTATTTCGGAATTCACTGAGTTTGAGGGCGTTTTTGCACCGGCGCGGCCCGCAAAACGGGCTAAACTGGCGTCCATGTTGACGAAACGCATCATTCCCTGCCTCGATGTGACCGATGGTCGGGTCGTGAAAGGCACGAACTTCGTGGATCTCCGCGACGCGGGCGATCCGGTGGAATGCGCCGTGGAATACAATAACCAGGGCGCCGACGAGCTGGTCTTTCTCGACATCACCGCCTCCTCGGACGGGCGCAAGACGATGGTGGACGTGGTGCGGCGCACCGCGGAGCGCTGTTTCATGCCCGTGACGGTGGGCGGCGGCATCCGCACGGTGGATGACATGCGCGAGATGCTGCTGGCCGGCGCGGACAAGGTGGGAATCAACACCGCCGCAGTGAAGACGCCCGAGTTGATTTCGGAAGGCGCTGAGGCCTTCGGCAGCCAGTGCATCGTGGTGGCGATCGATGCCAAGCGGCGGGCGGACGGAACGGGATGGGAAGTGTTCACCCATGGCGGCCGCACGCCGACCGGTCTCGATGCAGTGGAGTGGGCGCGGCGGGTCGAGGCGCTGGGGGCGGGCGAGATTTTGCTAACCAGTATGGATGCCGACGGCACCAAGGACGGCTACGACATCGGCCTGACGGCGGCGGTCAGCTCGGCGGTGGGCATCCCGGTGATTGCCAGCGGCGGGGCGGGCACGCTGGACCACCTGGTCGAGGTGCTCGACGCGGGAAAGGCCGACGCGGTGCTGGCGGCGAGCATATTCCACTTCGGCGAATACACGGTGGGCGACGTGAAGGACTATCTGGCCACCCACGGGGTGCCGGTGCGTCCCCACGACACCATCGCGCTGGCCTGAGCCGCCGACGACGCGGATCAAATCACGGCATCCGCCGCCATCGGCAGGGCGTCGTGTCCGTGGAACTGGAGTTCGTAGAGCCGGCGATATTCCTCGCAGCGGCCCAGCAGTTCGGCATGCGGTCCGACATCGACGACCCGGCCGTCCTTCATCACCACGATGCGGTCGGCGTTCAGGATGGTGGACAGACGGTGGGCGATGGCGATGACGGTCTTTCCCTTCGCCAGTTGCTCCATCGCCTCGTGAATCATCCGCTCCGACTCGGAATCGAGCGCGGAATAGGCCTCGTCCAGCAGCAGCACCGGAGCATTGCGCAGGATGGCCCGCGCGATCGAAATGCGCTGCTGCTGGCCGCCGGACAGGGTGCAGCCCTTGTCGCCGAGTTCGGTGTTGTAGCCGTCCTTCTGCTCGATGATGAACTCGTGGGCGTGGGCGAGCTTTGCCGCCGCCTCGATCTCCTTGCGGGAGGCATCGAGCCGGCCGTAACGAATATTGTTGTAAATCGTATCGTGGAACAAAAAGGTCTCCTGGCTGACCAGCCCGATGTTGTCCCGCAGGGATCGCTGGGTGTATTCCCGGATATCACGGCCATCGAGCAGGATGGCTCCGGCGTCGGGATCGTAGAAGCGCATCAGCAGCGACATGATGGTCGACTTGCCGGCGCCGCTTTGCCCGACGAGCGCGTAGGTTTTGCCGGCTTCAATCTTGAGAGAGACTTTCCGGAGGGCGGGAATGCCCTTGGCATAGGCAAAGGTCACGTCGCGCAGCTCGATCTCGCCGCGGGCGCCAGTCAGCTCCGCCGCATCGGTGGCGTCCCTCACGTCCGGCTCGGTGTCGATCACTTCGAGCACCTTGGAAGTCGCCAGCAGGGCCTTTTGCAGCATGACTTGGATGCGACTGAGCTGCTTGGCGTGGGGATACATGGACATCAGGGCCATGTTGAGGACGAGGAACTCCGCCGCGTTGATTTTCATCATCCACGCATAGACGAGGCCGATGGCCATGCCGACCGAAGCCACCGTCTCGACGAGCGGGCCGACGATTTCCATGGCCTTGCCCCAGCGCATGATGAACTCCATCATCTTGCGGCTGCCGGCATTGAACCGCTCCCGCTCGTACTCCTCGCGGGCGTGGGCTTTCACCACCCGGATGCCGGCGAAGCTCTCCTGCATGGTCACCATGATGGCACCGGCTTCCTCCTCCTCCTTGCTGCCGGCCCGGCGCACTTTTTTGCTCACATAGACGACCGGCAGGATGCACAGCGGGAATACAATCAGGGCTCCAACCGTGTAAACGGGCTCCAGATGCAGCAGCACCCCGAGGATGGTGAGGATGGCGACGGGATGCTTGATCAGCGAACTGACGATCTCCGTGCCCATGGTGCTGACGATGCGGGTCTGGTTGAAGACCGTCTGCATCAGCTCCCCCTGCTTGGCTTTGTTGAAAAAGCGCTGGCTTTGATTCAGCAGATTGGTGAAGCACTCGTCACGGATCTGGTAGAGCACCTTGTTGCCCACCCACATGATGCAATACTTGTGCAGGTAGTCGAACAGGCCGCGGATGAAGATGAGCAGCGGCACCGAGAGACACACGCAGATCACGAAGATCAGCTCGCCATTGTGAGTGAAATGCGGCCGCGGGAAGACATACTGCTCCAGCCAGGGGATGTCCTTGAAGGGCTCGAAATGCGTCGGCAGCGGCTTGTTGGGATCGGGCGGCAGCACCACGATAAACACCGAGCGTATCGCCAGGAGCAGCACGCCATTGAACAGGCTGCTGATCACGCCGAAGAGCACACCCACGGCGAACCGCTTCCGGTAGGGCTTGATGTAGCCGACGATCCGCCGGTAGGGCACCCGGGCCGCGTCGACGAATTCCTGAGCCGACATCTGCGAGATGTCCCGGCTGGAATAGCGCTTCTGCTTTTTCGCTTCTGTCGGAGTCTCGGCCATCAGTGAAATGCGCGAAAAGTAAGGTGGAATCGATCGTCAAAAGCCCCCCCCGCCGGACGACGCCCGCGGAAGCGCCTTCGCCGGACACCGTCACCGGCCCTCTCCCTGGAGATAGCTCTCCCATTCGGCGGGCAGCGGACACTGCTCGACCCCGCTGGCGATCCGGCCCTCGAAGGGCGGCGTGAAAATCGTGCTCGTGCCGTAGCACATGATGACATCCTGCGAACTGCCGCAGCGCAGGGCGTGGGCGACGCCGGCGGGAATGATGAGGCCGATGTTGTTCGGTCCCGGGATGTTGTCGCCATCGATGATGAACCGCATCACCCGCCGCGGCATCCCGGCGCGCTCGTCGACAAGCAGGAACTCGATCACCCCCTGGACGAAAAACATGCTGTCCCACTGCTCCCGGTCGTAAGGCCGGGCGGCATAGTCGGTCGGGTGATCGACATACAACTTCTGAAAAAAGGCCTCAGGCGTGGTGTCCTCGGGGATCGCGGGCGGATGAATGTGAAATCCCTTCGCCGTGCCCGCAAACATCGTGGCGCTGGCCCACTGCCGCGGATTCAGGCCGATCTCGTGCAAACGCCCCTCGGTGAGCCGGGTAAATTCGCCAAACCAGCCCCGGTGGCGCTGCTGCCAGATGCGCCGGGGAAAAATCTCGACGCCCGGGATCCACGCCGACTCCAGTCCTTCCTTCGGCCCCGGCTGCGCGGTGGCGATCTCGCCGGCTTCCACTCCGGTGGTGCCGAGCCGGGTCGCGAGGTCGGCTTTGGCGTAGCTGCGGGTGTCGAGTTGAGCCCGCGCCGGAGCGCTGAGGGCATGCCAGAGATCGCGGTCGGAGGCGTCGGCTTGGTTGCTCATGAAAGGGATGGCTGGGAAAAATTGGGAGGATCGAACCGCCGCAGTGTGGCGGCGGATTGCCCTCCGTGCAAGCGACTAGCCCTCCAGCCCCGACCGAAGCCGGTCAACCTGTGGCACGGGCATCCTCGGCACTGCCTGCTCCGGATTCCCGCCAGCGGAAGCGCTCCGACCAGGGATTTTCCCGCTTTTCCACGATATCGGCGATCAGCCGACCGAGCACCGGGGCGAATTTAAAAGCGTGGCCGCTGTCGCCGGCTGCCACCACCACTCCGGACCGATCCGGATGATGGTCGATCCAGAAATGGCCGTCGTGGCTGTCGCAATACCAGCATTCCCGTGTCGCGACGATGGGCGCCGTGGCAAGATCGGGAAAGGTGTTGCCGAGAAATGCCCGGAACCGGTCCAGTTCCGCCTCCGTAACGCCCCGAGGCTGCATGGGATCGAGCACGGGGCGACCCGGACCGTGATTGGCGACCTTTACAATGCCCTCGGCATTGGCGGGAAAGCCGTACCAGCCCGTGCGGCCGATGTCCGCCCCCCAGACGGGAAAATGCGGCGGCCGGTAGTCGCCGGGGCGGTCCGGCTTCAGGTGAATCACCGGCTGGGCGGTCGTTCGCAGGCAACCCGTCAGTTCCGGCAACAGAAAGGGCGTCCACCCTCCCGTCGCCAGCAGCACCCGATCCGCCCGCCAGAGCCGACCATCAGCGGTCCGCACCGCCGGATCATCCAATACCGCTGCCACCGGGCAGTTTTCGACGATTTTCACCCCCGCCTCGCCTGCCAGCCGGGCGAGTTGCCCCACGACCGCGCCGCTTTCGGCCCATCCTCCCGCCGGATTCAGGTAGCCGTCACCGTAAAGAGCGGCATTCCATGCCGGATGCCGCGCCGCGAGATCGGTCCGGCGCGTTCGGACGACCGGATGCCCCCGCCCGGTCAAAAATCGATGGCTTTCGGCCTCAAAACTGCCCGGCGGCATCTCCTCGTCCCGCGTCATCACGAGGAAGCCATCCTGATGGAAAAAATCCCGCCCCCAGGCCGCATTCCACGCCAGCCAACCGGGCAACGACTGCTCGGCCATGCCGGTGTAAATCGCATCTGCCCCGTAGTCGAGCCGCACCACCTTGCTGATGTCCGTCGATGCCGCATCCGGATGCGGCACGCTCCCCTGCTCCAGCAGTGTCACCTCCCAGCTGCGGGCGCGCAGTTCCAGCGCTGCGGTGAAGCCGAACACCCCGCCGCCGGCGATGACGATCGATTGGCCTGTATCGTTGGTCATGTGGTAAAACCCGTGAAACGCCCACCTTTCTACACCCAACCCGCCGCCGGGGAAGCGAAATCCCGTGGCTGCGCCGCGCGCGATGGCGGCCATTGCAGGACCGGCTTCCGCCGCGACCCTTTCCGCATGATTCTCCCCCGTCTGCTCCCCGCCTTCCTTGCCCTCGCTGCGCTGCCCGGTCTCGCTGTCTCCGCGCCGCTATTGGAAAAGACCGATCTCTTCGAAGGCGGCACGGGAGGGTTCTCCCTCTACCGCATCCCCGGCATCGTCGTCACCGCGAAGGGCACCGTCCTGGCCTACTGCGAGGCCCGCAAAAACAGCGGAGCGGACTGGGGCGAGATCGAGGTCCATCTGCGCCGCAGCATCGACGGCGGAAAAACCTGGGAACCTGCCCGCCAGATCGCCCACTTCGGCGAGCGGATGTCGGTCGACCTCATCAAGAAAGGCGCCAAGTCCGGCGAACAGACCGTCAACAATCCCGTCGCCATCGTGGACCGGAAGACCGGCGCGGTGCATTTCCTCTACTGCCTGAATTACGCGCGCTGCTTCTACATGCGCAGCGACGATGACGGACTCACGTTTTCCCCACCGGTTGAGATCACCGCTGCCTTCGAAGCTTTCAAACCACAATGCCCCTGGACCGTCCTCGCGACCGGCCCCGGGCACGGCATCCAAGTGAGCAAAACCGGCCGTCTCGTGGTGCCGGTGTGGCTCGCCTACGGCAAAGACGGTGCCCATCACCCCTCCATGACCGGCACCATCTACAGCGACGACCACGGAGCGACATGGAAAGCCGGAGATATCGCGCTGCCCAACGGTGGCGAGTTCAAAGACCCCAACGAAACCGTCGTTGTCGAGTTGAGCGACGGCCGGGTGATGCTCAACTGCCGCAGCGAGTCCCGCGCCAGCCGCCGCCTCGTCACCGTCAGCCCCGACGGCGCCACGGGCTGGTCGACACCGCGATTCGATCCCGCCTTGTTCGAGCCGATCTGCATGGGCGGCATCGTGGCGCATCCCTCGCAGCCGGGTACGATCCTGTTTTCCAATCCCCACAGCCTGAAGCTCGACGACTCGGGCCGCGAGGTGCCCGGCGGTCGCGGCGCCCGCGAAAAGGTTTCCATCAAGCTCAGCCACGACGACGGGGCGACCTGGGTGGCCAACCGCCTGCTGGAGGACGGCCCCAGCGCCTATTCCGATCTCGCCATGCTGCCCGACGGCACGGCGCTGTGCTTCTACGAACGCGGCAGGAAGCTCACCGTGGCGCGGTTCAATCTCGAATGGGTCACCGGTAAATGAAGGGATCGTCCGCCGTCGCCGCATGGTTGCTGGCGGCTTCCGTCGCCGGTGCGGACGAGTTTTTTCTCGAAAAGATCGAGCCCCTGCTGAAGCAGCGTTGCTACGAGTGCCACTCGCACGCAGGCAAAATCAAGGGCGGCTTGGTGCTGGATTCCAAATCCGGCTGGGAACGCGGCGGCGAGAGCGGTCCCGCGATCGTTCCCGGCAAACCGGAGGCCAGCCTGCTCATCCAGGCCATCAGCCACGCGCAGAAAGACCTCCGCATGCCGCCCAAAAAGATGCTGCCCGCGGCGGAGATCGCCCTGCTCACCGTTTGGGTGCGGCGCGGCGCGCCCGATCCCCGCACCGGCAGCCCGGACGCGGCTCCCTTGCAGACGGACGATGCCTGGGAGGCCGAATACCACAAGCGGCTCGACTGGTGGAGCCTCAAGCCGATGCGCCGCAACGATCCACCGTCGATCGCCGATCCGTTGTGGTCGCGCGAGCCGGTGGATCGCTTCATCAAAGCCGCACTCGATGACGCCGGCCTGTCCCCCGCCCCACCGGCGGACGACTCCGCACTGCGCCGCCGGCTGTCGTATGTGCTCACCGGCTTGCCGCCGTCCTTCCATGGCGATGACCACCTGTCCTACGAATCCTTGGTCGGAAAAATGCTCGCCAGCCCCCACTTCGGCGAGCGCTTCGCCCGCCACTGGATGGACGTGGTGCGCTACACCGACACCTACGGATACGAATGGGATAATCCCGCCAAAGGTTCCCACGAATACCGCGACTACCTGATCCGCGCCTTCAATGACGACATCGGCTACGACCAGCTCCTCCGCGAGCACCTCGCCGGCGACCTGCTGCCCGAGCCGCGGATCCATCCCGTCACCGCCACGAATGAAAGCCTGATCGGCCCCATGTTCTACCATCTCGGCGAGCACCGGCACGGCAGCAGTCTCATGTTCAACGGCATTCATCAGGAAATGGTGAACAACAAGATCGACGCCTTTTCCAAGGCCTTCCTCGCCACCACCGTCGCCTGCGCCCGTTGTCACGATCACAAGCTCGAAGCCGTTTCCCAGCGAGACTACTACGCCCTCGCCGCGATGTTCACCACGCCGCGATGGACGGCTCGGGTGGTCGATGCGCCCGGGAAAAATGATGCGGCGATCGCGAAACTCAAAGAACTAAGAGACGCGATCCGGGGCGAAATGGCCGCTCAATGGACAAGGAGGGGCGCTTTTCAAGCGCCCGAACTAAAACAATGGGCGGCCGCCAACGCCCCCGCCTTGAAAGGCATCGGCGCTCCGCTGGCGACTCCGGACGATCTGCCCAAACTGGCTGAAAAGTGGCAAAGGCTTCGCGCCGCGGCCCAGAAAGCCAACGCCGCCTTCGCTCCGGCCTCGCTCGACGGCTGGGTCTTCGAAGGCGACGGCTTCACCCACGGGAAGACCAAAGACAGCACACCTCTCATCGCCCTCGAGGGAGATGCCATCATCGCCCGCCTGCTCCCGGACGGCTGGCATTCCCACGCCCTGAGCTCCAAACTGCCGGGCAGCCTGCGCACACCTCCGCAGCATCAGATGACAGGCAGCCATCTCAGCGTGCAGGTCGCCGGCGGCGAGTTCGGCGGACACCTCGTCGTCGATGACCATGCCTTTCAGAATGAGACAGTGGCCTTCTACACCAATGGCGAGCCCGCCTGGAGATCCTTCGCCGACGCCGTCCTGAAAAACGGCGCCCAACAGGTTGCGATCGAGTTTTGCACCGCACCGCTGAATCCCAATTTCCCTCCACGCACCGGTCTGGCCAAAGGATTGGACAATCGCGACTTCGGCCATGACAAACGGAGCTGGCTCAGCATCACCGGCATCGTCACCCACGACACCGCGGGCTCGCCACAGGACGAACTCGACGCGTTCACCGGCCTCTACGATTCCACCCACTCCACCACCGATCCCTGGCAGCGCATCGCCGCCTGGTTCAGCGGCGCCGTGGCGCGGTGGTGCGACGGAAGACCTGCCCCGGGCGACCGTGAGGTGATCGACTGGCTGCTTTCCACCGGCTTGCTGCCAAATCGCGCCGAGCCCGGCACCCAACTGGCCGACCTTGTCGCCGACTACCGCGACACCGAAGCCAGCATCGCCTTTCCCCGCACCGCGAACAGCATGGACGAGCGGCAGACTCAGCCGGCCCGGTATCCCCTCAACGTCCGCGGCAATGTCGACGTGACCGGCGACCTCATCCCGCCCGCTTCCCTGCGCATGCTGCCGGGTCGTGATGCGGCCGACCGCCTAGCCCTGGCCGAGTCGCTGCTCGCCCCCGGCCACCCGGTCACCGCGCGGGTCTATGTGAATCGCGTCTGGCAGTGGATCTTCGGCACAGGACTCGTCGCCACCCCGGACGACTTCGGCCGACTCGGCGGCCAGCCCTCGCACCCCGAGTTGCTCGACTGGCTGGCCACGGAGTTTGTCCGCGAGGGTTGGTCGACCAAGTCGCTGGTCCGCCGGCTCGTCCTCAGCCAGACCTTCCGGCAGTCCGGCCAAGTTTCCCCGGCCGCTCGGGAAAAGGACCCGTCCAATCGCCTGCTGCATCACCATCCCACCCGCCGCCTGGAGGCTGAAGCCATCCGCGATTCCCTCCTCGCCGTCTCGGGCCGACTCGATCTCCGCCTCTACGGACGGCCGGTCCTGCCCCACCGGCTCGCCGAGGACGACAAAAAGCGGCTCCTCTCCGGTCCCATCGATGGCAATGGGCGTCGTTCGCTTTACCTGCAAATGTCCATCATGGAGCCCCCGAAGTTCCTCGTCGGCTTCAACCTCCCCGACCTCAAGCTCCCCACCGGCCGACGCGACGTCACCAACGTGCCGGCCCAGGCCCTGATTCTGATGAACGATCCCTTTGTGAACGCGATGGCGGAGCACTGGGGCGCGGAGGTAGCGGCCGGCACCGGGAGTGACGAGGAGAAACTGCGCGAAATGATCCTGCGCGCCTTCGGCCGGGAGGCCACGGAGGCTGAAATGGAGAGGTGGCTCGACCGAGAAGAGCCCTCATCCCGCGCCGCCAGCAAACGAGACTGGGCGGCAGTGGCGCACGGCTTGTTCAATGCCAAGGAATTCATTTATTTTCGTTAACAACACCCACCTTGGAGCTTAGCCAATGAAACAGAACCGGACCAATGCCATGCCATGGAGCAGCGACGTTCCGCAAACTGCCACTCCCAGACGATGGCAAACCGCCCCCCTTTCCCGCCGCTGCATCCTCGCCAGCGCTTCCGCCGGCTTTGGCCTCTTTGCCTTCCGGGCCCTCGCCGGCGCGGAAGGGCCGCTCCCGCGCCATCACCATCCCGGACGAGCGAAAAACATCATCTTCTGCTTCATGGACGGCGGGCCCAGCCACGTCGATACCTTCGATCCCAAGCCGGCCCTCAAAACCCACCAGGGCAAACCGATCGGCGAGAGCGCCGTCACGAAACGCTCGCAATCCAGCGCCAATCGCGTCTGGCTCGGCAGTCCGTGGGAGTTCCGCCAGCGCGGCCAGAGCGGCCTCTGGGTCAGTGACCTCTTTCCCCATCTCGCCGGCGTGGCGGACAAGCTGTGCGTCGTCCGCTCCATGGTCGGGGAGCTGCCCCTGCATGGTCAGCAGAATCTCCTGCTCCACACCGGCCGCATCCTCGGTCAGGCGCCCAGCCTCGGCGCCTGGGTCTCCTACGGTCTCGGCACCGAAAGCCGCGATCTTCCCGGCTACGTGGTGCTGAACAACGACTGGGTGCCCAACGGTGGCTTGGAAAACTTCGGCAGTTCCTTCCTCCCCGCCTCGCACCAGGCCACCCAGATCCGCGCCAGGGGCATCCCGGTGGACAACCTCGCCCCGGCCGCCGGTCTCGCCGCGCAGCAACGCACCCTGGCAAAGCTCGCCGCGCAGGACCGCGAATTCGCCGGCCTCGTCTCCGATCCCGCCGCCATCGAGGGCGCCATCGCCAATTACGAGACCGCCTGGCGCATGCAGAGCGCCGTCCCGGCCATCGCCGACATCGGCGGGGAGCCGGAGCACATCAAAAAACTCTACGGCGTCGATTCCACGGACGAACACCAGCGTTTCTACGCGACCCAGGCCCTGCGGGCACGCCGGCTGGTCGAGGCCGGAGTGCGCTTCGTGGAGATCACGTGTCCCAGCTTCGACGGCAACAATTCGCCGTGGGACCAGCACGGCCAGATCAAGAAAAACCACGAGAAAAACGCCCTCATCACCGAGCAATCTGTCGCCGCCCTGATCATCGATCTGGAGCAGCGCGGTCTGCTCGACGAGACCATCGTCCTGTGGGCCGGCGAGATGGGCCGCACCCCACACACGCCGAAGGTCTCGGACACCTGCGGGCGCGACCATCACGTGAACGGCTACTCGATCTTCCTCGCCGGCGGCGGCTTCCGGGGTGGCTTCGCCTACGGCCAGACTGATGAATTCGGCAATGCCGCCGTCGAAAACCCGCTCGACATCCACGACATCCACGCCACCCTGCTGCATCAGCTCGGCCTCGACCACGAGGCACTCACCTTCCGCCACGGCGGCCGCGACCACCGGCTCACCGACGTGCACGGGCGCGTCATCCGCGAGATTTTGGCTTAGCTATTTGGATCTTCAATTTCCGATCAAACAGGGTCTCATCGGAGATCATACCCTGTCTCATCGGAAACCGGCACCGCCCGGGGGCCGGCGCTCACTTCCGCTTGCGGACGATCTCGTCCTGCTCGGCTTTGGGTATCCGCGACACTCGGTCGACGAGGTGCTTGGTGATCAGGTTTCCCTGCGTGGACCGGCCCTTCAGGCCGATCTCGGTGAAATTCAGATCGATCTGGAGGTTCCTCAGGCGCAGGGCGGGCTTCAGGTGCACCCGGACGATGATGTTGGCGTCTTCCTCGCTGTCGTGCTCGCTGAGCCACAACACCCGGGTGCCGGGCGTGCCCCGGGTCAGGTCGTAGAGCTTCTCACGAGTCACTCCGGAGACCTGGAAGCGCTTGGCCATGACCTTGCCGCCACGTCCGTCGACGTAGATCATGTTGTAGACCTTCGGCTCCTCTTTGCGGAAGACGTTGACGAGCAGGTTGTCCTTTCCGATGAAAACCTTGTCGGCGATCTTCACCACGCGCATGTTGCCGTCGCGGGAAAAGGCGATGATGTCATCCATCCGCGAGCATTTGCAGACCGCCTCGTCGCGTTTCAGCCCCCAGCCGGCGAAGCCGTCCTTGCGATTCACGTAGAGGGTGTCGTTGGCGATCACGACCTCCTTGGCGGCGACGCGCTCGAAGGTGGCCAGTTCAGTCCGCCGCGGCCAATCCTTGCCATAGCGCTGGCGCAGGCCCTCGTACCACTTGATGGCGTACTTGGTGAGCTGCTTCAGGTTGCGCTTGGTCTCGGCGATCTGGTCCTCCAGACCGCGGAGATACTCATCCGCCTTGAAGGAGTCGTATTTCGAGATGCGCTTGATCTTGATCTCCGTGAGCCGCACGATGTCGTCGTCGGTGACTTCGCGTCTCAGCAGGCGCAGGTAGGGTTTCAGGCCCTTCCAGATCTCGTCGAGGACGGCCTGCCACGTTTCGCACTCTTCGATGCGCCGGTAGATCCGCTTTTCGATGAAGATTTTCTCCAGACTACTGAAATGCCATTTCTCGTCGAGTTCGTGGAGGCGGATCTCCAGCTCCTGCCGCAGGAGCTCGCGGGTCTGCCGGGCGCTGCGGCGCAGGATCTCGGACACGCCGAGGAATTTCGGCTGATTGTCCTCGATCACGCAGGCATTGGGCGAGATGGACACTTCGCAATCGCTGAAGGCATAGAGTGCCTGGATCGCCTGGTCCGGATCGGTGCCCGGAGGCAGGTGGACGCGGATCTCGACGTTCTCCGCAGTGCAATCCTCGATCTTCACGATCTTGACCTTGCCCTGATCGCTGGCTTTCTGGATCGAGTCACACAGGCTCCCTGCCGTGGTGCCGAAGGGAATCTCGCGGATCACGAGTTCCTTGGTCTTGAGCTTTTCGATCCGGGCGCGCACCCGCACGCGTCCGCCGCGCAGGCCGTCGTTGTATTCCGACACGTCCGCGGTGCCTCCCTGGGGAAAATCGGGATAGATCTCGAAGTCCTCCTTCTTCAGCGCCGCGATGCACGCATCGATCAGCTCATTGAAATTGTGCGGCAGGATCTTGCAGGCGAGACCGACCGCGATGCCCTCGGCCCCGTGGGCGAGCAACAGGGGAAACTTCACCGGCAGGGTGACGGGCTCCTTGTTGCGCCCGTCGTAGCTGGCAGCCCAGACGGTGGTCTTCGGATTGAAGAGCACTTCGTTGGCAAATTTCGACAGCCGCACCTCGATGTAGCGGGGCGCGGCGGCATTGTCACCGGTGAGGATGTTGCCCCAGTTTCCCTGGGTATCCACCACCAGCCCCTTCTGCCCCATGTTGACGAGGGCATCCCCGATGGCCTGGTCGCCGTGGGGATGGTACTGCATGGTGTGGCCGATGATGTTGGCGACCTTGTTGAACCGCCCGTCGTCCTTTTCCTTCAGCGAGTGCAGGATGCGGCGCTGCACCGGCTTGAGGCCGTCGTCGATATGCGGCACGGCCCGCTCAAGGATCACGTAGCTGGCGTAGTCGAGAAACCAGTCGGCGTACATCCCCTGCATCGGGGCGTTGGTGGTGGGCTCGGACATAACGATTCAGGATTGACTGACCGCCTCAGGCCGCATCGGCCTCCACCGCCATGGCCTCACGGACCGGCATGGCTTCCTCGATGATGTCGGCCTCGACCCGGAGATTCTTGATGATGAACTCCTGGCGGTCCGGCGTGTTCTTGCCCATGTAAAAGGCGAGCAGTTCCTCGATCATCTTCGGCTTGGGCGGCATCTGGACCGGGTCCAGCCGGATGTCGGCGCCGATGAAGTGCTTGAACTCGTCGGGCGATATTTCACCGAGACCTTTGAACCGGGTGATCTCGGGGTTCGGCTTCAGTTCCTCAATGGCGGAGCGGCGCTCCTCGTCGGTGTAGCAGTAACGGGTCGTCTTCTTGTTCCGCACCCGGAACAGCGGCGTCTGGAGGATGTAGACGTGACCGTCGCGGATCAGGTCCGGGAAGAACTGGATGAAAAAGGTCATCAACAGCAGGCGGATGTGCATGCCATCGACATCGGCATCGGTGGCGATGACGACGCGGTTGTAGCGGAGGGATTCGAGTCCATCTTCGATGTCCAGGGCGGCCTGTAGATAGTTGAACTCCTCGTTCTGGTAGCAGATCTGGCGCGTCAACCCGTAGCAGTTCAGCGGCTTGCCACGCAGGGAAAACACGGCCTGGAGGTCGACATTCCGCGCCTTGGTGATGGAGCCGCTGGCGGAATCGCCCTCGGTGATGAAGATCGTCGACTCCTCGGCCTGCTTGTGCTTGGTGTTGTAGTGGACGCGGCAGTCGCGCAGCTTCTTGTTGTAGAGCCGGGTCTGCTTGGAGCGTTCGCGGGCGATCTTCTTGATGTCCTTAAGCTCTTTCCGCTCCCGCTCCGAGCGGACGATCTTGTCCTGCATGATACCGGCCGCCTCGCGGTTGCGGTGCAGCCAGTTGTCGAGATGGCGGCCGAGGAAATTGCCGATGAAGGTCCGGATGGTCTCCCCGTTCGGCGCCATGTAGAGCGACCCGAGCTTGGTTTTGGTCTGCGATTCGAAGACCGGCTCCTCCACCTTCACACTGATGGCCGCGACGATGCCGGAGCGGATGTCGCCGGCGTCGTACTGCTTTTTGAAATAGGTGCGGATCGTATTCACGATCGCCTCGCGGAAGGCCGACAGGTGCGTGCCGCCCATGGTCGTGTTCTGTCCGTTGACGAAGCTGTAGTACTCCTCGCCGCTCTGCTCCGTGTGGGTGAAAGCCACCTCGATGTCGTGATCCACCAGATGGACGATCGGGTAGATGGGCGGCTCCGAGCCTTGGAGATTTTCGTTGAGCAGGTCGAGGAGACCGTCCTTGGATTTGAACTTCTTGCCGTTGAAGTCGAGCGTCAGCCCCGTGTTGAGGTAGGCGTAGTTGCGGAGCATCTGCTCCACGTATTCGAGATTCCACGAATAGTCGCCAAAGATGCCCGAGTCCGGCTCAAAGGTGACCACTGTGCCCGCCGACTCCGCGCTGTCACGGGGCTTCTTCATCTCTGCCACCACGAGGCCCTCGGCGAACTCGATCGCCTTCGTCTTGCCCTCGCGAAAACTCTGCACCTCGAAGAACTCGGACAGGAAATTCACCGCCTTGATGCCGACGCCGTTCAGACCGACGGACTTTTTGAAGGCCTCGCTGTCATATTTGGCACCGGTGTTGATCACGGACGCGCAATCCATCAGCTTGCCCAGCGGGATACCCCGCCCGTAGTCGCGGACCCTCATGCGGCGCTCGTCCAGCTCGATCTCGATGACCTTGCCGTTCCCCATCACGAACTCGTCGATCGCATTGTCGATCACCTCCTTCAGCAAGACGTAGATCCCATCGTCAGGTGCCGTCCCGTCGCCCAGTTTACCGATGTACATTCCCGGACGGAGCCGAATGTGTTCACGGGGCTCCAGCGATCGGATGTGGTCTTCAGTGTAATTCGCAGCCATCGGGACTAGGGGACAGATCTCGGGAGAAACAGTTCAAACTTCCATATATTTCGGAAATTCGAACTAATTTCAAGAAATCAATTCGTTTTCGACCAGGAAAAGAGCCTTCTCGAAGCTGCAGTTGGCCAGAAGGTGCTCCAATTTGCCCGGCAAGCCGCCTCGGTGGCTCTCGTGCCAGGCCGTCAGAGCCTCCGACACCGCCCTCAGCGCATCGAGATGCCCGGCCGGATCGGACTGCCGCCAAGCCGCATCTCCGATCGTTTCGAGACGGCGACGGAGAAGAGCCGCCAAAGCGGCGTAATCGTCTCGCGTGGCTGTGGGGCGAACCGGCATCCCCGATCATAGCCCAGCCTGCGCCGGCCCGCAATCGGCGGCAAAGCCGGCCGCGCAACGATCCAGTCATCGGCCGTCCCCACTCTCAAAGCCAGCCTTGTCCCGCCAACACTTGACCCGATAGAGCGCCCGCCCTCTCCCGCTCCTAGGCCAGCGCGAGGCCCATTCCGCCCAGTTGAACCAATAACTGAATTGCTAGGCAAAATCTCCTCTCAGCAGCCATCGGGCCGCCCCTCACACCCACAACTGCCTCTCCCTGCCTCCCTTGGAGAGCCTTTCACCCAAACGCCAAAATTTTATGGCCCATCCTGCCCACTTTTCCTAACTTGTTATGATTTTTTCAACTTCTGTCGGTGAGTCGAGCCCTCTCATCGAAATTTGAACCGGCTCAGAAAAAAATAAGCCGCAGGCGCAAACTTTCCATTGTCCCCGGCCTCGTTTTCGCTAAATCAAAACGCCGCAGCAGGGCACTCGAAAACGGGGAGTCCGGCCGATCCGAGGGATGAGCGCCCCATTTCCCCCCGCGCCCCCCGGAAGAGCCGGCCTTCGAGACGTTGATCCATTCAGCGTCGTTCCTTTCAGGGCACCCCGTTGCGCCAAAATTCGAAGGATATTCGACCTAATTCGTTCATTATCAGATTTTTATAAAATCTTCGCCATTTTCTCATCAGGTTGGTCCTTCGACAGATTCGAACGCCTCCATCAGACATCGCCACATGAAAGACCTGCCCTCCCCGTCCGATTCCGAGACACTCAGCCCGGCGCTCGCCGCCCTTTGGATGAATGTCTGTGCCGAATTGACGGGGCGCATCGGCGAGGCGGAGTTCGAACGCTGGTTCTCCCCGGTGCGGCTGGTTAGACTCGAACCCGATGCCCTCTGGTTTTCAGCGCCGAACGCCATTTATTCCCTCTGGATCGAGGAAAACTACCTCTCCGAGCTGACGGCCTCCATCTGCGCCCATCTCCCCACGCATCCGCCGGTTCGTTTCGAGATCGCCGCCGCCCCCACCATGCCCCTGCCCGCTCCCGCCGATGTGGCCGAGCCGGCACCCAAAGTCGAGCAGGAGCCGGATTCAGCCGCTTTCCGCCACGAGAAACTCGATCCCGAGTCGATCCCCGACACCGAGCCCGCCCCCGTCTCCGGGCGCACCCCGGCCGATCGGAAGCGCATCCGCCAGCGGGGCGAAGACGCCGGCCTCTCGGAGGGCTACCGCTTCGACAACTTCGTCGTCGGCAACGCCAACCGCATCGCCGCCGCCGCCGCCAAGGCCGTCGCCGAAAAGCCGGGCAAGACCTACCACCCCCTTTTCATCTATTCCAACTCCGGTCTGGGCAAGACCCATCTCCTTCATGCCATCGGCTGGGACTCCCTGACCCGGCGGCCCAAATCCAAGGTCATCTACATCACCGCCGAGCGCTTCGCCAACGACTACGTCGAGGCCCTCCAGGAGAACCGCCTCGTCGCCTTTCGCAAACGCTTCCGCGAGGCCGACATGCTCCTGATCGACGACATCGCTTTCCTCTCCGGGAAGAGTGGCATGCAGGAGGAGTTCTTCCACACCTTCAACAGCCTCACCGACCGGCACAAACAGATCGTGCTGACCAGCGACCGGCCCGCCTCCGAGATCGCCGACCTCGAGGAACGCCTCGTGTCCCGCTTCAAATGGGGCATGACCGCCGAGATCGTCATGCCCGGCGCCGAGACCCGGCTGGCCATCCTGCGGCGGAAACGGGAGGAGCGCGGCGCGAACCTGCCCGATTCCGTCCTCGAGTTCATCGCCGAGCACGTCTCCACCAACGTCCGCGCCCTCGAAGGCGCCATGCTCCGGGCCGCCACCATGTCCTCCCTGCATGAGGGCGAACTCGCCGTCGACCCCGACGAACTCCGCGACCTGCTGGCCGACTACCTCGACGATGCCAATACCAGCCGCCACATCAGCGTGCAGGAGATCATCGAACTCGTCGCCACCCACTTCGATCTCCACCCCCGCGACCTCACCGGAAAGCGCCGCACCAGCCGCCTCGTCGAAGCGCGCCACGTAGCCATGGCCCTCGCCCGGGAAAAGACCAGCCTGTCCCTCGCCGACATCGGCAAGGAATTCGGCGGTCGCGACCACGGCACCGTGATCAACGCCTGCCGACGCGTCACCAGCAAGATCGAGAGCAACGCCTCGACCCGCCGCACCTTCGATTTCCTCCGCCGCAGCCTCCTCGCCCCGGCTCCCGCCCGCCCGAGGGGAGGCCAGAAGGCGGCAAAGTGACCCTCTCCGCCGCCGGCAGCCGACGCCGGTCTCATCGCCATCGCCTCTCTCCCCGCGAGCCGGATGCGGACGCTCCCAGCCACTCCAATGTCTCCAGCGTTCCGGAGATATTTAGATTAGACACGTACCTTAATTGCGTTCAATATTCCCTCCAATTGACCACAAAAAAGAGGAAAGAATATTCCAAATAGCTGGGAAATTTGAGCCATTGTCAAATTTATGAAATTTCTGATCGATAGGGACGCCTTTCTTGAAGCTCTCCAGCAGGTTCAGCACGTCGTGAGCAGCCGGACCACCCTGCCCATCCTCTCCAATGTTTTGATCGAAGCCGACGGCGACACCCTGAAGCTCACCACCACCGACCTCGACGTCGGCATCAGCGGACAGGTCAAAGCCCAGATCGAGCGCGGCGGCGCCACCACCCTGCCCGCCCGCAAGCTGGTCATGATCATCCGCGAACTCAACAGCGGCGAGGTCAGCGTCGATGTCGATTCCGACAACGTCGCCTCCGTGCGCAACGGCCCCAGCTTTTTCAAGATCATCGGCCTCGACCAGGAGGAGTTCCCCCCTCTCGCGTCCTTTGACGAAGCCCGCGAGTTCGTCATCGAGCAGGCCAAGCTCAAGGACGCGCTCCGCAAAACCGCCTACGCCATCTCCACCGACGAGACCCGCTACGTCCTCAACGGCATCTACTGGTCGTTCAAAGACAACGTGCTCACCCTCGTCGCCACCGACGGCCGCCGCCTTGCCATGGTTGAGCAGGATGTCGAGTTCCCCAAGAGCAACGAAATCAACGTCATCATCCCCACCAAGGCCATCAACGAGCTCCAGCGCCTCCTCGGCGACGAGGGCGAAGTCCGGGTGCGCATCTCCGACAGCCAGGTTTCGTTCGAACTGAATGACAGCATCCTCGTCAGCAAGCTCATCGAGGGCAACTACCCCAACTTCCGCCAGGTCATCCCCGGCGAAGCCAAGCAGCGCATCACCCTCGAGCGCGAAGTCCTCTTCAACGCCGTCAAGCGCGTCGCCATCCTCACCTCGGACAAGTCGAATTCGATCAAACTGTCCTTCAAGCCCGACATGCTCCAGATCTCGGCGAATTCCCCCGAGATCGGCGAGGCCCACGAGTCCCTCCACATCAACTACAAGGGACCGGTCCTCTCCATCGCGTTCAATCCCGAGTTCCTCATGGCCCCGCTGCGGAATCTCGCCCAGGACGAGGTCTTCCTCGACCTCATCGACGAGATGAGCCCCGGCGTGCTGAAAATCGACGAGCCGTTCATTTACGTGCTCATGCCGATGCGGGTGACGAACTGATCCGACCCTGTCTGATCTCCGGACAGACCCTGTTGCCTCGCCGGACAGACCCTGTCTGATCGGAATTTACCCCTTCGCGACCAATCCCACCGGTCCGAGCTGCGCACCGGCATCGGCCAGGAAATTGCGCAGCACGCGCAGACCGGCCGACTGGGAACGCTCGGGGTGAAACTGCGAGGCGAAGATCGCTCCCTGACGGACGGCCGAGGCAAACTCGACCCCATAGTGCGTGGTGGCGGCGATGATCTCCGCCTGATCCGGCCGGGGGAAATAGGAGTGCACAAAGTAAAGGTGCGGTCTCGCCGGCAGCCCGGCCCACACCGCGTCCGACGGGTCCTGTGGCACCACGGTATTCCAGCCCATGTGGGGCACCTTCAGGTCGCCGGTCGGGAAACGCCCCACCTGTCCGCGAAAATGGCCGAGCCCCGCGATACCGGGACACTCCTCGCTGCCCTCGAACAACACCTGATAACCGATGCAGATGCCGAAGTAGGGCCGATCCGCCGCCAGCCAGCCCACCAGAGGCTCGCGCAGGCCGCGACGGTCGAGCTGGCTGACACAGTCGCCGAAGGCACCCACGCCGGGGAAAACCAGTTGCCCCACGCCCTCGAAATCGTCCGGCCCGGCCACCAGTTTTACCTCCGCGGCCCCGATCATTTCGAGGGCGTTCAGCACGTTGCGCAGGTTGCCCGCGCCGTAGTCGATCACTCCGATTGTTCCCGCCATGAGATGGATCCTTCCGTTCGATAGATCAAAGCACCTGCTTGGTGCTGGGCACATCGCCCGCGATGCGGGGATCGATGCGGATGGCCGTGTCCACGGAGCGGGCCAGCCCTTTGAACATCGCCTCGGCCATGTGGTGGCCGTCGCGACCGTGCAGGATCTCGATGTGGAGATTGATCAGGGCATTGAAGGCAAAGGCGCGCATGAATTCCTCCACCAGGGTGAAGGCGAAGTTGCCGCCGATGCTGTCCACCCCGGACGGCGCCCGGTAGTCGAGAAAAGCCCGGCCGCTGAAATCCAGCGCCACCCGGGCCAGCGTCTCGTCCATCGGCAGCAGGCAAAAGCCGTAGCGCACGATGCCGCGCTTCTCCCCGAGGGCCTCGCGGATCGCCTGGCCCAGCACGATGCCGGTGTCTTCCACGGTGTGGTGGTAGTCCACCTCGATGTCTCCCTTCGCGGCCACTTCCAGATCGATCCGGCTGTGTTTCGAAAAGAGATTCAGCATGTGATCCAGAAACGGCACCCCGGTGCCGATCTTGGAGACACCCGTCCCGTCGAGATCGATGGAGAGGTACACATCGGTCTCGCCGGTGGTACGGCGGATGCTGGCGCGGCGGGGCTGAATCATGGGCCACTATACCCACCGATCCCGCCCCCGCAATTTCCGAACCGGATACCTGCGACGTTTTGCCACAGCCACCCGCCCGGACAGGCAACCCGTCTCACTCCTCTTTCTTCTTGCCGCCGATGCCGGCCACCTTCAGCACCACGAGGACCAGCACCATCACCCCGGCGACGATCTGCATGATCAGCGTGAAGGAAAGTCCACCGCCCTCGCCATCGTCGACCGGTTCGGCGTCGTCGGCACCGGCATCGTCCTCGGCAGCCATGTCTTCGTCGTCGTCACTGGCGGGAGCCTTCTTCTTGGAGGATGAGGCGGATTTCTTCGCACCCGATTTGCCATCGGCATCGCCATCCTTGGTCGGCTCGCCCTTGCCTTTTTCCCCTTCGGCTTTTGCTCCCGTCGCCATCAGATCGGCCAGGCCGCCGGCTTTCGGAGCGGCGGCTTCGCCGTCCTTGGCCACCTCCGCCGCCTCGCCGGGAGCCTGCAGCGCCACTGCTGGCTGGGAACCCGCCACCGTGTTCGCCGCCTGGGCGCCGGCCGCCGCCGTGGCCGCCTGCTCCGCCGCCAACTTGGTCGCTGCTTCGGCTTCAGCGATTTTGGCATTCAGCGCCGCGATGTAAGAACCCGGCTTGGATCCGGCTTTGGAACTTTTGCTCGAACGGCTGCTGCTGCTGCTGCTACCGCCGCCCTTCGATCCGGCAGCCTTGGCGGCCTCGGCATCGGCTGCGGCCGCCTTGGCGATCGCTTCCCGCGCCTCGACCAGCTTGCCCTCGGCGATCAGTTTGTCCGCGGCCACCAGTTGCTCACCCATTTGGGTCAGGCTCTCCACGTTGAACTTGCCGATTCGATCCAGCTCCGTCTTGATCAGCGTCAGGGCAGCGTTCAGGCTGGTGGCGTCGTTGTTGTTGATCGTCATCCACTTCACCCCGGCAGCCTTTTCGCGGTCATTCGCCACCTTGAAATTGGCCAGTTCCTGGGCGCGAGCCGCCTCGACCTGGGCACGGGCCACCTCGTCGAGGACGCCCTTGTCGCGCTCCCACTGCTCATTGCGGACCGCCACACTGCCCAGGGACTGCTGCACCAGCGAGCCGAAAGCCGGCAACAGTTGCTTGGCCTCGCCCAGAGCCGTGGCAAAAGCCGGGGTGCCATAGTATTGCTCTTCCAGGACCTCAAAGTCCCGCATCGCCCCAATGAAGCTGCGCTGCGCCGCGTTGCGACGGAACGAAACCAGGCGGATGCGCGATTCCGTCAACGCCTCGAACTGCTTGCGATCCTGAGCCGAGATCCAATCGCCATCGATCTTCAAACCGCCGCGCTCCACCTTGTCCAACTCGGCCGACAGGTCGGCCAGCATCTTCTCCACCTCGGGCTTGTGCCGGCTGGCGGGGAACTGGGTCAGGAAAGCCTTCGGCCCCTTTTCAATCATCGTGCGATAGGCCTCCGCCGTCATCAGCGAGGGCGCCGGCAATTGCTTGCGCAGGTCATTGAGCGCCACATCGTCCGGCGCGGCCTTCACGATCTCGGCGATGTCGGCCCGCGGGATCGTCATCGTGTTTTTGATCGTGGCCGACACCTGCACCTCCAATTTGATGAAGTCGTTCGCCTCGACGGTGATCTTGCCCTCGTGGACCTTGCCGTCCTTCATTTTCACCGTGTCGGCCCGGGCCGGCAGCGAGGGGAGGATGACGACGGCGAGAGCCACCAAGGCGGCGGCCAGCGCGAGGATGGGACGGTGGAGAAAAGCGTGGGATTTCATCGGTGGGATACGGTGCGTAGGGGGAATGAAGGCGGGAAGAGCCGCCGCCCCGCAGTCACGGAACCGCGGGAAAGCGATTGTAACGGACTTCGCCGTCCGAGGACAAAAGCTTTTTTCGATTTTCCGCTTTTCCCACGCCCGGATAGCGGTCCGCTCCGGCTGCCCTCAGTTCGCTCCGGCGATCTGCTCCTCGACCGATTTCACAAATTCCTCGATCGCCCCGGCCAGCGGATGCCCTGGCGCGGCGACGAACTGCCGGGCCACGGGCAGGATCACCTCGGGATCGCGGTTGATCAGATCGTCGAGCACCACGTCGTTGACCGTCTCGGGCAGATCCGTCCGCAGCGCGAGCAGCTTCATGTCCCTCTCGTAATTCGCATCGTCGGTGAACAGCAGGGCGTTGGCCATCGCCTGGGCTCTGGCCCATTCCGGCACGTTCCCATCGGCCGCGATCGCCGCCAGCTTGTTGCCCAACTCCAGGTCGCTGTAGCTGTCGTTGTTCAGCAGACTCGACAGGCGCTCCGTCCAGATCTCGTCCGTAGTCGCTTGGCTCGCGGCGGCCGGCTCCGGTTCAGGCGCGGCATCCGCGGTCGCGGGCGGCGCCTCCGCCGGTTTCGCCGGGGCGGTCGGCAGCGTGGAAGCCACCGATGGGGCTCCGCCACCAACCGGCGATGGAGAGGCATCGCCGGAATCGGCCAGTGGGCTCCTGACGGTATCGACGCCCGGTCGGCCCAGTTGTTTCAAGGCGACAAATCCCGCGACCGTGGCGATCGCGATCACAGCACAAAAAGTCAACAAATGACGGGTCTTCATGGTCTTTCAGCAGTTCAGCAGTTCTCGATTCTTGTTCCGCGGCTCACTTCCCGGCCGTCTCAGCCTGCTTCGCTCCACCGCCGGCGGCGATCCAGTCGAGCAGGATGTTGTAGTCGTAAGTCCTCTCCTCCGGCAGCGTCGGTGCCGTCTTGTTGTCGATCTTGTCGTAGACGTTGGCTGGCGGAGTCAGCACCGCATCCTTGCCATGGATGTAGTCCTGATCCTCCACGATCGTCCGGTAGGCCTTGTTCAGTGCCATGGCCCGCTCCGGCGACGGGGTGATCAGGTCATAGACATCCTTGGCCTGGCGGATCTTCTCCGGATCGACCGTGCCGTCGGCCTTGAACCACCGCGCCGCCATCTCGTCATTGTTCCGGAATTCGCTGCCCCCTTCCGCGCGGGTCAGGTAAAGCTCGATCTCACCCACCGTCTCACCCTGGCTCGGCGCATCCGGCATGCCGCGCAGGTCGATGTAGCCCCAGCCTTCCGCTCCGTCGAGTTTGCGGGGAAAACTGAAGGTCTTGTCGATCGTGGAGCCGACCGAGTTGTGACAGCCCATGCAGGAGAAATTCTCCTCATGAGTCAGAAAGCGCAGCCGGCCCTTGCGGTCTTCGATGAATCCCTGGATCGCCCAGCCGTTTCCGTTGTCCAGACCGTGGTGTCCGATGCTCTTGTAGCCGGGCAGGTTGCCCAGCTCCTTTTCCTGAGCTTCCAGATCGTACTTGCGGGCGTACATCGGCTTTATGTAGGGCTTCACCTTCCACATGTAGCGCACCTCCTTCATCCGGGTCGACACGCCGATGGTGCCGTCCTCCCCGACGCCGATGTAGCGCACCGTGTGCAGGAATTCGGTGCCCTCGGGATACAGATGGGTGTCGAAGAAATGGCCCTCGGCCGCGCCCACCCAGTCCCGGATGCCGCGAATCTCCCGGGCGATGCCCATCTGGCCGTCTCCATCGAGGTCCCGGCCGACCTTTGTCTCATCCACCGGCAGACATCCCATCGTGTCCACGCCTTTGATCGCCGCCTCGAGGATGGCCAGATTGGCTTTGTAAATGTCCCGCGACTCGGTCCCATCCTTCGTGGTCCGGTAGGGCTCGGCCAGTCGGATCATCACGTCATCCGTCGACCCGTTGGTCGGCCAGAACGTGCTGGGAAACGGCTTGTAGTTGAAGGCCACCCACTGGCTGCCATCGCGGGCGAATCCTTCCTCGTCGAACGCGGCCGCGCCGAGTTGCAGATTTTTCAGATCGGGGATGTATCCCTGGAAATCGACCTCCCGCAGCCGGCCGGCCAGCTCACTGTAGTTGTCCTCCGCGATGTAGCGGCGGATCTCGTCGTCTCCGATCGCCGCCACCCGGGCGGAGCGGTCCTCAAAGAGATTCTTCCACTGATTCGTCATCCCCACCTCGCTGAAACTGTAGGCGACCTGGAGATCCCGGTCATTCATCTGGTTCTCCCGGCCCGGGATGTGGTCCTGATGGCAAACGTAGCAGGGATTCGCCCGCGCCTCAGTGCGGGTGTAGCACTGCGGCGGCACCACCGCCTCGGCATTGGCGACCGTATAGACCGGGTGGACCTCCGGCACCATCGGCAGCACCCCGTCCAGCGTCTTCAGGTGGTCGAGCAGTTCCTGATAGACTGGCTTGCCTCCCGTGGAGGCCGGCTCCTGGGCCGGGGCGGGCATCCCCGCGAGCCAGGGACACAGCATACCGGGCAGCAGGATCGCCCGGACGAACGTGGATCGAGTCATCATGTCGGAAAAAAGTGGGCTGGGCAGTTCGGCGCGACAGTCTCCCTGCCTGCTGGAAAGGGGCGGCCCCGCGCAGGACCGCCCCTTCTGGATCAGGGCATTTGCTTACCTGGATGAACAGGCAGGGAAAGCCCCATGGCAGCAGCAGACAAAGCGACTGGGCATCACTGGTTGGTGAGGGTGCGCAGGCGGCCACGCTTCAGCGACCGGACGAAGTCCTGGTTCGGAATGTTCGCCAGGTTGAAGGTCCACACCGCGTCACCGAAACCGTTTGGAACCACCGAGAGATCGGTGCTGGTCGGGTGCATCACGCAAACGTGAAATTCCGTGGGCACAGCCGGATTGAAGATCATCCCGGTCGATTCGCAGCCGTTGACACGCAGGCTCAGGAAATGATCCAGCGATTCGGCCACACCGTCGTTGTCGACATCGCGGGCAAACCAGATGTCACCGCCCACCGAGCTGTTGTTCGGGTTGTCTTCGATCACATAGACGTTTCCAAGCGCATCGATCGCCACGTTGTCGGGAGCGGTCAGCGTGCCTGTGGTCGGAGCGAAGCCGACGTTCTTCGGCGTGCCGGTGTTCGAGCACAGCGTGCGAACCATCGCTTGGCCGGCCTTGTGGACACCCTTGTTGGTGTTGAGGATCTCAACGGAGAGCACCTTGTTTTCCGAAGTCACCGCGATGTAGAGCACTTCATTGCCATTGGCAAGGCGGCTCACCGTCATGTCTTCCGGACGGCCGTAAGGCGTACCACCGGCGTCATCGGCGGCCGGGCGACCACCCATGGTATCGCTGTTGGTGCGGGGATCGTTGGTCGGACCGTTGCGGAACGGATCGGTGATGCCGGGCAGCGGTGCACCGAGTTTGTCCGTCAGCGGCACCCAGGTGGCGGCGCCTTCGCGGGTCGCGGTGGCATTTGGGCCTTCATTGTAGTTGTTGGCCGGGACACCGCCGGTAGAGAGGAACGCATCCACAGAGAGGACGAACACCTGAGCCGGCGCCGTGAAATCCTTGCGGTCGCTCAGCACCATCTTGTAGATCGAACCCGAGTTCCACTCGTCGATGAAGTAGATGGTGTTCTTGAACTTGTTGCTGAAGTTGATCCCCTCGTGCGAAACGTTCGGGATGCGGTCCAACTCACGGATCTGGATGGATTCCACGGACAGGTCGGCCATCGGGTTCAGCACCTCGATCACGCGACCACGACCGGCCCACTCCTCGGCGAGGAACAGCGTGCCGTGCGGTGTCCAGCGGCAAGGGTCGAAGGCACCCCAGTCATTCGCCCAGTTGTTGCTCAGACCACCGGTGTCCCCCTTGAAGAGCACTTCCGTCTTGTTGGCGTAGATGTCGTAACGGCTCACACCGGCACCGACAGGAGTCTCATGGGGAATGAACAGATGAGTGCCATGCGGGTTGGTCGCCAGCATGTCGAACATCGACGCACTAGTACCCATACCCGGCACCCGGACGATGGACTGACCGGGGCTCAGCACGGTGTTTTCAACCTCGGCGAGGCTGACCCAGTTGATTTGTTGGATGCCAGCGGGGGTCACCCACGGGGCGGAAAGTTCCTCAAGGGCATTGGGAGCAACGACGGGGGCGGACTGAGTCAGCGGCGTGAACCACGTGTCAGTACCAGCCTGGAGAGCGGGAGCAGCGGCAAGCGCGGCGCCCAGGGCGATGGTCAGTTGGGATTTCATCGACTTTTTTGGATCGGGTTACAGTTGGTTGGATTGAGCCAGATGACGACATGCCGTCCGGCGCGCTCACCCTTTCCCGCATCGCCGCCGCCGAATCATGACCTTTTCAGCGACGATATTGGCATGTGAAAACTTCGTTGCAGAGTGGCCGCGCCCATCCGGCTAACCCCGATGCCAAGACACTTTTCACAGCCCGCGCCCATCCCTCCCCGTCCCGGATCGGGTGAAAAAGTCACTGGCGCATCCCGGCTCTCCGACCCACTTTCCCCGCTCCCACTTCATTATGAAAAAGCTCCTCGCGGAAATCCTCGGCACCTTCTTCCTCGTCTTTGCGGGCACGGGCGCCATCGTCATCGATCAGGCCAGCGGCGGGGCCATCGGGCATCCCGGCATCGCCCTGACCTTCGGTCTCGTGGTGCTCGCCATGATCCACACCTTTGGCGATGTGAGCGGCGCCCATCTGAATCCCGCCGTCACCCTCGGCTTTGCCGTCGCCGGCCGCATGCCCTGGCGTGACGTGCCCGGCTACATCCTGGCCCAGATCATCGGAGCCATCGCCGCCAGCGGCACGCTGAGGCTACTCTTTCCGGCTGATACCACCTCCCTCGGCGCCACCCTGCCGGCCGGCCCTCCCCTGCAGAGCTTCGTGCTGGAGATCATCCTCACCGCCATGCTCATGCTCACCATCCTCAGCGTCTCCACCGGTGCCCGGGAAAAAGGCATCACCGCCGGCATCGCCATCGGCGCCGTCATCGCCCTGGAGGCCCTCTTCGCCGGCCCCATCTGCGGCGCGTCGATGAATCCCGCCCGCTCCCTCGCCCCGGCGCTGGTCTCCGGGCATCTCGATCATCTCTGGATCTATCTCACCGCGCCCGTCATCGGCGCCCTCGTCGCCGTACCGCTGTGCCGCGCCGTGCGCGAACCCCACGTCTGATGCCGCCGCTGCGGCTGATCACTCCCGTCAACCCATGTCCACCATCCTCATCCTCTGCACCGGCAATTCCTGCCGCTCCCATCTCGCCGAGGGCATCCTGCGCGCCGCGCTCGGTCCCGACAGCGGTCTCACCGTCGCCAGTGCCGGATCCCGGCCGGCCGGCTATGTGCATCCCCTCGCCATCCGGGTCATGGACGAGATCGGCATCGATCTCTCCGGCCACCGGTCGAAGCACCTCGACGAATTCCTCACCCAGGATGTCGAGACCGTCATCACCGTCTGCGGGAATGCCGACCAGGCCTGTCCTACGTTTCCCGGCCAACTGAACCGCCACCACTGGGGCTTCGACGACCCCGCCCATGCCGAGGGCGACGAGGCGGCCCAGCTCGCCGTCTTCCGCCGCGTCCGCGACGAGATCCGCCGGGTTTTCGAAGCCTACGCCGCCGGCCGGCTCGACGGGCGGGGGTGAGTCGCCAGTCGGCCTTCCGATCAGACCCGTGCGGCACGGATTCAGGAAGGTGAACGCCTTGCGTGCGGAGCAACGCGTGCTTTTAACCACAGAGACGCGGAGGAGCAGAAGGCCGCGGAGATGGATGAAAACTCCCGAACGGTTGAGAGCCGACGGGTGGGGATCAGAATCTCAGCGGCCCGCTGCTCATCCTCGCCTCGACGTTGCGCTCACCGGTCCGGTCGTCCGATGCACGCGCTTCATCCCGCGGCACTCCGATCAGACCCTGTTGCATCGGAGATGGTACCCTGTTGCATCGGAACGTGCCGGGCGAGGGCGGCGGGACGGTCTGTTTTGACGGCTGGGGAGGTCGGCGCAGGGAGGTTTTGTCGTCCTGCAGGGAGGTCGGGGGGCACGGCAAGAGGGCTCTGCGTCGCTGCCCGGTCATTTTGCGCGGCGACAAAGGGATTTTGCGGGGCTGCAAGGTGCCTGGGAGAGTCGCAGACCGATGCTGCGCCACGACAAAACGATTTTGCGCTGCGACAAAACGATTTTGCACCCCGACAACGCGAGATTGCAGCTTCCTCCGGGCGCTGGGAGTGGCGCGGACCGGGGTTGCAGGGGCGCAAAATGAGCTGGTTCTGCCACAAAACGACCTTGCAGCGACGCAAAACCTCCCGGCGCGGGCCGGGCGATCAGGGTTTGAGGTCGCGGACGTAGATATTGGCCCAGTCCATGGGGCCGTCGGGCGTGAGCGTCACGGGACCGGTGGTCGCGCCGGGGGTGAGCAGGGCGTCGGGATCAGGGACGGGCTTGCCATTGAGATGCAGGGTCAGGCGGTCGCCGGTGAGGGTGCCCTCGAGGCGATTCCACCGCCCGGTCTCCTCCAGCAGGGGGGCGAGGCGGGGATGGGTCAGGGCCAGGGTGGCGCCGCGGATGCCGTAGCGGGGCTGGCCGGACTCTTTGGCCAATTTGAAATCGACGACAAAGCCGACGTCGCCGTCGAGGGCGGTCTCGCCGACCAGCGGCGCGGCGCCGGCCTGGCTGGCGAGGACCCAATCGGCGGATTTCCAGCCCTCGCCGGCGGTCTTCCAGCCGCTGAGATCGACGCCGGTGTAGAGGCTGCGGTAGCCGCGGGCGGCGATGGCGACGTGGGCGGGGTCGATGGGCGTGTCGGGCAGCTCTTTGATGCGGACATTCCGGTAGTGGACGATGCCGCCCTCGGACTCGATGCAGAGGTAGCCTTTGCGGGGCAGGCAGTCGCGGCCGCGGGTGACGACCTTGCCATTGACGGCTAGGGAGATCTCGCCGTCGCGGCACTCGATGCGGTAGTGATTCCACTCCGGGCTGGGCTTGGACCGCTCCTCGGTGGGAAAGGCGCGTCCGCCGCCGCGGCCATTCTCGGGCGTCATGGTGGCGCCGTGGATGGGGAAGATGTCGCCGTGGGTGGTGTGGCCCTGGCTCTGGCCGTAGGCATTTTCCAGGACCTGGACTTCGATGCCGCGGTGAAAGGGCTGACCGCGGGCGGTGATGTCATCGGCCCAGACGAAGATGCCGGCATTGCCGCGGGGCTTGAGGTGACGCCACTCCAGCTCGAGGATGAAATTCTGATACATCCGCTCGGTGCGGATCTCGCCGATGGGCTTGCCGGAGCAGACGAGGTAGCCGTCTTCGTTGAAAGACCAGGTGGACGGGGCGGTATTGACGACGACCCAGCCGGTGAGGTCGCGGCCATTGAACAGGGGGCGGAAGCCGTCGGCATCGGCCTGTTGGGCCGGGGCCGCAGCGGGGATGAAGGCGAGGAGCGCGAGGAGGAGTCGGACGGGGGTCTGCATGCCGACCAGTGGAACCGAAACGCCCGCCTCTGGCAACGGCGCATTCAGTCTTCAGGGATCGAGAATGGGAAGAGACACGGGAATGGGGACAAGGGAATCAGCCTCGAAGGGAAAATGGCGCCCCGGAACTTTGAACTTTGAACTTTGAACTTTGAACTTTGAACTTTGAACTTTGAACCCTTCAAGCGATGCCAGCCTCATGGAGGCGGTCGGCCATGTCGGATGCCTGGAGGGCCTCGACGACGGGGGCGAGGTCGCCTTCGATGACGCGGTCGAGATTGTACAGGGTCAGGCCGACCCGGTGATCGGTGAGGCGATTCTGGGGAAAGTTGTAGGTGCGGATCTTCTCCTCGCGTCCGCCGCTGCCGATGAGGCTGCGCCGGTGGGCGGAGTATTTCTCGGCTTCCTCGCGCAGGCGGGCCTCGAGCAGCTTGGCGCGCAGGATCTCGAGGGCGCGCTCTTTGTTTTTGCCCTGGCTGCGGCCTTCCTGGCATTTCACGAAGATGCCGGTGGGCAGGTGGGTGACCTGGACGGCGGAGTCGGTGGTATTGACATGCTGGCCGCCGGGGCCGCCGCTGCGGGTGGCCTGGATGTGGAGATCCTCGGGCCGCAGCTCGACGTCGACCTCCTCGGCCTCGGGCAGGACGGCCACGGTGGCGGTGGAGGTATGGATGCGGCCCTGGGTCTCGGTGGTGGGCACGCGCTGGACGCGGTGGACGCCGCTCTCGTACTTCAAAAAGCGGAAGACTTCGTCGCCGGTGACTTTGAAGACGACTTCCTTGTAGCCGCCGACTTCGGAGAGGCTGGCATCGATCATCTCGACGCGCCAGCCGCGGCCCTCGGCATACCGCTGATACATGCGGGCGAGATCCATGGCGAACAGGGACGCCTCGTCGCCACCGGTGCCGGCGCGGATTTCGACGAGGGCATCGCGGTCCTCGGTGGGATCGTGGGGCAGCAGGGCATATTGGACGCTGACTTCGAGGGCGACGATCTCAGTCTCGAGGGCGGGGATTTCCTCCTCGGCGAGAGCAGCCAGGTCGGAATCGTCGCCTTTGGCGAGGCCGCGGTTGTCAGCGAGTTGGGCGCGGGCGGCTCCGAGGCGGTCCCACGAGGCGAGGAGGTCGCGGGTGCGGTTGTATTCGCGGGTCAGGTCGGCGGCCCGGCGGGAATCGGCGAAAAAGCCGTCGGACGCCATTTCCTGCTCCAGTTCGGTGAGGCGGAGGCGCTTCCGGTCGATCAGCGGGGCGAGATCCATGGGAGGGCGAGTCGGGTCGGGCGGCGCGGGGCCGGGGCACAAAAAAACGGCGTTGCGCGCCCAGGGGCGACGCAATCACCGTTTCTCGAAAAAACCGACGGGGCCTACTTCTTGGCCAGGTCGGAGAGCTTCGGCGCCTTGGTGCGGCGGGCGGCGGCGGAGGTCGCAGCGGCAGCGGCCGGGGTGCCCCCACCGTAGCGCTTGGCGAATTTGTCCACGCGGCCGGCGGTGTCGACGAAACGCTGCTCACCGGTGTAGTAGGGGTGGCAGGCCGCGCAAATGCCGACACGGATATCCGCGACCGTGGAGCGGGTGCTGTAGACCGCGCCGCAGGTGCACTGGATGGTGGCTTCTCGGTAATTGGGGTGGATGTCGGCTTTCATGTCGGAAAACGGTTGCGCCCCCGAGGGGCAGGGAGCGCGGAATCTAGCGGCCCCCCGCGAATCCCGCAACCGGAAAAACGGATTCGTGAGACCCGTCTTTTCCGCCGGGTCCGAACGGCCCGCGGGCTGGCTTTGGCGGGGAAAATGGGGGGCTCGGACGCCAACTTCAGGGCTTTCGGTGCTCGACTTTGCCGGTGGAGGTGACTTTGCCGGACTCGTCCTTGATCTCGACGGTGCCACTGAGGCTTTTGCCGTCCTCGGACACGGTATTCACGATGGTCATGAGGGCGCCGGAGGAATTGGTGGGGATTTTCATGGTCACGGAGCGGGCGGTCTCGTCGATGGCCACTTCGAACCGGAGATCGAGCTGGGGCTCGGAGATTTTCATCTGCCCCTCGATCAGCTCGCCATTCGGATAGAACTCCCAGGCAAACTGATGGGTCTGCTGGTCGAGGGTCCGCTGGCCCGACATGATGAAATTGCCGGTCTCGGTGAATTTGCCCGACCAGGTCTCTTTGACGGGCTGTTTGTTGCCGTCGCTATCGACCAGTTCGCCTTCGCCGGTCCAGTCGCCGGCCAGCCGTTTCAGAATCGGGTTTTCGGAGACGGGATTGGCCTGAACCGCTCCGAGGCCCAGTCCCACCATCCCCGCCATCGCCAGCCAGCTCCACCAGGTGCGCGTTTTCATGGGGGCATGGTATCGAATCTGCCTCCGGGGGACAATCCTGAAAATTTTTGCCCCGCTTTTTTCCCGTGACGATCTCCTGACAACTTCGCGCTAAGGATTCGCCGCCCTCCGGCGTAACATCTGAGTCTTCCACCCGGATTTCACCGCCGGTAATTTCCGGCTTGATTTCCAGGCGGCTCATCTGTCACAACTGCCCGCGTCACTTCCACCCAGCACCCCAACCGCCGCCCCATGTCCGACCCGCAATCCACCCTGCCTGCCGACGATGTCGATGCCATCGACGAACTCCGCACCGTCTATGACCAGCTCCGCGCCGAGTTGGCGAAAATCATCGTCGGCCAGCACCAGGTCATCGAGGAACTCGCCATCTGCCTGTTCGCCCGCGGCCACTCGCTGCTGATGGGAGTGCCCGGTCTGGCCAAGACGCTGCTGGTCAGCCGTCTGGCCGAGACGATGTCGCTGAGCTTCAGCCGGGTCCAGTTCACGCCGGACCTGATGCCGATGGACATCACCGGCACTGACATTTTGCAGGAGACGCCGGGCGGGAAGCGGGAGTTCGAATTCACCAAGGGGCCGATCTTCGCCAACATCGTGCTGGCGGATGAAATCAACCGCGCCCCGGCCAAAACCCAGGCCGCCATGCTGGAGGCGATGCAGGAGCACCGCGTGACCGTGGCCGGTCGCACCTACCGGCTGCCGGAGCCGTTTTTCGTGCTGGCGACGCAGAACCCCATCGAGCAGGAGGGCACCTACCCGCTGCCCGAGGCACAGCTCGACCGTTTTATGTTCATGATCGGGGTGGACTACCCGTCGCGCGAAGAGGAACTGGCCATCGCCCGCACCACCACCGGGGCCACCCCGCCGCCGCTGGAGCACGTCATCGACGGGCCGAAGGTGCTGGCTTTCCAGGAACTGGTCCGCCGGGTGCCGGTGCCGGATCACATCTACGAATTCGCCGTCGATCTGGTGCGGCGCACCCGTCCGGGGGAAAGCGACTCGCCCGAGTGGCTGAAGCCCCTGGTCGGCTGGGGCGCCGGACCGCGCGCGGTGCAGTACCTCATCCTCGGCGCCAAAGCGCGCGCCGCCCTCCACGGCAGCTACATGGTGCGTCTGGAGGACGTGATGGAAGTGGCCGAGCCGGTCCTGCGGCACCGCGTCATCACCACCTTCACCGCTGAATCCGAGGGCATCAGCAGCCGCGCCGTGAGCCGCAGACTGGCGGACGAATTGGCGAAAGAAGGGTGAGGTTTTCAGGGGTTCCGGTTTCAGTTTTCCGCGACTGACTACGATGAGCCGCCTTTCCCGACAGGGCTGAGAAGCGAACTTTGAGAAAACGGAAAACTTCCCATGGCGAACCGTGACTTCCTCGATTCCCAGGTGCTCTCGCGCCTGACGGCCCTGCCCCTGCACGCACGCAGCGCCATGCTCGGGAATGTGACGGGGATGCACCGCAGCCCAGTGCGGGGATCGAGCCTGGAGTTTGCCCAATATCGCAAGTATGTCCCTGGCGACGACATTCGCCGCCTCGACTGGCGGGCCTGGGGGCGCAGCGACCGCTATTACTTGAAGGAATTCGAGGCCGACACCAACCTGCGGCTCGTGCTGCTGATCGACGTGAGCGGCTCGATGGCTTACGGTCCCGAGAAGGCCACGCGGCTCGACTACGCCCGCAAGCTGGCCGGCACCCTGGCCTGGCTGGCGGCCCGGCAGGGCGATGCGGTGGGCATCTGGGCCTCGGCGGGATCGGAGCACCGTCGTCAGGCCGGTCCGCCGGTGAATCTCCCCGCGCGGCGCGGCCCCACCCATCTGGGCCTGGTCCTCGACAGCCTCGGCGACCTGAAAGCCGCCGGCACCACTTCGCTGATCGAGTCGCTCCACGAGGCCGCCGAGCGCGTCTCCCAGCGCGCCCAGATCATGATTTTTTCCGACCTGTTCGCCCCGGTGGCGGACCTCAAGTCGGCGGTCCAACATCTGCGTTTCCGCAAGCACGATGTCTCGGTCTTTCACCTGCTCGACCAGCGGGAGCTGGACTTTCAGTTCGACCGGCCCGCCCGATTCGTCGACCTCGAGGGCGGCGACGCCATCCTGGCCGATCCCGACGACGTCGCCCGCGCCTACCGGCAGGCCGTGCAGGAGTGGCTCGTCGGCATCGACGAGATCGTCCGCACCACCGGCATCGACTACCACCGCATCAAGTTGAGTGACGACTACGCCGCCATCCTGGCGCGCTACCTCCTCGGCCGAACGCCGAAGCGCCGCTGAAAAGGCAAACTGAAGTCTGAAACCAAAGAAGTGAGCTTCCTCCAACCCATCCTCCTCGCCGCTCTGCCCCTGGCCGCGCTGCCGGTGATCATCCACCTGATCCACCTGCACCGCCGTCGGACCGTGCCGTGGGCGGCGATGATGTTCCTGGCGGCGGCGCAGAAAATGAACCGCGGCTACTCGCGGCTGCGGCGCTGGCTCATCCTGGCCTTCCGGGTCATCGCCATCGCCGCCATCCTCCTCACCGCAGCGCGTCCGCTGGCAGGCGGCTGGCTGGGCCTGACAGGCGGCGCGCCCGACACGGTGATCGTGCTGCTCGACCGCTCGGCCTCCATGGAGCAGGCGAATCTGGCCACCGGACTGAGCAAGCGCGCCGCCGGCTTGAGCAAGCTCACCGAGGGCATTCGCGACGCCTACCGGGGCCGCAGCCGGATCGTCCTGATCGACAGCGCCTCGGGCGAGCCGCAGACGATCGAGCAGCCCGAAGCCCTCGCCGATTTACCGGCGACCTGGGCCACCGACACCGCCGCGGACATCCCGGCCCTGATGCAGGGCGCCCTCGACTACATCGCCGCCAACCAGACCGGCCGCACCGACATCTGGGTGCTCAGCGACCTGGGACAAAGCGATTGGGATGCCGCCGGAGGCCGTTGGGAGCCGCTCCGACAGGGATTTGCCGGGCTGACCGGCATCCGCTTTCACCTGCTCTGCTATCCTCAGGAGGCGCCGGACAACCTGTCCATCACCGGCACCCGGGTGGTCCGCCGCGAGACCCGCGACAAGGCCGAAGTGGTGCTCGATTTCGACATCAACCGGCCGCTCCCCGGTCCCGCCTCGGATACGGCCACGGAACTCCCGGTGCGCCTCGTCATCAACGGCACCGCCAGCGTCCTGAAGGCCGAATTCCGCGATAACCGGCTCAGCATCGCCGGACATGCCATTCCCATCGACAAAAGCCTGAAGCGCGGCTGGGGCCGGGTCGAGCTGCCCGCCGACTCCCATGCGCCGGACAATGTGTGGCATTTCGTTTTCGACGAGCCGGCCGTCTCGACCAGCGTCATCGTGACCGACGATCCCCTCGCCCTCGCACCGGTCGAAGCGGCCCTCGCCGCGCCCGCCGATCCCGACCGACGCTACGCTGTCACCGTGCTCACCCCGTCACGCGTCGCCGAGATCGACTGGGAAGCCACCGCCCTCGTCGTCTGGCACGCGCCCATCCCGGCTCCGGATGATCTCGCGGCGCGGTCCCTGTCCGATCACGTCGCCGCCGGTCGCACCCTGCTTTTCCTGCCGCCCGAGTCGGCCGGGACGGAGGCCTTTGAGGGCCTGGCCTGGGGCGACTGGCAAACGGTCGACGGCACCGAGCCGGCCCTCGTCTCCTGGTGGCGCAATGACACCGGCCCGCTCGCCAACACCCGCGACGGCGCCGCCCTGCCCGTGGGTGAAGTCGAGGTCCGGCGTTACCGCTCGCTCGCTCCGGCGGAAGGCCACGCGCCTCCCCTGCCGCTGGCCCGCATCCGCGACACCGAGCCACTGCTCGCCCGCACTGCTCCTCAAGGCGATGCGGCCGCCTCCGCGTCGGCGGGTTCGGTCTATTTCCTCGCCACCCTCCCCGGCACCGCGACTTCCAGCCTGGCCCGCGACGGCGTGGTGCTCTACGCCCTGCTCCACCGCGCCCTCGATGCCGCCATCGGCAGTCTCGGCCAGGCCCGGCAACGCGAGGCCGCGCCCGGCGTGCTCGGCGACGCGGCCACCGCGGGGCAGTGGAAACGCCTCGCCGAATCCGTTCCCGCGCCCGACCAGACCGCTCCCGAGCCTGCCTCCGTGCTGCCTTTGCGGGCTGGCATCCTGTCCCGTGATGACCGGCTCCTCGCCCTGAACCGCCCCGCCTCGGAGGACCTGCCCGCCCGGCTGTCCACCGACGCGCTCGGCGAACTTTTCGTCGGGCTCGATTTTCGCATCATCGAGGACGCGATCCAGGACGAGGACAGCCTCGCCAGCGAGATCTGGCGCACCTTCCTGTTCCTCATGGCCGCAGCCCTGATCCTCGAGGCCATGCTGTCGATGCCGCCCCGCCGCGTGGCCAGCCCAGCCACCTCAGCCGCTCCCTCCCCCGCCCCGCCCGCCGCCTGATGACTCCCACCAGCCAGAGCCTCGAATTTTCCCCGACCCCGATGGCGTGGGCCGCGGGCATCGGCTTCGTGCTTGTGGTCATGGTGCTCGCCTTCATCGGCTGGCGCCGCAGCGGATGGAAAGCCTCCATCGGCGCGCTGGAACTGCTGCGCATCCTCATCGCGGTGAGCATCGCCGTCACCCTGATGCAGCCGGAATGGCGCGAGATTTACGAGCCCGAGCACCGTCCCGTCGTCGCCGTGCTGGCCGACCAGTCCGGCAGCATGGAAACCCGCGATGTCATCGACCCCGCCGCCGCCGCCGGAACCGGGCCCAAGGCCCGCTCCGAGATCGCCGCGCCTCTCCTCGATCCCGCCGCCTGGGCCGGCCTTTCCGACCGCCTCGACGTGGTCATGCAGCCGTTTTCTTCCTCCGAGGACCCGCCGGCCGAGGCCACCGACCTCAATGGCGCCCTCGCCGCCGTAGCCGAGCAACAACCGCACCTCGCCGCCGTCGTGCTGGTCGGCGACGGCGACTGGAACACCGGCACCTCGCCCGCCGCCGCCGCGACCAAGCTGCGCATGCGCGGCGTGCCCGTCTTCGCGGTGCCGGCCGGGTCCGCCGAGGCGCTGCCCGACGTGGAGATCGCCTCCTTCGAGGTGCCCGTCTTCGCCATCGCGGGCAAGCCGCTGCGCATTCCCTTTTCCCTCGCCAGCACCCTGCCGCGCGAGGAGAGCGTGACCATCGAGCTGAAAGCCCCCGGCGGCGAGATTCTCACCAAAAGCGTCACCGTCCCCGCGATGGGCCGGCTGGAGGAAAGCCTCTCCTGGCGGCCCCGCGAGGCCGGCGAGGCCCGGCTGGAACTCGTCCTGCCCCGCGTCGGCGCCGAGACCCAGCTCGACAACAACCGCGTCGAAGCCACCCTCGACATCCGCAAGGAGCAGCTCCGCGTGCTGGTGGTGGAGACCTATCCCCGTTGGGAATACCGCTACCTCCGCAACGCCCTGGAGCGCGATCCCGGCGTCGAGGTGCAGTGCGTCATGTTCCACCCCGACCTCGGCAAATCGGGCGCCGGCCGCGGCTACCTCGCCGGCTTTCCCAAGCGCGAGGATCTGACCCGCTACGATGTCGTTTTCCTCGGCGATGTCGGCCTGGGCGACGGGCAGCTCGATGACGAACAATTGGAGTCGCTCCGCCTGCTAGTGCGCGATCAGGCCGGCGGACTCGTCTTCCTGCCCGGCCTGCGCGGGCATCAAGCCAGCTTGTTGGGCACGCCACTGGGCGAACTGATGCCCGTGGTGTGGGACGAGGCCCAGCCACGTGGCTGGGGCACGCCCCTGCCGGGCAAATTTGTCCTCACCGAGGCCGGTCGCGGCAGCCTCCTGACCAAGCTGGAGGACACCGACGAAGCCAGCGCCGCCACCTGGGCATCCCTGCCCGGCTTTCACTGGTATGCGCCCGCCCTGCGCGCCAAAGTCGGCACCGAGGTGCTCGCCATCCATGGCACTGAGTCCACCCGCTATGGACGCGTCCCGCTCATCGTCACCCGCACCTATGGCGCGGGGAAAATTCTCTTCATGGGAGCCGACGGCGCCTGGCGCTGGCGCAAGGGAGTGGAGGACAAGTACCACTACCGCTACTGGGGCCAGGTGGTGCGCTGGATGGCTTACCAACGCAACATGGCCGCCGGCGACAAGATGCGCCTGTTCCACACCCCCGACCGGCCGCGCACCGGTGAAGCCCTCAGCCTCAATGCCAACGTCATGAGCGCCACCGGCGAACCGCTCCGCGACGGCACCGTGGTGGCCCAAATCGCCGCTCCCTCGGGCAAGGTGGCCAGTGTGCGGCTCACTCCGGCCGGGGAGGAAGCCTGGGGGCTTTTCACCGGCCTGTTCACCCCGGTCGAAGCCGGTCCCCACCGCGTCCGCCTGACCAGTGCCGAAAGCGGCGATCCCCTGGAGACGACCATCGCCGTCCAGGGCACCACCCGGGAAAAGCGGGGCCGCCCGGCCCGGCTCGACGTGCTGGAGGAAATCGCCCAACTCACCCGCGGCCGGCTGTTGGCCGATCCCGATGTCGCCTCCGTCGTGGCTGCCGTCTCCGCCCTGCCCGAGCCGGAGCCGGACCAGCGCCGCCTGCCACTTTGGTCTCATCCGATCTGGGTGGGAGCCATCATTCTCCTGCTCGGCATCTTCTGGGTGGGGCGCAAGCTCGCCGGACAGTTTTAGGTTTCCCCACCCCGCCACCCGCCCCTGTCCCATCGCTGATTTCAGACTTCGAACAACCCGCCGGCAGGAATGCCGACACGCATAGAGAAGCAACGCCCGATTCCGATCCAACCCTGTTTCATCTCCGATCCAACCCTGTTCGATCGGAAATCCGGCCCCGCCTCCCCGCCCGACCAAGCCCATTGTCACCCGCCTGACGATCTGATACGCTACCGCCGCCATGAACGCCTCGCCCGATCGCTCCCTGCCGCCGGCTTTGACGGACAAGCTCACCGATTTCCGCCGCCGGGTGCGGGTGGTGAAATTCACCGAAGGCATTCTGGCCGGTCTGTTCGGCCTTGGGCTTTCCTGGCTGCTGGTATTCATCCTCGATCGGCTCGGCGAAACGCCGGCGGCGTGGCGAACGGCCCTGCTCGTCGCGGGAGCGGCGGTGCCAGGACTGGGATTACCGCTGCTGTGGCACCGTTGGGTGTGGCGCCAGCGGCGACTGGAAGACATCGCGCGGCTGGTGCGGCGCGCCTTTCCCCGGCTCGGCGACCAGTTGCTGGGCATCGTGGAACTGGCGCGGGAATCCGGCGACGGGACCATAGGGCGGAGCGAGCGTCTCGTCCAGGCCGCGATCGCCCAGGCCGCCGCCGCGGTGAAGGACAAGGATCTCTCCGCCGCCGTCCCGCAGCCCCGCCGCCGCCGGTGGGCGCTGGCCGCCGGCACCTTGGCTGTCCTCGCCACGGCCGCCGCCGTGCTGGTGCCCGAGGCCGCCCGCAATGCCGCCGCGCGCTGGCTGATGCCCTGGCGCGACACGGACCGCTACACGTTTGCCCGGGTAGATTCCCTGCCGGAGACTTTGGTAGTGCCGCTGGCAGAGCCCTTCGATCTGCCCGCGGCGCTGGAGCCGGAGACCCGGTGGACCCCGTCGAGCGGCACTGCCCGCATTCCCGGCCAGCCAAAGGTCCGGGCCGAGGCGGCGGAATCCACCTACCCATTCCGATTCGCCCCACAAAAGGACGACACCCGCATCGACATCGCCGTCGGCGACGACCGTGAGCGGGTGAAACTGCAGCCGCGTCCGCGACCCGAGATGACCGGCCTGACCGCGAAGTTGCGACTGCCCAAATACCTCGAATACCGTCACGAGCCGGCAATCGAGGTGCGCGGCGGCGCGGTGAGGCTGCTGGAGGGTGCCGAAGTCTCCTGGATCGCCGAAGCCAGCCGCGCCCTCGCCGAAGCCCGCATCGATGACGAGCCGCAACCAGTCGTGGATGGCCGATTGGTCGCCGACTACCGCCCGGTTGACGGAGCGGCGGAACTGTCGCTGGACTGGCGGGACACCCTCGGCCTCGGACCGAAGGAGCCCCTGCGTCTCAAGGTCGAAGCCGTGAAGGACGAGGCGCCCGGCATCGCCGCCCGCCGCGAATCGCAGGAGCAGGTGGTGCTGGACACCGAGGTGGTGGCTTTCGATCTCACCGTGCAGGACGACTTCGGCATTCGCCGCACCGGACTCGAGTGGACCGCCCTGCCGGGTCAAACGCCGAAGGGCGGCGCCGAACCCGCCAAGGGTGAAAAGATCGCCGCGGCCGGAGACGCCGAACTGCGCTCCCTCGACACCCGCGCCACCTTCAGCGCCGCCCGCGACGGCGTCGCCCCGCAGAGCATCGAGGTGCGGGCCTGGGCGGAGGACTTTCTGCCCGACCGCGAACGGGCTTACTCGGCTTCGTTTGTGCTCCACGTGCTCGACGCCACCGACCACGCGCTCTGGCTGACGACCCAGTTCGGAAAATGGCTGGAGGCCGCCCGCGAGACCTATGAGCGCGAGCAGCAACTGCACCAGACGAACCGGGAGCTGCGCGCTCTGAGCGCCGCTGAACTCGACCGGCCGGAAAATCGTCGCGCCGTCGCCCGCCAGGCCGCGGAGGAGCAAGCCAATGCCGCCCGGCTTGAGGCCCTGAACGGTGCCGGTCGCCGGCTCGTCGAGCAGGGCACGCGCAATCCCGAGTTCGATGCCGAGCGGCTCGAAACCTGGGCCACCCTGCTGCAAAATCTCAATGACATCGCCCAAAAACGCATGCCCAGCGTGGCGGATCTGCTCAAACAAAGCTCGGGAGCCGCCGGGGCCAAACCGGGCGAGGCTCCCGCCCCGGATGCCAAGCCGGGCGATCCGAGCCTGGCCTCCGCCGATCCCAAAAACGGCGCGTCCCCCAAAGGTGACGCCTCAGAGGGCCCGAAATCGCCCGAGGCTCCCTCCATCAAGCAGGGTGGCGATCTTCCCAGTGCACCCGGTCCCGCCAAGCCGATCGATCCCGACGCCCCGGCTCCCAAACCGGCGCCCAGCCTCACGGACAACGAAAAGGGTTTCCTCGATCCGCCCAAGCCGGCGCCCGATCAGCCGCCCGGTGAACCCAAGAAGCCCAGTGGTGGCAAGCTGGGCCTGCCCTCGACCACGCTCGGCGCCATCGCCGGCGAGAAAGCTCCCCCGCCGCCGGAGAGCGAGGCCCAGCAACAGCTCGACCAGGCCGTGACCGAGCAGGCGGACCTGCTGGCGGCCTTTTCCAAAGTGTCGGACCAGCTTTCCGACCTGCTCGCGAGTCTGGAGGCCAGCACCTTCGTCAAACGCCTCAAGGCCGCCTCACGCGCCCAGATGGAACTGGCAAAGCACACCGCGAAGGACACGCTCGAAGCCTTCGGCCTGGAGCGCAAGGCGCTCTCGGGTGGCCCCGTAGTGGCTGCGGATGAAGTGGCCGACCGCGCCAAAAAGGAGAGCCAGACCGTCTTCACCCTTCAGAGCGACCTCGCCGCCTACGCGACACGGAAGCCTGACCGCCGGTTTACCAGTCTGCTCGACGAGATGAAGAAGACGCAGGTGGTCAAGGAGCTGGAAACCGTGGCGTTGACCATCGGCGGCAATTTCAGCGGACAGACCATTTCGGCAACCGAGTACTGGGCCGACACGCTCGACCGCTGGGCGGAGGATCTCGTCTCGGCCGCGGAGTGCTCCTCGTGCAAGGGCGGCAGCGCCGACAGCCTGCCACCGGAGATCGTGCTGAAGGTCATGCAGGCCCTCCACGACGAGATGGCCCTGCGCGACGAGACTCGGGAGCTGGAGAAGAGCCGGCCGGCGCTGGAGCAGATCGATTTCTGGGGCAAGGCGGCCCGCCTGTCCAACAATCAGGGAAAAATCGCCGATCACCTCGTCACCGCGATCGAGGACATCCTCGCCCTGCCGGAGGGCGAATCGAAGTTCGGCAAGGAACTGCAATTGCTCTCCGCCGTCACCGAAGTCATGGCCGAGGCCAAGGCCATCCTCGCCCTGCCCGACACCGGCGACCGGGCGGTGGGAGCGGAGACGGAGGCGATCGAGCTGCTCCTGCAGGCGAAGCGCATGAAGCCCAGCGGCGGCGGCGGTGGCGGATCGGATCCCGGCGGTGGTGGCACCGCGACCCAGGCGTCCTCAGCCGCGCTGGCCAATCTGGGAGCAGGCAGCGATGCCGAGGCGCAGGTCGCCTCGCGGGCTGTCGGCCAGGCCACCGGTCGGGCGGGACGGGAGTTCCCCGACGAATTCCGCGCCGGTCTCGATGCCTATTTCAATGCGCTCGAAAAAGCGGGCGGAGCCAACTGAATCCCGCACCAAGCGATGAGCATCCGACGTTTCCCGACTCTTCGTCACGCCCTGCCCGCCGGCGCCATTTTCGCCGGCTTGTGTCTGGGCGGGTGGGGATCTCCGGGATCTTCCGCCTTGGCGCAGGAAAAGCCACCGGCGGAGGAGAAAAAGGCCCTCTTCGACGACCTGCCGGAGGCATCCGCCAAGAAGCTCCGTGACGCCCTCGACCAATGGCTCAAGGCCATCACCGCGCCGCGCCAGAAGCTGGTGACCAAACGCATGGGAAAGGAAGTGGAGGAACTCGCCGAACGTTTCAAGCTCCCCGAAGCCGCCGTGACCACCCTGGAGGAGTCGCTGCCCCTGGCCGTCGAGGAAAGCCGCCAGCCGTGGGAGCAGGCCACCATTGACTGGATCCGGAGCCTTTACGAAGAGCAATTGAAGGAATCCAGCGACCAGGTGGAACAGTTGATCAACGATCTGGCCGAGTCGATGAGCCAGATCGATGAGGCGAACATCGAAGAAATGCTGGAGGAGGCGCCGGTATCCGAAAAGGGTCATCCCCGCAATCAAAATGCCTGGAAAGCCGCGCTCGCAAAAGTTCTCACCCCGGCGCAGTTGGCCGAACTGAAAGAGGATGCCGATCTGGAGAAGAAGGAGGCGGACAAACAGCTCGCCGATCTGCGCGACCGCATCCTCAAAGCCTCTGAAGGCCGGCTCAAGGCCGAGATCCGCCCGCTGGTGGAACTGTTGCGCAACACCATCCCCCTCGACGCGAAGCGCTCGGAGGCGCTCGATGCCGCCGTGGCCGAAGCGGTCAAGCAGGCCCTGGCCGCGAGTTCCAAATCGATCACCGAAGCGCTGGCGAAGTTTCCCGAATCGACCCGGAAGAACCTGCTCACTTCCGAGATCAATGAAGACTTCCAACTGGGTGGCGTCAATTTGGAGGAAGCCATCCCCTCTCACCAATCGGCCTGGACCGACGGCCTGGCGAAAATCCTGTCCAAGGACGAGCAGGCGGACTGGACCAAGGCTCTCGCCGCTCATGAGGTGGAGGAGAAGAAGCGCTTCGACGAGCAATTCGGAAGGCTCATCGAGACGCATTCGGAGAATTACCGTCAATCTTTTACCCGCCAGATGGACCCAAAGGTCGCTGACATCCAGATGGCGGTCGATCTCGATGCCGATCGCACCGCCAAGCTCGAAGCCGCCGCCAAAAAGGCCGTCGACGACTCCATCGCGGCCTGGAAGGAGCGCGCCCTCAAGGAGATTGCCGAAGAGTCGCCCAATCAGCGGGAGATGATGCTGCAACAGGGCTACATTTCGGTCGGCTGGCGAACGGAAGATCAGGCCGAGAACCAGAAGGCATGGAAAGACGCACTGGAATCCCTGTTGTCCGCGGATGAACAGAAGCGCTGGGAGGAGGCGACCAAAAGGCGGGCAGACGACCGGCGGCGCGTTGCCATCCGCATTCTGGTGAGCCTGTTCGATGAGCGCCTGGCCTTCACGGCCGATCAACGCCAGAAGATCGAGCCGTTCCTCGCAAAGGCGGCCGCGGAGACCCTCGCCAAGCGGTTGGAGCAACAGTGGGGCAGCATGAATTTCCAAAGCATCGCCTCGATGTGCCGTCAGGCCGACCATGCCGAGATCAAGAAGCACCTGGAGGACTGGCAGAAAAAAATCTGGGAAGCCCGCGTCGAGAAACCCGACCCATCCGAGCAGGGCCGGAGGCCGCCTCGCCAGCCGGGCGAAGGAGATGAAGAGAACAAGCCCACCCCCGCAGGCGGCCCCGATCCAGTGGCCACCGAACGGGTGATCTCGGGATTCCTGTACGATCAGATGGTTCAGGAACGCAATCGCATCGAAGCGCGCCTCGTGGCCGAGGTCAACGCCATCACCCGGGCCGCCAACCTGCCCCCGCCACGCCAGAAGCGCCTGCTCACCGCCGCCAAGGGGGCCGCCGAGGATGAGGTGAACGCCTGGTACAACAGTTACCAGCAGTGGGTACGCAACCAGATCGGCACGGGGAACCAGAACGCCGCCACCGTGGAAAAGCTGCTGGCGGGCATAGGTCGGGTGAGTTTCGGCCGCCAGACCAAGGCCGAGGCGACCGGCATTTGGACATTTGCCATCAGCCACCTGTTGACCGATACCGAACGGGCGGCCTGGCAACAGCAAACCAACGTCCGGAGGGCCTATCAACGCGAGGCCACCCTCGGTCTGCTGATCCAGCAGTTCGACAATGCGGCCCGGTTGAAACCCGAGCAAGCCAGCCAGATCCTGCAACTCGCGTCCAAATCTCTCGAAACCTACGGACCCGATATCGAGCGCTATTTCGGGAATCGCGACGAGGACTCGCCCTGGGAGCTGAACTCCTATTACAACGTTCTCATTCTGGAGGGTATCCCGGAGAAGGACTTCAAGGCGCTGCTGACCGAGAAGCAGTGGACTGCCTGGGAATCCGAGTTCCGCGGACGCGTCTCAGGCTATTGGGATAGCATCAAACGCTATCACGACGAACGAATGAAGAAGGAGGCCGAGGAGAAGAAAAAACAATCCGCCGCCGCCCAGCCGGACAAAGCCAAGAAAGCCCCATGACCACCCGCTTTTTCCCGAGAAACCTCACCGTCCTTGCGCTGGCGGGCGCCTTGTATCCCGGCGTCTCCACCGCGCAGGATCCTGAACTCCGTTTCGGCGGCCGGGTCCCCCCGGAAGTCGAGTCGATCTATGACAGCGGACTCGCCTGGCTCGCCCAGAAGCAGGACAACGCCGGCTCCTGGCAGGACAACAATCAGGGCAGCGGTGTCACCGGTCTCTGCGTCATGGCTTTCCTTGCCTCGGGCGAGGATCCGAATTTCGGCCGCTACGCCATCAATATCCGGCGCGGCCTGCGGGCGATGATCACGTCCCAGGATGCCGAGACCGGCTACCTGCCGGACAGCATGTACCACCATGGCTTTGCCATGCTCGCCCTGGCCGAGGCCTATGGCGCGGTCGATGAATCCCTGCTGTGGCAGCCTTCCGAAAATGAAAAGTCCGAGAAGGGCCGCAGCCTCGGCGAAGCGCTCGACCTCGCCATCCGCTGCGCGGCCACCTCCCAGAAGAAGAACCGCTGGGGCGGATGGCGCTACACGCCCGATGCGAGCGACGCGGACACCTCGGTCACCGGAGCAGTCCTGATGGGCCTGCTCGCTGCGCGGAATGCCGGGATGGACGTGCCGGACGAAACGGTGAACGCCGCGCTGGAATACATGCGCCGCAGCACGGGCCGGGATGGCTCGGTCGCCTATACGGGCGGCTTCGGCGGCATGGGCCAGTCGATGAACCGCTCCGCCATCGCGACTCTGGTAGCCGCCGTCGCCAAGGAAAAGGAGACTTGGGAATACAAGGCCACGCTCGATCACATCGCCAGCCGGCTCGAGCACGATGAAAGTGGCCATTACATCGAATATTTCCGCTACTACATGGCCCAGGCCCTTTTTCAGGGGGATTACGACTCCTGGCAGAAATGGAATGCCGCCACGGTGCGCCAACTGGAACAGAGCCGGCAGGAGGATGGCTCCTTCAACGGCAGCGCCTACAGCACCGCCATGTCCCTGCTCGCGCTGGGGCTCAACTACCGCTTCCTCCCCATCTACGAACGCTGAATGAGCGCCCGACCGTCCCAGAATCCATCTCTGCGCCTCCGCCTCGCCCTCGGCATCGCTGCGACTCTCGCCGCGGGAAGCCACCTGGCCCCGGCCGAGGAGCAAACGGCCCCGGCCTCCGGGACCGACGGAAAGTTGCAATGGTGGAATGGGCAGTCTCTCACCGGCCGGCTCGTCGATGCCGATGCCGACTCCCTGCGGTGGTCCTCGCCACTGTTCGACGCCGCACCCGACATCGACACCGCGCGACTACGGCTCATCACCCTCTCCGCACCCACAGCGAAAACGGATGATCCCTTTTCCGTGGTCCTTCACGGTGGCAGCCGCGTCTTCGGTGATCTGACTGCGATCGATCGCGACCACCTGACGTTGCGAAGCTCACGGCACGGAGACCTGCGAATCGCCCGAGACCGGGTCAGCGAAATCCTCCGGCTGAAGGGCGGCGGCGTGCTGTTTCACGGACCCTTCGGGGTCCAGGACTGGCGCTACAATGTCACCAATACCGCCCCACCTCCGGAGGGCCGGCGCTGGTTTCAGGATGCCGGAGGCGCCATTTCCTCCGTCGCCTTGCGGCAGCGGATCACCCTGCCCTGGAAGCTGGACAAGCCCGTCGAGATCGCCTTCCGCATCCGCTCTTCCTCGCGGCCGGAGTTTGAGCTCCGTCTGCTCAGCGCGAACCACACGGAAGTGGTGACCACGTGGGCCGATGAAATCGTGCTCCGACGCGGCGCCCATTTCGCCCCTCTGCTCTCACTGAGCGATGAGGATCGATCGGTCACCCTCCGCCTGTTCTGGGACCCCAATTCCGGACGCGGCGGAGTTGCCACGCTGGATGGCACCCTCCTTGGTCGATGGGAAAACTTGCCCGATGGCCAAACCAAGCCCGTCATTCCCGACACCCCCGACGGAATCCACCAACTGCCGCTCAGCAAGCCCAACCGCCAGGGTTCCGACAAAAACGCCCTGCCGCCTGACGGCATCTCCTGGTACAACCGCGGACGTGACCTCACCATCGAGACCCTTCTGATCCGAGAGTGGGATGGCCAGTGGCCGAAAGCCGGCCCCACACCGGTCGATCCCGCCAACCCGCGACTCCTGACCAAAGTCGGCCTCACCGCAGGTGATCCCGTGGCACTGGCAGGCGGCCGGCTCACCTACGCCGGCAGCCCGGGTGGCCCCACCCGTCAGATCTCCCTCGACGAAGTCATTGCGGTACACTTTCCGTCTCTGGCCAAAGCCCCATCGGAGAAGCCCGCCGACATGACCGACCCTCGGAAGGCCCGCCTCCAGTTTGCCGACGGCACCTCGCTGGAAGGCGGCATCGTCTCCATCTCAGGCCAGGAAATCAGAACAACGACCGACTTCAGCGCCGCCCCCATCCGCTCGCCTCTGGGCGGGCTGCAGGAGATCCGCTGGCAGCATCCGCCCGAGAAGCCCGATCCGCTGGGCCTTTACGACCGCATTTCCCTCGCCTCCGCACCAGTCATGCACGGCCACTGGATGCCAGCCACCGGCAATCGGCCGCACTGGAAACCCATCGGAGCTACCCAAGCCGTGCCACTCACCAAAGACACTATTCCCGTCGAAATCGTCCGCGCCACGCCGCCCGATGGCAAATGGCCGACATCGCCCTCCCTCCTCTTCCTCAAGGACGGCCAGATCGTCCCCGGCCAACTGGTCGCAATCGATCGCGACGGCGGGGCGGTCACTCTGCGCAGCGACATGGTGGGCACGCAGGATTTCAATGGCGACACCATAGATGCGATGCAATTCCCCGGCCCTGGTCTCAAAACGGTGGATTTCGTCGACCCCGGCTGGCAGATGATTCGCGGACAGGTCGACCTCGCCGAGCCCGGCGAACCATTGAAATCCGTTTCCCTCCCTACCGCCAGTTCCTTCGGTCATCCCTCCATGCTGGCAGGCGACGAGATCCAGTTCGCCCTGCTCTCATCCGGCTATGGCACCGCCCGGGTGCGCCTCTTCACGGATGGCACCTATCGCGACAGTCCCTCCACTCGCGTCCTGCTCGCGCACTATGGCAACGAGGTCTACGCGGGCATAGAGGAAAAGGAGGGCAATTTCGACAACTATCGTCAGATCCCGGTCGAGCATGGGAAGCCAGTCCAGATCCGGATCAACTGGTCGAATCGGCAGATCACCATCAGCATCAACGGCACCGTGGGCCTGACGGTGAATCATGATCCCAAAAAAACTCCCCGCTCCGGCCGTGGACTCATTTTCGAACCCGCCAACCTCTGGGGCAATGGCGAGCGCACCGTCACGATCTCCGGCTTCAAGCTCCGCGCCACGCCTGGCTACACCTGGGTGCCACCGGTGCCCGCCAAGGCGCGTGACCAGGCCCTCTTCCTGCCGCGTTTTCGGAAAAACGATCCTCCCGGCCACCTGCTCGTCGCCCACACCGGCGACCTCCTGCGTGGCACAGTCGAGTCCGCCACCGCCGAGCGTATCGCCTTCCGTACCGGTCTGGAAAGCCATACCCTGCCCAGCGACCGCGCCGCCGCCATCGTCTGGCTCACCCCGCCGACCACAACCGAGGCCAAGGACAAGGAGGCACCGATTCAGGACGCCCTGCCCGACGCCTTCGGCCTGCCGGCATTGCCCACCCACTGGCTCATGCTGCGCAGCGGCGCCCGCTTTGGGCTGACCGTGGAATCGTTCGGCCCGGATGCCATTACCGGCCACTCGCCCACTCTCGGCCAGTGCCGCATTCCCATCGATCACGTCCACCTCATCCGCACCAGCGAACCCGCCCGCGATCCCTCCGGCGGCTCTCTGAACGGCTGGACTCTGGTGGCTGCCCCTGAGCCGTCACCCGAAGGCGCCGCAGCCGGCAGTCCAGCCGCCGAACTGGTCGGCAAGGTCGCGCCGCGAGTGGAACTGCCCCTGCTCGGCGGCGGCACATTCGACCTCGCCAAGGAGCGCGATCAGGTGGTGATCCTCGACTTTTGGGCCACCTGGTGCGGCCCCTGCGTTCGCGCCCTTCCCGAGATGATCGACGCCTTCGCTGCGCTCGATTCCAAACGGGTCAAGTTCATCGCCGTGAACCAGGCTGAATCTCCGGAAACCGTCACCGCATTTCTCAAGTCCCGCGACTGGGGAAGCCTCGCAGTCGGTCTCGACCACGACCAGTCGGCCGGGAAAGCCTACGGCGTCGAAGGCATTCCCCACACCGTCATTGTCGGTCCCGATGGCAAGGTTGCTCACGTCTCCACTGGCTTCCGCCCCGGAGGCGCCGCGGAAACCGCCGAGTTGGTGAAAAAGCTCCTCGCCGGCGAAGCCGTGAAATGACCGGGCCGGCGCTTTCCCAGCATCCTGTGCCAAATGACCGATGCCCCGGCCAGGATCACTTCTTCCGCCCCTTCTTTCCCTTCTCGCCAGATCCCGGGTTGGGCTGATGCGCCGATTTGGCGCTGACCTGTTGCTGCCACGACAGCAGATCCGCCAGCAATTCATCGCGTTTGTCCGCCCGCTCGGCAGACAGATCGCTGTGTTCGCCAATGTCGGAGGCGAGATCGTAAAGCTCCACCGCCCCGCTGGCCGGGAGCCCGTCGCGGCCGCCGTCGAGCGCCCATTCCTCGTGGTAGAGGTGCAGTTTCCAGTTCCCCTTTCGAATCACGCTCACCGGACGACTGCGAAACCCGTCGCGAACGTCGATGGTCCGGCCCCGATTGACGGGATTGTCGAGATAGCCGGGAAAATGCCAGAAGATTGCCTGACGATTCAAGCTTCCTTCTCCACGCAGCAAAGGCAGCAGGCTTTCGCCGTCGAGAGGCGTACCGCCGGGCAACGCGGCACCGGCCGCGGCAAGGAAAGTGGGAAACAGATCCACATTGATCACCGGCACCTCGCTCCGGCTTCCGGCCTTCACCACGGTTGGCCAGCGAACGAGAAACGGCACCCGGATGCCCCCTTCGTAGTAGCCGCCCTTGCTGCCGCGGAGAGGCTCCTGCGACGAAGCCTGCACCGCGCCATTGTCGCTCGTAAAGACGACGAGCGTTTCCTCATCGAGTCTGAGTTCCTTCAGCTTGGCGAGCAGGCGCCCGACGCTGTCATCAAGATCGTGAGTGCAGGCGGCATACTTGGCATCCCGTTCCGAGGCTCCTTTGGCCAAAAAACGGGCGATCGATTCCGGCCGCCCTTGCAGGGGCGAGTGAATGGCATGATGGGCAAGATAGACAAAGAACGGCCCCTCCCGACGCTCCGCCATGAAGGCACAGGCCCGGTCAGTGAGCGTGTAAACGCCCTTGGGATCCTGCGGAGGGCCGGCGCGGTTGCCCTCGGTGCCCTCGGGCACCGGGCCTTCGCCGAACGAATCGAAGGACACGTCAAATCCCTGCTCAGTGGGTAGCGCGCCCTGCTTTCCAGCCAGGTGCCACTTGCCGAAATGCCCCGTCGCATAGCCGGCGGCCCGCAGAGCCTCGGCCACGGTCGTCACTGCCGGAGCCAGTCCCGTTCGATTGGGCACCGGCTGGACGCGCATTTTTCCGCGGGGTCCGCGGTCGGTGCTCCCGACGGCATAGACTTCGTGGCGTGGCGTGTAGTGGCCGGAAAGCAGACAGGCCCGACTGGGCGCGCAGTTTCCGGCCGCGGCATAGCCGGAGGAGAAAACCATGCCCTCGGCAGCCAGCCGATCGAGGTGGGGCGTCTCGGCCATCACCGCTCCCTGATACCCGACATCCTTCCAGCCGAGATCATCGGCAAAGATCAGCACGATGTTCGGCGGCTTGGCAAAAGTCCCCGGCACTGCCGACAGGAAAGCCAGAGTCGCGGAGATCCAAATCAAGAAACGCGGGCGAAAATTCATCATGCCAACCAGTCTACCGCTCGCCCCAGCTCTCCGACAAGTCCGCACTGCCGTCGTCAACCACCCTCTCCCGCCCGCACCACCACGACACGGGAGCCCTCGTGCTTGATCACCCGCAGGGGCGTGCCTTTGTCGATGAATTCGCCGTCGGAGATGATGTCGAGCCACAGGCCGCCGAACCGCCCCTTTCCAGCCGGCCTCAGATCGGTCGCGGCCTCGCCGGTCAATCCCACATAGCTGTGACGCTCCGCTTCGCCGACACCCGTCTCGACCGGAATGGACGCCCCGGTCGGCACCGCCTGTTTCAGGATCATCCATCCGCCCGCCCGCGTCTGGGGCAGGAAACGCATCGCCGCCAGCAGCAGCACGATCGACCCGAAGAAGCCAAGCGTCACCGTCAGCGCCGCCTCGCCCAGGATCTCGCCCCAGCGATCAGCACCCGGCAGGCCCTTCCAGGCATAGGTGAAGTCCACCCGGTCCACCATGGCCATGCCAATCGCCACCAGCACCATCACACCACCCACCAGGGCGGGTATGACCGTCCCCGGCAGGAGGAATATCTCGATCCCGATCAGGATCAGCCCCACCACCAGCATCACGGCCAGTTCGTAGCCGGCGAGATTGCCCGCCAGGTAGTTACCAAAAAAGAACAAGCCAAACGCGAGCAGCGACACGATGCCCGGGACCCCGAAGCCGGGTGACTGCATCTCCATGTAGGCACCGGCGAGACCCAGAATGATCAGGACAAAGGAAATCTTCTGAATCCAATGGGCAAAGGCCTCCATCCCATACGCCTGTGCCTCGATCACCTCTCCGGTCAACCCCTCCTGCGTCACGATGTCCTCGATCGAGTCGGCCACCCCTTTTGCCAACACGGGCCGACCTCCGATCTGGCGGGTGGCATCGATGGTGTTGAGGTTCAGCACATGCCCGGCTTCATGAACCACCACACCATCGATCTTCACCTCCTTCTCCTGGGTCACGAAGGCCTCGGCCACATCGGGATGATGCCCCTTCAGCTCCGCCATGTTCCGGACCGCGGCGATGGCCATCTGAGTCACTTTGTCCTCCAGACTCTCCGGCATTTCCACCCCGCCTCCAGCCACCACAAGGGCCGAACCGATCGTCGCGGCAGGCCGCATGTAGATGGCATCGGTTCCTATCGCGATGATGGCGCCGGCGGACTCCGCCCGCGTGTTCACAAACGTGATCGTCGGCACGGTGATGCCCTGGAGACTGTTCAGCAGCAGGCCCTTCGTGTACCAGGCATAGCCGCCCGGCGTATCCATGTCGAATATGACCGCCTCCGCCCCTTCGAGCTGCGCCTTCTTCAGCGTTCGATCCATGAAATCAAACCGAGCCTGGCCGGTGGCCAGATCTTCCTCGCCGATGGGAATGCGGATGATTTTTCCAGCGTAGCTGATCTGGTCACGCTTGCCAAACAGCGCGCGGCGCTCACCCGATGCTCCCTCCACGCCCCCCGGCTCTGCGGGCGCCGTCTGGGCGGCTTTTCCGGCTTTGACCGAAGGGCTGAGCCTCGCCCGGTTGCGCTGCGAGGCAAAGTCGCGCGGAGACACCCGCACGATCGGCGCATCGATCCCTTCCGCGCGAAAGACATCCTCCGCCGTCGCCACGATCGCCTTTGCCAGCACGGGCTTCCCACCCACCGGGCGCACCGCCTCGTCGGCCGTCAGCGTGAGGATCTCGCCCTTGGGAGACAGGATCTCGTCTCCGATCCGGGCCTCCAGATCGCTGTCAATGAAGGCCTCGGCCACCACCGGGTTGTGTCCCTTCACGGTGGCCAGGCTACGCGCGCGCGCCTTCAGCACTGACAGTTCCTGAGCCAGCTTTCGCCGCTGGGCCTCCTCGCTCTCCTCCGAATCGATCACCACGCCCGAACCACCGATGATCGAAGCCGGCGCCATGTAAATCGCACCGGTCCCCAACGCCATCAGCGAGCCGGCTCCGAGGGCCGATGGATTCACAAAACTGTGGGCAGTCAGGGGGAGCCGCGGCATTTCCTCCAACAGTCGCTGGTGGGCCTCCAGAGAAGCACCGCCACGCACGTTGATCTCGAAAACCACTCCCTTCACGCCATCGGCCTGCGCCTTTCCCAGCAAATCGAGCAGGTCACGAAAACGATGCGCATCATCAAGATCGTCCGTCGTCACTGGCACGATGAGTCCCTTGCCCGCCCAGGAGGCATCCGCCCCAGCGGCACCCGGACTCTCCGGCTCAGCTGATTTCGGGCCCTGCCCGAGAGCGAGCCCGACCAGTCCAAGCCCGGCCAGCAACGAAAATCGGAAAAGGCGGGGTAGAGAGACGGGAGTCATGAGCATGGGGAGACTTTACGTAGGCTACGCGCCCGGAGCAAAGCCAAGCCGCTCATTTGGGACGACTTTTTTGCGGAAGGACTGCCGGAGAGCGACCCGGATGCGCCAATTTCCCCAACCCGATGGGTTTTGGTGCCCTTCTCATCAAAATGCCTCCCGGGACCTTTTTTCGCTTGCCAACCGATGTTTTCGGAATTTCTGTCAAAACAGAAATCGAAGAAATGGACCAATTGCCGCCAGTCACCCGCAAATTCATCCTCCACTGGGGAGAGATGGGCACGCGCTGGGGCATCAACCGCACCGTGGCGCAGATCCACGCCCTCCTTTTCACCTCGGACCACCCGTTGAATGCCGAGGACATCTGCGAGGCGCTCGGCGTCGCCCGCTCGAATGTGTCGAACAGCCTCAAAGAGTTGCAAAACTGGGGCATCGTCCGCGTGGTGCATCTGCCGGGCGACCGTCGAGACCACTTCGAGTCGATGCAGGATGTTTACGAGATGTTCCGCACCATCGCCGCGGAGAGAAAACGGCGCGAAATTGACCCCACCCTGAGCATCCTGCGCGAGTGCCTCGCCGAATCCGCCACAGACGGCGAAGCCGCAGCGACCGGGACCGTTACGACACCCGGAGAAGCCCACACCCGGCAGCGACTCGAAGACTTGCTCGGTTTTTTCGAACTGGCCACCCAGTTCTACGAACAGATGAACCGACTCCCCACCAAGACCGCCGTGGCGGCCTTCCGCATGGGCGACAAACTCATCAAATTCATGGGCGGCTCGGCCACCTGAGCCACCCCATGACTCTTTTTTGGCCCATAATTTCTCTTATTACAGAAATGAATGATAAAACTGACAACACAGGCCAAAGCCGACTCTTTTACGACGGCACCTGTTCGCTGTGCTGCCGGTCGGTCCGCTCGATCACCCCGTTCCTGCGTCGCTGCGGCGTGGTGACCGTCCCGTTCGAAAACGGCGCCGCCGAGTCCGAGATGCGGCTCCGGTGGCATGATGGCCGCGTCTTTGGCGGTGCCGATGCCGCCATCTTCCTCGCTGGACGCATCTGGTGGAGTTGGCCGCTGTTCGCCCTGGCTCACCTGCCGGGCATCCGGACGCTCCTGAGAGCCAGTTACCGCCGTCTGGCCGCGAACCGCCACTGCGTCGGCGGGCGCTGCGAACTGCCCCACCATGGCCGGATCCCGTCACCACTGTGGATCGGATGGCTGACGACGGCGCTGCTCACGACCGCCGCCTGGCTGATCGGAGCGGCCTTTCCCAGCCTGCCGGACAGCGTCCGGATGTGGCTCCTCGCCGGGTCGCTGTGGCTGGGGTTCAAAATCCTCGCGTGGACCCGCGAGCCCACCCCGATATCGCCGCTTTTCGCACTTTGGGTGGGCATGGATGCCGGCGCGTTCGCGAACCCGCGACCAGAATCACCGATTCGACCAGTACCCTTCCGTCACGGCTTCGTTGGGCTCGCGATCGGGAGCGCGTTCGTTGCCAGCGCTTTTGGCTTTCGCCACCTGCCAGCCCTCGCCGGCACTCTCACCATGGCGGGACTGGTCGCCAGCCTGCATTTCGGCCTCTTTCATCTGATGGCGGGCTTCTGGCAAAGGCTCGGCCATCCCGTCGCCCCGATCATGCGGGAGCCCTGGCGCGCCGCGTCGCTCGCCGAGCTGTGGGGCAGCCGGTGGAATCGCGCTTTCAGCGACGTGGCCCGCATCGCCCTGTTCCGACCGCTCGTACGTCGACTTGGTGTGACCGGAGGCACGCTCGCCGGCTTTCTGGCTTCGGGCCTGGCGCACGAACTGGTCATCTCCCTGCCCGCCCGCGCCGGCTACGGCCTGCCGACTCTCTACTTCCTGATTCAGGGCTTCGCCGTGCTGATCCAGCGGCATCAGCCGCAGCGTTTCGGCCGCGCCTTCACCTGGCTCGTCTTTCTCGCTCCCGCTCCGCTGCTTTTTCATCCGGCCTTTCTGAAAATCCTCACCCCGTCTCTCTGACCTCATGAAAACACTCATCCTGCTCGGCTCGGCCATTCAGCTTTCGATCCTCATCGCCAGCGCCCTCACGCCGCGGGCACTTGACTGGAAGTCGGCCCTCGCTCCCCTGCCCGACATGCTCCGCCGCCTGTTCTGGGTCTATGGCGCCTTCATCGTGCTGGTCATCATCGGCTTCGGTATGCTCTCCGCGGCCTTCGCGACCGAAATCGCCGTCGGCGAGCCACTCGCACGGGCCCTGGCGGCATTCATCACCGTCTTCTGGGGCGCACGCCTCGCCGTGCAGCTCTTTGTCTTCGATGCCCGGCCCTATCTGACGACACCACTCTACCGCATCGGCTACCACCTCCTCACCGTGGCCTTTGTCGCGCTCGTCTTGATCTTCGGGACGGCTGCCATCTTCCCAAATACCTGATCCATGAGTCCGAACACAAAAATCATCCTCGCCGGCGGCTCGGGCTTTCTCGGGCGCACCCTTGCCCGATGGCTCCACGACCATGGCAAAGAGCCCATCATCCTCAGCCGCCGACCCGGGGCCGTCATCCACGGCCGCGGCATCCACTGGGACGGCGAGACCCTCGGCCCGTGGGCCGCGGAACTCGAAAACGCCGCCGCCGTGATCAATCTCGCCGGCCGATCGGTGAACTGCCGCTACCACGCCGCCAATCGCTCCCTGATCCTGAATTCCCGCCTGCGATCCACCCGCATTCTGGGCGAGGCGATTCGTCAGGCAGCCGCTCCCCCGCCGGTCTGGCTGAATGCCAGCACCGCGACCATCTACCGCCACACCCTCGGCGCTCCCCACGACGAGGCCGGCGCCATCGGAGCCACTCCTGCCGCCCGCGACGCGTTCTCTGTCGAAGTGGCCACCGCCTGGGAGGCCGCCCTGGAGGCGGAAGCCGTGCCGCACACCCGGAAGATCGCGCTCCGCACTGCCATGGTGATGGGACCCGAGCCGGGCGGCGTGAACGAAGTGCTCCTCCGCCTCGCCCGGCTCGGGCTCGGCGGGTCGATGGCCGGCGGTCGCCAGTATGTCTCGTGGCTGCACGCCACTGATTTCTGCCGGGCGATCGACTGGCTGATCGGCAGACCCGATGCCAAGGGCATCTACAATCTGTGCGCCCCGGAGCCCGTCACCAACGCCGAGATGATGCGCCTGTTCCGCCAGGCCGCCGGCTGTCCCCTCGGACTACCCGCCACCCGATGGATGCTGGAGATCGGCGCCGTCCTCCTTCGCACCGAGACGGAACTCATCGTGAAAAGCCGCCGCGTCATCCCCCGGCGTCTCCTCGATGAAGGATTCACCTTCCATTACCCCACCCTACCCGAAGCCATCAGCCACCTGAAAACTGAACCCTGAAAACGTCATGCCCACTCTCCTCACCTTCGCCGCCCTCGGCCAGATCGCCATCGCCCTGATCAATCTCCGGCTCGACCGCCTGCTCGGCTGGCAGAGCCAACTCGCCGCGCTGCCACTGCTGATGCGCGAGGTGTTCCACGTCCACAAGTGGTTCATCACGATCACGCTCCTCATCTTTGGCATCATCACCCTGCGGTTCGCGGCGGAAATCGCCGGCGGCGACAATCCGATGGCGCGCTGGCTCGCCGCCGGGATCGGAGGATTCTGGGCCATCCGCACCGCCATCCAATGGCTCTACTACGACTCGTCGCACTGGCGCGGACAGCCGGGACGCACCGCGATTCACTGGATCCTCACGCTTGCCTACGGCGGCTGCGCCGCCGTCTATTGGTTCGTCGCCTTTCGTTGATCCTCCCATCCGCCCCACCCCGATGAATGCGCCGCGATTTCCGATCAAACAGGGTTCGATCTCCGATCCTACCCTGTTTGATCGGAATCCATCCACCGCGGCCACCCCCGGAGAACTCGGCTGGCAGCGGCTGCACTCGCGCCGGGGCGAGCCACTCTTCCTGGCGGACTGGGAGCGGGCCGTGTTCATCCATTTTTCGGTCGAGCCGCAGCGGCTCCAGCCCTGGGTGCCCTTTCCGCTGGACTGTCGTGACGGCTCGGCGTGGGTGAGCCTGGTGGCTTTCACCATGCGGGACATGCGCCCGCGGCTGGGAGGATCGGTGGGGCGTCGACTTTTTGCCCCGATCGCCACCCATGCCTTCCTCAATGTCCGGACCTATGTCGTCCGGAATGGTGAGCCGGGCATCCATTTCCTCGCCGAATGGCTGACCAACCGGCTGGCCGTCCTTCTTGGTCCGGTGGCTTTCGGCCTGCCTTATCGACTGGGCCGGATCGACTACCACCACGAGCCGGAAAAGGACGCGGCCATCGAGGGTCGGGTGACGACGGCCGATGGCGGTGCGTCGCTGCGGTATCACGCGGACTGGCTGGCGGAGCCTCTCGCTCCGTGCACCCGTGGATCGCTGGACGAATTCCTGCTGGAGCGCTACACCGCCTACGTGACCTGGGCGGGCGGACGGCAACCCGGCTTTTTCCGGATCTGGCATCGGCCCTGGCCCCAATGCCGGATCGACCTGGCACTCACCGACCGCTCGCTGCTGGAGAGGGCTCCCGGCGGCCGCGATTGGGGTGCGACTGCCCGATTCACCTTTGCCAATTACAGTCCCGGCTGTCGCGAGGTCTTGATGGGCCGGCCCGGCTGGATCAACCCGCGTCCTGAATCCCAACCGAACTGAACTGCCATGCCATCCGCCATCGAACTTTGGAAACTGAAGGTCATCTGCCGCTGGTCGCTGGCTTTTGTCTGGATCTGGGAGGGATTGGTGCCCAAGATCCTGGGCCCCACCGCGATGCAGCGGGATCTCGTGCTGCGTTCCGGGCTGTTCTGGCCCGATCCGGACCGCTTCCTCGTGGGGCTCGGGCTGGTGATGATCGTGGCAGGTATCTCGATCGGCCTGGGCCGGCTGGAGCGCGCGGCGGTGTTGACGGCATCGGTCACGATGACGATTCTGATCTTTCTGGTGGTCGGCTTTCACCCGGACTCGCTGAAGGACATGCATGGCGGCATCGCCAAGGATGCCTGTCTCTATGCGGTGGCCTGGGTGGTGTGGAGGCTGAGCCCACTGGTCCCCAGCAAACCCACGCCATCCGCACCTTGCCTGTCCTGACTCCCATCGACCACGGCTCGCCCGCCTACGCCCAAGCGGTGGCGCTGCGCCGCACGGTGTTGCGGCTGCCGCTGGGCCTGGATTTCTCCCCGGATGAGCTGGCTGCGGAGCATGGCGACTGGCATCTGGCGATCTGGAGCGATGACGGGTCGATCCTGGCCGGCTGTCTGGTGCTGAACGTGCTGGGCGATGGCATCGCCAAAATGCGGCAGGTAGCAGTGGCCGAGGAGTGGCGTGGTCGGGGTCTGGGACGGATGCTGGTGGCCTTTGCCGAGCAGTACGCCCGCGAGCGGGGCATCCGGGAGCTGGTGCTGAACGCCCGCGCGACGGTGGTGCCGTTTTACGAGCCGCTTGGCTATGCGGTGGAGGGCCCGCCTTTTGTCGAGGTCACCCTGCCTCATCGTCGGATGCGCAAGATCCTGCCGGTCTGAGTGACCTGGCTGAAAATGGGGCAAAAAAGAAGCCCCCGGTCCACTCGGACCGGGGGCTCTTTTTGGAGCGAGCCTACAGGACCCGCTCCGTATCGTCCTCCAAACGAATACTCCAGAAATTGGTTGGCTTGCGCCGGACGGATCAGCGGGTGCTGACCAGACCATCGACGCGCTCGGGAATCAAATATTCCGAAGCGCGCTCACATGCAAGTGTTGCTTTTTCACGCCATTCCGTAACCTGCACCTCCAGGAAACGGGGCAACTCGTCGAGCTGGCCGAGCGCCTGGCCGAGCGACAGATCGCTGGACTCAAGCGCGGTCTCGAGGTCGGCATCAATGCCGGGCAGGGTGAGTTCCAGCGCGCCGAGGTAGTTGACGGCCTTGGCCGCGTAGCCGCCCTTCCATTTTTCCTCCACCGATCCCTTCGGCTCGATGGGCAGGTGGACGATGACGTAATCGGCTTGATCGGAAAAGATCTCGGCCAAGTCGACGATCTCCTCGTGGCAACGCTCGGCGCGGTGCTCGGGGATGATCAGGGTCATCTCGACATCCATCTCGGAGAGCACGGAGTCGAGTTCCTCGGCTTCACAGAATTCCGCCCAGTTCCGGGCGGCGCCGCTGGCGATGTCGAGGACCACGGCGTCGTTCCGATCGAGGCTCCGGATCAGCTGGCCCATCTCGATTTCGTCCTCGATGTCCCAGAATTCTCCGGTCAGGCCGGCTTCGGCATCACTCTCATCGCTGATGATGAGGGAGTGGCGCACAGATTGGTCGCTGAGGTAGTGGGACAAGGTCCGGGCCACGGTGGACTTTCCGGAACCTTCCAAATCATTGAGGACGACGAGGAGCTTTTTCATGTTGGGTTCGATATGGTGTGAAAATTATAAAAAACATTATTTGTTTAGCAAGCGAATTTTTTTGAAAATATGAAAATTTCAGAACCCCCAATAATTTCGACCCTTTAAGCGAGCGCGCAAAAAAGGCTGCGGAATCTCTTCCGCAGCCTTTTTAAAAAGTGAGGTTGGTCGATTCCGGCCAGGTCTGGCGCGGGAATCGACGGTCAGTTGAGCGGCTTGATGCGGAGATTCCGCCACGCGACATCGTAGGGGCCGGTTTGCTTGCCGATGCCGTGGACTTGGAGACCGATGAAGCCTTTCGGGTGGGTTTTGTAGATTTCCTCGTGGGTCAGGTCGGCGACCGCCTGGCCGTTGATCCAGGTCTGAATCCGCGGGCCCTTGGCGACGATGCGGAAATGGTTCCACTCGCCGTTTTTCATGTGGTTGTGGGCGTGATCCTTGTTATTCGGCTCGGGTGAAAGCCAGCCAAGGCCGGTGGCTTCGCCATAAATGTAGCCGGCCTGGCCGGGGCTGGACTCGATCTCCACCTGGGGACCGAAGACGCGGCCGCCGTGGCTGTTCTCTTTCTCGATTTCCTTGAGCTGGGAGCGGATCTGGACGCCGGAGTTGAGCTTGTCGTGGACTTTGACCTCGAATTCGAGCTCGAAATCGCCGTATTGCTCCTTCGAGCACAGGAAGGTGTTCGGGCTGCCCTCGGCGGTGGTGCCGTGGATGGTGCCGTCCTTCACTTCGTAGGTGGCAAAGCCGCTCTTGATCGCCCAGCCATCGATGGATTTGCCATCGAAGAGGCTGGTCCAGCCGCCTTCTTGCTGGGCGGACACGGTGAGGGCGGCAGCGGCGAGGCCGGCGGCGAGGCCGGCGGCGAGAAACAGGGGTGTTTTCAGGGATTTCATGGGGTGTGATCTGGTGGGTTTGGGTCCCGCCGGAGCGGGCGCGAAGACCATAGCCGCCATTTCGGCTCTGTCGATGCCGCCATTGCCAAAATGCCGCCGGGCGATACCATCGCGATCGTGACCGACACTCTCGATCCCGGCAGGCAGCCTCACAGACGCGTCCATCTCCCGCTGGCGGCCGCGGGCCTGCTCGCGATCCTGCCGGCTTGCTCGCCGCAGCCGCCGGGGGCCTCCCAGCGCTGGGCATCGCAGGACAACTGGCTGGCGAACGGCTCCTTCGAATCCGGTCGGGAGCCGTGGACGAGTCTGGCGTCCACCAGTCCCTTTTGGCGCGATTTTTCCATCAGTGACACGGTGGCCCGGTCGGGCCGACACAGTGCCAAGCTGGCTCTGGACAGCCGCCAGCGCAATGATCAGGGCACCTGGGTGTGGGGCGTGGTGCGGGATCTCCCGACTGATCGTCTGCCGCGGACCCTGTCGGGCTCCTACCGGGTGCAGGGATGGAAACAGGGCGCCCGACACCAGTATCTCCAGGTCGTGGTCTCGCTGACGCCGGCGCCGGGACGCGGATTTCCGGTTTTTGAGACAGGGTCTGAAGCGCCGCTTCAGGTCGCCTGGGTGCTCGGGGGGATCGACCGCCAGCCGTTCGAGATTGGGAATCGGAAATTCGTTTTCCTCGGCCCGCTGGAGGTGCCGCAGGATCGCTGGGTCGATTTCACCATCGACCTGCCGGCGGCATTTCAGGAAAGCTGGGGATTTCTCCCCGAGGGCTTCGCCAGCCTGCGGGTGCTCTTCGAAGCCCGCTACGACCAATGGCAGCCGGATCAGGGCGAAGTGTCGGGTGATGTCTTTTTCGACGATCTCTACCTGGGCGAGCTGCCGCCGTGACCCGATCGGAAAGTCAGGCTGCCTCCCACACCGCGCGCATGCGCTCCAGACCGATCCGAGCCGTCTCGCGGGGATCCCGCTCCCACCAAGTCTGGCTGAACAGCTCCAGACTGAGCCAGCGGTCGTAGCCTTTCGCCTTCAACACGGCCAGTTCGGCGTGGAGGTCGATGACGCCATCGCCGATCATCACCCGGTCGGGATCTTTCTGCGCTCCACTGGGAATGCCCGGCGCCGCGTCGTCGATGTGGTAGTGGGCGATGCGCTCCAGCGGCAGGGCGCGGATATCGTCGAGCGTGGTGCGCTGATTCCAATGGTGGAAGGCGTCGAGGATGAGGCAGCCATCGGGATCGCCGCACTCGTCCAGCACCGCCACGGCATCGGACACGTTGTTCAGGCTGGCGAAGAAACTGATGAACTCCAGCACCGCCCGCACCCCCGACTCGCGACCGATCTGGAGCAGGTCGCGATAGCGATCCGCCAAGCCCTCGATGCCGGGACGCTCCATGGGCGGGGTGCAGACGACCAGCGGCGAGCCGATGCGGGCGGCGAGTTCAAACCGACGCCGCACCTCGTCGAGCGCGAGTTTGTATTCCCAACCCGAGGACTCGCCCCAGTTCCGCACCGCGATCAGGCTGGGGACGGTGAGTCCGTGGTCGGCGAGGGCTTTTTCCACCTCGGAGATTTCCCCCCCGCGGCCGACATGCTCATAGAGCTCGACCGCCCACAGTTCGATGCCGTCGTAGCCAGTCTCTCCGGCGATGCGGATCTTCTCCAGCAGCGGCACGGGCTTGATGGTGGAGGCATTGAGGGCGTAGCGCATTTTTCTGAAGGAATCTATTGGTTTGGGTAGTCGGCGGCGGCGCCGCCGCCTGCGCATCACATCGGATCGCGCATCGGCAGGGTGGACTTCACGGCATCGAGGAGTCTCTCGATGCTCAGCGGTTTGGAAAGAATGCCCTTCACCCGCGCATCGCGGCTGATCTCCGGCGGCGGCAGGCGTTCCTCGGGCTCGCGCACGAAGATCACCCCCGGCGCGGTGCGGCTCTCGCCCTCGCGGAAGGCGGCATAGGCCTTGGAAATCATCTCGTAGAGCAACGGCCCATCCATGTCGGGCAGATGGAGGGCGAAGATGAACAGGTGATAGCGCCTCGACAGGGCCATCTCGAACCCGTGACTGGTATCGGGCGAAAGATCGATCTCGGCTTGGGTGAAATTTTGCAGCGACTCACGGATCAACCGTCCGGTGGACGCCGCCGGATGGACCACCAGAACACGCGGCTTTTTCCGGATCGACACGAGGTCGCGGTGCATCGTCGGCGCCAGCAGCGGCACCATATGGGGAACGGGTGACGAAGTCTGCTCCTCTTTCTCTGGAGCCGATGCCGGAGTCGGCAGAATCGGCGGCGCGGTCTCAATCTCCAAGGGCCACGGCTGGACCGGAGGCGCCGGCTCTTTGGAAACGGGTTCCGGACGCCCCAGATCGAGCGGCTTGCGCCCCATTGGCAAAGGGACCGGAGGCGTGGCGGGGACTGGGGGCGGAATATCCGCGGGCACTGGCGCCTCGACCTGATCGGAAAGAGCCCATGCTTCGATGGCCTCTGGGGTCCAATCATGGATCACCACCTCCGACAAGCCGGCGGCCGCAAGAGGCTCAGCCAAGTCGTCAGCCTCACCCCCGACCGACCAGATCGGTCCGGCATCCAGCTGAACGGCGACATTTCCCGCAGGAAGCGGTTCGGGAAGCGGTTCGGGAAGCGGTTCGGGAAGCGGTTCGGGAAGCGGCTCGGCTTGCGGCTCGGCTTGCGGCTCGGCTTGCGGCTCGGGTTGCGGCTCGGGTTGCGGCTCGGGTTGCGGCTCGGGTTGCGGCTCGGGTTGCGGCTCGGGTTGCGGCTCGGGTTGCGGCTCGGGTTGCGGCTCG